>JAKVBQ010000001.1 GCA_022447205.1 Phycisphaerales bacterium
GATGATCATTAACTCCGACGAGCGGCAGTGGACCTGGATGGACGAGGGCGTCAACACCTTCGTTCAGTTCCTCGCCCAGGAGACCTGGGAGGAGGACTATCCCTCGCGTCGCGGGGAGCCGCAGTCGATCATCCCCTTCATGCTCTCCGAACGGCAGCGTTCGATCATGACCCACGGCGAGTCGATCCTCCAGCGTGGCAACAATGCCTACGCCAAGCCGGCGACCGCCCTCAACATCCTGCGTGAGACGGTGCTCGGCCGCGAGCAGTTCGACTACGCCTTCCGGGAGTACTGCCGACGCTGGGCGTTCCGTCGTCCCGAACCGGCGGATCTCTTCAGGACCCTGGAGGACGCCTCAGGAACCGATCTCGACTGGTTCTGGCGAGGCTGGTTCTACGGGACCGACCACGTGGACGTCGCGGTCGAGAAGCTCTACGACTTCACGATCGATCCGCTGGATCCCGATCTCTCCAAGCCGGCCCGCAAGGCGGAGCGCGACGCACAGGCCGACTCGATCACCACCGAGCGGAACGCCCCGCTCGAACGGCGAACCGATCTGCATCCCGAGCTCCTCGACTTCTACAACACCTTCGACGAACTGGATGTCACGGAAGGGGATCGACGGAACTACCGCAACCTGATGCGCCGGCTTGCGTCCGATGATCGCGAACTCATCGAGCGGCTCCATGACAGACCCCTGCACTTCAACGTGGTTCGTTTCCGGAATCACGGGGGGGTGGTCATGCCGCTTCCCCTCACGCTGGTCTGGGCCGATGGCTCGGTCGAGGAGCTGATGCTCCCTGCAGAGATCTGGAAGCGCAATCCGGAGGTGTTCTCGAAGCTCTTCGTCTCCGATCAGTCCCTGGCCTCGGTCCGGATCGATGTGCATCGACAGATCGCGGATGCGGACCGGACGAACAACGTGTATCCATCCGAGATCGTTCCCGGCCGCTTCGAGATCGACACGAGTTCACGCCGTGACCGCGGCAACCCGATGCGGACCGCTCGTGAGGAGACCGATCGAAACACGACCCGGGAGAACGCATTCCGGATGGCTCGAGTCTGTGTCGTCACGTGGGCGGCGCTTGATGCGCCGGGAAGCCCTGCGAAGAACGCGTCCGTGTTCGCAGACGCACTCGAGGGCGTCAAGGCCGAGGATGCATGGGGACGGCGTTTCGCGATCAAGCACGGCACCAGCGCCCTCGTGGAGCAGGAGGCGGCGGACCTCCTCCTCGTCGAACTCCTGAGTTCGGGACCTGATGGTGAAGCCGGGACCGATGACGACATCGCCTTCTGGATGAACATGCTCGGGGAGTTCAACGACGGCCCGTTTCCGTCGAAGTGACTAGAAGGGGACTTCGGCCCTGAATTCAACGCGCTCTCCGCTCGCGGGGTGTGTGAACCCGAGTGCTTCCGCATGGAGCATCAGGCGGTTCCCCATTGCGACGACATCCGGCGGAGCGTAGAGATCATCACCGATGATCGCATGGCCGAGCTGGAGGGCGTGTACCCGGAGCTGGTGACTCCGGCCTGTTTCCGGTTGGAAACGGAGTCGGGTACGGACCGGTTCATCCATTCGCTCGAGCACCTGCCAGCTGGTGCGTGCCGAACGCCCGTGTTCAGGATCGATCTTCTGGCGAGGGGGGCGGTCGATGTCCTTGCGCATCGGAGCATCGATGAGTCCCTCTTCGCCGAGGACGTCACCGACGACGATCGCCTGGTACTGCTTGTCGACTTCGCGATCATGGAACTGTCTCGAGAGTTCCCGGTGTGTGTCGGCGTCTCGTGCCATCAGGATCACCCCGGAGGTGTCCCGGTCCAGCCGGTGGACGATTCGTGCGCCATCGACCGCGGAAGCCGCTCGGCTGGCCATGCAGTCGGCCTTCTCCGGGCCGATACCCGGCACGGAGAGCAGTCCGGAAGGCTTGTCGAACAGCACGAGGTGTCGATCCATGAAAATGATGGGGAGTGCGTCGGTCATCTGGTGTGTGGAAGGTATAGAATCCTGAACCCATGAACATCACCGCCGCCATTGTTTTTGCCGTTCTCTCCGCCTCGCCGGCCATCGTCAGCGACGAAGAATTCCTCGGAGCACCCCAGCAGCTCACCTTCCACGATCAGTTCGCCAAGGCGGGAGAGGCCTACTTCTCCCCCGACGGTTCGAAGGTCATCTTCCAGGCGGTGGAGCGAGTCGGAGAAGGGGAGATCGAGGATCCCTTCTACGCGATGTTCGTCGCCGACCTGGTCGACGTCGACGGCAAGTTCGAACTCCAGGACATCCGGCGGGTCTCCCCCGAAGGGACGGCCAACACCTGCGGCTGGTTCGATTCGGTGGACCCGGATCTTCTGTGGTTCGCTTCGACGGTGGTTCCCCCGACGGAGTCGAATGCACCGGGGTACCAGCGGGGGAGCGGCCGATACCGCTGGATGTTCCCGCCCCAGATGCGCGTGGTGAAGACGAGGCTGGACGATGCCGATGGTTCGGTCGGATCGCTCGAGGTCGTGGAGGGTGATGGAACCGCCTACGTGGCGGAATGTTCGGTCTCACCGGACGGCCGTTACCTGCTCTTCTGCTCCCTCGATTCGGGGCAGGGCGACATCTTCGTCAAGGATCTGGAGACCGATGAGATCATTCCCCTGGTCACCGCTCCCGGCTATGACGGGGGCCCGTTCTTCTCTCCTGATGGGGAACGGATCTGCTATCGATCCGACCGGCATGGCAACAATCTCCTGCAGATCTTCGTCGCGGATCTGGCGAGGGACGAGTCCGGTGAACTCACGGGAATCGAGCGGGAGTATCAGCTCACCGACAACGCCCACGTCAACTGGTGCCCCTTCTGGCATCCGGAAGGGCGGCACATCGTCTACGGGACCAGTGAGATGGGGCATCGTAACTACGAGGTCTTCATCGTGGACGCGGCTTCGGATCTGGACGCTCAGCCACCGCATGTCCGCTACGGCACTGCACGGCGGCGGGTGACCGAGGCTGATGGTGCGGATGTCCTTCCGGTGTTCGACTCCACGGGGACGATGATGATGTGGACGGGCCAGCGTGATCCGGGCAAGACCAGCCAGCTCTGGATCGCGCCCTTCAAGATGCCCGAGTATCGACCGTCCGCGACCCCCTCCGGCGCCTATGGCAGGGGTGGATGAACATGCGGACCGGCCTGCATCATGGTCTTCATGCGGGTGTGGTCCTCCTCGTTCTGGGTACGGTGGGATGCACCCCCTACCGAATCGAATACCACAAGCGCCCCGCCTTCTACAAGGAGGCCTCGGAGCAGGAACTCCTTGACGAGGTGACGCTCGATAATGGAACCGTGGTCCGGTTTCTCGACCAGGACCCCTTTGCCACGGCCTCGCCCGGTGAGAACGGCGAGGCTCAGGCGACCTCTGCTGACACCAACATTCGCGTCGAATCAACTGACGGCAGTGTCGTGCTGCGCACGGCGGCGCCGGAGCATGTGCTGGCTCATGCCAAGCGATGCATACGCCAGCGCGAATACCAGTTGATCTGGGATCAACTTCTGGCCACGAGAACCCGTTCTGCCTACGAACGAGAGGGCAGGAGCTTCGACGACTTCGCCACCTTCTGCGAGGAGAATCGTCCTGCGATGATGGAGACCTTCAATCGCATGGGGTTCGCGCTCTACAGCTCGGACGTCGTCCAGGAGGCGATCCCTTCCAACGGCGTCCGCTACCGAATGCACCCTCGACTCAGTGAACAGTTCATCTTCACCGAGTTCGACGTGGTTCGTGAGTCATCTGGTTTCAAGTGGCTGATGATCCGATAGCCCGGCAGGCTCTCCCCCCGAGGGAGGAGAGCCCGGGGGGCATCAGTCTTCGATCGGCTCGCTGAGGATGAGCCAGCCAACGATCGCATTGGGAGTCGTGTTCACCATCTCGAGGGAGGTGTCCTCCTCATGGATCTGGCTTGCCTCTCCGTAGCGACTGACCTTCTTCTGTTTCACGCCATTCCGACATGACCAGAGGGAGAGCCTGTGGGTGTCGGGGATCAGCAGGACTTCGGCACCAACCTCGAACGGACCCTTGATCGGCAGTTCCTGGTGGGCAGGGATCTCGAACCGGACGAATCGCATGGTGTGCCCTGTACGACGTTCCGCGAAGGAGTCGTAGTAGGAGCGCTCGCCCTCGTCTGCCTGCCTGCCGAAGTCCAGGCCGCTGACTTCCTTCATCCAGTGGAAGGAGATCGGCAGGAGGGGGGCAGGTTCAACCTCGGGTTCGGGTTCCGGAGTGGGTTCGGGCTCGGGTTCTGGCGCAGGCTCGGGTTCCGGCGCGGGTTCGGGTTCCGGCGCGGGTTCGGGTTCCGGTGCGGGCTCAGGAGCCGGTTCGGGCTCGACTGCGGAATCGGAGTCCGTCGTCTCGTCCATGGCAACCTGGGTTTCCGTTGCAGGCTCGGGGTCCGATGCAGGTTCTGCGTCGGTGTCAGAGCCCTCTTCAGCAACCACGACGATGGCGCCTCCGGTCTCTTCGGTCGTCTCTTCGGTATCGGCATCATCAGTCATGCCATCTTCGGACATGCCGTCTTCGGAAGCGACTTCGATCGACTCCTCTTCCATGTCCGACATCTCGGGATCGACTTCGGGTTCAGGCATCGCAAGAACGATTGAACTGATCGGTTCTGCTGCGGTTTCTCGTGGCTCGGATGGAATGAACGGTGCGTTTCCACCTGCGCTGAGGAGCATGACCCGACTGTCCGTAAGGGTCGGTTGTGCCCGGTCGAACACGTTGGCATGCGTTTCCTGGTCCTGCAGGCAGGCAAGTACCCGGTTTCCAGGTGCTCGGTTCGTGGTTGGCAGGTAGGAGACGAGCTGGTCAGCGTCCGTGTAGCGTTCCTCTGAGTAGACCACGCCACCGTAGGAGCCAGTGGCCCGGCTGATTCTGGCGAGCACGTTGAGCAGTGCGTTGGGGTCGTACCCCGCTGCGGAGGCGAGCGACATGCCACGGATGTCCGCTGCAGTTTCGCTGGCCAGGTTCGGCCCACGCATGCTCACTTCGATGACTGCTTCGACGACAGCCTTGAAACCATCGTTCGCGGCGGTTTCGACCTGCGCCATCGCCTCATCACGCGCCATCACCTTCATGTCGTCCGGAATGTCGACGTCGGCGAGCATGCTCGCGATGACGTCCGGGAGAAGGCCGTCGCTCATCAGCTCGAAAATCCGGCGGTACGCGGGGAAGTCGTCGTAGCCGGCTTCGATCGCGGCCTTGATGCAGTGTCGTTCCTCGACGTGCGCGATCTCGTGTCCGATGATCACTGCGAGTTCGTCGTCCGATTCCACGAAGTCGAGCAGGCCGGTGGTCAGGAAGATCATGCCACCCGGGGTCGCCATCGCATTGATCGTTTCATCATCATCCTGGACGGTGAAGATGTAGCCTGCGAGCGGATAGGGCATCGTTGAGTGGCGTGACAATTCGTGGCCGACCGCGCCGACGATGATGCTTCGTGGGTCGTCTGCGGCGAGGGCTGGTGCGGAGCCGAGGATGTAGGCGGCCGCTTCTCGGCCCAGCAGGAATTCATCGAGAGGGGTTGGCTGACTGGATTCGAGCAGCTCCTGCACGACGCCATCGATCGCTGCCGACATCTTGGCGTTATCGCTGAGCACCACTTCCAACAATTCGTCGAGCATGTCCGTTGCTGCAGCGCTGTCTTCTTCTGCAGCCGCGTCTTCTGTAGCCGCATCGTCTGTAGCCGCATCGTCTGCAGTCGCGTCATCTGTGGCTGCGTCATCTTCAGTCGCGTCTTCTGTGGCCGCGTCATCTGTGGCCGCGTCATCTGCAGCTTCGTCATCTGCAGCTGCGTCTTCTGTCACGGCTTCTTCTGGAGCCATGGCCGCTGCAATCAGGGCGGCTACGAGGGCGGGATCATGATCTTCGAGGTCGACGCTTGCGAGATCGAGTGTGTCCTCGTTCATCGTGTAGGGGTCGGCATCGAGAATGACGATGTCTGACTGGCGATAACCGGTCGCCGGGTGACCAGCGTTGGCAAGCAGGCCTTCGATCGCCTCATAGTCCGCGCCATCGAGGCGCGGCGAGCCTGCAAGGCCCTTGGCAGCGACACGCTTGTTGCTGTCCTTCGTGAATCCCTTGTCGGTGTCTTCGTCAGCCGACATGAGGACTTGAGGCGCGACCAGGCTTCGAGCACCCACGTAGCCGGAGACTTTGCTGTTCTCGACATATGCCCAGGTAGGAGCGAATTCGCCATCGCCATGTTCGTTCATGAGCGAAGTGCTCGGGATGCGGTAGAAACGTGACCACTCCAGGACGGTGATCGCGTCGCCCTGATCGAGTGTGCCGACCACCGGTGACTGAACATTCGGTTCGGCGTGGACCGGGACGCGGAGGGCGGAAATCTGCATCGTCACGCTGGCCGGGAGCGGCGCGTGATCGAGGATCCTTGCGGCATTGCCGGATCGACTCGGTCCATCGACATCGGCGATGTACGGATCCGATGACCAGTGCTTCGTGGTTTCGCTCACGATCTTGCTGCTGCTGGAGCAGCCAGAAAGGACGGTCATGGCAAGGCCGGATACGAGCAGGACTCGTGCGAACATGGGTGTCTCCTCTGACGGTCACTCAAACGATGATTCGAACGGTGAGTGTACTCAAGATCAGCTCTTCGGTCAGCAGGGGAGGGCATTTGCGAGGCTCGATCCTGCAAATCCCGGGTCATTTCCGATTGTGGGGCCAGCTGCAGGCATTGGCAGAGGGCCTCACGTGCTCCAGCAGGGTTGTCTTGCATGAGTTTGAAGTTGCGATGTTCGGTGTGAATCTGTGCGGAAAAGTCCAGTCCTGGGTGCTTCATCGGCGGGCTGCGCCATTCGTGTCGGCCTCTCTTTTTGCGGAAGGAACAACCGTTGCTGCTGCATGAAATGAACAGGGAGGCATGCCTTGCAGCATGCCTCCCTGTGGGGTGATTCTGAATATCGCCTTGCTCAGGCGGTGCTGGGTTCCGGTTCGTTCTCGGGGGAGTCATCCTTGTTGGGAATGTCCTCCGCCTCGAAGTAGAGATGCTCGGCATCTTCCTTCCGGGTGACCTTGATGAGATGGCCTTCGCCAAAGTCGCCTGAGAGCAGGCTTTCCGCGAGGGGGTCCTCGATGTGCTGGGCGATCGCCCTGCGCAGGGGACGGGCACCGAAGTCGGGGTTGTAGCCCTTGTCGATGAGGAAGTCCTTGGCCAGCTGGTCGAGCTCGAGCTCCATGCCCTTGGCGGCAAGTCGTTCTCGAACCTTGCCGAGTTCGAACTCGATGATGTGGTTCAGGTCGTCCTTCACCAGGGGCTTGAAGACGATCGTCTCGTCCAGGCGGTTGATGAATTCCGGTCGGAAGAACTTCTCGACCTCGGCGTTGAGCGCCTTCTTCATCTTCTCGTGGTCCTGCACGGCTTCCTTCTTGCTGAAACCGAAGCTTGCTCCACCCTTGATGATGTCGGCACCGAGGTTGCTCGTCATGATCAGGATGATGTTCTTGAAGTCGACGTGCCGACCGAAGGAGTCCGTGAGTCGTCCCTCCTCCATGATCTGGAGGAGCATGTTGAAGACGTCCGGGTGAGCCTTCTCGACCTCGTCCAGGAGCACCACGGCGTACGGGCGACGACGGATGCGCTCGGTGAGCTGGCCGCCCTCTTCGTAACCGACGTATCCGGGAGGAGCGCCGACCAGTCGGCTGACGTTGTGCTTCTCCATGTACTCGGACATGTCCAGGTACATGAGGGAATCCTCGTCACCGAACATGAACCCGGCGAGCGCCTTGGCGAGCAGCGTCTTGCCGACACCCGAGGGGCCGACGAAGAGGAAGCAGCCCATGGGGCGGCGGGGGTCCTTGAGTCCGGAGCGTGCCTTGCGGATCGCCCTGGCGACGGCCTTGACCGCATCGTCCTGGCTGACGACGGACTTGTGGAGTTCGTCCTCGAGCTTGAGAAGTCGCTCGGACTCGTCCTTGTCGAGGCGGGTCAGCGGGACACCGGTCATCTTCGAGACGACCTCGGCGATGACCTCCTCGTTGACGGTGCCGACTGCTTCGTTCATCGACTCACGCCAGGCCTTGTGGACCTCTTCCTTCTCCTTGCGGAGCTTCTCGGCGCGGTCGCGGAGTTCGGCGGCCTTCTCGTAGTCGGCGTTCTTGACCGCGTCGTCCTTGTCGATCGAGAGGCGCTCGATCGACTCCTCGAGTTCTGCGAGGTTCGGCGGCTTGGTCATGCTCTTGAGGCGCAGTCGTGCACCCGCTTCGTCGATGACGTCGATCGACTTGTCCGGCTGGACACGGGCGGGAATGTACCGGTTGGAGAACTCGACGGCCGCACGGAGCGCCTCGTCGGTGATCTCGACCCGGTGGTGCTGCGAATACTTCTCGCGGATGCCCTTGAGGATCTCGATGGTCTGTTCGTCGTTCGGCGGCTCGACCGCGATCGACTGGAAGCGACGCTCGAGTGCGGCATCCTTCTCGATGTACTTGCGATACTCGTCGTAGGTGGTTGCACCGATGCACTGGATCTCGCCACGGGCGAGCGCGGGCTTCAGCACGTTGGATGCGTCGATCGCGCCCTCCGCACCGCCGGCTCCGACCAGGGTGTGCAGTTCGTCGATGAAGAGGATCACGTTCTTCGCCCGACGGACCTCGTTCATGACCGCCTTGATGCGTTCCTCGAACTGGCCTCGGTACTTCGTGCCGGCGACCATCATCGCGAGGTCGAGGACGACCAGTCGCTTGTCGAAGAGGAGGTCGGGGACTTCCTGTGCGACCACCGCCTGGGCGAGGCCTTCGACGATCGCGGTCTTGCCCACACCGGCTTCGCCGAGGAGGACGGGGTTGTTCTTGGTACGGCGGCAGAGCACCTGGATGAGGCGCTCGATCTCCTCGGCACGCCCGATCACCGGATCGAGATCCTGTGCCTTGGCGAGTTCCGTGAGATCCCTGCCGAAGCTGTCGAGCGCGGGTGTCTTGCTCTTGCCGCGGCGGGGGGCTGCCGATGTCTCGCCGGAGGCCTGGGGTTCGCCCGGCTCCGCGGCTTCCTCCTGGTCCACGCCCGCTCCGAGGAGGTTGAGCACCTCTTCGCGGACTTCCTCGAGCTTCAGGCTGAGGTTCAGCAGGACCTGGGCGGCGACACCGTCATGCTCTCGGAGCAGGCCGAGCAGCAGGTGTTCCGTACCGACGTAGTTGTGGTTCAGGTTGCGCGCTTCCTCGATGGCGTATTCGATCACCTTCTTGGCGCGAGGGGTCTGGGGAAGCTTTCCCATCGTGACCATTTCAGGTCCGCTCTTGACGAGCTTCTCGACCTCGAGTCGCACCTTGCGCAGATCGATGTCCAGGTTCTTCAGCACGTTGGCGCCGACACCGGACCCTTCCTTCACCAGTCCAAGCAGGATGTGCTCTGTTCCGATGTACTCGTGATTGAACCGCTGGGCTTCCTGATTGGCCAGCGCCATCACCTTGCGGGCTCGATCTGTCAGACGTTCGAACATGCCTCACTCCTTAAATCCACGCCGAAGGGCGCTTGAATCACGATCCGTACAGTGTACCCACCTCGTGTCGTGCACCACGGAGGGTGCCACTGGGTCCGGCCTCTCCTCGATAACCGAGGTGTCGGCCGGAATTTTCATGGGAACCTCCCCCGTAAAGCAGGGCGGCTCCATGGATCTGTACGATCTTCTGCCTAGACTGGATCGGCGATGGTACCACCTGACTTGATACATGCTTCCCGACTGGCCTTGATCTCTTGTGTTCTCGGGGCCGGGATGCCCGTACAGGCTCAGGAGGGGGGGTCCGGAGTCCAGGTGCTCGATCCGGAAATCCTGGTCGATTTTCGCCTGGAGGGTGCTCCGGAGCTCATCAGGGGGCGTCTGCGATCCTGGGATTCCCACGGGATCGTCGGATCCTTCGGAACCCATGCCTGGGAGGAGCTTGATCTCCGGTCCCTGAATCAAGTCTGCTTCGAGCTGATCGATGCCAGGGTGGCTGCCGATCTGGTCTTCCTTGGGGAGCTCCAGCTGCGTCGTGTCGACCCTGAGGCCGATCATCGTGCGGAGCAGACCTTCAGGCGCGCCCTCGCCCTTGATCCGGCAAGCCGTCCCCTGATTGAAGCTGCTCGCGAGCGTGCTGCTGCTTTCGAACGTGCCCAGGCGGAGGCTGAACGGCTTCGAGCAGCGCAACGACTCCAGGAGTCAATGCCCGAGGGGAAGGCCTGGGCGGCCTCTCCATGGCCTGTACAGACCGATGCAGAGCAGGCCCAGGCGGTCCTGGATCTCCGTGAGGAGACCGCGGCACTCCTCAGTGACGCTGGGCTTCCCGAGACGGAGCCGATCGAGACCGACTACTTCCTCGTCTACCTGGTGAATGCTCCGGGCGATCCAAGGGGAGTCATCAGGGATCTCGACCAGATGTATCGCAAGATCGCGACGTTGCTCGACCTCCCCGAGGTGCAGGGGCGCCCGATCAACCTGTTCTGGGGCAAGGCCGTCGTCATCATCGCCGGCGAGGAGGGTCAGTTCCGACTCATCGAGGCCCATGGCTTCAACCAGAAGGTACCTGCCGGGGTGGTGGGACTGTGTCACAGCATCGGGCCCAAGGTCTTCGTGAACACCTATCGCACTCCGGATGACTTCCTGTTCGCATCGGTTCTCGTTCATGAGGCGGTGCACGGGATGATGCATCGTTTCGTGACTCCGAAGCGCCTTCCGACCTGGGCCAACGAAGGTCTTGCCGACTGGGCGGCCGACAACATCGTCCCCGGCAGGACCCTGGATGCCGCACGAAGAAGACAGGGACTCGACTTCATTCGTGGTGGTGGTCGGCTCGAGGCCATCATGGAGATGAACTACGAAGACGGGTCCTGGCCCGGCCCGGACGGCGTTGGATACGGTGCGAGTTACCTGCTGGTCCACTACATGATCGACCAGAACCGATACGGCTTCGCGGACTGGGTGCGGGAGGTCAAGGCAGGCGGAGACTGGCGGGAAGCCATGGTCTCGGAGTACGGCGCAAGTGCCGACAGGCTCGTTCGCTTCGCACGTGAGTGGCATCTGACCAACGACTGAACGGCCCGGCCACACATCCTGCCCGTGGCCACCGGGATGATTCGCAAACATGAGTCCCGGATATGGAAACCGGCTGGGATCGATGCGCGATGCGCACCGATCCCAGCCGGTAGTGGCTGACTCAGGGGCGGGGCCCCGTGTCGGTCAGGGGCAGATGCCCCATGTGCCGAGCAGGATCGACAGGTCGAGGCCGTCGACGATGCCGTCGCCGTTGAGGTCGAAGTCGGGTTCTCCCCAACTGCCGAGCAGTGCGGAGAGGTCGGCGCCATTGACCAGGCCGTCGAAGTTCACGTCACCAATGCATTCGCATTCGTCCGGGATACCATTCTCGTCCTGGTCGGAGGAACCTCCGCCTTCCTGGATATCGCATTCATCCGGAACCAGGTTCTCGTTGCAGTCCTCTGCGGTTCCATCTGCGAGATCGCAGTCATCAGGAATCTCGTTGAGGTTGCAGTCGATGCTGGTGCCGTCTGCGATATCGCAGTCATCGGGCGCGTTGTTTCCGTTGCAGTCGGGGCTGGTGCCGTCTGCGACGTCGCATTCATCCGGCGTCTTGTTGCCGTTGCAGTCGAGGCTGAAGTCGCCTGCGATGTCACAGTCATCCGGACGTCCGTTGTCGTTGCAGTCGGAAACGCTTCCGTCCGCCACTTCGCACTCGTCGGGTCTGGTGTTCCCGTTGCAGTCTTCACTGAAGCCGCTGGCGATGTCGCATGCGTCGGGGATTTCGTTCCCGTTGCAGTCAGGCGCGCTGCCGTCGGCAAGCTCACACTCGTCGGGGATGTTGTTGGCATTGCAGTCGAGGCTGAAGCCATCCGCGATGTCGCAGGAGTCCGGGTCACCGTTTCCATTGCAGTCCTCGGCAGTGCCGCCTTCGGCGAGATCGCACTCGTCCGGCACGCCGTTCTCATCGCAGTCTTCGCTTTCGCCGCTGGCGATATCACAGGAATCCGGGATGTCGTTGTTGTTGCAATCCTGTTCCTTGCCGGAACCGATCTCAACGCTGTCCGGGATGCCGTCGCCGTCGCAGTCGCCGTCGACGCATTCGTCGGGAACGCCGTTGCCGTCGGCATCACCACTGGTGCCGTCGGCGATGTCGCAGTCATCGGGGATTCCGTTGACGTTGCAGTCCGCCTTGAGGCCCGCGATGATCTCGAACTCGTCGAAGCAGCCGTTCTGGTTGCAGTCCAGCGCACCGTCCTCGACTTCTTCGATTCGGTTCCCGCACTTCTCGGGGACACCGTTGCAGTCGTCGACGTTGCCCTGGTCGTCATTGAAGTTGTTGGGGTTGTTGTCGCTGAAATTGTTGCTTTCGATTCGCAGCCCAGCACCCTCGAAGATGCTGCCACCGTTCACGAAGAAACCACCACCATCATTGGTCGCGCTGTTGCAGACCAGGGTGCAGTCATTCACCAGGATGCTCTGGCCATCGGCCATTTCGGTGTAGAAGCCGCCGCCGAGATCCCCGGCGGAGTTGGCTCCGAAAGCGGTCTGGCTGATGACGTAGTTGCTTGAGACGCCTCCGATGTTGATTCCGCCACCGTTGCCGTTCAAGGTCGAGTTTCGCCTGAAGTAGCAGTCGTTGATGGCCAGGTCAACGGCGCTCTCGATGTTGATCGCTCCGCCATTGTCTGCAGCGCTGTTGTCATCGAAAGTCGAGTCGATGATCATCGCGATGCCGATGTTGGAGGCATCGATCGCGCCACCCGAGGCATCAGCGCTGGTGTACTGGATCGTGGTTCGGTCGATCATGATGTCGGCGGGATCCTCGTCCTCCGGGCCACTGACCCAGACGCAACCACCGAATCCAAGCACGAAGTCACGCTTGAAGTCGCAGTTGTCGAGGTTGAGGGAGCCTTCTGATGCGATCGAACCGCCCACTGGACCTGCGATGATTGCCGGGGGCAAATCATCATTCGCATCGACGTCCCCAGTGGCGCTGTTCAGATAGAAGGAGGAGTCCGTGGCCGAGACGCCCATGCCGAAGATCGCGCCACCGGCTGCCGAACCGCCGGGGTACTGACCGAAGGCGCCGAGAGCCCAGCTCTTCCGGAATTCGCAGTTGGTCACGGAGACCGAGCCTCCTGCGCACAGGGTGCCGCCCAGAGAGGCCCCAAGGGGGTTGCTCACAAGATTGCCTTCGAACAGGCTGTTGCTGATGACCATGTCACCGCCTGCAGTGATCGCTCCGCCTGAGATGTCGATCAACTGGCTTTCCGGAGCAGACTGCGGCTGAGCGACGTTCGAAACCGCGGTCACGTTGTTCGCGGTGATACCGCCCACAGCGTAGATGCCTCCGCCTCGTCGGCCGCCGTTGGCATCGAGTTCGATCTGGTTCATCACGATCGAACCACTGGTCGTCAGTGCGCCTCCGCCTCCTTCGAACCAGGTGTCTTCGTCGACCGGGTCAGGCCTGAAGACATCGCCCTGCGAGAAGTTGGCCTGGAATTCGCAGTTGAACAGCTCGACGTTCGGTTCGGAGGGATCGTCATCATTCCACACGTAGACAGCGCCGCCCATGCCCAGTCCGGGTCGGGGTTCGCCTGACAGCGGGTCAAGCAGGCAGCAGACACCGATGGGGAACTCAGGATCAGTTGCAGGAATGTCGTTCAGGATGAAATCCGTGTTGTTGGCATTCAGGCTGCCACAGTAGATGCCACCGCCATTGTGGTTGGTTCTGCAGAGGGAGATCTCTGCGCCGTCGGTGACGACTCCGGCGTCACCGGCATAGATGCCGCCGCCACCGATCGGGTTCTGCGGGATGCCGTTGCCATCTGCGTCGTCGACGGGGTTGGGGAATGAGTAGAAGCGCACGATCTCGTTGGTCGAAACGGCAACGCACGCATGGACGCGGCACTCGGCACCGTCCTCGATCGATTCAACGATCAGGTCGACTCCGCCCAGCGCGTAGATACCGCCGCCAGCCGCGTCGGTGATCGCCTGTGCTGAACAGCCGAATGCGGTGGGGACACCGTCTCCGAATTCATTTTCTCGGAATCCGACGATCGAGTTGTAGAGCGAGACTCGACCTTCCGTCCAGATCGCGCCGCCCTGGGCGTAGCCCTCCCAGTGAAACTCTTCGCACGGTTCTGGTTCCTCTGACCCACTGGGCTGGAGGGGTTCAACGACAGCGCCGTTGGCCCTGCAGTCGTTCATGGTCGTGTTGTAGAGGGTGATGTTGCCGGTGCCGGCCCAGATGCCGCCGCCTTCTGCACCCAGGCTGCCCTGTGCGGTCCCTCCGGCACTCAGTCCGCCGGCAAGCGGTGGAGGCTCGTGGAAGGTGGAGTGGTAGACCAGCAAGTCGCCACAGACTCTGATGTTGCCGCCTTGTGCAATGCCGTCGGGGAAGAGGCATTCCAAATTAGGATCTCCGAACGCAGCCTGGCCATCTTCGCCGTAGGCACTGCCGGCAATGTTGCCGGCAAAGCTGCATCCCTTGACGGTCAGTCCGAGGCCGGGGTCGCAACTCAGCGGTTCGTCGTCCTTGCCCCCTGGGGCGGCGTAGATTCCGAAGCAGATTGCACCACCGGTACCGACACCATCTGTTTCAGGGATGCCGTCGCCATCAAGGTCGCCGCCAACCGACACTGCTGAACAACCGGTGAACGAGCATCCGATGGGGACCGTGTTTCCGAGGCCGGTGTCAGAGAAGAGTCCGCCGCCTGCTGAGAGGCCTTGGGCCGAAGCGTTGCAGCCAGTGAAGGTGGTGCTCTCGAGGGCACCGAGCGTTGAGCCGATGAGCGCAATGCCACCGCCGGTGGCCAGAGCGGCGCCCTGAACGGCACAGCCCTGGAAGCTGCAACTCGTGATGGTGGATACGGTGCTGTTGCTGGCATACAAGCCACCGCCTGAGCCGTTGGCGATCGCGCCGATGAACGGGATTCCGCTTGGGTTGTTGCCGAAGGTCACGTTGTCAAGGCTGACCGATGAGTTGATGGCAGCGACCGCGCCACCAGGTCCTGACGAGAGTCCTTCGAAGAAGGAGTTCTCGATGTCGACGTTCGACTCGTACGCGCAGAGTCCGCCACCCGGCGCGCCGAACTGGGTCTGACCGATTGCGAAGGTGTTCTCGATCTTGGCGCATCCGAACTCGACGCAGATTGCGCCGCCGCGCAGACGTGCTGTTCCCTGGACGGTGCAGTTCTTGATGGTGGCACAGGAGTTCGAAACCTTGATACCGCCACCGATCGGGCCTTCGCCACCGATGATCGTGAAGTTGTCGATCGTCGATGAGAGGCTCTCGCCGTCGACGAAGCGAACGACTGCGGTGGTCGAGTTGATCTGGGGCGGTCCACCAAGGTTGTTGCTGACACCCTGGACGGTGATGGCCTTGCCGTAGAAACGAATGGGTCCGTCGTAGGTTCCGGGGTCGACCAGAACCTTGTCACCATCTGATGCGGCATCGATGCCGGCCTGGATCGTCGGGTACTCACTCGGCACCCTGAGAATGTCCGCTGCTGCCTCTCCCCCGGAGAGCATGGCGATGATTCCCGCACATACAGAACTCATGATGGTCACTGCTGCGCCATCGCACCTGTCTTTAATCATTATTTTCGCCCCTTCTAGCAGCCGGAAACAGACTTATCTCTAGGTTGCCACACCGGCCATTCCCGGCGGGATGGCGTCATATTCAACATATGACCCCAAAAGCGCGTGGCGAAACGCTTAGGCGAAAGATACGCACAATTTATGATTGAAACCACACCTATTTGGTTCAAAAAATCGTTCGAGACGGAAACCACCGGTATTCAGTGGCCGGGAATCTTGCTCGTTCTCGGTCGTTTTGGCCTGTAAAATGGGCGTTCTATCGCGGCTCAGGTCCGAATACATCCGTCTTCCAGCTCCACGATCCGGTCCGCATAGGCCGCGACCTTGGGGTCATGGGTGACCATGATGATCGTCAGACCCGCTTCATGGCGCTCTTTGAGGAGATCCAGGATTTCGCGCCCGGTCTGGGCGTCCAGATTGCCCGTCGGTTCGTCGGCAAGCAGGACGTCCGGGGCGTTGCCCAGGGCACGGGCGATCGCCACGCGCTGGCGCTCCCCTCCGGACAGCTCTCTGGGGCGATGGTGCAGCCTGTGACCGAGGCCGAATTCTTCGAGGGTGGTCTTCGCCGCCGTGGCGACGCCCGAGGAACGACTCCGTTGCTTGATGGCCAGGACCTGAGCAAGTTGAACCAGGGCGATCAGGGTGGCGCTTCCGAGGACCATGCCCGTCAGGGCAAGGATCAGGGACCGCATGTCCGTCTGTTCCTCGACCGGAAGGAGGCCGAACCCTTCGAATGAGCCGGCACCCGCGGCGATCGCTCCAAGGCCCGCGCCGAGCAGCCCGCCGACCAACACCACCATCAGGAGGAAGAGGCCGCTGGCACCGGTTCTCGGAATGAGCTTCGCGAGGACCGCGTTCTCGAGAACATCGAGTTCGGGAAGGAGGTGGTAGAACTGGAACACGAACCCGATCGAACGATTTCGATATTCATTCGTGGTCCGCCCACGGTCGAGTTCGACACGAGTGCCCTTGAACATCACGTCACCACCGTCGGTGTCCGGTCGGTCGAGTCCTCCGAGGATGTGCAGCAGGGTGCTCTTGCCGGAACCGCTCGCTCCGAGGATCGCGACCCATTCCCTGGGCTTGATCGAGATCGACGCGCCATGCAGCACCGGTACCCGGACTCGTCCCAGTTGATAGGTCTTGCGCAGGTTCACGCCTTCGATGATCGGAGCTTCACTGTCCGGCATGAGGTCGCTCATTCGTAACGCAGTGCCTTGATGGGGTCGGTGTCGGCGGCGCGGGCGGCGGGGATCGCCGCACCGATCACGCTGAAGAGGATCGCACCGGCCATGGTGAGCAGGGCGGTGAACCAGTCGGTGCTGTTGGGGATCTCATTGAAGTAGTAGACGCTCGGGTCCCAGACCAGGAACCCCTGGTGCAGCAGGAGAGCGACTCCCGTCACGCTGAGGATCAGGCAGGCGATCACGCCAAGCAGCCATTTCAGGATCGAGCCCCGGATGGCGCAGGTGATGGCGATCAGCAGCATGACCAGCGCGAGGGCGAAGGTCGTGAGCGTCAACCAGAGCGGTGCGGGCTGGCCGAGGGCATGGTGGATCCCGTTGATGTTGGACACCACCAGCCAGCCCAGCAGCGCACCGATGAGCGAGCCGAGCAGTCCGATCACCAGGCCGTAGACCAGGAAGATCCCGAGGATGCCGGGGCGTGAGGCACCGGTGGAACGGAGGATCCCGATGTCACGAGTCTTCTCATGGACGATCGCCCAGAAGATCGAGAGGACCAGCCCCGCGCAGACGATGTAGACGATCGAGAAGAGGATGCGCATCAATTCGCGTTCCTTCTCGACGGGAGCGATCACATCGCGGAGCTGCTGCTCCCAGGTGCGGATCGTGGTACGCAACGGGTCGGGCGGTTTGCGGATGAGCGAGGTGTCGTTCGCGCAGCGTTCCCAGAACGCCGTGTACGTCGCGGCCGCGGCTTCGCGGAGTTCGTTCGGTGTCACGCCTGCGGCCGCTCGGACCAGGATCTGGGTCACGCGAGCGGGACTTTCCCCGATCACGCGTGGCAGCCCGGTCTCCGGGTCGAGCGCACCGCTTCGGTCGTAGAGCACACCCTTCCCGAGTCGCAGCATCTCCTGCGCATCGGCGAGTGAGATCAGGACGCGGTTCTTGTCGATCTGGAAGACACCGGACTGGAATTCGTTCACGACCGTGAACCGTCGCGATTCCGGTTCGAGCGAGAGGCGCCCGCCCTTGATGGGCACCAGCGTCAGCATGACGTTGTTGCCCGGCATCCAGGCATTGGCCGGGCTGAAGCCGTAGCTTCCATCGGACCGGCGTTCATTGAACTGGGACACGTGCATGCCGAAGACGATGCCCGGTTCCCCGGTCCAGTCGTCACGCATCGCCATGGCCTCGTCGAGTCGATCACGATCCGTGTCCAGGCGCGGGTCATCGGATGCCAGCGTCACGGCGACTTCCTCGGAAGGCGTCTGCCACCAGAGGATGTCCTTGAAGTCGCTGACTCGCCCGAAGGAATCGGGTTCGATGCCCCAGACCTGGACGGTCTCGATGAGGTTGCCGTCCTCGTTGCCGTAGGGCATCTCCAGGAGTCCGAAGGTGTCGATGGTGGGGGCGGCGCCATCCGCCTCCGGCATCGCCTCGAGATCCGCGATCAATTGTTCGTAGTAGGGGATCCCGGTGATCGGATACGTGATCACCACGTCGCCCATCATGGTCCGGCCCGAGGTCTTGAGCATGTCCAGGAAACCGGTCATGACGCTGACCACGATGATCACCAGCGCCACGCACAGCGCGACCGCCGCCACTGCGATCAGTGGGATGATGCGACTGGTCAGGTAGCGGTTGGCGAGCAGGGCTGCATACATGGTGCGGACGGATCATATGGCCGTCGTCAGTTCGATGTGCGGATTCCGAAACGGGGGAGGAGTGAATCCGGGGTTCCGATGCCCACGACATCGATCCTGCCGCACCAGATGGCCGCATCCGGCCGGGCCATGCCGAGCTTCGGGGCCACGAAGGTGACGGTCCTGGCGGCCTTGACCACCGGTCCGGTGGGCATGCCACTGTTCGCATCCAGGCCTGAAGGCAGATCGACCGAGAGGATCGACGGGTGACGAACCTGCTCGAGCAGTGCCAGCCACTCCGCGGCCATGCCTTCGATGGGACGATCAAGCCCGGTGCCGAAGAGTGCGTCGACGACGAGAGCCGCGTGTTCGATCGTGGTTCGATCAAGATCCATGCCGACACTGATGCCGAGGTTGCGGGCCCTGGCCTCGTTCACTTCCGCGTCCGAACCCGATCGACATGAGCCGAGTGATCGCACCTCGACCGGATGCCCCGCTTCCTGAAGTTGGCGTGCCATCGCCCAGCCGTCCCCGCCGTTGTTGCCCCTCCCGACGAGGATGAGGATGGCATCTCCCGGATCGGTCATCGAGCGGACATGGTCGGTGCAGCCACGGGCGGCCTGCTCCATCAGTTCGATACCCGGGATGCCGTATTCGGTGATCGCCGCGTGATCGAGCGCACGGGCTCCAGATCGATCCAGCAGATGCTCGTTCCCGACTCCGGTCATGCGATGCATGGTAGGGTGCCGTGACCGGATCCACCTGGTTCCCTCCACGGGCATCGACACCTCCTGATGACCACGCTCGAGCTCATCATCATCCCCTGCCTTGCAGTGTCCATCGCTGCCGTGGGGTTGTGGCTCGTCACCATGATCAGGGTGCGCCGCTGCGTCGACGCCTCGATCTCGATGCGCGAAGGGGTCGGCCTGCCGGAACCACCGGGCGGCTGGCCTTCGGTCTCCGTCGTGATCCCCGCCCATGACGAGGAGGACGTGATCGAGCGCTGTGCTCGCGGCCTCCTGGCGCAGGACTATCCGAACCTGGAGGTCGTCTTCGCCCTCGATCGATGCACCGACCGGACCGAGGAGCTGCTCAGGAAGGTCGTGGGTGACGACCCTCGTTTCACGATCGTCACCATCGACAGCTGTCCCGATGACTGGGCAGGCAAGTGCAATGCCGCCGCCACGGGTGTTCGCCATGCCGGCGGCGACCAGCTGGTCTTCACCGATGCCGACACCGATTTCCACCCCGATCTCATCCGTGCGTCGGTGGCATTGCGTCTTCGGGAGGATGTCGATCTGCTCAGCGTGCTCAGCACCCTCTCGATGACCCGATGGGATGAATGGTGCGCCCAGCCCGTCGCCACCCTGAACCTCATCCGGATGCACCCCCTCGACCAGGTCAACCGACGGGAACGACCTCGTGCGTTCGCCAATGGTCAGTTCATGCTCTTCACCAGCGAGATGTACCACCGCCTGGGCGGGCATGAGCAGGTTCGTGACGACCTCCTCGAGGACATCGCCTTCGCGCGTGCGGTTCGCAGCAACGAGGGGCATGCCGTGATCGTCAACGCTGATCACATGCTGAACGTCTCGATGTACGACTCCCTGAAGGATTTCTGCGAGGGTTGGAAGCGGATCTTCATCGAGGTCGCCCGCCGCCGTCCCCGCCGCCTCGTGGGCTGGGGGATTCGTGCCTTCACCGGAGGTGTCGTGGCGCCGCTCATCCAGGTGCTCTCGATCGTGGTGGGCATCATGCTCGCCATGCAGGGGAACGTCCTGGCGTCGACCCTGGGCATCGCGCCCGCATCCGCCGGTCTCGTGCTGCAGGCGATCGCGCTCGCCTGGATCTATCGTCTCGGACAGGCCCCGGTCAGCGGCATCATCGGATTCCCGGTCGGTTCCGCGATCCTGACCTGGGTCATGTTCGATGGTGCGCGTGACCTGATCTCCGGACGCCCCATACGCTGGGGTGGACGGGACTACGTCCTCAAGTCGAATTGAAACCCCACCCTCCGATGGAATGAACGAGAACGATGCGAATCCTGCTCACCAATGACGACGGCATCCACGCTCCCGGGATCGAGGCGATGCACGCCGCACTCCAGGGACTCGGCGAGATCATGACCGTGGCCCCGCTGACCGTGCAGTCCGCGACGAGTCACGGCATCACCTTCCACGAGCCGCTCATGGCGGACGAGGTGACGGTCAACGAGTCGATGAGCGGGATCGCCGTCGACGGCCGTCCTGCGGACTGCGTGAAGGTCGCGCTTCGCACGCTCTGGGCGCGTCGGTTCGGGGAGGGCACGCGACCGGATCTCGTGGTCAGCGGGATGAACTCCGGTGCCAATGTGGGCATCAACGTGATCTACAGCGGCACCGTCGCGGCTGCGATCGAAGCGGCCTTCCTCGGGGTGCCGGCCATCGCGGTGAGTCTCCATATCGGCGATCGTTCCTCGATCCGCTACGGTCGGGCCGCCGAGATCGCACGCACGGTGATCGACCGGATCCTCGAGCATCCGATCGATCCTCATTCCGTGATCAACGTGAACGTGCCGCGCACCGAGACCGACGATGCCCCGATGCCGCCGATTCGCGTCGTCGAGATGAACACCGCGGCGGGCGCCTCCTCCTTCGAGGAACGGTCCAGCCCAGACGGTCGTGTCTACTACTGGGCGTGTGGAAGCGGACTCGCCTTCGAAAACACCACCCCCGGCAGCGACGTGGAGACCCTGCTCGAGCGGTCGGTCACGGTGACGCCGCTGAACTACGACCTGACGGACCACGGCCGGATGAACACCTGGCGGGAACGTCTCCAGTAGGGGGCTTCCGGAATCTACCGAAGGATGATTCGGAGCCTGATGTCGACCGTCTTGTCGCCTTCAAGCTCCTTCAAGCGGTCACCGGTCGCACGCCATCGATAGAGCGAGTCCAGGATCGGTTCATCGACCCGACGGTCCCGACTTGATTCGAGGATCACCGCGGAGCGCGGCCTGCCATCGCGTCCGAATCGGATCTCGACGAGCGGGTTGCTGAACTGGGCGGTGAGCGTCGTCAGTTCGGTGAAGACCGGTCGCCTCGTCTTGAGTTCCAGTCCTCCTGCCGCCAGTGGCTTCCCGGCGCGCCACGTGCTCGGGGGCACCTCGATCACGCTGGTCGCATCGGATTCCTTCTCCGCGGCATCACCGTCCGCGGGTTCGCCGTCACCCTCGCCGGGGCCCGTGTTCGGGCTGGGCGTTGGGGTTGGTGCAGGCTTGGGGTCGCTTTCCGGTTGCGGAGGCTGCTCGGGAACCGGTTCCGTCTGCGGCTCGGTCTCAGGTGCCTCCGGTGCGGGCTCGGTGGTCGGTGCAACGGGTTGCTCTCCGGGGGCCTCTTTGGGATCGACCGGAGCGGTCTTCTCGACGGTGGTTGCTTCGGCAGGCTCCGGTGCATCAGGTGCACGCGGCGTGTTCCGTTCCTTCGTCATCGGGGCGGTCACCGATGGCTTGGAGCCTTCCGGACTGCGCTCGGATGCGGGAACGGTCCGCTCGACGGGCGGTCGTGTCGTCTCCGGGACGGGTGGTGGTGCGCCTCCGCCCGCGGACGGGTTCATCTTGAACGCCGCCTGATCGGTTTCCGCCAGGCGAGCCAGGTGTTCCTCGTATTCCTCGTAGCCGATCCAGTTCATGGTCTTCGCCATCGAGTCATCGATGCCGAGGACGGTCTCGTTCTCCTCCGGTGCCGGCGGTTCGATCGCGCTCGCGAGGTCGACGATGCCGCGAGCCTCCGAGGCATTCGAGATCCGTTCAAGCAGCGGGATCACCACCATGCCGTGGAAGGCGAGGCTGACGAGGAAGCCGAGCAGGATGCAGCGTCGTTCGTTCATGGTGGTGGGTGTCGGGGACAGTGTAGGCAACCGATCGCATCAAGGACATCGGCAAGGGGCCTGTCGGCCGGCTCACTCGGGTGAGGAAGCTGTCGCCGCACCGTCCTCGCGGGGCCTGCCCACGAGGTTGATCGTGATTCCGGTCGGTCGGAGCCGGTCCCAGACATCCTGGAGAAGCGGGGCCCGGTCCACGCTGCCCTGACCCTCCGCGACCGCGAGGTAGACCACGGTTTCGGGATCGAGGGTCACTCGTTCGAGGATCAGGTCCGGCAACGCCTCGAGTTCGACCTGGGTTCGATCAAGAAAGACACCACCATCGAGATCGATGGAGATCGTGGCTGCCGGTGCGGGTTCCGCGGGCTGCCCGGTCTCGAAGCTGTGGAGTTCCATCGGGACCAGGTCGACCCGGGTCATGAGCACCATGGCGTAGATGAAGAACACGAGGAGCAGGAAGATCACGTCGATCATCGGCGTGATCTCGATCCTCGTCTCGATCTGGCTTCTTCGAAGGGTGGCCATTCCTTGCGAACTTCGACCTGCTCAGTCGTTCAACTGCAGGGAGGCGAGCGCGGTCGTCACGTCCTCCGTGAAGTCGAAGATCTTGTCGAGCCCGGTGATCATCAGCACGCCCCAGACCTGGTCGTCGACGGAGCAGATGCGCATGTTTCGTCCCGCGGTGTTGAGCCGCTTCCGGACCCGCAGCATCTGGGCGATGTTCGAGGAGTTGAGGTAGGAGACGTTCGCGAGATTGAGGATCACGTCCGGGACGGCGTCGCCAAGGTCCTCCATGCGCTGCATGAGCGATGACATCTCCTCGGAGAAGGCGGGTTCATCCGCGAGTTCCGCGATCGTGATCTGTTCTGACCAGGCTTCGATTGGCATGTCTTGTGCTCTCCCGTCGAGGTGATCGACTCTACCACGCCTGAGTCGGTCTGGGGTGGTGAATCATCTTGATCAGTCGTCAGTGGGGACTCGCGCCATGGATACCAGTGAATCCGTGTCCCGGAGACGAACCACCCGCACGCCCTGCGTGTTGCGCCCCATCTTCGAGATCTGGTCGACGTCGGTCCTGATGAGCTGTCCGTTGAGGGTGACGAAGACCACGCCCTCGCCTTCGACGACCGGTCGGATGGACACGACCTGACCGTTGCGGTCCGTGGTCTTGATGTCGATCCGTCCCTTGCCGCCTCGTCCCTGGGGACGGGTCGAGCCGTCTTCGGCATGCACGAGGTACTCGCTGAGCGGAGTGCGCTTGCCGTAGCCGTTCCGTGTCACGGTCAGCAGGTCAGCGTCATCGTCGCATCGAACCAGTCCGACGACCTGGTCGTCCTTGCCGATCTCGATGCCCTTGACGCCGGCCGCGGCACGGCCCATCACCCTGGCATCATCCTCGTTGAACCGGATCGCCATGCCGCTGGAGGTCGCGAGCAGGACGTGGCTCTCTCCGGTGGTCTGGACGACGCCGATCAGCTGGTCGCCCTCGTTGAGGTTGACCGCGATGATGCCGGAGCGGTTGACGTTTCGGTAGTCCTTCAGTGCGGTGCGCTTCACCTTGCCCTGGGCCATGGCGAAGAACAGGTAGTCCTCGGACTTCTCGAAATCCGCAATGGGTAGGAAGAATCGAGCGGTCTCTCCATCTCGGAGATCGATGAGATTCTGGATTGGGCGACCTCGCGAGGTCCTGCTCATCTCCGGGATCTGCCAGACCTTCATGCGGAACACCCGGCCGGTGCTCGTGAAGCAGAGGAGGTCGGTGTGGGTGGTCGAGACGAAGACGTGTTCGACGAAGTCGCCGTCCTTCGTCTGGCTTCCCTTGATGCCGGTGCCGCCTCGGCCCTGTGACCGGTAGGTGTCGACCGGGAGACGCTTGACGTAGCCCTCGTGGCTGATCGTGACGACGACATCGTGTTCCTGGATGAGGGACTCGATCTCGAGGTCGTCGGCATCGCCTTCCTCGATCTGGGTGCGACGTTCATCGCCGAAGCGCTCGACGATGTCGTTGCAGTCGTCCACGATGATCTGCCGGACTCGTTCGGGGCTGGCGAGAATCGATTCGTAGTCCTCGATCTCGTCGTGGAGCTTGCGCAGTTCCGCGGCGAGTTCCTCGATCTCGAGTCCGACGAGCTGGATCAGGCGCAGCGCGCCGATCGCTTCCGCCTGGACCCGGGTCAGCGTGACACCATCACCGGCCTGGGAACGTTCGAGCAGCGCCTTCGGCACCAGCTCGGCGTATTGATGGTCGGGGGCGATCTGGAACGCGCGTTCCTGCAGGCGCTCGATCGCCTCTTCCCGGGTCTTGCTCGAGCGGATCAGCTTGATGACCTCGTCGATGTCGCAGACCGCGTAGATCTTGCCCTCGAGCTTGTGTGCGTCCTGGCGGGCGCGTCGCAGGAGGAATTCGGTGCGACGTCGGATGACTTCCTTGCGATGGTCGATCCAGCACTGGACCAGCTGCTTGAAGGAGAGCGTTCTCGGTCGGTTGTTGACCAGCGCGATGTTGATGATCGAGAAGGTCGACTGGAGCGGCGTGTAGCGGTAGATCTGCTTCTCGACCACGAACGGGTCCGCGCCGCGCTTGAGCTCGACCAGGATCCTGGTCTGGGCGTTGCGGCCGGAGTGGTTGTGGATGTTCGCGATGTCGGGGATCCGACCGTCCTTGCCGGCTTCGATGGCAAGCTTCTCGAGGAGGTTCGACTGGACGACCTGGTAGGGGATCTCCTCGATCACCAGGTAGTCACGGCCCTTGCGTTCCTCGTGGCGGACCTTGCCCCGGACCACGACCCGCCCGCGACCTGTCGCGTAGGCCTCGACGATCCCGCGTCGGCCGACGATCGTGCCGCCGGTCGGGAAGTCCGGTCCCGGGACCAGTTCGAGCAGGTCGGCCAGTTCGATGTCGGGGTTCTCCATCACCGCGTTGATCGCCTTGCAGATCTCGGTGATGTTGTGGGGCGGCATGCTCGATGCCATGCCGACCGCGATGCCGCTGGAACCATTGACCAGGAGGTTCGGGATCTTCGCGGGAAGCACGATCGGTTCAGTGAGTCGGTCGTCGTAGTTCGGTCGGTAGTCGACGGTGTCGAACTTGATGTCGTCCATCATCGCGACCGTCGCTGCGGTCATGCGCGCTTCGGTGTATCGCATCGCGGCGGGGGGGTCGCCTTCGATCGAACCGAAGTTGCCCTGCTTGTCGACCAGCAGGTAGCGGGTCTTCCAGGACTGACCCATGTTCACGAGCGTCGGGTAGATCACGCTTTCGCCGTGCGGGTGGTAGTTGCCCGAGGTGTCACCGGCGATCTTCGCGCACTTGATGTGCTTGCGGCCGGGGGTCAGGTTGAGGTCGTGCATCGCGACGAGGATGCGTCGCTGGGACGGCTTGAGACCGTCGCGGACGTCGGGCAGCGCCCGGTCCATGATGGTGCTCATCGCGTAGGTCAGGTACGAGTCGTGAAGTTCCCGATCGATCTCGAGTTCGACGATCCGATCGCGTGGAGCTTCGGCGACGGAGCCCTCGTTCGCGTCTTCGGGTGGTGTCTGGTCGTGCTCGTCTGACATCTCGGGATCTGGTCCACGTACCGGGGGTGAGTGCGTCATCCGCCGGCGGTGAAACCACCGGCGGGAGGATCATTCATTCTACTCGAAACCAAGCGGAATCGCTGGCTTTCCGGGTGGTCGATCTTCCCGTTTTCACGCAGGATCCGAGGGGGTGATCAGTGCGAGGAACTCCACGTTTCCGGGGACACCCTTCCGGCGGCTGCTCTTGCCTCCCACCAGAGGGGATCTGGTGGTCGCCTCGGTGTTGAATCCCAGTGTGGACAGTTCGTTGACGACTTCCTCGAGCACCTCCTCGGCATGTTCCGGAGGGAGAAAACCGTCGTTGAGGAGCTGCTTTCGCTCGCCCTGGAGTTCGTAGTGCGGCTTCACGAGCGACACCACCCGACCGCCGGGTTTCAGCCATGATCGTGCGGCGGGGAGGGCGAGGCGCTGGGGGGTCCAGGCCAGATCGAGGACCACCAGGTCGACGGGCTCCGGTTCGGCATGCAGTGCGTTGGTGCGTTCCCGAACCGTGACCCGGTCGTCGTTGCGCAGCTTCCAGGCGAGCACTCCGTACCCGGTGTCGATCGCGGTCACGTGCGAGGCGCCCCGGGAGAGGAGGCAGTCCGTGAATCCGCCGACATTGCATCCGAAGTCCGCGCAGTTCAAGCCCGTGACGTCCAGTTCGAACGTCTCGAGGGCATGGTCGAGCTTGTCGCCCGCCCTTGACACGAAGCGTCGCTCAGCCACCGGTTGTTCCGGGGCGCGTGGAGAGTGCGGCATCGGGTCCGGATGCGCCGACCCCGACGATCGCGATTCCCGCCCGTTCCGCGGCTTCGATCACCTTCGGGCGATCCAGCAGGATGGTCCTGCCCGCACCGACAGCGAGGCAGTTCGCTCCGTGACGTGCCAGCATCTCGATGGTGTTCAGTCCGATGGTCGGGACGTCCGCTCGCATGTCGTGCTCGCGGCTTGCGGTCTTGAGCAGCGTCCAGCCACCTCTCGGGCAGAGTCCGCCGCTTCGCTCGATGAGGCGGTCCGTTCCCTCGATCGCCTCGACACCGATCACGTCCAGTTCGCGGACGGTGATCGCCTGGCCGATCTCCCATTCGACCGACTGCTCGAGGATGCCCCATCCGAAGACGATGTCTCCCGGGTGGGCGGGCTCGTTCCTGGTCATCACGCCTTCGAGCGCAAGGTGGTCCGGGATGTACTTCGTTGAATCGATGAGTTCGACCCCGCTCCGTGTCAGTTCGTCCGCAACCGTCCGGAGGAGGATCGAGGACCGCTTGTCGTGTCGGAGACGACGATACCAGATGTCGATCGTGCGCCAGTCGGGGATGTTCCTGAGTACACGCCACGGGTCGTGCATGCGCACCTTCTCGACGGTGCCTGCGAGCACCGCCTGTCGTGCACCATGCCGTCGACAGAGTCGGATCCACCGCCCGATCTGCAGCACGCCCGCCTCCTTGAAGTCGTCACAGGCCTCGCGGAACTCCGGATCGTGGCAGTCCTTGAGTCCGACCCCGCACACGCGATGCCCTGCCGCGCGCATGCCTTCCGCGATCACGACGGGAAGTCGTCCCTTGCCTGCGATGATTCCGAGTGTCTCGGCCATGTGCGGAGGATACCGCAGGCGGTCCCGCTCAAGTGCTTCGGGCCGGGTAGAAACGATCCGGATCGATCTCGACCCGCTCCGCCTGGAGCAGGGTGTCGATCAGGGCGACCGGATCGCTTCCGAAATGGACGAGACCGAGGGTGGGGGCCGAGATGAAACGATGCTCTATCCCGTGCTCGAGGATCGCACGAAGCGGAGCGAAGTAGTCCTGGTCGTTGAGGATTCCGATCGGGAACTCGTGCTCCTCGAGCAGGCGACCCACGAGCACCTCGAAGAACTCCTCGTAGGTGCCGATGCCGCCGGGCAGGACGAGGAAGCCCTCCGCGCGCTCCATCATCAACCGCTTCCGCTCGCGCATCGACTCGACGACCATGAGCTCGTCGCAGCCGGCCCAGCCCTGTTCCATGGTCATCAGGTGCTCGGTGATCACTCCGGTCACCCGGCCGCCGGCTGCCTTGCAGCTTCGGGCCGCCGCGCCCATCAGGCCCACGCCACCCCCTCCGTAGACCATCTCGATGCCTCGCTCGGCGAGGGTTCGGCCGACGACTTCCGCGGTCTGGTAGTACCCGGGATCGAGGCTGGAGGACGCTGAACAGTAGACGGTGATCGATTTCATCAGGCGACACGGTAGCACTACCGGGCGTTGAAGGCCGGGGGCGCGTACCCTTTACCCGGAAGGTCGCGCCACGGTTCCCGTCGTGGGAGGCTCCGGGCGCGCTCAGGCATGACGTATCTCGTACCACTCGCACTCTTCGTCGGCTTCGTCATCTCGCTGGTGATGGTGGCGCTGCTCGTACGAGCGGGCCGCCGGGCGGGCATGCTCGATTCCAGTGGAAGCGAGGGGCACCACAAGCAGCTGCGCTCGATTCCCAACATCGGTGGGATCGGGATCTTCCTCGGAGCGGTCGTGCCACTGGGAATCGGTCTCGGTCTGCTCTCCCTCAGCGAGTCGGTCTGGTCGCTCCTTCCCGGTTCGATCCGGCCACCTGACGACCTCGTCGCCCAGTCACTGCCGACCTGGGTCGCGATCGTCGCCGCTGCACTGGTGCTGCACGTCGTCGGCCTGGTCGATGATCGAAGGCCGCTCGGTGCCGGCCTCAAGCTCCTGGTCCAGGCGGTCATGGCGGCTTCGTTGGTGCTGCTGTTCGACGTCCGTTTCCTCCATGTCCTCGATGACTTCGGTGGCATCGGATGGTCGATCTCCGTCGTTGGGACGATCCTCTGGATCCTCGTCATCACCAACGCGATCAACTTCCTCGACAACATGGACGGACTTGCGGCCGGTGTCGCGGTGGTCGCGTCGACGATCATGATGATCGCGACCCTGATGAACGCGCAGTGGTTCATCGCGTTGTCGCTCGCACTCCTGATCGGTTCCCTGCTGGGCTTCCTCGTCTTCAACTTTCCCGTCGCCCGGATCTTCATGGGAGACGGCGGTTCCCTGGTGGTCGGATGGCTGTTGGCGATCGCCACGGTCCGGATCACCTTCGTCGACACCGGCGACCCGGACTACGCACTCGGTTCCGCCTGGTACGGCGTGCTCATGCCGCTGGTGGTCCTTGCAGTCCCGCTCTACGACTTCACCAGCGTGGTGGTGATACGCACCCTCCAGGGACGGAGTCCGTTCGTCGGTGATCAGCAGCACTTCTCGCATCGCCTCGTGGCACGCGGGCTCTCCTCAACCCGCGCGGTGCTCGTGATCTGGCTGGTCGCGATCGTGACCGGGGTCGGTGGCATCTTCCTCGGCTCCGTCGCTCCCTGGATCGCGATCCTGATCGGTGTCCAGACGTTGCTCCTGCTCTGCATGCTCGCGGTGCTCGAACATGGGACGCGGTCGGAGGGTGGTCGTGGCTGACTCCCGGATCGAGTCCGAACAGACCCACTCCTACACCATGCTCGGCGTGGCCTTCCTGGTCGCGCTGGTCGCCGCGCGGTGCCTCATCGGCATCACGTCTGATCCTCATTTCGACGTCGATCCCCTCCAGAACCCGCTGCCCTGGTTCGGCATCGGTCCCGCCGGGGTGCTGCTCTTCTCGGTGCTTGCCCTGCTCGCAGGGACGCTCATCCTTCTGGGTGAACGTGCGTCCGGGCGAGGATTCGACCGGGTGCTGTTCCTTGCCGCGATGCTGCCCCTGGTCGCGATCGTCATCCATGGCAGTCGGGATGCAGCTGATCTCTGGCGCGGCATCGACTGGTTCACGGCGGCCTTCTCCGCGGTGGCGCTCGCCCATGCGATGCGTGCGCCGGGAATCCGTGCAACGGTGCTGGGGGGGTTGCTCGGGGTCGTCGCCCTCCTCTCGGTCCAGGGTGCGTACGAACTGCTCGTGGAACATCCCGCGATGGTCGCCTTCTTCGAGGGCAATCGTGATGCGATGCTCCGGTCGTTCGGATGGGAGCCCGGCTCGGTCCAGGCCGCGCTCTACGAACGTCGCCTCCAGCAACCCGAGGCGTCGGGGTGGTTCGGCCTCGCGAATCTCTTCAGTGCGTTGATGGTGGTGGGCTTGGTCGCGCTCCTGGGATGCCTGAATCGAAGGACATCGAGCGGCGGCACGATGTTGATGGTCCTGGTCGCGATCGGACTGGCCGGTCTGGTGGCCCTGAACGGATCGAAGGGCGCCCTGGTCGCGGCGGTGATCGGGATCCTCATGATCTGTGCGCCGGCCTGCGTGTCCGGCCTGAAGGCCTCCTGGCGCACGCTCCCGGGAAGGCTCGCGGTCGGGATGCTCCTCCTCGTCTTGCTCGTGGTCGTGGTCCGCGGGCAGTCGGGTGATGCCTTCCTCGGTGATGAACGGAGCCTGCTCTTTCGCTGGCACTACCTCCTCGGAGCGGTGCGGATGGTCACGCATCATCCATGGCTCGGGGTCGGGCCCGACGGGTTCCAGGAGGCCTACCTGCTGCTGAAACCGGAACTCAGCCCGGAGGATCCGGTCAGCGCCCACAACATGCTGCTCGACTGGCTCGCTGCATTCGGCGTCTTCGGGGTCTCCTGGATCTTCCTGCTGGCGATGCTCGCCCTGCGCGGTGGTCGTACCGAGGAGGATGGCGTCGGGGCAACGGACTCAGCCGGTGCCACATGGCTGATGCCGGTCGGTCTCGCCGTCGCCTGTGGCTTCGGTGTGCTGGTGGAACTGCCGACCCTCTCGCCGCTCGCGATCGTCATACGCACGATCGGGCTGGCCCTTGCGGTGACGATCGCGGTTGTCGTGCGCGACGCCATGCTCCGACTCCCGTCCTGGAGACAGGGGTGGTGTCTCGGTGCGATCCTCGCGGTCCTGCTTGCGCTCGGCTCGATCGACATGCTCTTCATGCAGGCGGGAACCGTTGCGATCGCCTGGGCGTTCGTCGGGGCGTGTGCCACGGCGGGGCGCTGCCGACCCAGACGATTCGATCCGGTGATCGTGATGCTGCCGGCGGCGCTCGCCGTCTGGGTGGTGTTCGCGGCGCTGATCCCGGAGCAGCGGGTCGCTGCACGCACCGGGCAGGCCGCCATGACGCTCCGGGTCCTGGGTGCTCTTCCCGAGGAGGTCGCCGAGGTGCCTGCGGGACTCGCTCCCTGGTCGCGTGCGGATGCCCTTGCCTCGGTGCGGGAGGCCTCGCTTCGTGCGGCATCCAGGCTGCCCGAGGACGCTCCGCTGAAGTCCGCCATGGTGGACTTCGACTACGACCGGCTTGCGTCGGGATCGAACGATCCGAGATTGATCACTTCGGATCTCGTCCGCACGTTGCTGCCGGTGGCTCGATCCACCGCGGTGGCCGAACTCGATGCCGCCTCCGACATCGACGATCGGAACCTTCGTCCGGTCTGGGCGATGATCGAGCAGCTCCGACGTCTCGCTCTGGCCGTCGACGAGCGTTCCGGACGTGCCAGCCTGCTCAAGGCGGTCGTGCGCCTGGATGATGCGATGGATCGCAATCCCTCCGCCCGTTCGGCGATCGCAGCGGCCTGGGTGCTCGCCGACAGTGCATCGATCGAGAACGCACCCGACCACGATCAGGTGATCGAGGCGTTTCGTGTCGCACTCTCCCTGAGTCCCCACGACCCCGAGCTCCTCGTCGGACTCGCGGATGCGGCGCGACTCGGCGGTGATCGCGAACTCGAACAGGACGCCCTTCAAGCCGCGCTTCTGAAGGATGACGCGAGGGCCCTCGATCCACTCGTGCAGTTTCCGCCTGCAAGGCGAGCGGAACTCGAGGCTCGACTTCAATCGATGAATGACCCTGCCGGCTAGCGGGCTTCCCTGGCCTTGATCGCATCAAGGACCTGTGACGCGGTGTAGGCGTTCGACTGCCAGGGGCCGAGCATGTCGTCCTCCGGTCCCCAGATCGCGAGCAGTGGAATGCCCGTCTGCCCGAGGTCCTTCATCAGCGCCCAGCCGGGTGCGTTCCGCGAGGTGTTGTCCGCGGTGAGGGTCACGATGTCGGGGTCATCGGTCAGCCTGCTCTTCACGGGATCCACGTCGAGGACCGCGGCCTTCAGCGCCTTGCAGTTCAGGCACCATTCCGCGGTGAAGTCGACGACCACGATCTTGCCGTCCGCGCGTGCGGCCTCGAGGCGTTCCGGGGTGTATGGGTTCCAGACCCGGGTCGAGTAGCTCTTCGCATCACCGGAACGAAGTCCATCGAGTTCAAGCCAGATGGCGTGTGCCTTCTCGCTGGTCTGCATCGCGAACAACGTCGGAAAGATCGCCATGAAGAGCGCGGCCAGCGTCCAGACGAGTCTCGGTCCCGGTCGCTTCGTGATCTGGAAGGTGCGCAGTGCAAGCCAGCCACCGGCGACGATCATCGCAACGGCGATCGCCCACCAGTGGATCTGCCTGGCCATCCAGGGCATCTCCGCGGTCAGGGCGATCAGGCCCGCACCGATGAAGTAGGCGGCCGCCGCGAGGAGCAGGAGCCCCATCATCTGCTTGACCAGTTCACTTGCCGGTCCGGTCCTCGGGATCTTCTCGACGAGCGAGGGGCGTGCAGAGAGCACCAGGTACGGCAGCGCCATGCCCGCTCCGATCGAACCGAAGATCACCAGGGTGATCCAGGCCGGAAGGGTCGCGGTCCCTGCAAGCAGTGCCCCGGCGACGAAACCGAAGCAGGGAAGGCCGAGGACGGCGGTCATCACCCCGAAAAGGAAGGAGCCGCCGGCGTTGTCCGCCTTGGGGTTGACCATGTAGACCGACTGCGGGAGCTGCAGGGTGAAGAGGCCCATGATCCCGATGCCCATGAGACCGATGAGGAGTCCGATCGCCAGGGTCACCCACCAGATGCCGAAGATGGCCGAGGGGTCGGTGAACGTGGTCAGAAATGCCACCGGCAGGCCGATCGCGAGCCAGAAGGCGAAGACGCCGAATGCCATCCAGAGCCCGAGCGAGAGTGCATGTCCTCCCGAGCCGGCATGCTGGCTGATCGTCATGATCTTGATGGGGATGACCGGCAGCACGCAGGGGGTGAGATTCAGGATGAACCCTCCCGCGATCGACATCAGGATCAGGATGAGGAGGCCGAGTCCACCATCGGTCTTGGGGATCCTGAAGCCGAAGAAGGACGAGCCGGCTGCGGTCTCCGGAGTTGCTGCGACCGTCGTCGTGTCCTCTGTTTCATCGACTTCCGAGTCTGTTTCAGCGATTCGAACCTCGCTGTCGACGGGTTCGCTTTCGGTCGTCGTTGTCGGAACCGACGGTGCGTCCTTCGAGCCCGGATCGCTCCGACCGCCCCGGTCGTTCGAGGTCGATCGACTGCCACCACTTCGGCTCGAGCCTGCGGGAAGGACGTTGAGTTCGATGGTCCCCGTCGGTCGGTCGAACGTCGGCATCAGACAGGTCGAGTCATCACAGGCCTGGAACATGGCGGAGATCGTGCATGTGAGCTTGCCGGACGGAGCATCACCTGGGATCCGCAGGTTCACGACGGCAACCGCCTTGCCATCGAAGACCGCGTAGTCCTCGGGGCCGAACCCGAGATCCGCCTTGACGAGGTGGGCTTCCGGCCAGGTCACCTCGAACTCGAGTGGCGCCTCCGAATCAAGCCCGATCTCCGTCCAGATGGCACCGTCGAAGGCGGTCACGCCTTCCGGCACGCCGTCTTCGTTCGTCCAGATGTGCCAGCCGGGCTTGATGTCGAAGGTGACCTCGATCGGCACGATCGTTCCCGGGACTGCCTGGTCCTTCGTCGCGACGAAGCTCGTTCCAACCACGTCTCGACTGTCGCCGAAGCTCTCCTGACCGGTGGCTCCCTCATCGAAGAGACCGCCGCCGAACGGGTTGGTCCCATCCTGCGCGTGGGCTGCCGGGGCAAGCCCTGCAACCATGCAGAGCAGGAATGCCTTGAGGTGATGCATGAACAGGTTCCATTGCGAGGGCGTGGTTGACGGGTAGAGACGATACCGGATGTCCGGAAGCGGGTTGCTACATTCGTTTCGTGGCAAAGGCCCAGGTCAAGGCGCAACCGACCGCGACGACGGGCACCACGAAGAGCATCCAGGCGAGGAGTGGGGCGGGGCGCTTGGGGCGCTGCTCCCTGGTGTCCTGAACCGACCAGTCGGGGAGGTCACCCATCCAGTCGAAGAAGAGGCTGGGATCCTCCAGCGAGAGATCCGTCGCATCCGGATCGGTCGGGTGCACGATCTCAAGGCTGACCTCCCGTTCGAAATCAACCGGGGTGAACGAGACGGCCTCTCCGGTGCCGGTGATCATGGAGCCCTTGAGCCGGAATGTCAGTTGCGCAGGTCCGACCGTGGCCTTCGAGATCGCCTTGATCGGCACGTAGACCTTCAACGGCAGGGTGAGGGAGGGGGTGTCTGACTCCGATTCGCTCACCGTTCGCGGCCACTGCATCGAAGTCAGGTCGGGCACCAGGCGGAATTCATCGTCATCCTCGGTGACCCAACTCAGCCTCGTGTCCCGTTCCTCGGCTCCCTCGAGCGGCTTCAGGCCGTCATCGGGTGGGCCGAGCCGGGCCGGTTCTCCGGTGGTCGTCTCCACGACGAACACGATCGGAAACCATTCTCCAGGTCGCACCAAGGGTCTCGAGGACACCAGCCGTGCGGTGAGTTCCAGGGTCTGGGCGACGTCGTCCGGGGGCGCCGCGTCCTGCGGGGTGGCGGCCATCAGGCTGCAGGAGAGGGCAAGAAGGGGGATGGCGGTCATTTCCCCAGTGTAGACCGTGCCGGGAGGACATGAGGGCTTCGGAAGCCGGTTCGTTCGACTTGGGCGAACGAGATGCCCATCCGGTGCCTTGTCCTCCCGGGCACCATCCGAGGGAGCTCCACAGAGTGCTCAAGGCTGGGCATCAGGTGTTCCGATAAAGACTTCGGCCCCGTGGGCAGTCGCCCACCCACCACGATCGAACGAGCGGAGGCTCATGGACGAGAATCAGGATCGACATCTGGTCAACGCCGACGTGGTCGGAGGGGCCGATTCCGCCTTCGGCGAGGCCCGTCCCACGGAGATCTTCTCCCGTCATCGACGCGGGCAGGACGCCATCGAGATTCGACCGTACGACTTCCGCCGCCCCGAGCGCATCAGCAAGGACCAGATGAGGGCCCTTCAGACGCTGCACGATGCCTTCGCCCGGAACTTCGGTGCGTCGCTCTCCGGATTCCTCCGGACGATCATCGAGGTCAACGTGGACCAGGCCGAGCAGATGACCTATTCCGAGTTCCTCGGGAGCCTGGCGAATCCGACCTGCTTCAGCCTGATTTCAGGGGAGCCCCTTGAGGGTCAGTTCTGCCTTGAGATCAGCCCGCTGATCATCTACCCGATCATCGATCGGCTGATGGGTGGCAACACCCGGGATCTCTTCGTTCCGCAGCGCCCCATGACCATGATCGAGATGCGGCTGGTACGAAGGATCCTCGAGCGTGGCATGCATGCGCTCGTGGAGGCCTGGGGTTCGATCGGCAAGTTCGACTTCCAGCTCGGTGAGATGGAATCGAATCCCCAGCTGGTCCAGATCGTGCCTCCCAACGAGGTGGTGGTCGTGATCGGTTTCGAGGTGCGCATGGGTGAGCGGACCGGGACCATGAAGCTCTGTCTTCCGTACAACGTGATCGAACCGGTGATCGAGGATCTCAATGCCCAGAACTGGTTCGTGACAGGCCGTCGAGACGAGCAGGCCGCTCGTCGTGCCGTCATCGAGCAGGGGCTGTCGGAGGCCCCCCTCGAATTGGAAGTCGTCCTGGCGGAGTCTTCCATCACCTTCGATGAACTGCAGTCGCTCAGGGTCGGGGACCTCATCACCACTCCGAAGCCCGCCAAGGAGCCCGTCGTGGTCTCCGTGGGTGGGAGCCCCAAGTTCGATGCCCTCCTCGGGACGTTCCGAGGGAATCGAGCGGTTCGGATCAGCGAGCGACATGGCGAGTCAGCCACCGACCAGACCTCTGGAAACCTTGATTCCACGCTGCAGGGGGGGGTCGAGCCACAGGATTCATCTCCTGGGGCCGCTCAGGGTGGTGTGGTTGATGCCTCGGGCTGAGGCCCGTTTTTTGCTGCAAGCGCATCCTTAGACTAGAATGGCGCGTTCGGGGCTCGTCCCCGTTTGTTCTTCGTTCGTCCCGGTTTCACCGAGAGGATGTCAAAGCCAGATGATCCGGATCAAGACATACCGGTACCAAAAGGCTGTGACGACTCCCGGTACTCGACTGACATGAGTGCTTCAGGCCACATGTCTCCCTCGGGTATCGGAGAGGACCAGCAGGTCATGACCCTGTCGAGGTTGTCGTCCATGATGTGACGCACCCCGACAGGTTGATTGGTCTTGGTCCCTCGACTTCGGGACGGGCGAGCCACGAGCGTCTGATGCGTTCGTGGCTTGCGGCATTCTCCGGGGCTTCCAGTTCCGGGCGGGGCGGGCTTCTTGATGATGCCCGCCGCGGACACAACACGGTATTTCAACAACTCGACAACTCAACACACGCAGCAGAAACCAGGACCAATGAATTCAGACACCCTTCGAATCCTCGACTCGATCGCCCGCGACCGCAACGTCGATCGCGAGCTGCTCATCTCCGATCTCGAGCAGGCCATGGTCAGTGCCGCTCGCAAGCACTTCAACTCCCTCGATACCGAGGAGTTCGGGTGTTCGATGGACCGGTTGAGCGGTGAGATCTCGATCTGGCGCAACATCGACGAGGATGAAGTCGAACAGATCCCGCTCGAGAGCCTCGGAAGAATCCCTGCCCAGACTGCCAAGCAGGTCATGATCCAGAAGTTCCGCGAGGACGAGCGAAACAGCCTCCTCGATGAATTCGCGAAGCGTCAGGGCGAGATCGTCACCGGCGTCGCCCAGCGCTACGAGGGTGGCGCCCTGGTGGTGCAGGTCGATCGTGCCGAGGGCTTCATGCCCCGATCCGAACAGATCCCAGGCGAGCAGTTCCATGCCGGTGATCGGGTCCGCTGCCTCATTCTCGACGTCCGGGATGCGGGGAACCAGGTCAAGATCGTCATGAGCCGGGGCAATCCCGAGTTCATCCGTCGGCTCTTCGAGGCAGAGGTGCCCGAAGTCTCCGAGCGTGTCATCGAGATCAAGGCCATGGCGCGCGAGCCGGGATTCCGGACGAAGCTCGCCGTCAGCTCGATCGACTCGAAGGTCGATGCCGTCGGCGCATGCGTCGGCGTGCGTGGCAGTCGGATCAGGAACATCGTCGATGAGCTCGGTGGCGAGAAGATCGACATCGTCCGGTGGAACGAGTCCAGCCAGATCCTGATCGCGAACGCACTGAAGCCCGCGGAAGTCGAGGAGGTCAGTCTCTGCTTCGAGCTCGGCCGTGCGACGATCATCGTCAGGGACGACCAGCTCTCCCTCGCAATCGGCCGACGTGGACAGAACGTCCGTCTCGCCGCGAGGTTGACCGGTTGGGACATCGACATTCTCACCCCGGTCGAGTTCCAGAAGGGACTGGACATCCTCGAGAGCACCGTGCGTCCCATCGAGGGCATCACCGACGAGATGCTCGACAAGATGGGGGCGCTGGGCATGATCAGTGTCTTCGACGTCGAGGAGATCGGCGAAGAGGCGCTCCAGGCCGAGCTGGAGATGAGTGCCGAACTCGCTGCGACCGTGGTCGATTCCGCGGCACTCAAGGCGAAGGAGGTCGCCGAACAGCAGGAACGGGATCGCGAGGAAGAGGAACGTCGTCGGGTCGAAGAGGAGGCAGCTGCTTCCGCCCTGCTCGACGGAGATGGGGGCGGTTCCACCGAGGACGACTCCCGTGCAGCAGCGATTCTCGGCGGAGGTCCCTTGCCGGATTCGACCGATGCCGCTCAGGAACAGGAAGACCAGGTCGACGGTGACGCTGATTCGGCGGATCCGGATGTGCCGACACCAGAAGCAACGGAACAGCCGACGAGCGACTGATTCCTTCTAGAACCGGCGCTTGACGCGCCCGAGGAGATTCCACTTGGCAAAGAAGACCGCGGTCATGCGGGTGCACCAGTTGGCGAAGGAGCTCGGTGTTTCGAGCAAGGATGTCGTTGCGAAGTGTCAGGCAGAGGACATTCCCGACATCACCAACCACATGTCGGCGATCTCCGTCGGCCTGTCCGTCACCGTTCGTGAATGGTTCGGTGGTGGTTCCGGCGCGTCCACTGCAGTCGAGACCGCAGCTCCGGTCGATCTGGAGAAGGTCCGAAAGAAGACACCGTCCAAGAAGAAGAAGAAGGTCGCCAAGAAGCCAGCCGCTGCGAGTCAGGCTGATGTCACAAGCTCCGAGGGCGCCGAGATTCCGACCGCCCCCGTGACCGTTCCCGTCGAGACCGTGACCGAGCCGGAGGTGCCCTCCAACGATTCCGATGTCGACACCGAACCGGCCGTGGCTGCCGAAGCGCCTCCTCCCGTCGATGGTGACCAGGGAGATGCTCCTGGAGAACTCGGACCCGACGGCTCGACCGAGACGCCGGTCATGAACGTGCCGAGTCGACCGGATGTCGTCTCGCCTGCCGGTGAGCAGCTCACTGAGAAGAAGAAGGTGAAGCTTTCAGGACCGGTCGTGGTCAGGGTCGAACAGCCGGATGTCATGCCTGAGCCGCGACAGCCGCGTCAGGACCGGCGTTCCGACATGCCGCAGAGGAGTGCCCCGCGTACCGGCGGAGGCGTTCGTGGCGTCGAATATCCCGTCGAGATGCCCCCTGGCCAGGCAGGTGGTCGAGGTACAGGAGGCAAGGACAGGGGTGGGGATCGGCGCCAGCGTGGCGGTGACCGACGTCGAGGTGGCGAAGGTGGCGGTCGTTCAAGCCGTTCCTTCGGTCAGGGAAATCAGGGCGGCGGTCACGGTGGTGGCCGGAATACATGGCGTGACCAGGACCTGCTCGAGCGGGATCGGCGGCTCAATGCCGCAGGTGGCTTCTTCAAGCGACACCGTCAGGATCGTTCGAAGCGGCGTGGTTCAAGGCAGGTCGTTCATCAGCGACCCGAGGGCCCCGTCAAGGTGGTCGAGCCGATCATGATCAAGGAACTTTCCGCCGCGACCGGAGTCAAGGCGAACGACATCCTCAAGCAGCTCTTCATGCAGGGCGTGATGACCAACATCAACGCCACGATCGAGACGGAACAGGCGATCGAGGTGATGGCCGAATACGACATCGAGCTTGAGGTGGTCGAGTACAAGACCGCAGCCGAGCAGATCGAGCAGCAGTTCGAGGATCGAGACCGTGAGGATGAGGGACCTCGTGCTCCCATCGTCACGATCCTCGGCCATGTCGACCATGGCAAGACCTCCCTGCTGGATTGCATCCGGCAGGCGAACGTCGCCGAAGGCGAGGCGGGCGGCATCACCCAGGCCACGAGTGCCTTCCGGGTCCCGGTCAAGGCCGGTGACGGTGATCGCGTGGTCACCTTCATCGATACTCCGGGTCACGAGGCGTTCACCGAGATGCGTGCCCGTGGTGCGAAGGTCACGGACATCGTGGTCCTCGTCGTGGCCGCGGATGACGGCGTGATGCCTCAGACGATCGAGTCGATCAACCACTCCAAGGCCGCCGGCGTTCCGATCGTCGTCGCCCTCAACAAGATCGATCGCCCGGACGCCACGGAAGCGAACATTCAGAGGATTCTCGGTCAGCTGGCCGAGCACGAGTTGAACCCCGTGGAATGGGGCGGCTCCACCGAGGTCGTGAAGACGAGCGCGATCAAGGGTGAAGGTATCCAGGACCTGCTCGACACCCTCGATTTCCAGGCGGAGCTTCTCGAACTGAAGGCTGATTTCGCCGGCAATTCCGAAGGCACGGTGCTCGAGGCCCAGGTCGAGGAGGGCCGGGGTTCCGTTGCTCGTGTCCTCGTCCAGGAGGGGCAGCTGCGCAAGGGTGACTTCATCGTCGCGGGCCGTGCTTTCGGGCGCGTTCGTGACATCGTGGACGACCGAGGGAAGCGGATCGACGAGGCTGGCCCATCGACTCCGATCGCTCTGTCCGGTATCGATGAAGTCCCCAATGCGGGTGACAAGTTCTATGTGGTCGACAGCCTGAAGGCTGCGGAGAGTGCGGCCGAGGAGACCAGACTCGCCGATCGTGAACGTGACCTCGCCCAGCCGAAGGTCACGCTCGACAACATCTTCGATCGCATGAAGGACTCCGGTGCCAAGGAACTTCCGCTGGTCGTCAAGGGCGATGTGCAGGGATCGGTCGAGACCCTGCGTACCGTGCTCGGCAAGATCGGAAGCGACGAGGTTCGTGTGTCGATCAAGCATGCTGCAGTCGGCGGGATCAGCGAGAGCGATGTGATGCTCGCGAATGCAACCGGTGCGATCGTGATCGGGTTCAACGTGACGACCACGCCCAAGGCTCGCGCCGTCGCAGAGCAGCGTGGCGTCGACATTCGTCTCTACGACGTCATCTACGACATCACTGACGACGTGACCAAGGCCGCTGCGGGGCTGCTTGCCCCGGAGCTCAAGCTCGAGGTCCTCGGGCATGCAGAGGTCCGCGACGTCTTCCGGGTCTCCAAGGTCGGAATGGTCGCCGGGTGCTACATCACCGACGGTTTCGTCGAGCGAAACTCCCAGATCCGCGTCACTCGCGATGGCATCGTCATCGAGAATGACCGCCGTCTCGAGCAGCTCAAGCGATTCAAGGATGACGTCAAGGAAGTGAAGTCGGGCATGGAATGTGGCATGAAGATCGACGGCTACGACGACATCAAGGCCGGCGACGTGCTTGAGTGTTACAAGACGATCGAGATCGCCAGGACGCTCTGAGCGAATCATTCCATGGGCGTGAGCATGCCATGAAGGCACGAAACTCCAATCATGAGGATGGATCGACCTCCACTCGCGTCGCGAGGGTCGAGTCGAGCATCTGCAAGGCGATACAGGTTTCCCTGGCCAGGGGGCTGGGTGATCCGCGTATCTGCGGCCTGGTCTCGGTCATCGGAGTCGACGTGTCGCCCGATCTTTCCGGTGCTCGGGTGAGGGTGTCCGTCGTGCCGGAGAAGTATGAACCACGCGTCCTGAGCGGACTTCAGTCCGCCTCGGGAAAGTTGCGCGGTGAGATCGGTCACCATGCAAGGCTTCGCAAGGTGCCGAGGCTCACATTTGAAATCGACAGGTCAATCAAGCGGCAGGCCGAACTGGAAGCCCTGGTTCGGTCGGAAGAACCGCATCTCGATCCCGAGGCACCCATGGGGGATGCGCCGGCGATCGACAAGGAGGCGAACGGAACGTGAAGAGCGGAGTTGCAGATCCTGCCAAGCTGAAGACCTTGCTCAAGAAGCTTGGGTCGCATGAACCAGTCCCGTCCGCCGGTGAAGGTGAGACCGGCTACGACGATCCCATCGCGGTCATCGTGTTCAGCTTCCTCCTCTGGGAATCGACGACCCAGCAGGCGAGGGATGCCATGAACAAGATCGTGGAGTCGGTCGTCGACTTCAACGATCTTCGAGTCTGTCTCCCCGGCGAGGTTGTCGCGAAGATCGGCGCACGCTATCCCAATGGGATCGAACGCGCCCAGCGCCTGAAGGACACCCTTCATTCGATCTACCTTGCGCATCATGCGGTGTCTCTGGACTCCCTCCAGTCCGCCGGCAAGCGTGAGGTCAGATCCTTTGTTGAAGGATTGAAGGGCATCCCTCCCTTCGTCTCCTCCTGGGTGCTCCAGCGCTGCTACGAGGTTCACACCATTCCGGTCGATGACCGCCTGGTGGATCTGCTGGTGGAGAAGGGTGTCCTGACGGAGGTCGCTGATCCGTCCGAGGTCGGAAAGTGGCTCGCACGCCAGGTGAAGAGCAGCGATGGCAGGAAGGTTGAAGCCGCATTGCGTGCTTTCGTGGATTCCTCTCCGAAGCCGACTCGCAAGTCGCCTGGCAAGTCGAAGGCCACTGGCAAGAAGGCTGCTGCCAAGAAGACTGCCAAGAAGGCTCCGGAGAAGAAGGCCGCCAAGAAGAAGGCGCCTGCGAAGAAGACCACCAAGAAGGCTCCGGCCAAGAAGAAGGCACCTGTGAAGAAGGCCGCCAAGAAGGTCGCCAAGAAGGCTCCAGCCAAGAAGAAGGCTGCCAAGAAGGCTGCCAAGAAGGCTGCCAAGAAGACCGCCAAGAAGACCGCCAAGAAGGCCGCCAAGAAGACCGCCAAGAAGGCCGCGAAGAAGACCACCAAGAAGACTGCAAAGAAGAAGACCGCGAAGAAGTCAGGCCGTTGATCGCGGGTCTGCGCTAAGGGACAACACTTCCATCAGGAGTGTCATCCGGTTCCTGGTCATCAGGAGGACAGAACATGGCCGGCCACAGCAAATGGGCGAACATCAAGCACCGCAAGGGAAGGCAGGATGCGCGGCGTGCCAAGATCTGGTCGCGTTGTTCCAGGGCGATCATCGTCGCTGCTCAGCAGGGTGGAGCTGATCCCGAATTCAACGTGACACTTCGCTATGCGATCGAGGCAGCCAAGGCTGCCAACATGCCCAAGGACAACATCGCCAAGGCGATCAAGAAGGGTTCCGGCCAGGATGGAACCGCGGAGCGGTTCGAAGAGGTTCGCTACGAGGGCTATGGTGCTGGTGGCGTTGCAGTCCTCGTCGACACCTTGATCTCGAATCCCCAGAAGACCGCACCCGAGATTCGATCCCTCTTCGACAAGAACGTGGGCAAACTCGGTCAGTCCGGATCCGTCTCCTTCGGCTTCACCCACCAGGGCCTTCTCTTCATCGATGGAACCAGGATCACCGAGGAGGCCCTCATGGAGCTCGCCCTTGAGGCTGGTGCAGAGGACATTTCCGAGGATGGGGGACTGCTGCAGGTGACCACCGCACCCGCGGATTACCTCACCGTGAAGGCTGCTCTCGAGGCAGCGGATCTGGAGTTCGAGAGCGCCGAACTGACCTGGACGCCCCAGATGACGGTCGCCTGCGACATGAAGCTGGGGCAACAGGTGATGCGTCTTGTCGATGCACTGGATGATCACGATGACGTCCAGGCCGTCTACCACAATGCCGAACTCCCGGACGAGCTGCTCAGCCAGGGCTGATCGGCCCCCTTCACCTCATGTCACGAGTCCTTGCCGAGATCCTCTTCCATGGTCACGTTCAGGGAGTCGGGTTTCGATGGACCGTGGCTCGTCAAGCAGAGTCACTCGGGATCGATGGCTGGGTCCGGAATGAATCGGATGGGACGGTTCGTCTGGTCGCGGAATGCCCACGAGAGGCACTAGAAGCCCTTCTGGACGGGATCGAGCGGCATCTTCCGGGGCATGTCAGCCATCAGGATCGTGATTTCTCTTCTCCACGAGGTGAGTTCTCGGGATTTCGCATTCTCAAGGGGTGATCTCACCGATAGAAAGGGATCTCACGGTTCTTTCTCCTGTCCCGGAACGAGCCGGCAGGACCCTGGAGTCATTCGATGATGTCACGAAGTCACACCCTCGCACTGCTCGGTTGCCTTGCACTCCTTGTCGGGTGCACCAGCAGGTCGGAAGTCTTCGACGGACGTTCGCCCGAACAGGTCTGGACTGCCATGGTGACGGTTGCAGAGGAACCTCGTTACGAGAAGTGGATCGTCGTCGAGAACAACGTCTGGGTGGACGCCGTGTTCGACAGAGTGGAGATCCAGAGAACCCTCAAGCGTGACCACCACAGCCACGGTTCCGGCGCCGTGCGTGAGACTCAGGATCTCGAGATGCAGGTGGTTCTCGAGAGAACCGAGCCACCGGCAGTCACCGTGACTGTTCGCAATGCCATGATTCGAGGCAAGGGCATCATGGCGATCGACCACTTCATGATGGAGCTCCGTGATCTTCTCGGGCCACGGGAGACTGTTTCAGCTGGTGGCTGACTCCTCCAGACCGGGATGAAGAGGCGAGCCTTGAGCGATGTCCGATCTGAACGATGTGAACCAACCGAAGCATTCCGATGACACTCGAGCTGTCGAGGCAGCCACCGAGGAGCGGTCGGTGCGCGTCGTGCTCTCCACGGTGCTGGGAATCTCCTTCGTCGTGTTTCCGGTCTTTCTCGGGTTCTGGCTGCTTGCGAACATCAAGGGCATCGGGGCGAGCCTGCTGATGCTTCCCGGTCCCCAGATGATCGAGATTCCCCTGCTCGGTCTTCTCGTCTACATCGTGGGCTTCGCCCTGACGAGCGGTCTCGGTATTCTTCCCACGTACGCCCAGTCGATCTTCGGGGGATGGATCTTCGGTTTCTCACTCGGTGTTCCGGCGGCGCTCCTGGGATTCACCGGCGGGGCACTGCTCGGCTGGATGATCTGCCGGGTCGTGTCCAGTGACGCTGTCACCCGAAGGATCGATCGGAATCCCCGATGGAGAGTCATCCGTCGCGCATTCGTGGATGAGAGCCCGATGCGCACCCTGGGGCTCGTGACGCTCGTTCGTTTTCCTCCGAACTCGCCGTTCGCACTCACCAACCTCGCTCTAGCCGTCAGTGGCGTCCGGATCCTTCCCTACGCCATCGGCACGTTCGTTGGGATGGCACCGAGGACGATCGTGGCATGCGTTCTTGCCGCCAGTGCAGCCGAGACCGGTGCCGTTGACATCCAGACCTTCATCAAGGACAAGGGGACATGGCCTCTTGTGATCGGAGTTGTCGTCATGATCCTGGCGCTGGCGATCCTCAGCAAGATCGGCAATGCGGCCATTGCCAGGGCATTTCCGGGAGTCGAGACATCATGAAGATCGTCATCTCCTGCGGAACACCGGAATTCCTGCTCGCACGGCAGAACTGGCTTCTTGCCGAGGAGCTCCAGACACGGGGTCATGACGTGACCTTGATCTCGGGCGGTGCTCGATTCGACCTGATCGGTGAATGGAAGAAGTGCGCAGTCACCACCTGGCCGTCATACCAGCCTTGTCACCTCAGGGACTTCCGATTCGGCGTGAAGCTCTTCAGGAAGCTGAAGCCGGACGTCGTCGTCGCCAACTGGATGAGCGTGAACGTCGCCATGCCCACGGCGAGATTCACCCGGGTCCCGGTCAGGATCGCCTGGTACAGGCACTGCTGGCCGGAGAACGACGCGGACATGAAGCGAAACTTCTTCGTCAAGAACTACATCAAGTTCGGGAAGCGATTCGCACTCTCCTGCGCCACGCACCTCGCCCCTGTCTCCGAGGTGGCGAAGGTCGACGCACAGACCGTCTTCGGGGTCTCCGAGCGGAAGTGCAGGGTCTTCAACACCTGCCGCCTCGACCCCATGGATTCGATCACCGGGGAACTTCCGGCCAAGCCGAAGGACCATGTCCGCATCATCTGCGTCGCACGACTTGTCGACATCAAGGGGCAGGATCTGCTGATCAAGGCGGCCGCCCTGATGAAGAAGAGCCATCCAGACCTGCCGTTCAAGTTCCAGATCGTGGGAGGGGGTCCCCGACTCCACGACTACACCGCACTGATCGAGGAGTTGGGTGTTGGTGACGTAGTCGATCTTGTCGGCCACGTCGGACATGAAGAGGTCTACGAACGCATGGCGGCCTCGCACGTCTTCGCCCTCGCCACCAGGTGGGATGCCGGTCCCGGGGTGGTCGGTGAAGCGCTCGGCATGGGGCTGCCGGTGATGATCGCGGAGTGGGACGAGAACATCCGCTCCCTGCTCGGAGGCACCGACGCGATCCGTCTCCTGCCTGTGGAGTCTCCGGAAGCCTTTGCCAGGAACCTGATCGAGTTCGTCTCCGATCCGGAGATTCGCCAGAGGATGACCACCCCGGCACGACAGATCTTCCGTGAGCGTTTCGACCTCAAGGTCTGGATTCAGAATGCCGCGAACTGGTTCGAGGAGCTGCACGAAGCGTCGAGCTGAGCCTCGGGTGCGCTACTCGTTGACCCGCTGGCTGTAGGTTCCGTCGTCCGTCGAGACTCTGACGATGTCACCGATGTTGATGAAGGGTGGGACCTTGGTCCTCAGACCCGTCTCGAGGGTCGCTTCCTTGAGCTGGTTGGTCGCCGTGGCGTTCTTGATCCCGGGAGGTGTGTCGCTGACCTCGAGATCCACGGCCTTCGGAAGCTCCACGCTCACCGGCCGACCCTCGCAGAAGAGCACGGTGATCTCGGTATTCGGTTTCACGAAGGGCATCTGGGTGCCGACAAGCTCCTCGAACAGGGTCACCTGGTCGTAGGTTTCACCATCCATGAAGACGAATCCCGAACCGTCGTTGTACAGGTACTCCATCTGGCGCCGGTCGAGATCGACCTGGTCCACGTCCTCCACCGAGCGAAGACGCTTCTCGATCACCGATCCGGACTCGATGTTCTTGAGCTTCACCTGGACATAGGCCGGGCCTTTTCCGGGCTTGACGTGCTCCGTGTTCAGGATCACGTTGACCTGGTTGTCGACCTTCATGGCCATGCCGTTTCTGAGATCACTTGCCTTCATCATGGCTCCCTGATGTTGGGTTCAAGAAGGAAATGGTACGAGCCAGCCGGATCCTGCGCCACTCCCGATCAATCAGGAGGCCAGCGTGGCGGTCATTGACCGGTTTTCGTAGCATGGAGCCGCTTCGATGACCCGGAGGTCATGGAACAGAATCTGGTTCCTGGATGATGGAACTCTGGGATGACTCGACGGCATGCGGATCATGACACGCGGCTACCTGCATCGGGCGGGCTCATGATCGTGAAGTTCGCTGGAGCCTCCGTCATTCGGAAATCCAATGGATGCGTGATATGAGCGATGACAGGAAGAAGGCGTGTTGTCACTGCTGGATCCCGGTGATGGGTGCCCTGCTCATCGTGATCTCCATAGCGGATTGTGGCCTTGCAGTCGTGCTCGGGTCGCTTGCAGAGGTGGTTCACCAGCTCGACAGGCAGGTCGATTCGCACACCACCGGCATGAAGGTGGCCGGCTTCTTCCATGGGCTCACCGGCGGTCTGGTGAATCTTGGAGACAGCCAGACCGGTGTCCGGATCCGATCTCTTGTCGATGAACTGCCTACGTACTGGGTGATGGCCACGTTGGCCTGGGGCCGTGTGTTCATCTGCATCCTGGGCTTCATCCTGGGCTGGCTCCTGGTCTGGCGGTTCAGGTTCGTGCCTTTCACCCTGATCGCCTGGGGGGTCTTCTCCCTCGTCTGGGGGCTTCTCTCGGTCAGTGAGGCAAGGGTGATCTTTCGTTCCCTTGTCATCGAGGATCTCACCATGGTGGGGGTCCTGTTGAGCTGCCTGGCCTTCTTGCTGCACCTCCTGTGGCCTTTCTACGTTGTGGTTCGGATGTTCAAGGGGATTCGAGCCGGCGACTTTTCCCGTTGATGCACCTTGGGTGACCGTGTGCTGATCCTGAAGGGGTGCCTGCTCGGCGGGGGGTGTCGAATGCCACCTGCTCAGACTGGCGTGGCAACCTGCAAGTGCCCTCTGGCCGCGGCTGTTCACTCTTCAGATGGGGATGCAAAAAAAAAGACCCCCGGCACAAGGCCGGGGGCGGAGGGAGGGAAAAGGGTTCGTGATCCGACCAGATCTCTGGTCGGGGCAGTCAAAGGTGCTCGTGATCTCCCTCAAAGGGACAACGAAAATGCCTTCTCATGCCAGTCGTTTGGGGGTTGGGAGTCTTCCTTCCGTCTCCGTGTGGAGCGCCTTTTTCCAAGTCCGACCCTGAAAGCCGATTCAGGGCATGAGGCTCTCATTCCTCAGGTCTGATCGTACATCAGAAACACCTGATGGGAAGTGGAAAGGCTGGTAGGAAACCACATTTTTTCCGGTTCGAACGGTTTTTACGCCAGTAAACCCCCTTGTCGGGCCGAGATTGCCACTTTCAGCCTTGCTTTCCGTACTCGAGGGCTTCTTCCATGACCATTCGATTCGCGTCCGTCTTGCTTTGCTCGTCACTGATCCTGGTGGGTTGTGACCGTGATTCCGGCTCGTCGGAAGCGGCGTCCCAGAACGGAGATCAGCAGTCAGGGTCTTCCCTGACTGCGACCTCGCCGGAGGGTGGCGGTGGGCTCCTGACCCCGGGTGTTGATATGTCACCCATCGCACCGATTCGAGTTGTTCCGGACATTCTCGACTGGGGACTGATCGCGCCCTATCAGGAAGCGACGGCTTCCGTCCGTCTGGAGAATGTCTCCGATCAGCCCATGAAGATCCTCACCGTCCAGCCAAGCTGCAAGTGCACGACGGTCGACAGTCTCGAAGGCCAGGTGATTCCTCCCAAGGGCTTCGTCGAACTGGAGGCGGTGCTTGATCCGCAAACGAACACCGGGACACGCAAGACCGTGATCAGGGTCCTGATAGACGGATACTCGAACGTGCTCAGCATCAACGCACAGGCGGAGATCTCACGTCCGATCCGGGCCACGCCCACCTTCATCAATGCCGTCGATGCGGGAGAGGGTGGTGCCGTTCGGAACATGACAGGCACCGTTCAGATCGCCTCTCTCGACGGTAGTCCGTTCCGCATCAGATCCGTGCATGGCATGGCACCCGATCATGCAGGGGAATTCGACCCGGAGAATCCGAAGAACAGCTACACCCTGAACTACGACCTGGAGAACTTCCTCCAGCCTGACGGCAGGTATCCCCGTTACCTCATCTTCGAGACGGATCGAGCGGATTCACCGCTCGTCGAGGTCATGGTCAGGCACCGAATGAGCTCGCCCCAGCTGAACCGGAACTTCAAGCTGACCGATTACAAGATGAATCTCGGACGAGTGGCCCCTGGCGGATCCGTCGAGGCGGCCCTCGGGGTTCACGAGGCGACCACTACCGGCGATCTCATTCAGATCACGAACGAACTCGGGTACCTGATCGAGCTCCTTGACCAGAGCGTGGATGAGGAATCGGATGATCTTCAGGTCCAGATCAGGGTCACCGTTCCAGAGGATGCCGAGCCCGGCTTCCACTACTTTCCGCTCCAGCTTTACGCCTCGAACCAGTCCCAGATCTCGATCCCCGCGTTCATCAGGGTCGATCCCGCTTCAGCTGCACCCTGAAGTCGACCTTCGCCGGAAGTGATTCACGGTGCCTTCTGGGCAGCTGTTTCGTTGGAGGCTTCCACGCCCACGGCCGGTGTCTCGGTCGTGTCCTGTGCGTCTTCCACTGCAGTGGTCGTCATCCAGGCCATGCGGCCCGCCGCGACGATGACGAGGATCGCGAAGACCACCTTGATGCTCGAGATCGGGAGCCGATGGTTCAGCCCTGCTCCGAGGAAGCTGCCGATGAATGCCGGCGGGACCATCGCCCCTGCAATGAGGAGGCTCTCACTGACCAGGAGCGGGGACCCGTCGGGAGCCACAAGTCCCGGCAGGCTGAAGTTCTTGTAGACCGCGCCGACCGTGGCGGTGACCAGCATGGTCGCCGAGCTTGCGGCAATGGCTGTTCTCATCTCCAGGTGACAGAATCGCCTGAGCAATGGAATGAGGATCACGCCGCCACCGATGCCGAGAAGTCCGGCGACAAGGCCGTTGCCGCCGCCGATCGTCGCGATCCTTCTCCGTCCGCTCTGCAGCTGTTCATCCGTCAGGTGCGTGGTGTCCTTTTCCCCTGCGTTCCTGCTCTTGTGCAGCATGCGCACAAGCTCACTGACTCCCACGTAGGCGAGGAACACCGAAAACACCACCTGGAGCCACAGGGTCGGTATCCAGTTGCTCAACGCGACACCGGCCAGGATCCCGATCAGTGCCATCGGAAGCAGCTTCTTGACCACGCCCGATTCAATGACACCCTTGCGTGCATGCTTCAGCGTCGCGCTCGCTGAAACCGGAATGTTCACGATCATCGCCGCAGCCTGGTAGAGCTGCTGGTTGGGACCGTGGACGATCGTCAGCAGGGGGATCATGATGATCGAGCCGCCTATCCCAAGCAGGCCGCCGAAGATGCCACTCACGAATCCGATGGCAGCCGTGATGAGGAGAAAGTGCCACTCCATGCCCGCGAGTGTAGCGAAGCATTGGCGTGGTGCCCGTCAGCTCCCGGTTGTCGTCATTTCGCAGGGGCCCGAAGGCGCGGTCAATTCGACCAGTTGCCCAGCAGGATCAGAAGGTCCGACCCGTCGATGGTTCCGTCCATGTCCAGGTCCCCGGGCGGCCAGCTCGTGTCCCACCAGGCGAGCAGCTGGGTCAGGTCGGCACCATCGACGATGCCATCGCCGTCGAGGTCCCCGACCGGCGGGTCCTGGTCGCAGTCATCGATTCGCCCGTCGAGATCGGCATCCTCCGAATCACCGCGTGCGATCTGGACCGCATCGATGATCCCGTCTCCATCGCAATCCTCGAGCGGACCTTCGTAGACCTCCAGGAAGGCGTCGAGGTCGCTCTCCTCGAGCCTGAAGTTGCCGTCGAAGTCCAGGACTTCCCAGCCCTTCTGGAAGTCCGGAGCGTCGAGTCTGCCGATGAACGACGAAAGGTCGGTGGGGTCGACGTCACCATCCTCATCGACGTCCCCGAGGAGTGCCATCGGAAGGATCGTCCAGGTCTCGTTGGCGGGGATCTGGCTGAAGACCCTGGTGCCCGTCCTCGTGAAACGGACCCGGAGTTCCTCCAGCTGTTCAGCCTCGCCGAGGCCGAAGTGCTGGATGTAGTCGTTCGAACTCTTGTACGAACTGCCCGCGGTGATCTCATGGAGGGTTTCGTGCCCATCCACTGTCGCCGTGAGGCTCGTCCCGACCGCGAACTTGTTCTTGTCGACGCCCCTGACCTTGAACTTGACCCAGTTCCTCTTCTCTCCCTCGGTGTTGATGAAGAGCTTGATCAACTCGAGGTGGTTCTGGACGACGATGTCGAGATCCCCGTCGAGATCCACGTCACCGATCGCCATGCAGTAGGAGTCCCCGAGGCATTGGACCCCGCAGTAGGGAGCCATGTCGGTCAAGGGGAATTCCCTGTCGTTCACGTAGAGCCTGTTGAGGCCGTCACTCATGTTGCAGACGTAGAGGTCATCGTCCGCATCATTGTCGAAGTCGAAGAAATGGGCTCCCCAGCCGGTGGCGAAGGAGCCGGTCTCGGTCTCCTGGGTCATGTCCTTGAAGGTGCCATCACCCTCGTTCATCAGCATCGCGTTTCCGGCGGGGATGTTCGTGCAGTAGAGGTCCAGGTAGCCGTTCGAATCGAGGTCCCCGAGTCCGACACCCATCGAGTCGAATGCGACGTTCGCACGGCTCTCATCGCTGACCTCCGTGAACTGCCCCAGGTCGTTCCTGAACAGTCGATTCGATGACCCGTTGCTGCCCCCCTTGTCCGTCGAGAGGTAGAGATCCGGATCGCCATCCAGGTCGTAGTCGAACCAGACCGGCTGCATGGTGGCGAAGAGGTCGTCCAGACCATGCTGTGCGGCAATGTCCGTGAAGGTGCCGTCGCCATGGTTCAGCCAGAACTGGTTCGGGGTCCAGTTGCTCTCCGAACCAGTACGGTTGGCGACGTAGAGATCCAGGTCGCCGTCAAGGTCGAAATCACTCCAGGCCGCACCGGTTCCGGGCCCTTTCGCTCCGCTCATCCCGGCTTCGGACGTGACGTCCGTGAAGAGGAGGGTCTCGCCCGAGGAATCGTTCCGGTAGAGCAGGTCCGGCATGTGCCAGCAGGTGAAATGAAGATCCAGATCACCATCGCCGTCGTAGTCCGCGGCGGTGACACCCGACGCCTCATTGAGATCCGGAAGACCGGCGGTGATGACTCTCGTGAAGTGTCCCGCCCCGTCATTCACGAACAGGCCGGTCCGTCCGTTGCTTGCGCCCACGCAGACGAGATCGGGATCATCATCATTGTCCAGGTCCGCAAGGGAGACGCCGCAGCCGAACTGTCCGCTGCCGTCGAATTCACCCTGCATGACGAGGTAGAGCACGCCCCGCTGGATCGCCTCCTCGTAGAAGGGCGCAGGGATATCAGTTGCATACATCGTGCCGCATGCCAGTCCACTCAGGATGTAGGTAAGTCTTTCTCGCAGCAAGTCTGTGCCCCATGCAGATCCGACCGCTCCTCCTGGAGTCGAGTTATGGTTCTATTATGAACGCTTGTATTGTGCTTGGTAGGGCAATCTGAGCAGATCCCCGACAATTCGAGGAACCGATCGATTGTTTGGGGTCGTGGGGCCGGCTGAACGCTGTTTATCCGGTTCTCAGAGCCCCGGGGCGAAACCGCGGCGCATCGCATTTTCCGAGCAGGCCCTCGGCTCGACGAACTGCAGGAGGTAGTCTGCGCCGCCGGCCTTGCTGCCCACCCCGCTCATGCCGAATCCCCCGAACGGCTGTCGGCCCACGAGTGCGCCGGTGATCCCGCGGTTGAGGTAGAGGTTGCCCACCCTGAATTCCCGGCGTGCCTTCTCGAGGTTGGACGGTTTCCGGCTGAACACGCCGCCGGTCAGCTTGTAGTCCGTCATGTTGGCGACCTGCAACGCCTGGTCGAAGTCCTTGACCTTGATGACGGCAAGCACCGGCCCGAAGATCTCCTCGCGGGCGAGTCGGTCGTCCGGTGTGATGCCACTGATCACAGTCGGCCCCACGTACGGCTTGCCCACCCGGTCCTCGAGGCCTTCGGGGACCTTGGTGCTGCACTCGATGGTGCCTTCGGTCGCGCCGAGCTCGATGTAGGAGCGGATCTTCCCGGCCGCTTCCTCGTCGATCACGGGGCCGATGTCGGTACCGGGTTCCATGGGGTCCCCGATGTGCAGTGACTTCGTGCTTTCGACCAGCCGCTTCAGGAAGACGTCGTGTGCACTCTCGACGACGATCACCCGGCTGCATGCGGAGCACTTCTGCCCACTGAATCCGAATGCGGACTGTCGAACACCCAGGACCGCTTCATCAAGATCGGCGGAGGCGTCGATGATGATCGCATTCTTGCCGCCCATCTCGCAGACGACCTTCTTGACCTGGGCCTGCTGCTCCGTGGTCCGGCCTGAAGCCTCGATGATGTCGAGTCCGACCGCCTTGGAACCAGTGAAGGCGATCAGGGCGACTCTCGGATCACGGACGATCGCGGCCCCGACGGTCTCGCCGATCCCCGGCAGGAAGGCGAGCGCCTTCCCGGGCAGTCCTGCTTCGCGAAGGATGTCCACGAAGACGGCTGCAATCCCAGGCGTCTGCTCCGCCGGCTTGAGGATGACGACGTTCCCCGTGACGAGGGCGGCGGAGGTCATGCCCGCGCAGATCGCAAGGGGGAAGTTCCATGGACTGATGACGGCTGCAACACCCCTCGGCTGGAACCAGGTCTCGTCGATCTCGCCGATGAAGCGCCCGAGGCGTCTCGGCTCGAAGAGGGCCGCGCCTTCACGTGCGTAGTATTCACAGAAGTCGATCGCTTCACAGACATCCGCGTCCGCATCCCGCCATGGCTTGCCGTTCTCACGGATGATCATGCCCGCGAGTTCATCGCGTCGCTCACGCATGATCGCTGCCGCACGGACCAGGACCTCCGCCCGGTCTCGGTAGGGGGTGTCACGCCAGGTCGGGAAGAACGACTCCAGCTCGCCGAGTGCACTCGCGGCCTGTTCGACCGTCGCGTCGTTTGCGATCGCCGGGACCCTCGCTTCGGAGATCGACTGCCCGAACTGGTCACGATGCGACTTGATCGCGAAGTCCCGCATCGGCTCGGTGAAGAAGGGCCTGCCGTCCCCGATTCCCTCGACCTGGCTGGACAGCTGGTGACGTTCCGGAGCCTGTTCGATGCGATCGATGCCGGGGTCGTGCGCGTACTTGCGGTGGGGGGACGCGATGAGCGTGTCCTCGGAGACATCATCGAGGAAGCCTGCCTTCAGCCAGGACTCGTTCGAGGTGTTCTCCAGCAGCCTGCGCACGAGGTACGCCATCCCGGGGATCATCTCTCCGACCGGGACGTATTCACGGAGCCGCAATCCCATGTCCACGGCTGCCGCCTTCAGTTCCGCTCCCATCCCGTAGAGCATCTGGAGTTCGATCGCGTTCGTCGGCAGCCCGTTGCGTTCAAGTCCGGCGAGCGCCGCTCCGATCGAACGGGCATTGTGCGAGCCGAGCGCAAGCTTGACTCCGCCCTCGCCCGTCTTGCGGGGGGTCGCCTGGATGAAGGCATCGCTCATGCGTTCGAAACAGGCGTCGGTGTCCGGCTTGTGGCTCCAGACCGGTACCGGCCAGCCTTCCTGCTCGGCGGAGATGGTCTCGAAGTCCCAGTAGGCTCCCTTGACCAGTCGGACCGACACCTGTCTCCCCGTCCTTCTCGTCCATTCGATGATTCGCCGGGCATCCTCGTCGCCGGAGCGGAGGTACGCCTGCATCGCTATGCCCGCGTGGAAATCGACTTCCTCGCAGCATCGCATGAACAACTCGAGTGTCAGGTCCTTGAGAGCGAACTGCTCCATGTCGAAGTTCACGAAGACATTGTTCCTTCGTGCCGCCTCGAGCAGGGGCAGGATCGAATCCATCAGTCCCGCGATCGAGTTCTCCATGTCGATCGCATCGGTTCGTGCGTAGAGCGAGGAGATCTTGATCGAGACGTTCGTCCTGGGGATCGGGCCCAGGTGGTCCTCCTCAAGCAGGGGATTCGCGCGCCATTCCGCGACCTGGCCCTGGATGTTCTCGATCAGGTCCATGTACTTCGCCTGGTACATGGTGGCTTCGGCATCACTGACGCATGCCTCGCCCAGGAGGTCGACGGAGAAGGCCATCCCGTTCTTCCAGAGCTTCTCGAGCTGTGGCAGTGCGCTTGCCGCGTCGGTTCCGGCGATGAACTTCTTTGCCATCGATGTGATCTGGTTCGAGAAGGTCTTCGTCAGCAGGCCCTTGGCGAGTCCGCCGGCCTTGATGCCGACACCGAAACCGGGAGGTGGCGTCACACCCGGCTGCGAGAGGTAGTCGACGAGGTGATCATGGACCTGTTCCGGCGTGCGCAGCATCGGAAAGGCGTCCACGAACCGGAACAACTGGACCTTGAATGCCTCGTCCTTCATGGACCAGTCCATCAGCTTGTCCGACCAGAACCCTCCGCTCAGCATCGAGGATCTGTTCACACGCGCCTTCGCGAGGAATTCCCTGCTCCGAGTCAGGATCAACTGCTCGTGTGCCTTGTCCGAAGGCTCGATGGGCGTGCCATCAGGATCAGCCTGACCGGATGGGGTGGTCTGGGTCGGCTTCGTGTCCGAGTGTGCAGTTCGACTTTTCTGCTTGAAGAACAACGCCATTGGACTGAAACGGCTCCTGCAGGATGCGTGGTCACCCACCCTGGTGGGCGGGGGGATCCCAGTGTAGCGAGGGGGGGAGCGGGAGGCTCAGACCGGTGATTCCGCCACCATCTCCTCGTAGACTCGTGCGCATTTTTCAGCGGCGCCGTCCCAGGTGATCCTCCGGAGCTCGAACCTGCCGCCATCCCGCAGGGCGTGGCTGAGCGGTGAGTGCCTGAGGACCGCGATGATCTTGTTCGCCATCTCGTCGACATCCCAGAAGTCGCATTTCAGGGCGTGGGTGAGGACCTCGCTGACCCCCGAATTCCGACTGATCAGGACCGGCACGTCATGGCTCATGGCCTCCAGCGGTGCGATGCCGAACGGTTCGGAAACGCTTGGCATCACGTAGAGGTCGGCAAGCTTGAAGACCCGCTCGATGTCCTTCCCCCGCAGGAATCCGGTGAAGAGCACCTTGTGGCCGATGCCGAGCTCCGCGGCCATGCGGATCATGCGTTCTGCCAGGTCGCCCGAGCCGGCCACGACGAATTTCACGTCCGGCATGATCTCGAGCACCCTCTTCGCGGCCGCGATGAAGAACTCCGGACCCTTCTGGAGGGTGATCCGCCCGAAGTACAGGACGAGCTTGTCCTTCGATTCGATGCGTCCCGCACTTTCACTGCCCGGAGTGAGATCGACGCCGTTCCAGACCACGGTCACCTTGTTCGGGTCGATCCCGTAGCGGTTGACGACGATGTTCTTGGTCAGGTGACTGACGGCGATGACGCGTGTCGCGCCATGCATGCCCCGACGTTCGATGTTGTAGACCCGCTGGTTCACATGCTCCCCTGACCGGTCGAACTCCGTGGAGTGCACATGGACCACCAGTGGCTTGCCGGTGAGCCTCGAGACGGCGAGTCCGGCGGGGTAGGTGAGCCAGTCATGGGCGTGGATCACGTCGAAGTCGACCGAACGTGCGATGGAAGAGCAGAAACGTGCGTACTGCTCGGCCTGGGTGACCAGATCCCCGGAATAGTCGGCGCTCTGCGCGGATCGTTCCTGCATCTCGTCGATGTCCTCGTGGCGGGGAGGGCCTGCCTCCGGAAGGACGGAAAAGAGGGTCAGGTCGATGTCATCGAGCTTCGAGGTCTCTGGGTCGAGTTCCAACGCGCCTGACTTCGCCAGGACATGGAGTCGTTCGATGTCCAGGCCGGACCGTTCGATCACGGCCCTGATCTCCGGAGCCAGGGCGTCATAGACGCTTGCTCCCGCCTCAGGGCCACCTTCGATGAACCGCACATGCTCGAGCTGCTTCCGGATCACCTCCACCTGGCGGATCTGTTCCGCTGGTGCCTGTGGAGTCGGCGCAGGCTCCTTCGCTCCAGCCTCCTCGATGGGGCGGGCTGCTTCGGGTGTGGTGGGAGGGGTTGATGAGGTCGGCCCTCCCGCCTGCGGCTGGCCTTGTCGTATCAGCCCCTGGGCCTTCTCTCCCGGGCTGATGAGTGTGACATGACCTCCGTCATCTTCCGGAGTGGTCTTCGGCAGGACGAAGGTGGTGTTCACACCGAGGCGATCGAGCGCCTTGGTGAGGCCAAGGCATGCCGTGCCGAGGCCGCCCGTGATGAATGGCGGGAATTCCCATCCCAGCATCAGCACCCGTGGTGGCATGCCTTCTCCTTCATTCACTCATCGGGCTCGGCGGTCATGTCGCCGAGTTCCCGGAACGCCGCCTCGTAGGCCAGAAGCCAGATCGCCGCTTCCTCGACGGATGTTTCCGCAGGGAGAGGGGTCCGGAACGTGTAGAGCATCTCCTCGCTGCGGAAATGCTCGACCTTGGGCGTGCAGGAATCCAGCCCCAGCTCGATCAGCTCCTCCTCGATCAGCTCCTCGATCGAATCGCCAAGGTGCATCAGGTCGGATTCGACCGATTCACTGAGCCAGCGGTCAGGCGTGACGAGGGCCACGAACCACGTTCCGGAGTCCATGAAGGCCTGGTACGTCGCCTCACCACCGGCATCACGAGGCGTGCAGGCGAGTACCTGCCCGCCCTCGTCGATGGACGTCGCAGCGAAGACGTCCGCCTCCGTGGCCTTGTCCTTCAGGGTCTGCAGCATTGTCTGGATCGAGTCGGTCTGGCTCATGTATTCATTCCTCGTGGGTCGAGGCCATGATAGCCTTCGAGTCCTGCTTCGGGGGTTGGTACCATGTCGGTCTCGATGACCAGATCCACACCCTCCGAACCCGTGACTTCCGATGCACCCTGGACCACCCGGCGCCTGCTTCGGTGGATCCAGGATCATCTCGATGACAAGGACGTCGATGCCCCGAGGGTCTGTGCGGAGCTTCTCGTGGGCCACTCGATCGGCTCGGAACGGCTGAAGCTCTACATGGAGCCGGATCGGGTCGCTTCCGATTCCGAACTCACCTCCCTGCGCGGCCTGGTCGCCCGGGCCGCCCGCCACGAGCCGGTCCAGTACCTCGTTGGAAGCTGGCCGTTCTTCGGCCGGGAGTTCGAGGTCTCGCCCTGCACCCTCATTCCCCGGCCGGCCACCGAGACGCTGGTGGAAGCCGCCATGGACTTCATTGCGGCGCGCGGTGTTCACGAGCGATGGCGGATCCTCGATCTCTGCACCGGCACCGGCTGTATCGCGGTCAGCGTCGCCGCTTCCCTCGCCGCCTTGCGCGCCGGTCCCGTCTCGGAGCGGTTCCAGGCCAAGGCCGGAGTCGAGTCCGGGCTCCCCGATGACCTGACCACCATGACCGAGTCGGTTCCGACCATCGACCTTGAACATCGTCCGGTTGCGCCTGATCCCGTCGAGGACGCTGCCTTGACGCCTGAGGACCGACCGCCGATTTCCCGGGAGTCCGGACCCCTGGCGGTGATCGCGACCGACATCGTGGAGGATGCGCTTGCATTGCTTCATCGAAATGCCGCTCGCCACGGGGTGGATGGTCTGATCGAGACGCGATGCGGTTCTCTTTTCGATGCCCTCGATGGTGAGGAGGGGCCGTTCGATCTGATCTGCGCCAACCCTCCCTACGTCAGCGATGCCGAGTACGAGGAGCTTGATGCGAACGTGCGTGACTACGAGCCTGCGACCGCACTTCGCGGCGGGCCTCATGGTCTCGACTTCGTTCGCCCGATCCTGGAGGAGGCTCCGCGGCGACTGGTTCCCGGCGGGCTGCTGCTCGTCGAGATCGCGGATGCCGGTCGTGACGCGGTCCTCGAGATCGCCCGGGCCGTTCCGGGGCTCCATCAAGAGCGAATCCTGACCGACCACGAGGGCTACTCGAGGGTGCTCGTGGCGCATGCCACGACCTGAACACCCGCATCCGGACTTCCGGGTGGATGGACCTGGTTCGAATCGACGAGGGACTCAACGGGGGGCGAAGCTTCGACCGATCAGTCGGCGCATTCGATCACGAGTGCCTTGTAGACCTCTTCGAGCAGTTGCTCGACCTGGAACGGCTTGAAGAGGAAGCAGTGGAGGCCCTCCTGACTCGATCGGACGATCGAGTGGTGGGGGTCGTAGCCGAAACCGGTCATGAGGATCACCGGAATCTCGGCGTTGACGTCCTTCGCGGCACGAAAGACCTCGTAGCCATTGCGGTCAGGCATCCGGACATCGGAGATGACGAGATCGAACCTCGCCTTCGCCTTGTCGGAGGATTCGAGCTGCATGATCGCGGAGGTGCCGTCGACGCAGACCTCGACCGCGCAGCCTCGTTGCTCGAGCACGGCGCAGATCGTCTGGCGGATGACCGGTTCGTCATCGGCGACCAGGACTCGCTTGCCTTCGAGAACCGGTTCGAGCTCCTCCTGGTGGAGGACACCCTCCGCGCCGAGGATCGTCTGCGGTCCGGCGGTGCAGCTCCTGATCCTCGCGCGCATCGACGCCACGGATTCGATGATCTGCTCGAGGCCTTCGAGCATGCGCGCATCGCCCACGTAGGTCTTCATCATTTCCTCGGCCTTGGACTCGATCTGCTTCACCGGGTTCTCGAGCTCGGCGATCACGTTGTTGGAGAGTCTTCGGTTGGTGGTGTATCGCTCGACGATGAGCATGTCGAGGATGTTCACCGCCATGGCCACGTAGCGACCGTAGAGCTCGAGAAGCAGGCGACCCTCCTCGTCGAACTGTTCGATCTTGTCTGATTCGACGTTGAGCACGCCGATGACCCGATCATGGAGTCGAAGCGGAATGGTCAGGCTGCTTCGTGCACCTTCGAGACCACCCATGTATCGGGGGTCGATCGCGCAGTCCCTGCAGATGTAGCTCTTGCCGGTCGCCGCCACCCAGCCGGAGATGCCGTTGTCCTCCGGTTCCGCGGAGATGGTGTGCCCGATCGACAGTGGCTCTATGCCGTTCGCAATGACCAGCTCCAGTCGCTTGGATTCACGATCGAGGAGTCGGACCTCGAAGTGCCGCCATCCGAAGAGCTGCAGGAGCGCTTCCGCGACCCGTGATTCGAGCAGGTGCAGTCGCTCCGCGAGATTGAGTGGTGTGACGATCTCTGCATCGAGGTCGAGTATGTCCCCGCCGGCGTCGTCGATCTCGTCGATGCGGGTCTGCAGGCGCCTCGCCCGATCGCCATCCTGCTCGTCCTGGTACTCGTCCTCGTTGACGGACTCCTGCAGGAGGAGTTCGATCACGTCATCCGCATTCCGGGTCTCGATGACGTCGAAACGGTCGGAGAGACGATCGCGTTCGGCCTCGGGGAGGTCCTGGCCGATCACTATGATCCGGGGCCGTGGTTCCGACATGTTCTCTTCGCTTGCGAGAGGTGAAGATCACAGTGTAGGGAAGGGACGTCATTCCTCGCAAGATGAGCACGCCGCTTCCTCGAGGGTGCTAGACTCCGCCTGCGGTTCCAGCTTCCCCCGGATCGAGCGAAGTCCATGATCGAGGCCACAGAACTCACCCGAACCTATGGTCCGCTCCGTGCGGTGGACGGACTCTCGTTCTCCGTCCCGAAGGGAGCGGTCTGCGGCTTCCTGGGCCCGAACGGGGCCGGCAAGAGCACGACGATCAGGATGATCGCCGGTCTGTTTCCTCCGGATTCCGGTCAACTGAGCGTCGGGGGGGTGGATGTGGCGGCCGACCCGATGGGGGTCCGCTCCCAGATCGGCTACCTCCCCGAGTCCAATCCGCTCGACACCGAGCTCCGGGTCGAGGAGTACCTTCGATTTCGCGGGCGCCTTGTCGGTCTTCACGGCAGACCCCTCACTGATGCCATCAGCCGCTCCCTCGGACTCTGTGGACTGGAGGAGGTCTCCCGACGACTCCTTGGTGCGCTGAGCAAGGGCTATCGCCAACGAGCCGGCCTCGCGGCAGCTCTGCTGGGCGATCCACCGCTGTTGGTCCTCGATGAACCCACCGTCGGTCTCGATCCGGCCCAGCAGGGGACGTTCAGGACACTCCTGGCTTCTCTGGCCGGCGAACGGACGGTCTTGCTCTCAAGCCATCTTCTTGCCGAGGTCGATGCGAGTTGTTCCTGGCTCGTCATGATCTCGGGCGGCCGTCTCGTGGCCACCGGCTCTCGGGACGAGGTGATGGCTCGCGCTTCCGGGGCACCAGTGGTCATGGAGCTCTCCGGAGACGGGCTTGCCGGGTTCGAATCCACGTTGTCGGACATGACGGGAATCGGGGAGGTGCGGACCGTCGGGGTCGGTGGTGGTTGGCACGAGCTTCGGGTCGTGCCCTCGGATGGTGCCGATCACCGTGAGGAGCTCGTCCAGCGCGCCCTCGCCGCCGGTTTCCAGCTGAGAGAAGTCCGTCGAGAACGACAGACCCTGGAGTCCGTCTTCCTGACCCTTGCCGGCGCGACCGCCCCGGACTGGTCGGGTGCTGACGACGATGAAACCGGGGGGCAGTCGAGTTGACCGGTTTCTCAGCAGTCTTCTTCCGCGAGCTTCGTTCAGCCACCGTCACCCTGGCGAGCTGGACTGCGCTCGCCGTCGGGACAGTGCTGCTCTCGATCGTCTTCATGCTGCTCGTCATGGTTTCAGAGGGTCCGGTGACCCTGCAGCCGGTGATGGGGATCGCGGCCTGGGTCCTCTTGATCGTCGTGCCCGCCCTTGCAATGCGGAGTTTCAGTGACGAACGACGGCAGGGGACCTGGGAGATCCTGCAAAGCGCGCCGGTGCGTCCGGGGGGGATCGTCCTCGGGAAGTTCGCGGCGATCTTCTTCCAGCTGGTGCTGCTCTGCGTTCCAATCCTTCTCCTGGGAGGAGTACTCGAGTTCTACGGGCGGCCCGACTGGGGCGAGATCCTCTGCGGGGTGCTGGGCCTGCTCCTTGCCGGGAGCTGCTGGCTCGCGCTGGGGATGCTTGCCTCGACCGCAAGTGACAGTCAGCTTGTTTCGTACCTGCTCGCCGTCTTCTGTTCACTGGCCCTGGTCCTGCTCACGCGCCTCCTGCCTTCCGTGGTGCCGGCGGACTGGGCTTCGATGCTGTTCGCGATCGACCCGACACGACGAACGGACGCCTTCGCGATCGGGCTCCTCGATACCGCGAACGTGGTCTACTTCCTCTCGGCGATTTCCGGGCTCCTCTGGCTCACCACGCTCGCTGCCGGCAGGCGGTTCGGCACCGCGGTCACGCCTGGTCGCTTCCTTCGCACCGGCCTCGAGACCGCGGGCATCCTGGTGTCGATGGCGGCCTTCGTCGCCCTCTTCGACCTTCCCGACCTGAGAAGGTCGTACGACCTCACCCGGACCCGTGCCTATGCGCTCGACGACAGCACCGTCGAACTCCTGCAGGATCTTCCGGGAGGTGAAGGGGCCTGGTCGATTCACCTGCTTGCGGTCGAATCGGAGAATGACTCCGTCGTGCTGCGTCAGGTTGACGAAGTGCTCGACCGGTTCCAGGAGGCCTCTCCGGGCCTCGTGGCGGAGCGGATCGATCCGCTCGATCCCGAGTCCCTCGAGTCCTTCGAGGAACTGCTGACGCGACTCCGGAGCGTCTACCAGGACGAAGTCATCACGTACGAGGAGGCGATCGGTGAGGCTCGCCGCTCCTATCAGTCCCTCGTCGACTTCGCGATCGAGACCCTGCCCGGGATCCGAGGATTGATGGCAACCCTGCCGCCGGAAGACCCGGTGCTCGCGGAGGTGACCGAGCTGGCTCGCGCCCTGACGCGACTGCCTTCCGACAGCGGCGAACTCGAGGCGTTCATCGAGTCGGGGCTTCGCTCCGATGGTGCGAGGCCCGTGCCTGATCACGAAGGGGTTCGTGCCGCCCTCCGGACCACGCTCGAATTCTGGTCGGATCAGCTTGCCGCAACGGGGCGTCTGCTCCAGAAGTGGATGACGACGACGGAACTGAGCACCCCGGTCCGGGTCTGGGCCAAGGACACCGCTCCCGGTTTCGCCGTCATTGCAGCGAGGCTGGCGGCCTCTGCGGACCGGTTGGACCGGCTCGCACCGCTTGCCCTGTCCGAGGCCTCTCGTGCAATCCAGGCGGGCGAGGCGGCGATCATCATCGCCCCGGAATCCGGTGCGGCGGTGGTGCCTTCCTGGCAGCTCTTCCCGCGGAAGGCACTGGATGCCGACGACGGAACCGTTCGACTCGACCGCCGCTTTCGGGGTGAGGAGGTGCTCGCTGGTGCGATTCGTTCGCTTCTCATGGATGAGCGGCCATGGGTCGTCTTCGTGCATGCCGAAGATCGTCGGTTGATGCAGCCGACCACCAATGGGAACGATGTCTTCGCGCTTGCCGATGCCCTGCGAGCCGCTCGGTTCGAGGTGACGGAATGGAACGTCTCCGCTGGTGATCGACCGATTCCTCCGGCCGGTGTCCGCCCGGTCTGGGTCGTCGTCCCTCCACTTGCACGCGAGGGCCTCGAGATCTCCGATTCGGAGAACGCGCTGCTGGAGGCGGTCGGCGAACTCATCGGGGACGGGGAGCCGATCCTGCTCTCACTCTCCAGGAGCATCCTGCCGGTCCTCGGTCGGGAGGATCCCTGGGTCGATGTCGCTCGCTCCCTCGGCGTGGAACCGGAGACCTCACGGATCGTGCTCGAACTGGTTCCCTCGGAGGACGGCTCGCTCGCGCCACAGTCCTGGCAGAAGCTTTCGGCTCCCGCGGAGGGCGCCGACCATCCGTTGACGGATGCGGTCGGAACCCAGACGCTGATGCTCCTCGAACCGCTCGGTCTCGGGACCGACGCCGCCGAGCATGTTCGCACCCTCTGGGAGATCGAACCATCCTCGACTCGATGGCTCGAGCAGGACTGGCGGCCCGAAGTCATCGCACGTCGCAGCGAATCGATCGACGAGCTCCGGTTCGAGGAACCGCTTCCCGTCGTCATGGCGGTCGAGTACGAACGTACCGATGACCGGAGACAGCGTGCAATCGTGGTCGGAGGCGCAGGCTGGCTTGTCAGCACGGTCGCCGATCTCTCCCGTTCCCTTGGTGGCGAACGAAGCGTGCTCGAGGCACCGGGCAATCGTGCCCTCATGCTGTCGGCAACGGCATGGCTTGCTTCGATGGACGAACTCGTTCCCAGCAGTGGATCGATTTCAGCGACCAGTCGCATCGAAGGCCTCGATCCGTTCATGCGCACGATCTGGGCGGTGCTCCTGATCGGGATGCTGCCTGCCGGGCTCTTCATCGCGGGGAATGTGATCGTGTTCACGAGGAGGCGTGGCTGATGCGGGGTCCCATCGCACGAATCGTCCTCGTCTGGATCATCGCGGCCGCTGCGACCATGGCCTGGTGGTCGTTGCGCGGCAGCCCTGGTCGTGCAGAGCGAGTCGGGATCACCCGACCTCTGGCCACGTCCCTTCCGATCGATCGCGTGCAGGAGCTGGTCATCACCCGCCCTGACGGGCGACTTCACCGCTTCGCCGACGACGGGGCCGGATGGCGTCAGGTCGAGCCGTTCGATGTCGGGCTCGATGCCTACGGGGTTCGCCAGTTCGGGACCGCAGCCCAGGCCCTGACCCGCGTCGATTCGATGCCACTCGACGATCCTGAGACCGCGGCGAGGCTCGGACTCGATCCCCCGGTCGCGACGATCACCTGGCGCTGGCCGGAGGGAGAGGAGACGGTCGAACTCGGCAATCGGACGCTCGCCGGACGTGCCTGGGTCCGTTTCACCGATGAACCGGGCCGTGCCGCACTCGTCGACGCGGGACTGCACGAGAAGGTCATCGAGACCGACTACCGGTTCCTGCGTGACAGGACCCTTGCCCCTGAAGCCGGCAGCGAGACCGTCGAGATCCTCATCAAGGCCGGCGAGGAACGCATGGAACTCGGCCGAACCGACTCCGGATGGGAGCTGCTCCGCCCGGTGAAGACACGAGGTGACGAGGCGGCCATCATGGACTGGCTGGCCCGAGTGGCACGAACACGAGCATCCGGGTATCTCCATGACCAACCCGACCGGCTCGATCGCTTCGGTCTGGAGGATCCGATCGGCGTGGTCGAACTGAGAGCACGTCGGGGTGGGGATCCACGGATCGTCCTTCTGGGTGATCCGATCGGCGTCGGTTCAGCTGATCGGTACGCGATGGTGACTGGAAGTCCGACCGTCCTTCGTGTCGACGAGGAGACCCAGCAGGCCCTGGTGCCTGCCGCGGCGAGCCTGATCGATGGAACCGGCACCGGGGTGGTTCGCGAGGACATCGCTCTCGTCGAGATTCGAACCGATACGGAGAATCTCTCCCTGCAACGTGAGTTCGACGGCTGGGTCGGCTATCTCGACGAAGAGGAACCGACTGCAGTCGATCGTGAACCGGTCGAGAACCTGCTCGGATTGCTGACCAGCACCCCTTCGACGGAAATCGTCCTCGCCAGGTTCCCCGCGGACATGCAGCATGCGATCGTGATCCTGTACGGATTCGACGGGAGTCCCCTGGACACGGTTCGAATCGCCCGCGAACCCCAGAGCGGCAGTTGGGCACTCGAGAACGGCGATGATGTGCTGCGCGTCTACCCGGCATCCTTCGGGCTCGAACTCGATTCGAGCGACTACGGGCTGACCCCCGGAGGCTGATCAGGTGCCGGAGCCTGGCATCCGATACCAGGCCACGACGTCATCCTGCCTGGGGAGAATCGAGATCGGCTCGAACGTGATGCAGTCGGCGATACGCTCGGGTGCCCGGCCTCGCATGCTTCCGGGCGCCTCCTGGTCGCCGAGCATCTTCGGCGCGATGAAGACCAGTGCGTCGTTCACGAGATCCTGGCGGAACAGTCTGCCCAGCAGTCCGCCGCCGGATTCGACCAGCACCGTGGCATGGTTCCTCTCGGTGGCGAGTGATCTCAGCGTGTCCCCGAGGTCCTCATCGGAAGCGGAGGACCTGATCGAGACGCCGAGTGCACGCAACCTTGTCGCGTGATCACCACGCTCCGCATCCGGACGGCAGATGATGGTCGTCGGTGTCTCGGCTGCGGTGCTGACCAGTCTGCAGTCGATCGGTGTCCGGAGCTCGTCGTCGACCACGATTCGGTCCGGGGTTCGTCTTGGTGACCTGGCATCGCGAGGCGTCAGTCGAGGGTCATCGGCAAGGACCGTTCCGATGCCGGTCATCACGGCATCGACGCGTCCGCGTTCACGGTGGACCAGGCGCCTGGACCGTGCGCTCGAGATCCACCGGGAATCACCCTTTGCCGTGGCGATTCGTCCGTCGATCGTCTGGGCCCACTTCGCGACGATCCAGGGCAGTCCGGTGCGGACGCGGTGGACATGTGGTTCATTCAGGAGATCGGTCGCTCGGATCGGAAGATGATCGACGGCCACGCCCTTCTCCATGAGCAGTGCCGCGCCACCCGAGGCCTCCGGGTTGGGGTCGGCGGTCCCGTAGACCATCCGACTGATGCCTGCTTCGAGGATGGCGTCCGTGCATGGTGGGGTCCGGCCGTGATGCGAGCAGGGTTCGAGCGTCGTCAGAAGCGTTCCACCCCTGGCCGCTGCTCCCGCTCGAGCGAGTGCGATTCGCTCGGCGTGGGGCCCCCCGCATCGTGCGGTGCGCCCTTCGCCGACCAGGGTTCCCGATTGGTCGAGCACCACGCAACCGACCATCGGATTGGGCTCGGCCTGGCCATGCGCACGCAGTGCGATCCGGGCGGCATGCTCGAGGTGGAGGATGTCGTTGGCCGGGTCGCTCATGAAGCCACCTCGCATGCTTCGGGAGTCGGTTCCGAGAGGTAGTCGATGCTCACGATCAGCGCATCATCCTCGAACGCACCACGGGCATGATTGGAGACGAAGTTCAGTATGCGCTTCGGCCAGTTCGAGTCCGAACCGCCGTTCCTGACGAGGTGCCTGAGATTCTCGAGCCCCAGCATCCTTCCCCTGGTGTCCCTCGACTCGATGACACCGTCCGTGTAGGCGATGATCGAGTCACCGGGTCTGATCGTCATCACCTGCTGCTCGGGTTCGAAGTCATCGACACCGAGCGCACCGAGCATCAGCGTCGTGGTTTCCAGCTCTCGTGTCTCGCGTCCTGGGGAGAGCACGAAGGCCGGGGGATGACCACCGTTCACCCACTTGATGACCCCGGAATCAAGATCCAGTTCGCAGGCCAGACCAGTGGCGTAGACGGTGTGAGGGGCGAGGGTGAGGACGAAGTAGCGATCGATGAGGGACATGATGAGCGCGGGGTCACCCTCCGGGTGCTCCCCTCGGATTCTCAGGATCTCACCGTGGATCCGATTCACCGTCATCGCCGCGGTGAGGCCGTGCCCCGTCACGTCGATGAGGATCATCCGGACCTTGTTCCCCGAACGCTCGTACCAGACGAAGTCGCCACCGATGTCGGTCTGGGGCTTGTACTCGAAGTCGAACCTGACACACGCGTCCTGGGACCTTTCCGGGAACAGTGCGTCATGGATCCTTCGTGCCTGCTCCAGCTCCCGGCGCATGGAAAGGAACTCCCTGCCGACCATGTCGACGCGGAAGCGCTTCCCGTGCCGCCTGAGTCGCAACCAGCAGATCAGCATGCCGGGGACGAAGAGCATCGCGACGAATACCAGCAGGATGACGGTCGCGAGCGCTCCGATGATGAGCTGTTCCTTCGTGCTTTCGCCCATGAGGTTGGTGCTGATCTCATAGACGATGATCTGCGCGTTCCAGAACAGGTAGGCGGGACCGATCGCCTTCAGGCTCTGCCATGCGGACCAGGGGAGGAACAGGCAGGCCGTGAAGTGCCAGAAGAAGAGTTCCATCGCGTTCGCCGACAGTTCCGTCTCGCCCAGGTAGGGGAGCGGGAGGTAGGCACAGACATGGGTCAGGCTCAGGATCATGACCAGCCGGGTGGCGGAGCTGATGAGCTGCTCCCTGGTCTCCAGTTGAGGCCTGACCACGAGCATGAACCAGAGCACGATCATCGCCAGCGCGATTCCGACGCAGATGTTGTAGATCTCGAGGGTGTCGAACACCGAACCGGGGTTGACATCCGACTGCTGGATGAGGACCACCCACCCGATGCTCCTGATCAGCCAGACGGCGACCAGAATCGACAGGAGTGCGATGCACAGGTTGCGAAAGCGGCTGCGTCCCCAGCGTTCGAGTTCGGCCTCGTACTCGCCTTCGAAGTACCTGGTGGTCTCTTCCATTGGACTGGATGACGTGTTCATCGGGTCCAAGTATACGAACGCGACCCTGCCGGAGCAGGGTCGCGTCGTTCAATCGTTCGATCGGTGGCCGATCAGCCTTGAGCGAGGACCTCGTCCTTCAGGCGCTCGGGCATGATCCGGTACTCGGAGGGCTCCATGGAGCTCGTGGCCCGGCCCTGGGTCATCGAGCGGAGGGTGGTCGTGTATCCGAACATCTCGGAAAGCGGGACCTCGCAGTTGATGACCCGTGCGTTTCCGCGCATCTCGCTGTCGACGATGTGCCCTCGTCGCGATGAAAGGTCGCCGGAGACGTTGCCGAAGAACTCGTCCGGGGTCACGATCTGGAGCTTCATGATCGGCTCGAGCAGGGCGAGGCCGGCTCGAGTGCATGCCTCGCGGAAGGCGAGTGCGCCTGCCTGTTCGAAGGCGACCTGGCTCGAGTCCACGTCGTGGTAGGAACCGTCGACCATCTCGGCCTTCACGTTGATCACCGGATAGCCGCCGATCACGCCGCTGGAAGCGGCCGAGCGGATGCCGGATTCGACCGATGGGATGTACTCCCTGGGGATCGAACCGCCGCTGATGTTGTCGACGACCGCGATGCCTTCCTTGAACTTGAGCTCCTGGGCCTCCGCCTCCTCCTGGGTGATGGGGGAGATGCTGATGATCGCGTCACCGAACTGCCCGCGACCACCGGTCTGCTTCTTGAACAGGCCTCGGACTTCCTTGGCCTCGCCGGTGATCGTCTCGCGATAGGAGACACGCGGTCGACCGACGTTCACGCCGACCTTCATGTCGCGAACGAGCTTGTTCTTGATGATCTCGAGGTGGAGTTCACCCATGCCCGAGATGATCGTCTCGCCGGTCTCGTCGTTGTAGAGGGAGCGGAAGGAGGGGTCCTCGCGGCGGATGGTGGTCAATGCCTCGCCGAGCTTCTTCTTGTCCTCCGCGGTGTTCGGCTCGATCGACATCGAGATCACCGGCTCGGGGAATTCCATGCGCTCGAGGATGATCGGGTCGTCCGTGGAACAGACGGTGTCGCCAGTCCAGGAGTTCTTGATGCCGATCACGGCGACGATCATGCCTGCTTCGGCCTGATCCAGTGCCTCACGGTCCTTCGCGTGCATCTCGAAGATGCGGGAGACGTTCTCCTTCTTGTTGTTGCCCGGGTTGAGGATACGGGAACCCTTCTTCAGGATGCCCGAGTAGATCCTCACGTAGGTCAGGTCGCCATGGGTGTCGTTGACGACCTTGAAGACCAGGCCTGAGAACGGTGCGTCGTTGGAGTTGGGCCGTGACATCTCCTGGTCCGGATCGCGAGGATCGGTGCCCTTCACCTCGGGGACCTCGGTGGGGGTGGGGAGATAGTCGATGACTCCGTTGAGGAGCCTCTGGATGCCGATGTTCTTGAGCGCGGAGCCGCAGAAGACGGGGTTGCATTCCTCTGCGATGGTGCCCTTGCGAAGCGCGGCCCGGATCTCGTCGGGGGTGATGGAGTGTTCGTCCTCGATGTACTTCTCGACCAGGGCATCGTCCAGCTCGGAGGCCTTCTCGACGAGGACGTGGTGCCACATCTCGGCTTCTTCCTTCATGTCGTCGGGGATCTCGCGTTCCTCGATGCGCGCACCGAGTTCGCTGGCGTCGAAGTAGTAGGCCTTCATCGCCAGGAGGTCGATGATGCCCTCGAGGGTGTCCGCCGCACCGATGGGGATCTGGACCGCGATCGGGTTCGCTCCGAGTCGCTCACGGATCGAGTTGAACGAGAACTCGAAGTTCGCGCCCATCTTGTCCATCTTGTTGATGAAGCAGAGTCGCGGGACCGCGTAGCGATCAGCCTGACGCCAGACGGTTTCGGACTGTGCTTCCACGCCTTCCTTGCCATCGAACACCGCGACCGCACCGTCGAGGACGCGAAGGGATCGCTCCACCTCGATGGTGAAGTCGACGTGCCCGGGAGTGTCGATCAGGTTGACCTTGTACTCCTCGTCCTTGTACGTCCAGGGACAGGTCGTCGCCGCGGACTGGATCGTGATCCCACGTTCCTGTTCCTCCTCGAGGAAGTCCATGGTGGCCGTACCTTCATGCACCTCGCCCATCTTGTAGTTCATCCCCGTGTAGTAGAGGATTCGTTCGGTGACGGTGGTCTTGCCTGCGTCGATGTGTGCGCAGATCCCGATGTTTCGTACTCGTGAGAGGTCGATGGACATGACGTTGGTCCGATGGTGATGAGGTAGGTGGAAGGGGAAATGATTTTCAGGAACATCCGACTCGGGCTCACGCCCGTCCGGCCTGATGACGACTTATCGGCTGAATGCTGATCCCGCTCCCTGATTCGCTGGTCAAAAAACCGCTTGGATCAGGTGAGCACGGCTGTGGCTCGCGAACTCATGATTGCGGCCCAGCCTTTCTTGGGGTGGGATCTCGTTCAGAAGTGAAGCAGGGGGTGCCCTGACTCGATTCCGGGATTCCGGAGGCATGCCCCGAACGCTCAGGGCAAGCGGGGAATCCTATCGAGCCTTGCCGCATGATTCAAGCAATGGTTCCGAGTATCGAAGGTCGGGTCTGTCGTCCGGGATCGGGGAGACCTAGATCCTGCGGACCAGCCTGCCCTCGTCGAGTTCGAGGGATCGCACCAAAGGGTCTATTTCCTGCATGAATCGCCGTCCGTCCTGCACGTAGCCGGCGGTCGGCTTCAGTTCCGGCATCCTGGATGCGAAGAAGGCATTGAGCCTGATCATGTGAAGTTCCCGGACCCACTTGGCCACCATCGAGGCGAGGGCCACCGGGAGGTGGTTCTGTTCGGATTCGGTTTCGAAGGACACCGTCAGCAGTGATCCCGCGGTGTCGATCCGGTACCGGCTGATCTTCGGCGTCTCGCCGAGAATCCTGATTCCGGCATCGGGCCATGCGTGTGCGAGATGCTCTCGATAGGAGGTCCTTCCACCCTGTCGATCGATGACCACTCGCGGATGGGCGTCCGGGCAGGCCTGCCTGACGCCTTCGGCGAGGCGAAGCGCAGCGGAAAGGTTCAGTTCGCTCTTGCGCTCCCTGCCCAGGGCTGCGGCATTGATCTGGGGAGGCTCGATCACCTCGCATCCGAGCTGGCAGAGCCGGACACCGGCCTCCTCGAGTGTTCGCCCCAGCATGGAAGCGGCAATCCGGTGCTCGCCCGGTTCTCCCGAGAGCGGGAGCGAGACCGTGTTCGCGTACCACGGTTCTTCCGCCAGTTCCGCGCCGAGGATTCGGAGCAGCGCCTCATCGTCCTCCGGGAGGTCGCCGCTCAGTTCCTGGACGAAGGCCAGGACACCACGTTCCAGGTGACGGAGCGGATGGGCCTTGGAGCCTCGAGCACCCTTCAGGGTCTTGGAGTCGTCGATGGCGATCCGCCGTTTCCGGTCAGTGGGTCGTCTGCAGACCGCGGATTCCAGCAGGGCCCACAGATCGGGAGCGCCATCGCTGGCATCGCCCTCCTCGACCTGGAAGAGGGCGGTCCCGACGCACAGCGGCCCCAGCATCGGTCCGTAGCCCGCTTCGTCGATTCCTGCGTAGAAGAGCATGCACCGAGGCTACCCGTCCAGACGGATTCAAGGGGGGATGGCGACAGATTCCCCACATCGATCGCCAGCCGGGTAGTTAGGATTGGTGCATGGCAAGCTCGAAGGGCAAGGTGCTCGTCGCAATGAGTGGAGGTGTCGATTCCTCCGTCGCGGCCGCTCTCCTCATGAAGGAGGGGTGGGAGGTCGTCGGTGTCTTCATGCGGCTGGGCTCGCCGGGCGAGACCCTCGAATCCTCTTGCGACATCCGCATCGGGAAGCAGGGCTGCTGCTCGATCAATGATGCCGATGATGCTCGTCGGGTGTCCGCACGGCTGGACATCCCGTTCTACGTGGTGGACTTCAAGCGTGAGTTCGGCAGGATCATCGACTACTTCGTCTCCGAATACGATGCAGGCAGGACGCCGAATCCCTGTGTTCGGTGCAACGACTGGTTGAAGTTCGGCAGGTTGCACGCCCACGCCCACCAGATCGGGGCGACCCATGTCGCCAGTGGACACTATGCCCGTGTCGAGGTCGGGCCGGATGGTCGTCATCGGCTGCTTCGCGGGCTGGACCACGGCAAGGACCAGTCCTATGTCCTCTTCGGGGCGAGACCCGAGCGACTGGCCGAGATGCTGCTGCCCATCGGAGGCATGCACAAGTCCGACGTCCGGGCTCATGCCGAGGAACTCGGCCTGCCGGTCTTCGACAAACCCGATTCCCAGGAGATCTGCTTCGTCCCGGACAACGACTACGCCCGCCTCGTCTCCGACCGTTCCGAATCCGGGGTGAGTCCCGGCAGGATCATCGACAGGGAGGGCGCCGATCTCGGTGCTCATGACGGGCACCAGAACTTCACGGTCGGGCAGAGAAGAGGCATCGGAATCGCCTCCTCGATTCCGCTGTTCGTCCTCGAAAAGCGTCCCGACCGGAACGAGGTCGTGGTCGGGGCTCGCGAGGAACTGCTCTCCGCCGGGCTTGAAGCCGGTGACGTCAACTGGCTGGTTCCCGAGCATCGGGGCTGGCGTTCCTGCGCGGCGCGGATTCGATACAACGCGTCCCCGGTTCCGGCCCGGGTGAGGCTCGACTCCGGCAGGCTGGAGGTTCGTTTCGACGAACCGCAGGCCGCCGTTGCGCCGGGGCAGGCCGTGGTCTGCTACGAGGACGATCTGGTGCTTGGTGGAGGCTGGATCGATCAGGGGGCTTCAGGCGGGTCCGGTCCAGAAGCCTGAAGCGGTCAGCCCTGCGGAGTTCCCGTCACCTCGATGGTGGGGGTGATCGTGAGCAGGATCGTGATGTACGCGCCGTACAGGATGAAGAGAAGTGCGCCCTCCGGCCGCGTCACCTTTCGTCCGCTGAGCAGGATCGGCACGCAGACCAACGAGACGATCAGGAGTGCCGGGACGTCCAGGGTGAAGATCTGCCCCTCGACCGGAATGGAACCGAAGAGGAGCACCACGCCGAGGACGCAGAGTACGTTCATGATGCACGAGCCGAGGATGTTGCCGATCCCGACTTCCTCGTAGCCTCGGAGCGTCGCGTAGATGCTGGTGATCAGTTCCGGGAGGGACGTCGTGAAGGCGACGATCGTGAGGCCCACCACGGCCTCGCTCAAGCCCGCCCTGACACCAAGCACGGAGGCGCTCTCGATGAAGAGGGTCGAGCCCGCCCAGAGAAGAGTGGGGCCTCCGATGATGGCGATCCAGATCAGCCAGGCGGGCCACCGCCCCTCCACCTGCAGGTCGTCGAACTCGTCGCTCGAGTTATGGCCGGTGGAGGACCAGATGAAGAGGCCGAGAAGGGCGACGAGGCCGATCCCGTGGAAGGGGCCGAGCGTGTTGTCGAAGGGGAGGGCCAGGAGCGGAACGAGTCCGACCAGGACCACCAGCACCAGGTCCCGTCGCAGGTTCGGTGCCCTGACCGGGATCGGCTTGAAGATCGCGACGACGCCCAGGACCAGGGCCAGGTTGGCGATGTTCGATCCGATCACGTTCCCCAGGGCGATGGCCTCCTTGCCGTTGAACTGCGCGTAGAGCGATGCCGCGAGCTCGGGGACGCTGGTTCCGAAGGCCACCACGGTGACGCCGATGAAGAACGGGGAGAGCCCGCATCGCCTGGCGATCCGCACCGCGGACACCACCAGGAGGTGTGCGCCGAGGATCATCGTCCCGGCACCGGAGAGAAGCAGTGCCAAGGTCAGCAGCAGGGGGAGGTTCTGGGCGTCTTCGAACATGATGTATGCGAAGTATAGGTCTCCAGGCCGGCCTGCGTTCCAACTCCCGGCCGGCTCTGGTTACCATGTCGCCACTCACCAGCCGCATCCCAAGAGAACACAGGAGCCAGGATGACCAACGCGAACCATGCCCGGACCGTAGAACTGCTCGGCAACGAGGCGGACAGCCTCCTGGGCCACGTCGCGAAGGTGGACAGGTCGCTGCTGCACGTGCCCGGTTCCGACTGGGTCGACCGCATCTTCCTCGAGTCGGATCGCAATCCGCAGGTCCTGAAGTCGATGCAGCAGATCCTCGGCTCCGGTCGGCTCGGAGGTACCGGGTACGTCTCGATGCTTCCCGTCGACCAGGGGATCGAGCATTCCGGCGGAGCGTCCTTCGCGGCGAACCCCCTGTACTTCGATGGCGAGAACATCATCAAGCTCGCGATCGAGGGTGGATGCAACGCCGTCGCCACGACCTTCGGGGTGCTTGCCTCGGTCTCGAGGAAGTACGCGCACCGGATCCCCTTCATGGTGAAGCTGAACCACAATGAACTGCTTTCCTACCCGAACCAGTACGACGAGATCCTCTACGGGACGGTCGAGGAGGCCTGGAACCTCGGTGCCACCGCGGTCGGCGCGACGATCTACTTCGGATCCGAGCAGTCCCATCGCCAGATCATCGAGATCTCCGAGGCGTTCCAGCATGCCCACGAACTCGGGATGGTGACCGTGCTCTGGTGCTACCTGCGGAATTCCGCCTTCAAGAAGGACGGAAAGGACTTCCACGTCTCGGCGGATCTCACCGGCCAGGCGAACCACCTTGGTGTCACGATCAAGGCGGACATCATCAAGCAGAAGCAGGCCGAGCTCAACGGCGGCTACCTTGCGATGAACGAGGACGGGGTCTCCTTCGGCAAGTACGACTCACGAATGTATTCGGAGCTTGCCACCGACCACCCCATCGATCTCTGTCGCTATCAGGTCCTCAACTGCTACTGCGGGCGATCGGGCCTCATCAATTCCGGCGGTGGATCGGGCGCGAACGACCTGGCCCAGGCGGTCAGGACCTCCGTGATCAACAAGCGCGCGGGTGGACTCGGGATGATCTCGGGACGCAAGGCGTTCCAGCGTCCCATGAAGGAAGGCGTTGAATTGCTCAACGCCATCCAGGACGTGTACCTCGACGAGTCCATCACCGTCGCCTGAACCCCGGCGCTTGATTCGATGTATCCACGAGAACCGGGCTCCCCCGGGCGACGTCGTGTGCTTCAGTCGGCAAAGGCCCGGCTGAGGATCGACCAGGCGGTGAACCCGACCATCGCCACGAGCAGCATCGCCGTAGCAGCGGTTCCCACCGCCATGATGCCTTCGGACACCATCGGATCGATCATCGAACAGAGCATGGTCATGGCGGGCCTCCTTCATGGCTTCCAGCCCTCCTCGGTCGGAGGGGTGCGGAAACTTGTTGGGAGGACCCGCCGTGCTGTTTCACGTGCGTGTTTCGAATCGTGTCCGGAGCTGCCGGACGGCGTCTTCAGGAATCCCGATCAGCCTGCTGCGGCGACCTCGCCACCACGGTCCATCGCCCGTCGTCTCGGCTTCGCTCGACGGCTGTTGAGCTCCTCGATCCGCCTCTGTTCCTCTTCGGCGAAGTCCTCGCCGAAACGGACCAGCCGGAGGCTGTTCGCGATCACGAAGACATAGGCGACGGCCTGGTAGAAGGGCGTCACGTAGATGTCGATCTGACCTGTAGCGGCCAGGGCGAGACCGATCAGTGCGAGCAACAGGCTTGCCGCGATGTTCAGTCCCACGATCGACTTGGTCTTTCGCGCCAGGTCGAGCAGGAACGGAACATGCCGGAGGTCGTCGTTCATGAGGGCGACGCCTGCCGAATTCGTGGCGATGTCGGAGCCCGAGAGCCCCATGGCGACACCCACGTCGGCGGACGCGAGGATCGGTCCGTCGTTGATGCCGTCACCGACCACGAGGGTGCGGTGCCCCTTCGAGATCAGGTACTTCAGCTCCTCGTGCTTCTCCTCGGGAAGGCACTCGGCCTCGATCGAGTCAACGCCCACGGTCTGACCGACACGCTTGGCGACCGACAGCCGGTCACCGGTGAAGATGCAGATCCTGCGGACACCGGCCTCGCGGAGGTTGGTGATCACCTCGCGTGCGTTCATCCTGAGCTTGTCCTCGAGACCGACGGCACCGAGGTAGCGGTCGCCGAGCATCACGTGGACGCCGGACATGCCGTCGATCTTCTCCTCGACCTCGCGCACGGCGCCTTCGATGGCCGGGTTGAGCTCGAGCAGCCATCCGGAGCGACCTGCGTGCAGCATGCCGTCTGAAGTCTCGCCCTTGACGCCACGTCCATGGATCTCGCTGTAGCCGGTCATCTTGCGGGGGCTGATCCTGGCCCGCTTGGCGGTCTCGAGGATGCTGCGAGCAAGCGGGTGGTTCGAAGCCTGTTCGGCATCGGCGGCGGCCTGCAGGAGAACCGCACCCTCGACGCCTTCGGCGGGTGCAAGACGGCTCACCGCGAACTTGCCGGTGGTGAGCGTTCCGGTCTTGTCCATGACCACCGTGTCGATGTTGCCGGCAGCCTCGAGGGTCCGGGTCTGCTTGATCATGATGCCCAGACGGGCTGCAGCAGCGAACGCGGCGACCATCGCCGTCGGATAGGAGATCAGGAGGGCGCCCGGACACGTGACCACCAGGACGGTGATCGCGCGGACGGCGGCGTCCTGCTTGACCATGGGATCCGAACTCTTCGCATTGAAGAACCAGACCAGCATGGCCACCATGAGGACCACTGGAACGTAGTAGGCGGCCAGGTTCTCGATCAGTTCCTGCCTGCGGCTGCGGCTGGATTCAGCCTCGCGGATGAGCTGTTCGACCTTGCCGATCGTCGTCTCGCCCGCGATCGCGGTGACTTCGACGTCGATCTGTCCGGTGAGGTTCGCGGTGCCTGCGTAGACCTCGGTGCCGGTGGTGGCCTCGATCGGAATCGCCTCACCGGTGAGCGAGGCCTGGTTGATGTCGGTTCGTCCGTCGACCACCCGGCCGTCGACGGGAAGATTCTCGCCTGGCCTGACCCTGACCACGGCGCCCTTCGTCACGTCCGCCAGTCGGCACTCCACCTCGTTGCCGTCCTTGTCGATGACGCGTGCGATGTCCGGCGTGAGTTCGACGAGCTCTCGAATCGCTCGCTGCGCACCCCAGGCCGTACGGGACAGGATGAGTTCGGCCAGCCAGAGGAAGAAGGCCAGGAAACCTGCCGCGAGGTATTCGCCGACGGCGATCGCGGCAAGGACGGCGAGGCTTGCAAGGGCGTCACTGGAGGGTCGACCGGCCAGGACCTCCTTGACCGCGCCGCGTGCCAGCGGGATCACCAGGATCAGCGCACCAAGCGTCGCCGCGATGTCCGCGACCTGCTGCTCGAAACCGAACGCGAAGCGACCCAGCCAGGCGACCAGGAGGAGCATGCCTCCGAGGAGGGCGAGGAACAGCTGGCGTTCCAGTCGCTGTGCTCCACTCTCGTCGAAATTGCGTTCATTCCCATTCCGCGAGGTCATGGCCGGCAGGCCGTTGGGTTCGCTTGCGGTGGATACGGTCGATTCGCTCATCCGGAGGACTCCTGATCTGGCTCGGACCTCATTCAGGCCCGTTTCACGGCTGGGCATCCTACTGCGCACGAGGAAAGAGGGGTACCACCACCGGACTGGGTACGTCCCTCGGCAGGCGTGGGTTCGGGGTGGATCCGGCCTCATGCCCTGCAAAGGCCGATCAGCGGCATGCCCATGATCCGCCCTCCTCAGGTAGGCTCGTGGTATCACTGGTCGGGGATGGTCCCCGTGACTCCCCTCAAGCGGACCCCCAGGAGCGCATGGGATGGCTGAAGCATCAGGACCAAGGCGAATGACGGTGATCGGCGACGGCCAGATGGGCCTGGTCATGGCAGACGCCTTGGCTGCAGGTGGTCACCAGGTCCGACTCTGGGGACCGTTCGAGGATCAGGTTCGAGCCCTTGCCGTCTCACGGAGCTCAGATCGGCTGCCCGGTTTCCTGCTCGATGAAGCGATCGAGGTCCTGACGGACCCGAGTGAGGCGCTCGAGGGTGCGGAGCTGGTCGTATGCGCCATACCCTGTCAGTTCATCCGGCCCGTCTTCGATGGTCTTCGTGACGCGATTGACGGCTCACCGGTCCTGGTCAGCGTGGCGAAGGGGGTCGAGATCGAGTCGTTGCAGCGTCCGACCGAGATCTTCGCCTCGCTCTTCCCGGAAGCGGGACAACGGTCGGTCTGCCTGTCCGGGCCGACCATTGCGAGCGAGCTGGCGCTTCGCCAGATCGCGACCATGGTGGTCGCCGGTCTTGACCCGGATGCCGTGGCCTTCACCCAGCATGCGTTCTCCACGCCCTGGTTGAGGATCTACACCAGCACCGATGTCGTCGGCGTCGAACTGGCCGGAGCCGTGAAGAACGTGGTTGCCATCGCCGCGGGGATCCTCGACGGCATGGAGGCAGGCATGAATGCCAAGAGTGCGTTGCTGGCCCGCGGGCTGGCGGAGATCGTCCGACTCGGCACCGCGATGGGTGCCAGGCCCGAGACGTTCTTCGGTGTCGCGGGCGTGGGGGATCTCGCCACGACGTGCTTCAGCCCGGATGGGCGGAATCGGAGCTGTGGGGAGGCCATAGGTCGTGGCGTGTCCCTCGGAAGCTATCTGGAGGAGAGCCGCTGTGTCGTGGAAGGTGTCGCCACCACGCCTGCGATCATGAAGATGGTGCAACAGCACTCGGTCGAGGTGCCGATCCTCTCCGCAGTGAACGACGTGCTCTTCAACGGGGTCTCCCCTCGCGAGGCGATCCAGGGCCTCCTCTCCAGGGAGGCTGGAGCCGAGGTCATCGGCTGAGCGGCGGGCCCCTCAGTCCTCTTCTTCGAACTTGTCCTTGACGAGCGTCTTCAGTGCGGCGAGTGCAGTGCTTGCATCCTCGCCATCCGCAGTGATCTCGAGTTCCGTGCCCTTGGTCCCGGCCAGCATCAGGATCTGCATGATCGACTTGCCGTCGACGGACTCGCTCGAATCAGATCGCCGCACCTTGATGGTGCTTGAGAACTGCGATGCCTTCTCTGCAAAGGTCATTGCAGGCCGGGCATGCAGGCCGAGCTTGTTCCTGATCTTGACCTTGACGCTCTTCACGCGGAGGTTCCGATCGACTCTCGAGTCTCGGGGAGTGGTGGTCAGCGGACCTGTGACGTGTCCGCTTCATCAAGAAGGGTCATCACGTCCGCGACGGTTTCAGCCTGACGGAGGAACTTTCTGAACTGGTCGTCCTGCAGGTTGCCGAAGATCGCTTCCATCGCGTCGAGGTGTTCCTCGGGGCGGTCTTCCGGGCTCAGCAGCAGGAAGAGGGAGTAGACGGGCTGCTTGTCGAGTGCCTTGAAGTCGATGCCCTCGGAGGAGACACCGATCGCGACGGTCAGTTTGTCGACCTTCGGGCTCTTGACGTGCGGGACGGCGACGCCATGTCCGAATCCGGTCGATCCCTTTCGTTCACGGGACATGACGGCCTTCACGAACTCCTCCTGGAGCGAAGCGTCGACGCAGCCCGCTTCGATCAGGGCGGTCACCATCTCGGTGATGACGTCCTCCCGTTTGGTGGACTTGAGTTGGGGGATGATCGCCTTGTCTACGACGATGTCTCGGAGCTTCATGTTCTGGATACCTCGGGGCTTGGATTCAGGAGCCGTCTTGCACGGTTCATTGGTGGGAGTCTCGCAGTCGATCTTTCCAGTCGGTCAGCTGTCGAACCGCACGATCATGGGCCTGGTCGATGCAGGCATGGATGTCCAGGTCATGGGCGTTCGCGACGAAGTCCTTGTGCCCTTCCACGTCGACCAGGATCTCGCAGGCGAATTCGGAGCCATCCCGTCCGACTACGATATCGACCTGTTGGACCCGATCCATGTAATGAGGGAGCTTCATCGCCCGTTCCTGCGCGTATTCGCGGATCTCGGATGCGAGCTGGACATTCTTCCCGACGACATTCACCTGCATGGCATCACTCCTCGGGCATCCGCCCGGTGGTGTCGGGATCTGCATCCCTGCCCTGGGGCAACGACCCGGTCCCGGCGTTTTCGGATGACTCGTGGGAGGGCACGAGGACCCCTCCACTGATCGTGAACCTGAGGGCCTCGTCGATCGAGATCGGAAGCTCGATCACGGAATCCCTCGCCACCGTGATCGTATAGCCGGTGAATGGCGTGGGCGAGCTCGGGATGAAAACAGTTATTCCGGGGCCTTCGGTGCCGGAGATCGCCTTCTGTACCGTGCGCATCGGCTTTCCGGTGACCAGTCCCACCGACCAGATGCCCTTTCGGGGGTACTCGACCATGACCACTCGGTTGAATCGGATGGGCTTGTCATCGCTGATGATGAAGTCGACCACCTGCTTGACGTAGGGGTAGATCTGCTTGATCAGCGGGATGCTGGTCAGCAGTCGCTCGAGTCGTCCATGGATCCTCCTGCCGAGGAAGCCCCCGAGCAGGCGACCCGCCGTGTAGACGGCCAGGATCGCCACCACGAGCCCGATGAAGTTCATGTACCAGCGCGCCTGCCACCACGTCAGGATCTCGTTGTCACGAAGCGCCCTGCGCACGGTGAGCTCGGACGCAGAGGTCTTGCCTTCGGAGTCCAGCCTGAGCTGTTCCTTGAGTACCGCTGCGGAGGTCGGCTCGAAGGCCTCCTGGAACATCTCGATGTGGGGCGTCGCCTGGCCGATCACGAAGCGGATGCCACCGTTGATCGGCTGGGCGATCGTGACGTCGATGAATTCGTAGGCCTTGACCAGGATCCAGAGCGTCAGCACCGTCGGCAGGAGGACAGCGAGTCCCTTGATGAAGAACCTGCGGAAATCACTTCGAAATGTGCGTTTCTCTGACTTGGGCATGTGACCTGTCGATCGGACGGCACAGTCTACACCAGCAGGTCAGCCTCCGAGTGGTTTCAGGGTCACCGGTACATCCTGGTACTCGCTGCCACGCCGGATCCGGATGAGGATCGTCTCGCCGACCCTGCGCCTTGCGATCACCAGCATCAATTCACGTGTCGAACGAACGGGGTCCGAGTCGATCCTGACGATCACGTCATCCTCCCGTATGCCCGCATCACTGGCGCCGCTGCCCGGATTCACCCGGGTGATCCGGCATCCGTCGACCTCGTCCGTGGCGGAGACCCCGATCGAGGCATCTCCCCAAGTGATCATGTCGTCGAATCCGCCCCGGCTCCGGACCCAGTTCCGCCAGGTCTCGTCGATCTCGTGCAGGGAGGAGCCGAAGGTCCGTTCCAGGGCGGTCACGCCCGTCCCATCCATGTCCCAGGTCTCGACCAGCGTCTGGTACCACCGTTCGAGGAGCCCTTTCATGGCGATGAATTCGAAGAACGACCGGGCCACCGGATAGTTTCGCTCCGCACCTCGCATGAAGTGCATCGGTTCCATCGTGAAGATCGCCCTCAGCGAAGGGCAGTCACCCTCGATCACGAGCCTTCGCGCGATGTTGTGCCGTTCGTTCGGTCGGAACTTGATCGTTCCGTTCCGGTCGTCGATCGCGTACTCCTCGTAGAGGCTGGCAAGGCCCTCCTGGATCCACATCGGGTGTCGTTGGCCGATCCGGTCCATGTGGCCCCAGTGCAGGACGTGTGCGAACTCGTGCCGCAGGGAGGCGCCGATGTCCGCGGTCACCAGCATCCGCCTTGAATGTTCGTACCACCCGGGTGTCTGGGAATCGACATTGAACGTTCCCTGGTCCTCGCGGTTCGGGATCAGGACGAACACCCAGTCGGACTGGGGTGCGCCGAAGAGGCTCTTCACCATCTGGTCCGCCTGGGACCTGAGCATCGAGGTCATCTCCCCGTGCGCCTCCTCGGTCAACGGGGTGCCGAAGTGGAGGCGGTGCCGAGCATCACTCTCGTAGGTGTAGCCTTCGGGATGAGCGGCCTCCCAGTCAGCGAACTCCTCCGAGCCTCGATTGGATCGAGGGATGAGCATGGTCGGGCGTTCGTCGATCGACCCGGCCCCGAGGCCCTGTTCGTCCCGCTCCTTCTGTTCCCTTGTCTCGATTTGATCCCTGGCTTCCAGGATCGCCTGGAAGACATCGTGGTCCCGGATGGTCGAGAGGTCTTCGTCCTGCTCCATGTGGCTGAATTCGCGAAATCCGCTTCGGACCGCTTCCAGCAGGCGTTCGGCAGCGGATTCCCGCTCGCCGAGGATGGCGTGGCCACATGCCGCGTTGTAGAGCATGTTCGGATCGTTCGGCCAGTGTTCGAGATACTGGTCGATCAGTCTCAGCGCCCTGCGAGGATTGTCGCGATCAAACGCGCTGATGATCTGCTGCTCGAGCGCCGGCCTCGATGGCTTGGACTGGGCATGGACCTGGCTTGTGGAACCGAGGATCGTGGCGCAGCCGATCAGGATCGCGAGGATCGGTGACAGGCTCCTCATGACGTCCTCATTCCCAGGAGTACCTGCTGAAGTGCTTCGGGAAAGGCATCGCATTCGAGCGCGAAGACACGGGCGGCAAGAGTCTCGTGGTCGTCATCCGGATGCACCACGCATCGTTTCTGAAGGATGGTCGGGCCGTGGTCGTATTCCTCGTCGACGAAGTGGACCGTGCATCCGCTCTCTCGCCGTCCACTCTCGATCACCGCTCGGTGAACATGTGCGCCATACATGCCCTTGCCTCCGAAGTCCGGGAGAAGGGCTGGATGGATGTTGATCGTTCGACCGGCCCAACGCTCGCCGACCCTGAAATGCCGGAGGTATCCGCAGAGGCAGATCAGTTCGGCTCCGCTCTCGAGGAGCACCTCGTCGAGTCGATCATCCATCGTCTCGGCCGGATCCTTCGGGACGATGGTGACCTCGAGTCCGCGGTCCCGGCAACGTGCGACGCCCGCCAGTGACTCCCGATGCGCGACGACCCTCGAGATCCTGATCGGAAGATTGCCTGCGTCGATCTCGTCCGCGAGGTTGAGCACGGTTCGTCCGCCGCCAGAGATCAGTGCGGCGATGGGTGTGGGCGCGTTCATCAGGCGCCACCCTTCGCACCGTGTGCGGTGGGATTGCCTTCCGCGTCGACCGAGACCATCACCAGTTCGGCGGTGGTCACGTGCACCCGCTCCTCGGAGGTCCTGCGTTCCGCGATCACCTTGACATCCACCGTGACGCTCGTCCTGCCGATCCGGACCGTCCTCGTCATGAAGTCGACGATGTCGCCCACATGCACCGGCGCATGAAATTCCACCCGGTCGATCGCCACGGTGACCCAGCGGTTGATACCGTGCCTTCGGGCCTCCACGTAGCCGGCCTGGTCGATGTGGCTGAGGATCACGCCACCAAAGATCGTCCCGGCGTGATTGGTGTCACGCGGCATCATCATGGTTCGCAGGGCTGTCGTGTAGTCTTCGGCCATTGAGGGCATCATCCGCGCCTGACGCGGGCGAGGCAAGCGTTCAAGAGTGTCAGGGACCGGATTCGATGCCACCAACCGCCTCCATCATCATCCCGAACTACGAGAACGGGCGTGAGAGCTCGGTGGATGGTGGCACGGACCTTCTCGGCGACCTCTTCGAATCCCTCCATCACACGCTCCGGTCGGATCCCACGGATGTGGAGATCCTGGTCGCTGACGACGGGTCCGGGGATGATTCGCTCGAGACCGCTCGGGCCTGGTCGAGGCGAACCTGGCGTGATGGCCGGCCCTTCTGTCGGCTCTTCGAGCATGAGCACACCGGCCGTCTTTCGGTGGTGCTCAACCGACTTATGGAACGGGCGACGGGCCGCCTCATCTGCCGGATGGACGGGGATGTGCTCCTGAGGAGTCCTGGATGGCTTGCCCGCGTGGTGGAGCGATTCGATTCGGAGGAACGACTCGGGGTCCTCGGCGGCAGGCAGCTCGACTGCACCGGAGCGCTTCATTCGGTTGGTGACCTTCTGCTGCATCCGCATGGCTACCAGCATGTCGGTGCTGGTGCGGCATCGGAGGTGTCCTGCCCTCCCTACGAACATGACCACGTGATGGGGTGCTTCCACCTCCTGCGTCGAACTGCATTCGACGAGGTCGGTGGCTACGACGAATCGATGCCCAGGGGTCAGACCGTCGATCTCGGGGTCCGTCTGCTTCAGTCGGGTTGGAAGGCGATGACCGATCCCGACATCGTCTACGAGCATCGCCTCGCCCTGCGTCGTGGTCGTTCCTCCTCCAGTGACGGGCAGGACTCCCTCGCCGTCAGTCGGCGGATCTTCTTCGAGAAGTGGGGGTTCGACCGCCTTGTTCCCGATCAAGACGCCATGAGGGACCGCCTGGGCGAGGTACTGGTCCCGACGACAGAGGGACGGTTTCCGGATCCTGCGGGCATTGGTGCGCCGGAGGACGAGATCGAGAACCGCGTCGCACTCGTTCGAGGAGCGGTTCGTCCGAACCAACCGGTTCGTGTCGCGATGATCGGTGCCGGCGACGGTTCGGTCCCTGCGCGCCTTGTCGGACATGGGATCAAGGTGACCGGACTGGACGACCGTCCCGAGGCGATCGAAGCCGCACGCGCCGTCGTCGACGGTGACGCGCTTCCGGTGCCACACCTCGTCGACGACCTGGCCCGACTGCCGATCGAAGAGGGGTTGATCGACATCCTGCTCGTCGATCGGGTGCTGGAGCGTCACCGCAATCCGATCGCGCTCCTGAAGGAGGCTCGACGGATCATGGCACCAGGGGGGCTCCTTCTCCTCCTCGCTCGATGGCGAACCCCCGAGGAACAGCTCGTTGCGCCACGGTCGGCCTCGACGTTCACCCCGACCTCGCTTCGCATGTTCCTCGCCGGATCAGGCAGCTTCCGTTCCGTCCCCTTCGCCACGAAGCCGTTCCCTCATCCCCAGCGCGATGTCCTCCTGTACGCCTTGCATCCACTCGCGGAGATTGATCTGGGCAGGGAGGCCTTCGACGGAATCGGGGATCCGACCCTCGTCGACTGACTCGACTTCAGGCGGTCGCCTCCACCGGCTCCTCCTCGAGAAGTGGGGCGAGGAACCTGCCGGTATGGCTGCCCTCGACCTCCACGACATCCTCCGGCGTGCCTTCGGCGACGATGGTCCCGCCTCCGTCGCCTCCCTCGGGGCCGAGGTCGATGATCCAGTCCGCGCACTTCACGACGTCGAGGTTGTGCTCGATCACCACCAGGGTGTTGTCGTTGTCGGCAAGCCTCTGCATGACGTCGAGGAGTCGCCTGATGTCCGCGAAGTGCAGGCCGGTGGTCGGCTCGTCGAGGATGTAGAGGGTGTGTCCGTGGCTCGCGGTTCCCAGTTCGGAGGCGAGCTTCACCCGCTGTGCCTCGCCACCCGACAGGGTGGTCGATGGTTGGCCGAGCTGGAGGTAGCCGAGTCCGACGTCACGCAGGCATTCCAGCATCCTGTGGCTCCTGCGATGCGCTTCGAAGAACTCGACCGCGTCATCCACGGTCATCTCGAGGACGTCCGCGATCGTCATGCCGCGGTACTTCACCTCCAGGGTCTCCCGGTTGTAGCGAAGTCCCTTGCAGGCATCGCAGGTGACGAAGACATCCGGCAGGAAGTGCATCTCGATCCTTCTGACACCCTGCCCCTGGCAGGACTCGCAGCGACCGCCCTTGACGTTGAAACTGAACCGGCCCGGCTGATAGCCGCGGATCTTTGATTCCGTGGCCTGTGCGAAGAGCTTGCGGATGTCATCGAAGATTCCGGTGTAGGTCGCCGGATTGGATCTTGGTGTCCTGCCGATCGGCGACTGATCCACCTGCACGACCCGGTCGATCGACTTCAGGCCGGAGATCGACTTGTGCCTGCCGGGGACCACTCTCGTTCCGGTGATCGTCCGCTGCGCACCACGAAGCAGGATCTCGTTGACCAGCGTCGACTTGCCCGAGCCGGACACCCCCGTGACGCAGAGGATTCCCCCGAGGGGGAAGGTGACGTCCACCTCCTTGAGGTTGTGTTCCGCTGCGCCCTTGACCACCACCGCATCCGACGCGTCGAGGACGCGTCGTTCGTCGGGGACCTCGATCCGTTCACGTCCGGAGAGGAAGGCTCCGGTCAGGGACTTCGGATCGTTGCGGACCTCTTCGATCGTGCCCTGGGAGACCACGGTCCCTCCGTGACGGCCCGGCCCCGGACCGATGTCGAGGATCTGGTCCGCCGCCTGCATCATCGCCTCGTCATGTTCGACGACGATCACCGAGTTGCCGATGTCGGAGAGGTGCCGCAGCGTCCCGATCAATCGGTCGTTGTCACGAGCATGCAGGCCGATCGTCGGTTCGTCGAGCACGTAGCAGACGCCCACCAGCCCGCTGCCGACCTGGGTCGCCAGTCTGATCCTCTGCGCTTCGCCACCGGAGAGGGTGGAGCTCGAACGATTGAGCGTCAGGTAGCCGAGTCCGACCGATTCCAGGAAGCCGAGACGTGATCGAATCTCGCGAAGCACCGGTTCCGCGATGCTCGCGTTCTCCTTGCCGAGTCGGATCGAATCCAGGAACCGGATGGCATCGCCGATCGTCATCGACGCCAGTTCCGCGATGTTCGACTCCTGATCCCCGCTCCGGACCAGGACCCCGAGGGAGGCATCCCTCAGCCTCGCTCCCTTGCAGGAGGGGCAGTCGGTCTCGGTCGTGTAGCCACTGAGGCGTTCACGGACCTTCTCGCTCTCCGTCTCCTCGATCCGCCGCCTCAGGTTGGGCATCACACCCACGAAGCTGAAGCCGAGCTTCTTCTTGTCCGCATCGGTCGTTCCCTGGAGGAGCATCCGACGGGCGGCCCTCGGCACCTTCGAGTACGGCGTGGTCCTGTCGACTCCCACGTTGTCGAGGAACTTCCTGAGTTGTCGTCCGTACCAGATGTTCATCCGCTTGCCGTTGCGACGCCACGGATCGATCGCCTCCGCGACCGGCTTGTTTCGGTCGGGAACCACGAGTTCCTCGTCGAACTCGAGGATCCTTCCGAGCCCGGAGCAGTTGCGACAGGCACCATGGGGGGAGTTGAACGAGAAGAGCCGAGGCTCCAGCGCATCCAGGCTGTATTCGGGGTGGTCGGGGCAGGCGAAGCGCTCGCTGAATCGATGTTCGGACCAGGTGCCGTCGCTCTCCTCGACGAGCAGGAGCATCGAACCCTCTCCGGCCGCAAGCGACGTCTCGATGCTCTCGACGATCCTCTGTCGTTCGCCGTCTCCGACCTTGATCCGGTCGACCACCGCCTCGATGTCGTGCATCTCGTAGCGGGCGAGCCCGAGTGGATTCTCACCGCCCTCCTTGAGTGCCTCGCGAAGGTCCACGACCTCGCCGTTCACGCGGGCACGGACGAAGCCCTGGCCCTGGATCGATTCGAGCACGTCCTTGTGGTGACCCTTCCGCGACCTGATGAAAGGAGCGCAGAGCATCGCACGTCGTCCGTCGAACCCATCGAGCACCGCCTCCACGATCTGCGTCGCGCTGGTCGCGGTGATGGTCCTCCCGCATCGCTTCCTGCCGTCATGGTGCCAGCAGGTCGGTGTTCCGCACCGTGCGTAGAGGAGTCTCAGGTAGTCCCATATCTCGGTGGTGGTCGCGACCGTCGAACGTGGCGTGTGGCCGCCGGATCTCTGTTCGATCGCGATCGTCGGGGGGAGGCCCTCGATCGACTCGATGTCCGGCTTGCTCATCTGGTCCAGGAACTGCCGCGCGTAGGCGCTCAGGGACTCCATGTACTTCCGTTGGCCTTCGGCGAAGATCGTGTCGAAGGCGAGGGAACTCTTTCCGGAGCCCGAGACACCGGTGATTACCAGAAGCTGGTCCCGCGGCAGGTCCAGATCGATCGCCTTGAGGTTGTGCTCGGAGGCGCCTCGTATCGAGATCCTTCTGGTTGGTGCGGGCGATGTCATCTTGTGTCAGGTCCGGGTGGGGAGTCCAGATTCTACGGATGAATCGCCTCTTGAAGCGGGAAATGACCGTGATCCACCGCGGTTCGACAGCGGGGACGCTTCGAGATGCCCAAAAAGGTTGGCTCTATCTGGAGGAAAAGCGATACACCCGGGGGCAAAAAGTCGAATACTGGATTACGAGGTCCTTCACCCTTGTTCTTCGGCACGTGAGATGCCGTCAACCCGGGGTGGCACTGGAGCGATCATGTCGGCATCACCTGCCACACTCACCAAACGACAGTCATTCGCCGTCAAGGCGGGACGTCGTGGTGCAGCGAGCCGTGGTGCCCGGGGATCGGCCATGTCTCGCATCGAGGCAAAAGCCGGTCGCCTGCGCCTGCGCGGCCCTCGTCGTCGAGCCTGAGCGCCTCGATTCATCATCTTCTCGTCTTCTTCGGTCCGGTCCGTCCCGCACGTGACCCGGGTTCTCCTGCCCTGGTCCTGCCCTGACCCTTGCCGGCGCGAGGACCATCGGGATCCTTCAGTTCCTCGACCCGGTCCCGCAGTTCGGCGGCGCGTTCGAACTGAAGTTCCTCCGCCGCCCTGAGCATCTCCTCCTCGAGCTCGCGAACAAGCTCGCCGACATCGTGTTCCTCCTCGTTCACCCGGCCGACCGCTTCTCGTGCGGTGCGGTATCCCGCAAGTTCCTGTTCGAACCCGCGGCGGATCGCCTTCTCGATCGTGGTGGGGGTGATGTCGTGTTCCTCGTTGTATGCCAGCTGCAGTGATCGTCGCCGGGTGACCTCGTCGATGGCGGCCTGCATCTCCGGCGTGACGGTGTCCGCATAGAGGATCGCCGTCGAATTCGCGTTGCGAGCCGCCCGACCCATGGTCTGGATGAGACTGGACGTCGAACGGAGGAAGCCCTGCTTGTCCGCGTCCAGGATGCAGACCAGTGAGACCTCCGGCAGGTCGAGCCCTTCCCTCAGCAGGTTCACTCCGACGAGGACGTCGAACTCGCCGCTTCTCAGGTCGGCGATGATCTCCAGTCGGTCCAGGGTGTCGATCTCGCTGTGGAGGTAGCGGACCCTGATTCCTTCCTGCTTCAGGTAGTCGGCGAGATCCTCGCAGAGACGCTTTGTGAGTGCGGTCACGAGGGTGCGTTCCCCGCGCTGGGAGCAGGCCCTGCATTCCTCGAGGAGGTCGGGGACCTGGCCTCGGGCGCTCCGCACCTCGACGGGCGGGTCGATCAGTCCGGTCGGTCGGATGACCTGCTCGACGACGACGCCTTCGGTCTTCTCCAGTTCGTATTTGCCCGGCGTCGCCGACACGTACACCACCTGCGGGGCGAGTTCCTCGAACTCGTCGAGTTTGAGCGGTCGGTTGTCCAGTGCACTGGGCAGTCGGAAGCCATGCTCGACCAGGGTCTGCTTCCGCGCGCGATCACCGTGGAACATGCCTCGGATCTGCGGCACCGTGACGTGTGACTCGTCGATCAGCACGAGCCAGTCGTCCTCGCTGCGATCGGGGATCGACCTGAAGTAGTCGAGCAGGCAGAATGCCCTGGTGCCCCGGGCACGTCCGTCGAAGAACCGTGCATAGTTCTCGATGCCGCTGCAGTAGCCGACCTCCTGGATCATCTCGAGGTCGTACCTGGTCCGTCCCTGCAGTCGTTGCGCCTCGAGAAGCCGGCCTTCCGACCTGAGCTTGATGACGGTCTCGTCGAGTTCCTCCCGGATCTCCCTGACCGCCTCCTGCTTCTGGTCCTCGGGCATCACGTAGTGGACGGCGGGGAAGATGTAGACCCTCTGTTCCTCGGCAAGCAGTTCACCGGTCAGCGGGTCGAAGAGCTGGAGCGAGTCGATCTCATCCCCCCAGAGGTCGATCCTGATGCCGAACGTCTCGTAGGCCGGGTAGACCTCGATGCAATCGCCCCTGACCCTGAAGGATCCGCGTTCGGGATCGATGTCCCGCCTCACGTACTGCATGTCGGCAAGGCCCAGGAGGAACGGTCGTCGCTCGAGCTGCATGCCCTTCTCGAGCGCGATGACCCGTCGAGCGTACTCCGACGGTGAGCCGAGTCCGTAGAGGCAGGAGACGCTGGCCACCACGATCACGTCGTCCCGGCTGAGCAGCTGGCTGGTCGCCGCCAGACGCAATCGATCCAGTTCATCGTTGCGTGCGGCATCCTTCTCGATGTAGATGTCCCGCTGGGGGATGTACGCTTCCGGCTGGTAGTAGTCGTAGTACGACACGAAGTACGACACCGCGTTCTCGGGAAAGAGCTCCCGCATCTCCTCGAAGAGTTGAGCCGCAAGGGTCTTGTTGTGGCTGACGATCAGGGTCGGCTTGCCGGTGTCCCGGATGAGGTTCGCCATGGTGAACGTCTTCCCGGTACCCGTCGCACCAAGAAGGGTCTGGTATGGACGGCCGGAGCGCACGCCTTCCACGAGCTCCCGGATCGCCTTCGGCTGGTCACCGGTCGGTTCGAAGGCGGAATGAAGCTGGAAGCCACCCTGGTGCATCATCAACGTCCTGCGGCAAGCAGTTCACGAGTCGGTCTTCTCACCAGTGCGATCAGCGCGGGAAGCGCCGCCGACACCGTCAGGACCGCCATGATGAGGATACCCAGTGCCATGGGAAGAAGCGGCAGGACAAGTGCGAGTTTGAGGCCTGCAAGGTCGTGATAGATCGTGACACCCATCCACGCCAGGTGCAGACCCATGCCAGCCCCGATGATCGAGGCGGTGGCGACCATGGTCAGCACCTCGGTGAGGACGATCCTCCCGGCAAGGCCGCGTGATGAACCGATCGCCCGCAGGACCCCGAATTCGAAGCGCCGCGCATTGATGCCTGCGGCCACCACGTTGCCGACCGCGAAGCATGCGAGGAGGAGTGCCGCGAGCGCGACCGAGCTCGAGATGCCGAGGATCGTCTGGCCCGCCTCGCCGATGAGTCGCTTGATCGCCCGTCCGCTGCTGAAGAGCGAGCCGGGCACCGTCCTGTTCGCGGCTTCGGCCATGCTCTTCTCGCCCTCCTCGTCCATGTCCTCGGACAACACCACCTGGAGGATGTAGGCCTCCCGGGTGTTGAAGTGTCTCTCGACGGCCTTGAAGTCCATGAAGACGCAGCTGGCGGCATGTTCCATGTACAGGGACTTGATGCCGAAGAACTGGGTGGCGATGTCGAGTCCCGCGGCCCCGACCACGCCGACGATCTCGAAACGCACCTCCCGACCCGGAGGGCCCAGCATCACGCTGTCTCCGACGTCGAGTTCCCTCGCGGTGAGGAACTGTTCGGCGACCAGGATCGCATCCCCCTCGAGCAGCCTTGGAACCGCTTCCTCAGGTGTCCCGCGTATCCAGTCGAGACGATTGAGTTCAAGGAACGATTCGACTTCGAAACCGACGCACACCACGTTCCTGGGGCCGAAGCCCTGGATGCCGAGTTGGGCGTCCGAACCGACCCGAAGCGGGAGGTAGCCCACCGGGGAGGAAGCGACCACGCCGGGCAATCTGCCCAGCCGTTCCTGTTCGTCCTCGCTGAGTCCCGTGGTCTTGAACACGAAACCGTCGGCGAACCTGACCCGTTCGAGGACCGTGTCGAGGAGCGCCTCGCCATTGCTCCAGGTGCTGGTCAGGATGGCAAGTCCCACCATGAGCGCGCCCGAGGTGCAGCCGATCCGATACGGAGCGGAACGCATGGAGCCTGCCAGGAGTCCCCGCGGCATCCTCATCAGCAGTTCGCAGGTCCGGCCTGCCGGTCGCATGAGGTACCAGGCGACCGGCACCGCGATGAGGAACCAGCCGATCGAGAGAAGTGGCAGCCCGGCGAGGCTGTAGGTCCAGAACCGGATCTGGTTGTCCGGGATCAGGCTGAGGAGCAGCTGGATCGCGATCAGGATGACGCCGCATCCACCGCACAGCAGGACACCCTTGAGACCGGGTGCCCGTGCATGCACCGCGAGTGCCGAGATCGGAGTCACCCTCGAGGCAAGCCACGCCGGAAGGAGCGAGCCGAGGATCCCGGAGCACAACGCGCCCGCGACCGAGAGGATCCCCGCAAGGATCGAAGGGTGGAATCCCGCCGGCATGTACTCCGAGTACCAGTGCACGAGCCCGGCAGCCAGCAGGTTCCCCGTCGGCACGCCGATGATGCCGGCCACCGTGCAGATGAGCATGCCGAGGATGACCTGGGAGGTGAAGAGCTGGCTGCGAGATGCGCCGATCAGTCTGGCCATCGCCATCTCGCGCTGTTGCTCCGCCACGCCGGTGGTCATGCCGGTCGCGACGATCAGTGAACAGGCGAGGAAGGAGGCCATCGCTGCAAAGATGAACGCGAGTCGTCCGCCGGCCACCTGCCTCTCGAAACCGGAGCGAATGCGTTCACTCGGTTCGAGCAGCAGGGGAGGTTCGACCAGGTCCTGGTTCTCCTCCACCCACGCATTCACGTCCAGGTCGTCCTCCAGCACGATCGAGTGGAGGTCGATGAGGTCCCCCGATCCCGTGGCTTCGGCCAGCGTTTCCCTCGAGAGATAGACCTGCGGCCTCTGCAATGCGCCGAGGATCGGTCGCTTCACGACCCCGACGACCTTGAGTTCGATGGGGTCCCCGAACCGCTGCACGTCGAGTCCGTCGCCCGGAGCGACCCCGAGCTGTCCGGCCGTGATCGGATCGATCACGACCTCGTAGGGTGCACGCACGTGGCGCCCGTACTCGACCTCGATCTGCTCGAATCCGTCATTGGCATCGACATCGGATCCGCGTGCCTTCGCGGTCACCCTTCGGATGCGTCCCTCGTCATCGCGTGCCATGTCGCTGCGCACGAGCGTGAGCGAGCCGTAGAGCCTGCCTCCGGAGAGCTTCACGCCCGGCGCGGTCGAGACCGCCTCGATCAAGGTACGGTCGAAGCGTGCGCCGTTCTCGTGGACGATCCGGGCATCGGTGGCTCCGATCGCACGATCGATCCGATGTTCCAGACTCGCCTGCATCGAGTTCATGCCGCTGCCGACAGCGCTGACCAGGGCGCTGGCCAGGAGGACGGAGCATGCAAGCAGCACCGTTCGGCTACGGCGTCCGCGCAAGTGACGCAGCGCGAGCCGCCAGCTCGGATGAGTCGAGCCCTTCGACATCAAACATCCCGGCCATTCGGCCATCTCTGAGGACGAACGCCCGTCTGCAGTGTGCCGCGGCATCCGCTTCATGGGTCACCATCAGCACGATCATCCTTCGTTTCTCGGCAAGCTCCCGCAGGCACGTCCAGAGGAGGTCGCTTGAGTTGGAGTCGAGGTTGCCGGTCGGTTCGTCGGCGAACAGGACAGCAGGTGAGAAGAAGAGTGAGCGTGCGATCGCCACACGCTGCTGTTCACCTCCGCTGAGCGCCTCGGGTCGGTGGTCCATCCGTCCCTCGAGTCCGAGCTCGACGAGCAGTTCACGACCCCTCGCGAGGAGCTCCTCCTCGGGAAGTCGATCCAACACGCCCGGAAGGACGACGTTCTCGAGCGCGGTGAGCGTGGGGAGGAGGTTGAACTGCTGGAAGACGACACCGATCGCTCGCCTTCGGTACAACGTCAGTTCCTTCTCCGTGAGGGTGTCGACCCTGGTTCCGGCCACGGAGATCTCACCCTCGTCAGGCGTGTCGAGGCCGGCAAGGAGATGCAGCAACGTGCTCTTGCCGCTGCCGGATGCACCCATGATCGCATAGAAGCCCGGTTCGTCGATCAACAGGTCGAGCGCGTCGAGCGCATGCACGCTTCGATCGCCGATCGAGAACGACTTGCTCAGTCCCCGGGTCCTGATTGTGAGCTCAACGTCTTCCACGAGGTAGGTGCACCAGTTCCGAGGCGGCCCGCATCAGCCGGAGCCGTGCAGCTGCTCGTACGTCTCGCCATCCATCAGCCCTTCGAGGCTGGATGCATCGGACACGTTCAGCTTGACGAGCCAGCCCTCACCGTAGGGATCACTGTTCACGAGGGAGGGATCGGTTGCGACGTTCTCGTTCACTTCGACGACCGAACCACCGACCATGCTCACGACGTCCGCGGTGGTCTTCACCGATTCGACTTCACCGACCGATGTTCCTGCATCGACCGACGTGCCCTGAGGCATCATCTCGACGTAGGTGATGTCGGTGAGTTCATCCGCGGCATGTCGGGTGATGCCGATCGTCACCGTCTCCCCATCCTTCAGGAACCATTCGTGGGATTCGGAATACTGGCGGTCGTTGGGGGTGCTCATGGATGGCTCCAGCCTGGTTCGGGGCACGAGGACTCAAGGTGGGGCATGATAGGCAGAATTCGGCGGGCCAGATCATGGGAAACCCCTGCTCGGTGCTCGGAAAGCGTCTTTGTGAAGATAGGCAAGATTCCCTTGCGGGCATCGCGCTCAAATGTTATCGTTCGTTTATGTGTGCGGCCGCGCCAGCCGCGCCAACGGACTTATCTTTCTCCCCTCCGGAAAGCGCCGGCCGACTGGCGGGCGCTTTCTTTTTGAACCTAACCTCTTTTTTCACATCGTCTTCGCATGGTCAGCAGGAGCAGGAGACCAAGTGAAGTGCTCCCGGACCGGCATGTTATGTGACGCTTTGGTATCGAGATGCCGGTTCAAATCTCGATGGAGAGCAACGGGGACCGTCCTTGGCGTGCTAAACTTCGCCGCTCCCCGCGCATGGCGGTCCATGTCCACCCTGGAGGAATCCGTCTCGTGCAGGCGCAGATCCTACTCACCCTCTCCGTAGGCAGCCTCAAGCCGCTCATCGATTCCGGCGAGCTCGCTCTCGAGGATGTTCCTGCATTCGCAATGCGGGAGTTCGATCTGCGCGGTCTCAACATTCCCGCGTCGTTGTTCGCAGGCCAGTCGATCGCTGTTTTCGACCGACTTCGAGACAATGCGGACAAGGCCGGTTGCCCCGTCCTCATTCTCGTGGAGGAACAGCCCCTCCTGTTCGCCTTCGAGACCGACGAGGAGCGTGATGCGACCCTCGAGCGGATCGGTCGCCTGGCCATCGCTGCGAACCGGCTCGGCTGCAATGCCCTTGCCGTCTCCTGCCTGGCGCCGAAGAACGATGAGGACACCTTCGAGCTGACCGTCGACGGGATCAAGGATGCCATCGGGAAGATCGAGCAGTTCGATCTCAATCTCCTGCTTGCACCCACCAAGGGACTGACCCACGAGCCCGATCGGCTCACCGACCTCATCAAGCGCGTGGGTGGATTCCGCATCGGTTCCTTCCCGAGTTTCGGTCATGCCGAGGCGACGACCGATCCCAACGACACCCTGCGCAAGCTTGCCCCGTATGCCGGAGGCATCGAGGCGACGATCTCCGGTGGCAAGAAGAGCATCGATCTCGCGGATGCGATCGACTCCATCCTGAGTGTGGGCTACCTGAACACCCTTTCAATCAACTACCTGCCGAAGAGGAAGTCGATGGACGGCATCCGTGCGAGCCGTCGTTCACTGGCGGAAGCGCTCGGCCAGCTCGACGAAGAGGATCTGGAAGCACTCCTCGAGGAGGAGTTCCCCGATGTCCCCGGTGCCGTTGACGGTGCAGGTGGGGAGGAAGGCTCCGTGGTCGAGGAGTTCGGGAACGAAGAAGACGAGGGTGCTAATGGGGCCGATGGCGAGCGAGCAGGGGATTGATCCGGGGAACCACCCGATGTCCAGTCAGTCGCTTGAATCGAAACGAATGATCATCACCATCGACGGTCCTGCAGGAACCGGGAAGTCGAGTGTCGCCCAGATGCTTGCTGCAAGGCTCGGGTTGGACAGCCTCGATACCGGTGCCATGTACCGCGGCATCGCGCTGGTCACCATCGAGCGCGGAATCGATCCTTCCGCTCCCGAACAGGTGACGCGCATCGCCGCGGACTGTGAACTCGACTTCGACTGGACGCAGTCGCCTCCCGCTCTTCTCCTCAACGGTTCCATGCCCGGGGAACGCATCCGCGAGGAGGATGTCGATCGCCGGGTCTCGATCGTCGCCGGCAACCCCGAGGTCCGGACGATCCTGGTCGAGGCGCAGCGCGCCATCGCATCGAGGCACCCACGTCTCGTCACCGAAGGCCGCGACCAGGGGAGTGTCGTCTTTCCCGACGCCGAGTTCCGGTTCTATCTGGACGCCTCGCCCGAGGTCCGCGCGGATCGTCGCGTCCGCCAGTCTCGTGAATCCGGACTTCCCGCGGACTTCGATGACGTCCTCGAGGCGATCAAGGCACGTGATCATCGCGACGAGACCCGCAAGGACGGGCCGTTGGCCGTTCCCGAAGGGGCCACCCGCATCGACACCAGCACCCTCGGACTGGAGACCGTCGTCGATCGGCTCGAGTCGATGGTCCTGGATCGGCCCGATGAAGTGGAAGGAGCATCGGATCCATGAGCTTCCTGTCCGGCCGATTCCGCACCGGGGTTCGTGTTCCCGGGCACGCCTGGTATCTCATCTTCTGGTGGGACTTCTGCTGCCTCATGAGCGAGTGGTGGATGAAGTTCTTCTATCGACTTCGTGTGGTGGGCAGGGATCGGATCCCCAGGGACGGCCCCCTGATCTTCCTGTCCAACCACCAGTCGTACTACGACCCCGTCATCAACGGGTCGGTGGTCGCGCAGCGGCAGTATTCCGCGATCGCGTCCGCCCACCTGTTCAAGTTCAAGCCCTTCGGCTGGTTGATCAGGAGTTTCGGTGCGGTTCCCGTCGCGGCGAACGCCGGTGACAAGGGAGCGATCAAGGCGGCACTGAAGGAACTCGAGGCCGGGCGATGCGTCCTCATCTACCCGGAGGGATCGCGTTGCGAGGACGGGCATGTCGCACCCTTCCAGCGCGGCATCTCGCTGCTCATCCGCCGATCCAAGGCGACGGTGGTTCCACTTGCCATCGAGGGCGCGTTCGATGTCTGGCCGAGAAGCAGGGCCATTCCTCGACTTCGCGGGCGGGTCGTCTGTCTCGTCGGTACGGCACGGACCACGGAGGAGATCATCGCCGAGGGCACCGACAAGGCAATGGGCGACATGCGTCTCGAGATCGATCGTCTTCGCCTCGAGGGACGTGCCATGCTTCGAGAACGCACTCGAGGCCGGTGGCCTCTCGAGGGCACTGGTGAAGGACCGACACCGCACTAGGAGAGGCACCCGTTGTCGTCGAAGCGTGAACAGGTCAGTCCCCGTGAAGCCGCGCTCTGGATCGCCGAGCGACTCTGTGAGCACGGGCATGTCGCGTATTTCGCAGGTGGATGCGTCCGCGATCGACTGCTCGGCATCGAGCCGAGTGATTTCGACGTCGCGACCGATGCACGACCGGACCGCATCCAGGAACTCTTCCACAGTGCGGTGGGCGTGGGGGAATCCTTCGGGGTGATGCTCGTGCGACGAGGCGGTCATGCGATCGAGGTCGCCACGTTTCGAAGCGATGGTCCCTACCAGGATGGTCGACATCCGGTGTCGGTCACCTTTTCCGATGCCCGTTCCGATGCCGCCCGGCGCGACTTCACGGTGAACGCGATCTTCGAGGATCCCTCGACCGGGGAACTGGTCGATCACTTCAACGGCAGGGAGGACCTCGACAACGGGATCCTGCGTGCCGTCGGTGACGCACCCTCACGGATGGCCGAGGATCACCTTCGCGCGCTTCGTGCGGTGCGGTTCGCGGCACGATTCTCGTTCGAGATCGAGGCGGCGACCGCGGAGGCCATTCGAGACTCCGTCGGTGACCTCGATGGCGTCAGCCGGGAACGGATCGGCGGGGAGATCCGCCGCATGCTTGCGCATCCGTCCCGGGGCCGGGCGGCGGCGCTGCTCGAGTCGTTCGGTCTCGATGCGCCCGTCCTGCTCGAGAGCTCGCTTGATTCCGCGGCTCATCCGGTGTTGGCGGTTTTGGGCGAGCGGGAACGGCCACCCATCGATGGTGTCGCGGCGTGGTTGATCGATCGGCACGGCTCGGAGGCGAACGATCATGTCGAGGCGATCCGTGACGCGCTGCTGCTCTCGAACCAGGAGCACCGGACCCTCGAGGGGGTCCTCTCCACCGAACAGGCGCTTCGCGAGGATTGGATCTCATTCGGCGTTGCAGCCCGGAAGCGGCTCGCCGCCCTTGATGTCTTCCCCGTCGCACTCGAACTGCTTGGAGCGAGGGATTCGGGCCTTCATGACCGGGTCGTCGAAGACCTTGAACCACTCCGTGCCACCGGGTTGGCACCCGATCCGATGCTTGACGGCAATGACCTGATCACCATCGGACTCAAGCCCGGTCCGGACTTCAAGTCGATACTGGATGCGGTGTACGATGCCCAGCTCGAGGGCCGGGTCGTCGACAGGAAGACCGCCGTCGAGCTCGCACGCGAACTCGCGACGCGCGGTTGAAGCACTCCGAACCACCTGCTGATCAGGACGCCACCAATGAACGAATCTTCCAGTGCACCGATGACCAGCGAAGACGAGGAGTTCACCGAGTTCGTGCCCGAGTCCCGCTGGCCGATCGCCCTCGGAACGATCTCGATCCTCTATGCCTCCTTCGGCATCCTCTTCATGCTGATCACGCTCGTGGGGGTCTTCCTCGGTCCCTGGTTGCAGGCCTCGCTTGCCGGCATGGAGCCGGTTCCGGTCCCGCCGCTTCTGCTCGTCGGGCAGGCGACGCTGGCCCTGGCCGGTCTCATCCTCGGGTTCATCCTGCTCATTGGTGGCATTCTCACGATCAAGCGTCGAAGCAAGGGGCCGAAGCTCATCAGCCTCTGGGTCGTCACGAGGCTGGGACTGCTCCTTCTCGGCATGGCCTTCGCCTTCATGACCCTCGACCTCAACCTGAAGTATCAGGAGCGTGTCCAGGATGCAGTGGTCGAACTGATGCGGAACAACGACGTCCCGGAGGACCAGATCCAGGCGAACATCCCCGGTCAGGGCGCGACCCGGCAGACGATGATCACCTGGACGCTCGCCTTCGGCGGCATCCTGGCGATCTATCCGGTGATCGCGGGGCTCACGCTCAGTGGCAGGAAGGTTCGCGAGGAGGTCCGGGACTGGAGCTGACCCGTTTGTCGGGTGCTCAGCCGACCTCGCGCTTCTGGAAGAGGATCACGGCCACGCAGAGGGCTGCAACGATGAGGAGCACGCCGTAGGCGAGGGTGACGCCCACGTACTGTCCCGGGATCGGGTGGCCCTGGTTGACCGCGTCGGCGAGCCAGAAGACCTGGAAGTTCGGCACGACGGTATGTGCGAGCCAGAGCGCCCAGTATTCGATGAGGGTGGCGCCTTCCAGGGCGACCGGTGCCGTCGAGGTGACGGCCTCGGTGCCGTTGTCGATCAGTTCGGTCTGGTTCGCCCTGCCGCCGGTCAGGTTCGCCAGTGGGCGACCGAAGAGCCAGTCGGAGAGGAGCCCGAGCATGAAGAAGCCGCAGGTCACCAGCAGCGTGAGCAGCTGGTTCAGTCTCGTTGATGCAGCGATCGCGATCGCGGTCAGGATCAGGACGGCCATGAACAGCATCCCGGAGGCGATCCAGAGCTGCGGGTTGAAGTCGGTGGCGATCGACTGCGTCGCCCACTCGCGTTCGAAGATCAGGACCAGGAGATAGACCAACCCCGCGATCGGGACCATGAGCATCAGCGTCGTCGCGCCGAACGCCCAGTTGTAGAAGTAATTGCACCAGATTCCAGCGCCGACGCCGATGAGTGCTCCGGCGGCGCCGAAGACCAGCACCGGCATGTGGTACTTGCTTGCCGCGGTCTCGAGTGAGCCGTGGACCTCCACGATCATGAAGGTGAGGACCAGGTAGCTCATCAGGACCAGGAGACAGATCGACACGCCGAGGTACTTGCCGAGGATGAAGATCGGTCGGGGCACCGGTTTCGAGACCACGGTCAGGACCGTCCGGTTCTCGATCTCTCTGGTGAGGACGTTGGTCGCGACGAACGCCGAGCCGATCACGCCTGCGAGGAAGACGCTGGAGAGACCGATGTCGATGAACATCCTCTGGTCGTTCTCGAGCGTGAACGTCGCGAAGGGGTTGCTCAGGGCGATGAAGAGGGTGCCGGCCAGCGCGATCACGAAGACCACCGGCTGTCGGATGCTCTCGAGAAACGTGTTGCGGGCGATGGCGAGGAATTGCTCGAGGAGCGACATGGTGTCTCTGGTCTCGTCTGGGGACTGCGATCCGCCCTCAGGAGGGCGCAGGGGGGGGAGGTGGCCCACCCTCGCCCCATCTTAGGCTGGTTGGATTAAAGTATGTGGACGTCGAACCTGTCCGGATTCCCGTCCGTATCCCGTTTGATGCCTGCTCCTCGCTGGTCGAGCCCGAGTCAGGCCCCTGGGAGGCGTGCCGGCCCGGCATCAATTCCACTCGGCCACGAAGCCCTTCGGCCGGTCTCCGGGTAGCATTCGAGGATTCACCATTCCACCTCCACACTTCTCAGGGATGGCATCAAGCGCATGAGAGTCGATCATTTCGCATATCAGCAGGCAACCAGGGTTGCTGGCTTTGGCCTCCTCTTCCAGCTGGCCATCGGCCTGACCCTGCTCCTGTACGGGATCATCGGTCGGGACAGCACGATGGCGATCAGCGCCCTCTACGTCCTGACCGGGGTGATCGTCTGGCTGTCCCTCATCGTGGTCTTCCACCAGCATCGTCTGGAACGTCTCGAGACCCTCGAGGAGAGCGAGCTTCGAGACGCACGTCCCGATGCCTCGATCTTCGACGTCAGTCGGGAGGAGACGGGCCTCGCCGCTCGCCGCCTCCGCCAGATGTACAAGTGGATGCTCCCGATCGCGAGCCTGCTTGCAGCAACGCTGCTTGTGGTCTTCTCGATCATGACCTTCCTCTGGTTCGCCAGGCTCGAGGATCCCGAGAACATCGCGAACATCCAGTACGACTTCAGGGTCGGCACGTCCGCGGGTTGGCAGATCGCGATCTGCCTCGGTTTCTCCGTGGTCGCATTCATCCTCAGCCGCTTCGTCGCGGGGATGTCCAAGCAGCCGGAATGGCAGAACCTGCGCGGTGGCGCCGGGTACATGGTCGGCAACGCGCTGGTCTGTCTCGCGATCGCCGTCGGGATCGTCTTCACGCTCTTCGAGAAGTCGGGTGCGATGCGCATCGTCGCTCAGGGCATCCTGGTCTTCATGCTCGCAGTCGCCGCCGAGATCCTCCTGAACTTCATCCTGAACCTCTATCGACCCCGTCGTTCCGGGGAACTGCCCCGTCCGGCCTTCGATTCGAGGGTGATGAGCCTGCTCGCAGCCCCCGACTCGATCGTCCGGAGCATCAACGAGGCAGTCAACTACCAGTTCGGCTTCGACATCACCAGCTCCTGGGGCTACCAGCTCCTGCTCCGCAGCATCACCTGGCTCGTGGTCTTCGCGGTCTTCGCGTTGCTCCTGCTCTCCACCATCGTGGTGGTCGAGCCGAACCAGCAGGCGGTCCGCCTGAGGTTCGGCGAGGTCGTCGGTGGTGTCCGCCAGGGTGAGGTCGTGTTCAAGCTGCCCTGGCCGATCGAGACCGTCGAGACCTACGACGTCGGTCTGCTTCGTGATCTTCCTCTGGGGGTCATCGACACCAACTACCCGGAGATCAACCTCTGGTCCAGGGAATCGAGTCTCGGCGATCGACGCTCCTACCTGGTCGCCGCTCCGCGGATGTCGGAGATGGTGCGTCGTGCGGTCGAGGGCATGGAGCTCTCCAACACCCAGTTCATCTCATCGAGCGGGGGTATCACCGAAGAGGACTCTTCAGCTTCGCTGGGGTCCAGGTTCGCCCTCATCGACGCGGACATCATCCTCCGCTGGCGGGTCAAGACCGGGAAGCTCATCGAGTTCCTGGACTTTTCGAGCGCGAGCAAGCGCACTCGGTCCCGACTCGACATGCGCGAGGAGGCCCTGCAGTCGATCGCGTTGCGTGTCGTGAGCCAGTTCCTCGCTCGGCAGTCGCTCGACGAGGTCCTTTCTCCGGCCGGACGTTCCCTGCTGACCAACCTCCAGACGAAGGTCCAGGAGGAGTTCGACGCACGTGAGACCGGCGTCGAGGTCGTCTCTCTCGTGATTCCATGGCTTCGGCCCGCCGGGGGATCGGCGGAGAGCTACGAGGACATGTCGATCGAGAAGGAGAACGCGCGCAAGATCATCGAGGAGGCACGCCGATCGGTCGCGGTCACCATGGGTGCCCTCGTGGGCAGCGTGCAACGAGCCGAACAGGCGGTCGAGATGATCGAGGAACTTCGGAGCCTCGAGCGGGAGAAGGGCGAGGATGCCCCCGAAGTCCGGGAGCTCCGCGCACGGGTCGAGAAGATCCTGCTCGATGGCCGAGCCCAGGCGGCAAGCCTGATCAGCAAGGCACGGGCGAGGCGATGGGAGATCATCACCGAGGCCCAGGAGACGGCATCGGAGGTCCTCGGCCAGTCCGCGGCGTTCCATGCCGCTCCCGAACTCTATCGACAGCGCATGATCATGGACGTCCTCGCAACGACGCTCAGCAACGTGCGCATGAAGTACATCCTCGGTCCATCCACGGACCGGGTCGACGTGAACATCCAGATGCGTGAGCCCGATGTCGGGTTCAATCTCGAGGAAAACATCCAGCGCAAGGGGGACGGCTCATGAGTCAGTCCCACGTTCGTAACGGGAAATTCGATCGATGAACAAGTCACTCGCCATATTCATCGGACTTCTGATCGTCCTCATCCTGGTCGGTTTCAACACGACCTACTCCGTCAACTTCCACGAAGTCGCGATCAAGACGCGGTTCGGGAAGCCGGTCGAGGTCGTACGTAAGCCGGGGCTTCACTTCAAGGCGCCCTTCTTCATCGACCAGATCACGAAGCTGGACACCCGGAAGCAACTCATCGACTCCCCGCTGGAGACGGTCCTCACCAAGGACGGCCAGCAGGTCCTCGTCAAGGCGTTCATGCTCTGGCAGATCGATGACGTCACGTCCTCCGACGCCGCGGAAAGCCCGGTCCTCGAGTTCTTCAACAGCTACGAGTCGATCGATCGAGCCTCATCCGACCTCGAACAGCAGCTCCAGGGCGCACTCCGCCTCATGGGTGGCGTGAGCTTCTCCGAACTGATCGGCAAGGACAGCAACATCAAGGACGTCGAGGACTCGATCCTCAGCGACCTTCGCAGCACCGTGAAGAACGGGATCGAGCCGGTCACGGTCGGCATCAGTCGCATCGTGCTTCCCGAGTCGACGAGCGTCTCCGTCCTCCGACGCATGGCGAGCGTGCAGTCCTCCCTCGCCCAGGCGGAGCGGGTCCGTGGCTCCTCCGAGGCGGAGAATCTCGAGAGCCAGGCCCGAACCCAGGCGGACACCATCCGGAACTTCGCCTCCCAGTGGGCGGCTCGCATCGAATCAGAAGGCAACGAGCAGGCGGACCGCTTCTATCAGGAGATGCAGAAGGAGGCGCAGCTCGCGATCCTCCTTGCCTGGCGCGACACGCTCCGGGCGAGTCTCACCGGGAACACCACCTTCGTCACGGACACCACCAGGGCGCCGTTCCACATGCTCGACCTGGATGCACCGACCAACGAGGACGGCATGCCCATGCCCGTCGCTGGATACGGTGAACCGGAGACCGATGCTTCCGAGGCTGGGGGCGGCTCCTGATGAGCGAGCAGGAACACCCTGACAAGCCGATCGACGATCTCCAGAACGATGACCTCGTCGCCGAGGAGTCCATGGAGATCGAAGCGCCTCGCCGTGCCGCCTCCGCGGAGTTCGTGGTCGCTGCCGAGGCCGGCTCCGAAGCCGCCTTGCGCGAGGCGATGGACCCTGCAAACCAGAGCTTCGCCGATGCTCTTCGGCTGAGCTTCCGCATCCTGCAGTTCGGCATGCTCGCACTGCTCGCGGTCTTCCTCTTCTCCGGTTTCCAGACCATCGAGGAGGGTGACCTCGGCGTTCAGACCCGCTTCGGTTCGATCGTCGGGGATCCGGGCGACCAGCAGGTCGGCCCCGGACTCCATCCCTTCTGGCCGTATCCGGTGGGGGAGGTCGTCATCGTCCCGCAGATCCGCGAGGTCGAGATCCTCGAGGCGTTCTGGCCGATGGAGAAGAACGCCGGCAAGACCCCCAATCCCAGTCGTGCCGACATCGACGAAGTGCGCTCCGAGAACGAACAGCTTCGTCCCCAGTTCGACGGCTACCTGATCACCGCGGAAGGTGATCTCGCCCACTGCGAGATTCGTGCGTCGTATGCGATCGAGAACGCAGCGAGCTTCCTCCGCGAACTCTCACCGGAGCGGGCGGACGAACTCGTCGAGAACGCTCTCAAGCGAGGCGTCGTGCTCGAGGGTGCCAGGTACACCCTCAATGAGTTCATCGATCTTCGCGAGGAGCCTGCGGATCGCGTCAAGCAGCGTGCTCAGCAGACCCTCGATGCACTTGATTCAGGAATCGAACTTCTTTCCGTCGGACTCGAACGGCGGACCGCACCCCTTGCGATCAGGGCCAAGCTCCGGGAGGTCCAGGTCGCTCGTGAGGAGGCGAAGGAGCTCATCGAGAGCGCCCGACAGGAAGTGGCCAAGGAGTTCACGAAGGTCGCCGGTGAGAAGGCCTACCCCGACCTCATCGCTCTCATCGACAAGTACTCCTCCGCCCTCACTTCGGGCGACGAGGCCGAAGCGGATGCCATTCTGCTCACCATCGGTGAACGGTTCGAACGTGACGATGTGGCCGGGGATTCGGCTCGCATCATCGATCAGGCCCAGGCCTATCAATCCGCCCTCGAGACCCGGCTTGCCGGGGAACTTCGCAGGCTCGAGACACTTGCCCCGACCTATCGCGAGAACCCCAGGGAGTTCTCGCGTCGAATCTGGCTCGAGGCCTATCGAGATGTGTTCGACAACGACCAGCTCGAGGTCTTCTCGGTGCCTTTGACCCTGTCCCACCTCGATCTGGCGATCCAGAGTTCCGAGGACGTGATGCAGATGCGACGTGATGCCGAGCTTGCACGCAAGAAGGCGGCTCGTGAGGCGCTCGAAGGTGAGATGATCCGCGGATTCCAGTGGGGGCGTGGTCAGATGGTCCTCGAAGGCTCGGGTCGACGCCTGGAACGCGATGCATCCGGTGGCTTTGGTCGTGAGAACGACGGTAACTGAGACGGAGTGACGGTCAGATGGTTTCTGGAAGTGACAACAACATCATCGAGGCCGTGGGGCTCACCAAGGTCTTCAGTGATTTCTGGTTTCGTGCCAAGGCCCGTGCCGTCGACGGTATCGACCTCGAGGTTCGCCAGGGCGAGATCTTCGGTCTCCTCGGTCCCAACGGATCGGGGAAGAGCACGACGATCAAGCTGATCCTCGGTCTGCTCAAGAAGACGCGTGGTCGCCTCGTCGTCTTCGGCAAGGACCCGTCCCACGTCTCGATCAAGAAGCGCATCGGCTACCTGCCCGAGGAAACGTACATGTATCGTTTCCTCGACGCACGGGAGACGCTCGACTACTACGGCAAGCTCTTCGGCCTCGATCACCGGATCCGAAAGCGTCGTGTCGACGAACTGCTCGACATGGTCGGCCTCGGACAGGTCGCGCATCGCAAGGTGGGGGAGTTCTCCAAGGGCATGGCCCGCCGAATCGGAATCGCACAGGCCCTGATCAACGATCCGGATCTCCTCATCCTCGATGAACCCACCTCCGGTCTCGACCCTCTGGGCACCCGGCAGGTCAAGGAGCTCGTCGAGCAGCTGGGACGCAAGGGAACCACGATCCTGCTCAGCTCCCACCTCCTTGCCGATGTCGAGGACGTCTGCGATCGCATGGTGATCCTCTACGGCGGTCGCATCCACGCCGAAGGCACCTCGAATGAACTTCTCGCGGATTCCGAGCACACCGTGATCCGGATCCCGAAGATCGGCGACGATGCGATCAACGCCGTGGAGTCGACGCTCGAGAAGGTCGCTGGCGTCCACATCGAGACCGTGGAGAGTCCGCGTCAGCGCCTCGAGGACTACTTCATGGGCATCGTGGAGAACGCACGCGCGGAACAGGCCGCGACCTCCGGTGCTGCCGAATCCGGGCCGACCGCTTCCTTCCTTCAGGACGAACAGAGCGGTGGTGATGCACTGATCGATGCCCTGAGTTCCGACCGGCCCGAGGAGCCGCTCGCAGCCGTCGAGCGGGTCTCGTCCGCCGAAGGCACCAGCGATGACGGGGACCAAGGCGGTGCGGATGCCGTTCTCGACGAACTCCTCTCCCCCGAGGAGGAGACCGAAACGCCCGCGGCCGCATCCACGACGATGCCCGAAGTCGACCAGGACGTCGATGCCGGGATGATCAGTGACCTTCTCGGTGAGGAACCCGAAGACGAGAAGGGATCGGCTGACTGATGGGGTTCCTGCGAGCGCTGCATGCATCCATGCAGCGGAGACAGCGCACTTCGGGCTTCAAGATCGTGGCATCCGTGCTCTTCGCCCTGCTCGTCACCGGGTACTTCCTCCCTGCATCGATGGAGGCCTACCGCGTTCAGGGACTCGAGCGGGAGATCATCGATACGCTCGCCATGGCGAGTCTCGCGGATGGCGATGCGGCAGCGGTGGAGTTCGCGGAACAGGGATCGGTGACGATCGGTGATCGTGTCTTCAAGGACGATCGCCTTTCGGGGATCTCCGAGCAGTTCTTCAATGACGAAGGCCAGTTGATCTCTGCTGCGGAGGCCGCGATCTTCCTTGTCGCCTCGGAAATGCCGGGCTGGATTCCCGCGTTCATGCTGGAACAGCCCGGCCTGACGGTCGCCCTCTGGGTCCTCGGCCTCCTGCTCCTCCTCGCCCTGGTCTGGAACGAGATGACCTGGTCGTTCCTCCTCACCGCACTCATCACCTTCTTCCTGACGGTTCCCTTCTGGATCGGTTCCGCGATCTACGGCCGTTTCGATTCACCTCCGAATCTCGGTCTGATCATTGCGATCTGTGGAATTGCCTTCCTTGGCATCACCTTCGCCCTCTTCACCCGTCTCGCACTTCTGGTCCTGAGCTATCCATCACCTCTCTTCGCCGTCGCCCACGGCGTGGTCCGGGAGGCGGTGCGGCTGCGTCTCTCCGCCGGATTCATCGTGATCCTGGTGGTCCTGCTCCCGATGGTTCCGCTCTGGATCGATCCCGATGAACCACTCCGCTACCAGCTTCAGGCCTATCTCAGTCGCAGTTTCACGATCACCTATGTCCTTCTTGCCTGCATGACCCTTCTTCTTGGATGTGCAACGGTCGCCTTCGAGATCAGGGATCGGCAGATCTGGCAGGTCATGACCAAGCCCGTCTCCCGGCTCTCCTACCTGATGGGGAAGTGGCTCGGAATCGTCGGGATCAACGTCGTCGGCCTTCTGACCGCTTCGATCGCGATCTTCATCTCCGTCGAGTACATGAAGACCCGTCCTGCCCAGGACGCGCTCGACGAACTGTCGGTCCGCAACGAGGTGCTCACCGCTCGAGCCGGAGCCCTTCCGAAGTACGACTACATCAAGCCCGCCCAGCTCCGAGATCTGGTTGACAAGAGGATCGACGACTCCGCCGAATATCGCGAGGCGATTGAAAGCGGGCGGAGATCCGAACTCGAGATTCGCGCGAAACTCGCTCGTGAGTTCTCCGCCGAGTACACGATGGAACAGCGCAAGGTCGCTCCTGGTGCCTCGAAGACCCTGACCTTCACCGGTCTGGACAAGAGTCGTGATGAAGGCGTCGAATCCCGGTTGAGGTTCCTCTTCAACTGCGGCGCCTCGGACACTCACGAGGTCCACCCGGTGATCTTCGCATTCCCGAAGACCGGCGACTGGCTCCCCATGCAGTACGTCCCGACGGTCGGATCCTTCATCCGCATTCCGGCGGATATGATCAACGAAGACGGGACCCTCGAGATCCAGGTCGTGAACTCGAGCTACGACCCGGAGACCGAGATGTTCACTGCTGGACAGTGGACCCTGAACTGGGACCTCGATGACTTCGAGGTTCTCTACAAGGTCTCCGATTTCGAGATGAACTTCCTTCGGGCGATGCTGATCGATCTTTGCAAGCTCGCCTTCCTCGGAGTGCTCGCGGTCGTGACCGGCGCCTTCCTTTCGTTCCCGGTGGCCAGTCTGCTCTCATTCGCGATCTTCATCGGTGGGTCGATCGCTCCCTTCCTGGGCCTTTCACTCGATCAGTACAGCCCGACCAACTACCTCGAGCTCCTGATCGCCCTGATCGCTCACGGGGCGCACACGATCCTGAACCGGTTCGGGCAGGTCAACCCCTCCCAGCTGCTCGTCGAGGGCCGTCTGATCCCATGGAGCGAGGTCGGGCTCGAGATCTTCTGGCTGCTGTTGGTCTGGGCCGGAATCACCCTCTTTTTCGGCTTCCTGGCCTTCAGGAAGAAGGAACTCGCCATCTACAGCGGTCAGGGCTGAAACGACTGAACGACTGCGCCATGCGGCGCGTATGGATTTCTTGAATGCGTGACAGGTTCGTACAACTTGGTGCCCTGACCGGACTCATCGGCTCCGTCGCCGTTGCCGGCAGCCTTCTGCAGCCGATCATCGACAAGGCCGATGATGCCAAGCTTCGCTATACCAACGTCTCCGTGGAGGGCGCGCCTCCGATCGTCGCCCTCGGTACCGCGATCGGCGCGCTTCGAGGCCTGATCGTCGACTACCTCTGGATCAAGGTCAACATGATGAAGGAGAAGGGGCTCTTCTACGAGGTGATGTCGGATGCCGACCTCATCACGAAGCTGCAGCCTCGCTTCGGGCAGGTTTGGTCGTTCCACGGTCACAACATGGCCTACAACATCTCGGTGATGACCGACACCCCCGAAGAGCGATGGAACTGGGTGAACTCCGGCATCAACCTGGTTCGCAACAGCGGACTCCGTCACAACCCGAACGACATGACCTTGCACAAGGAGCTCGCGTTCTGGTTCTCCCACAAGGTCGACGGTGTCTCCGATGATGCGCACCTGCACTACAAGCGAGAACTCGCGAAGGAATGGCATCTCCTGCTCGGCGCCCCGCCTTTCGAGTACGAGGCGCGCAAGGCGTGGTTGAAGGAGATCGCCGATGCTCCCGACACGCTCGCGGAGCTCGAGGCCGAGGATCCGCGGGTCACCGAGCTCGTCCAGGAGCTCACCGATTCCCTGGGGGGGTTCGAGAAGGCGAATCACTTCGGCATCAACAGCAATTTCCTCATGAACTACGGCCGTTGGCTCGCCTCGAAGTCTTCGATGTATGCGCTCACCCTCGGGATGGTCGAGCGGTTCCAGATGTACGACCCGATCTACGGGACCTTCGATCGCATCATGGGCAACGTGGACAACGCCGAGCCCATCCGGAAGCTGGTCGCCTTCCTTCGCAAGCGCGTTCTTCTCGATGATTTCAACATGGACCCGCAGTTCATGTACGAGCTGACCGAGGAGACCGGCCCGATAGACTGGCGCCACCCCCAGGCCCATGCCCTGTACTGGGCGGCACGGGGCCGTGAGTTCGCGGAAGACCGCTCGAACAACGAGGACGGCATCTACTCGATCATCAACAACGACCGCATCTTCATCCAGGCGATGCAGTTCCTCGCACGAAGCGGGATGATGAGCGTTGATCCATTCAGCAACGACAACCCCGGACGCTTGTCCGATGACCGCTGGATCAAGGTTCTCGACGACTACTTCATGGAGCTCTACGACAAGCACTATGAGACGCGTGGAGCGGGCAGCGACACCTTCACGACGTTCCATGAGAACTTCATGACCTGGGCCGTCGGCATGCTCTACAGGTCCGGGGAGATCCAGCAGGCTCAGGATCTGCTCGAACGGCTCGACGCACTCTATGGATCCGGTGGTGTCATCCCCAACCTCACCTACGATCGCCCTCTCGATCTCTTCGTGCAGGAGTCGACCTACGGGAACTACCTTGACCGGCCGTGGCTCGCCTATGGGGATGTTCAGGCAGCCTTGCGTCGTGGCTATCGAGAGGGCATCCTCCTCAATCGCCCCAAGCTCCTGGAGAACGCATTGACGTTCGCGAAGGACCTCACGCGCTACTTCAAGGAGAGCGAGGACCACGACTACGTGAACAAGTTCGGCGAGGCTCGGATGACGGATCTCGTCTCGAACATCAGCAAGAGTGTCCAGGATGTCTTCGTGTCGGTCCTTTCCGACCCGACCCTTTCGCTCGTCGATCGGCTCACGATCTTCAATCGGGCTCCCGTCGAGCAGAGACGTCTGGTCTACGACATCGCGAAGCCGATCCTCGAGACGGAGTTCACCAATTCCCCGCTGTCCGAGACCCTTGAGTTCCCCTCGATCTATCCCGAACCTCCGGGAATGGAGGAGTTCCGGGTCCTTCAGGCGGAACGGGATCTCCAGCTGCGCAAGGATCGCGAGGATCGCGCCGAGGGCGAACGCCAGTAGCCCTCGACCTCGATTCAGTCCGCCTCGGATCAAGATCGGAAAGCGACCGTGACCACCCGTCCCCCAGCCATTCTCTGCATCGGTCGGAACTACGCGGCCCACGCCTCCGAACTCGGGAACCAGACCGAGGACCATCCGATCGTCTTCTACAAGAATCCGGCGTCCCTCATCGGAGGGGGCGAGGCGATCGTGATCCCCGAGATCTGCGAACACAATGGCCCCCAGGTCGACTTCGAAGGTGAACTGGCGGTGATCCTCGGAGAGGATGCCCGTGACGTGCCACACGAGCAGGCGCTCGGCCACGTGGCAGGGTATGCCGTCGCGAACGACGTCAGTGCGCGCTGGTGGCAGACCAGCGGCTCAGGTGGACAGTACTGTCGCGGCAAGAGCTTCGACACCTTCTGTCCCATGTCGCCCATGGTGCCGGCAAGCGAGGTTCCCGATCCGCAGGCCCTTCACCTCACGACGAAGGTGAGTGGCGAGTTGATGCAGGACTCATCGACGGCCGACATGATCTTCCCGGTCGCGACCCTGGTGTCCGAGCTCTCACGGGGCATGACGCTCCTTGCCGGTACCGTCATCCTGACCGGTACGCCGGCCGGGGTCGGGGCGGCCCGGGATCCCAGGCGTTTTCTCCGTGATGGAGACGTGGTGGAGATCACGATCGAATCCGTCGGTACCCTGAGCAACCCGGTGGTTGCAGGCTGAGCCACGGCAGGGCAGCGAACATGAAATGGACAGGGCCCGTCCGGAGACGGGCCCTGTGGCTTGTCAGGCAATCGGATTCGATGGAGCCTCAGGGGCAGTTGCCCCATCCGCCGAGGACGGTCGCCAGGTCGGTCCCGTCAACGAGCCCGTCGCCGTTGATGTCATGGACCGCATTCGAGGTGCCCCAGAAGCCGAGGACACCGGCGAGATCGGAGCCGTCGATGACACCGTCACCATTGGTGTCACCGGGACACGGGGTCTCCTCGCAGTCGTCGGGGACTCCATTCCAGTCGAGGTCGACCTGGGTCCCGGCATCGAGCTCGCAGCCGTCGGATGTCCCGTCGTCATCACAGTCGGGAAGCTTCACACACTCATCCGGGAATCCATCCGGTCGGCCGTAGGAACCCGCATCGCCCAGGAACGCCTCGAGGTTGGCGAGGTCGACCTGGGTGAATTCATTGAAGGCACCGCCCGGGTGGTCGGTGGGGGAATACAGCTTGGCCGCGAGTTCGATCCGGGTCTTGTTCCGGAGGCTCGGTCCCGGCAGTCCGGAGCCGCCGCTCCCGGTGGAGCCATGGCAACCGGCGCAGAAGGAGTTCAGCATGGAATCGCCCACGCTCCGGTCCCCGACCGGTCCGCCGTCGCAGTCCTCGCTGACCCCGGAGGCGATGTCGCATTCATCGGGGACATCGTTGTTGTTGCAGTCGGTGCTGGTTCCGTTTGCGATGTCGAGGCCGTCGTCAAGACCGTTCTTGTTGCAGTCGGTTCCACGCGGAGAGTAGGAGAGTGCGAGGGTGCCGATGCCGGTCGCGGCCTGGTAGCCGCCGAGTCTGATCCAGTACGTCTCGCCTGCGATCACCGAGAAGTTGGCGATGCGTGAGTAGTAGCTCTGGCATCCGGACTGTCCCGAGGCATCTCCATTGCAGGCGACGTAGTCCCAGTTGCCACATGAGTCACCCATGTAGAGCGCCATCGACGTGTCATAGGAATTCGAGTCGCAGGTGGACAATGTGATGGATCCATCGAAGCCAGGTGAGAACTTGAACCAGACGTCGGGGCTGTTGTCCCAGGCCAGGTAGGTCCCGCTGCACAGGCTGTCCGAGACGTTGGGGTACTCGGCACCCGCGCCCCTGGTGTCGAAGTAGTTGTCTCCAACCACCGCTTCATAGGCGTTCTCGCAGAGGTCCGCTCCGCTTTCCAGCGTGCACTGGTAGCAGCCGTCACCGGACTCGTCGTTGCCGTCGTCGCAGTCCTCGCCGGATTCCACGATGCCGTTGCCGCAGACGGGTCCGTCGTACTCCGCCTCGATCCGGTAGATCGAACCACTGCTCGAGAGCACGTACAGCTCCCCGTCGGCATCCTCGCCGAAGGAGAGCACCGCGCCCATCCCCGAGTCCCACTGGAGATCATCGGACCTGTCGACGACTTCCGTCACGCTGGTTCCGTCGTACTTGAGGGACTTGATCCATCCTGCACAGTAGTCGGCGAAGAAGTAGCTGCCTTCCAGGCCCGAGATCGCGCAACCACGGTAGACGTAGCCTCCGATGACCGAGCAGGTGCTTGAGGTGAGCGGGTAGGTGTAGATCGGAAAATCGTAGTTGGAAGCCCCTCCGCAACCGGAGGTGTTGTATGTGGAGTCGCCTTCGTAGCAGCGCCAACCATAGTTCTCCCCGCCGTTCGAGGAGGCCGGCTGGAAGTCGATCTCCTCGAACGCGTTCTGACCGACGTCACCGATCCAGAGGTCGCCGGTCAGTCGATCGAAGTTGATTCGCCACGGATTGCGCAGTCCGATCGCCCAGATCTCGTCCCGGGTCGAGGAGTCACCGACGAACGGATTGTCATCGGGGATGAAATCGGGGCCGTTGTCGGGATCGAGTCGGACGATCTTGCCCAGGAGCGACTGACGGTCCTGGGCTCGGTTGTTCGGGTCGCCGGCACTGCCGCCGTCCCCGAAGCTCGCGTAGAGCATGCCATCCGGTCCGAACGCCAGCCCGCCCCCGTTGTGGTTGCGGAAGTCCTGCGGGACACCCAGCATGATCACTTCCGTGTTCGGATTGGCGTAGCTCGGGCTCGAAGCGGTGTATCGGGCGATGACCGAATCATCCGAATTGTCGGTGTAGGACACGTAGAAGTAGCTGTTGCTCGTGCCGTAGCCGGGGTCGAACACCATCGAGAAGAGGCCTTGTTCTCCGCTGTTCGTGACCTTCGAGCTGATGTCGAGGAACGTCGAGTGATTGCCGGATCCGGCATCGATGACCTTGATGATGCCGTTGAGCTGGGTGGCGTAGAGGTTCGAGACGTCACCGGGAGGTGACGTGAGGTGTGCGGGCGTGACCAGTCCGGACGTGACCTCCACGAGCTGGAGTGGCGCATCGCCGTCGGATTCGCATTCATCGGGAACGGAGTTTCCGTTGCAGTCCGCGCTGGTCCCATCGCTGATGTCGTCGGCGTCCGCGATGCCGTTGCCGTTGCAGTCGATGTAGCCGTTGCCGCCGCCCGGGGTCGTCATGCTGACGGACTCGACATCCGGTCCGTTCCCCGGCTTGAACAGACCGATCAGGCCGGAACCGGAAGCGGGGGAGGCGGTGCAGGTGAAGCTGAAGTTGTAGAGCGTGCCCCAGCGGAGCGCGTTTGCGTTCGGGTTGGTCTGGTAGGTCTGGGTCGCCCACTGGATCGAGTCGCTGCTGACCGTCGCGGACCAGTCGGTGCCGTCGAACGGCTCGCCGCTGTGGTACTCGACGTCATGGAAGTCGATGTTGGTGACCGTCGCCCCTGGGGTGATCGGGACCACGAAGGTTCGGATCGCGCGCTCGCTGCAGTGGTTCTGGATCGCGTACTCGTAGTGCCAGGTGCCGTTGCCGTTGTTCGTGGTCTTGAGCCCCACGATGACCAGCCCGTCCTCCTGGAGGTAGTGGTCGGTGAGTTCGACCGAGGAGTCGTAGTACTGCCAGGCGCGGATCGCCGGATCCTCGCGTTGGGTCTGTCCGGAGAGGGACATGCTCCAGTTGCTGCCGCCTCCGCTGATGTTGACGGGGCGCCATGAGGCGTTGTTGTAGAGGTTGCCTGCCGCGGCGTCATCGGCCGCGATGTAGTGGCCCTCGATCACGAACTGACCGCCTTCGGCGAGCTCGGAATGCCTGGCCTGGAGCCGCTTGTAGATCGAGTTGCCGGTGTCGTTCAGGTCCGTCGCCGGGAATGGGAACTCACCCGTGTACGGATTGACCTCGAACTTGGGTCCAAGGCCCGACTGCGAGCCGTTGAGACCCGCGCTGTAGGGGTCGCTGCAGCCGACTCCGAGCTCGCTGCTGCTGGCGCCATTGCAGGAGGGGCAGCAGAGGTCGTACTGGAGCGCGAAGAAGCCGTGCTTCAGCCAGCTCTGGCCGAGCTGTTCGATGCGTCCGTTCTTGATGCTGTAGAGCGCCTGCGCGATCGTCGGGTGCTGGTTGTTTCCCGAGATCCAGGAAAGGGTCTCGTCCCCGATGTTGCAGGAGTAGGTGCCGATCGAGAAGGCGGCGATGTCACCGACGCTTCCGTAGTCGTTCACGTCGTACAGATCCCCGACGATCACGTCGGGACCTGTCGAATTGGAACAGTCGGTGTCGCCCGGCGACAGCGCGAACAGTGCGGAAGCGACCGAATACGACAGCATCAGCGGGAGCATGTATTTCATTGTCTTTGGTCCGGAATAGGTAGGAAGTGGGGTCCCCGTCAGCTTCAATCTACATCGCATTCCGGAGGATAAAACAACGGAATTGAAGATCAGGCCCTGTTTTTGGGCTTCAGGGAGCCCTTTCCGCCATCTGCGCCCTCAGGGCACCGGATCCTCGCCCGAGCCTCCAAGGGGATGGCAGCGGCTGATCCGTCTCAGGGTGAGCCAGCTCCCGCGAATCGCACCGTGCCGTTCGAGGGCCTGCACCCCGTATTCGGAACAACTCGGGTTGAACCGGCAGCGGCCACCGACCCAGTGCGCGAACGTGCGCTGGTAGAGACGCACCAGCAGGACCAGGCACCTGGCCGGAAGTGTCATGGCCTGCCGCTCTTCCGGGGCGTCCATGAATCAGCGAGTTTCTGCATCGCCGTCTCCAGATGGGTCTGGTACGCCTCCTGGGTGATCGGCTTGTGGGGGCGGACGACGATCACGTAGTCGAAGGGCCGGTCCAGGCGGACCTTCAGCTTCCGGAACGATTCCCGGAGTCTTCGCTTGACCCTGTTGCGCGTGACCGCTCCGCCGACCTTCCTGCTCACCGACAGACCCAGCCGTGGATGTGTCAGCGTGTTGGATGCAGCGTAGACCAGCAACGGACCGGACTCGCGACGATGCCTGATCTCGTAGACGTGCTGGAACTCCCGGTCATGGCGAAGTCGGTGCGCCTTCGAGAATCGTTCAGGTCTCGGGGGTGATCCGTTCATCAGTCCTTGTCCAGTTCCCGCTGGTACTCACGCATCAACCGGGTTCTCGTGATCAGTCCCAGGACCTGCCTGGTGCTGGAGATCACGGCGAGACTCTGGACGTCGTTCGCGCTGAACTTGTCGAGGACGACGTCGAGCGTGTCGTCCTGCAGCACGGTCGGGAGGTCCTTTCTTTCCAGTTCACCCACCTGGAGCAGTGGTATGGCCTCGCGGTACACCAGCGCCTGGCTCAGGTCGCTTCCGGTGACCAGGCCCAGATAGCCGTCCTCCTCGTCGACGACGACGAAGTCCTTCACCGAGAACCGTTCCGAGAGTTCGATCAGTCTCTGGCCGCTTTCATTCTCCCGGACGATCACCGGAGGCATCATCGGAACGTCGCGGACGGACATCCTTCTCAGGAGCGTGAGGTCGCTCATCCGTCCGATGCGAACGCCCATCGACTTGAGGTCCGCCGCGTAGATGGAGTCGCGTATCAGGATCCTGGCGACGATCGTCGCGATCACCGCGGTGAGCATCAGCGGCAGGATCAACGAGTAGTTCCGCGTGACCTCGTAGACCAGGACGATCCCGGTCAACGGGGCATGGGTGGTCGCCGCGACGACCGCGGCCATCCCGACCAGTGCGAACTGTGCGGGATTCGTGTCGGTGATCAGGCCCATCGATTCCAGGGTGACGCCCATGAAGCTGCCGGTCACCGCTCCGACCACGAGGGAGGGCGCGAAGAGTCCACCGGCCCCGCCCGATCCGAGGGTCAGGGTGGTGGCCAGGATCTTGAGCAGGATCATCGCGAACAGCATCAGCAGCAGGACGGCGGGGAGGACCGTTTCCGGAGCGTTTCGGGTGATGTCGTAGAACTCGGGTTTCAACAGGTCCTTGATGAGCATGTACCCGTTGCCGTAGAAGTTCGGGAGTGCCTGGTCGAGTGCGGGGACCCGTGCGAAGGGGTCGATCAGGTACCAGCCGACACCGAGGATCACCAGGATCGAGGCGCCCATGACGGGCTTCAGCGGTTTCGGCGCCCGGAGCTTCTGGAAGAAGCGTTCGAACTGCCTGAGTGCGAGGCCGAAGAGGACCGCGACGATCCCGCAGACGAACCCGAGCACGATGAACTCCGGGGTCTGCAGCACCGTGAACGTCTCGTTGTGCGGGCCCAGGATGTCGGGCCCCACACCGAACAGGGGCTGGTCGCTGCCGAGGATCATCTGGGTGGTGGCGGCTGAGATCACCGCTGCCACGACGATGGGTGTGAAGGTCCGGAGCGAGAAGTCCCGCAGGATCACTTCGAGCACGAAGAAGATCCCGGCCATCGGGGCGTTGAAGACCGAGGCGAGGCCTGCCGCCGCACCACACCCGAGGAGGGTGGCGGTGTTCTGCGGATCCGTCCTCAGGAGTCTTCCGACCGCTGATCCGATCGTGGCTCCGATCGTCACGATCGGGCCTTCCGGTCCGCCCGAGCCACCAGATGCGATCGTCGCCGTCGAACCGAGCCACTGCCTGATGCCCAGCCGGATCGGCAGGCGGGACTGCTCCCTGCTCACCGAATACATGCAGATCGAGACCCCATGCCCTCGCAGCCTTATCGGAAGCAGCCAGAAGAGGAGCCCGGTGAACAGGGCGCCGCCGATGGGGAGCCCGAGGACCAGCCAGATGAGCCAGTTCGCATCCGAGGCGGTCACCTGATCGAGCAGTTGTTCGCTGTGGTTGATCGGCCACATGAACCCCACGACGGCGAATCCCATGATCAGGCCGATCAGGGTGGCCAGGACGATCAGGGACCAGTCCCGGTCCAGTCCCAGACGGGTACCCAGCTTTCTGAGTTGTGAGAGGTGATCTGAGGCCATTGCTTGCTGGAAAGGGGGTCCGGGCGACTGGTCGTGGAGCTTCAAGTCCGCTACATTACTCGGCTCAGCTGGCCATGGGCGTGAAGTCGTTCCCGAACCTTCCGTCGGGCAGCATCCGTGGCCATCCGAGCTCCAGGAGACCAGCATGATCGATGCCCTGAATAGCGATGAGATCGTCAACAAGTTCGGCGGACGCTTCAAGCTCACCGCGCTCATCCAGCGCCGTCTGGCGGAGTTGATCGATGGTGCCCGTCCCCTGATCGATCGAGAGGGCCGCAGTGACCTCGAGGTCGTCATCGAGGAGATCGTCCAGAACAAGATCTCCATCGATTGGGACGCCAGCGGTCTGGAACAGCCCAAGCTCGCCAAGCCGAGCAAGCGCTGACACTCGGACTCTTCTCGGACGACTCCACCGGACCCCGCATTGACGGGGCGTTTGTCGTGCCTCAGAAGCCCCAAACGGGGCCTCGAGGGGCTTGTTCGCTGATTTTGACTGGTCGAATTCCGACCGTGGGCTAGACTTCAGTTGATCGGAGTTCGGCTCCGCCCATCAGTTCACCGGCGGCAGGCCGCCGGCACCGGAAGCGAGGAATCCATGCAGAGTCGAGTCGTATGCGCCGCCGTCTTCCTGGCCGCACTCTCCGCATGGCAGCAGTCCGCCGACGCGCAGCGTCTTGACCCGCTTCCGATCAAGTCCGACAAGGTGCCGAGCCTTCGTGCCGACCTTCAGCTTCCCGGCGGTGGAGGCACGCAGGGCGGGCTCGCCGGCAGTTGCGACCAGCAGGTCTCGACCCATACCGATGCGGATTTCTCAGGTGGGACCTACATCCTCCAGGGCGGATTCGCCGAGGACGAGATGGCCGCAGTCTCCTTCGTCCTCCCGGAGAGCGCGTTCCCGATCAAGGTGGACATGGTCGAGATGATCTTCGGCACCAGCAGCGCCACGACCTCCACCACCACGGAGTGGTCGATGGTGGTCTGGTCCGGCACGCCCCGTTCCGGCCAGATCCAGTACGAATTCAGTTCCGACGGCGAGCTCCTGCCCCACATCGAGCTCGGCCCCGGCACCAACGGCATCAACGTCCAGCTGAGCGTCGATCCGTCCGATCCCGATCAGATGTACGTCGAGGACGACGGCTCGCACACCTTCAGCGTCGGCTTCCGGATCGATCGCCACAACCAGCAGATCGAGAACCCGTGCTTCGCCGCACCACCGAGTTGCTGCAACGCCTTTCCCGCGACGGACACCAGCGGATTGGATGCGTCCACCCAGAACTGGATCCGAGCCGTCGACTGCGGGATCTTCGGTTGCCCGTCCGGCTGGAGCACGTTCGCGGAATGGCCTTCAATCTGTCGTCCTTCCGGTGACTGGGTGATCCGTGCGACCTGGACGCCTGCGAACTGCAGTGTGCTCGGCGCTTGCTGCACGCCCGAGGGCGTCTGCGTCGAGTCCACCGACCAGGCCAACTGTGAGGGGATCGGCGGCGTCTGGACCTCCGACGCGGCCTGTTCCGAAGTGACCTGCGAACCACCGTCCGACGACGTGCCGTGCTGCTTCGCCGCGACCGGCGGCTGCCTCGAACTCAGTGAGGCGGACTGCCTCGCTGCGGGCGGTGCGCCCGGACCGGTCGGCGTGCCCTGCGACCAGCACACCTGCTTCCCGGTCGGCGCGGTCTGCATGCCCAACGGCAGTTGTCTCGATGGACTGACGCCAGATGAGGCGGAGACGATCGGCGGCACTTTCATGGGTGACGGCACCACCTGCGCGAACATCGACTGTCCGGAGCCGACCGCGGCCTGCTGCTTCCCGAGCGGCTTCTGTCTTGTCCTCACCGAATTGGACTGCACCACTGCCGCGGGCACGTGGAACGAGATCGGCACGACCTGCGAGGATGGTGATGGAAGTGGTGGCGCGGACCTCTGCGAGACCGGCATCCCGGGCGACATCAATGGTGACGGTGCCGTCGATGGCGCGGACCTGACGATCCTGCTCGGCGAGTGGGGGACCGCCAACGCGGTCGCCGACCTCAATGGTGACGGGACCGTCGATGGTGCGGACCTGACCACCCTGCTCGGCAACTGGACCGGCTGACTCCCACTTCTCTCCCGAGTGCACGGCGGACTGTGAATCGTTGTCCCTGGTTGTCCCATGGAAAAGGGTCCACGGGCGATGCCCATGGACCCTTGAAGCGGAGAGGGAGGGATTCGAACCCTCGATGACCCGGAGGCCATACCGGTTTTCGAGACCGGCGCATTCAACCGCTCTGCCACCTCTCCGTGGTGGGCGACAGCCGTGCCGATCCGGTTCGGCTGTTGCGGTCCGACAGGGTATCGAACTCTTCCGTGGTCCTCAAACCGAGGGAAGCGTGAATCCCATCAGGAGTGGAGCAGGGGGTATTTTGACGTCATCACTCCGAGCAGGTGCTGCCCCAGTCGCCGAGGAGCAGGGCGAGGTCGGTGCCGTCGACGAGGCCGTCCTGATTGATGTCCGCCGCGCCTGCGCCCGAGCCCCAGGCCCCGAGGACCTCGGCCAGGTCGACGCCGTCCACCATGCCGTCACCGTTGATGTCGGTGGGGCAGGCCGGTTCGTCGCCGATGATGACGATGTCGTCGGGGTTGCTGACGCTGCCGTCGATCGAGGCGGACCGCACGTAGATCGGGCAGCCACTCGTCACCAGAGTCGCGCCGGTCGGAACCACCAGTTCATCGGCATAGATCACCTCGCAACCGGGGCCACTCGCATTGTCGTGCTGGTTGACGACCTCCACCGTCGCGCCGGGGCGCAGGCGGATCGAACCGACCGGGTAGTTGTCGGGGTCGAGACCCGAGTCCACCGCGCCGCGATCCTCGCTCATCGCCTCGAGGGTCTGGGTCGGCTCCGGTGAAAGACCGGTCAACTCGATGGTGGCTTCCGCCATGACGAACCGCTCCGGATCGTCGATCCGGACATCGAGGTCACCACCAACCCGGAGCCACCAGACGGGGTCCGGCATCACAAGGGAGGCACCGGCGCCGACCGTATAGTCACCGGCGATCGAGAACCCGTCTCCCGGTTCCGGGGCCTCGGAGCCGTTCAGGCCGTTGTTCACGTCGCCGGAGAGCGTTCCGGTGTTGACGAGGTCGCCGTAGATGTAGAGCGTGCCGCGTTGGATGATCGTGGCGCCGGCATTGTCGTAGTCGCTGAAGACGTTGGTGTCCCCCGCGATCCGGTTCTCGCCGGAATCGGTCGTCGCGACGAGGCTCGCCAGGATGTCGCCGTTGAGGAACATTCGACCGCTTCCCGAGGTCAGGCAGGTCTCGTTCACGAGGACCAGGGACTCGTTCTGGAGGAACTGTCCGTCACCCAGGACCTCGAAACTCTGGAACGAGATGGCGTTCGCATTCGGCGCGACGAGCTGGCCGGCCACCGAGAAGGAGGCGTCTTCCACCTCATTGATGAAGCGGGTGTCCGGTCCGGCCCGCAAGAGCATGCCGTCGGGGATCACGAGCTGGTCCTGGAGCTGGAACGTGACGTTCGCGGCGTCGAGGAAGATCGGTCCGGAGTCACCGGCGACCGCGCCGTCCATCAAGGCGATCTCGTCGCCTGCGTCGATGCCGGGCAGGGCATCCCGAAGCGAATCATGCAAGGTGTCCTTTGTCCGGTTGTGGACGGTGCTGCAGTCGATGACACCATCGTCGTCCAGGTCGATTTCAGGGTTGCCGCAGCCGCATGAACCCGGATCGGCCTTGTCCGGATCCTCCGGGCACTGGTCGTCGCACCATTCAGCGCCGTCTCCATCGTTGTCCTGGTCGCAGAACTCGAGCAAGCAGGGCTCCTCACCGTCTGGCCAGCTGTAGCAAGGATGAAAATTGGCGAAACCGCCATCGGTCGAACCATTCACCGTGTTGCCGCAGAGTATGCCGTTGGAGACCAATGCATCGTAGCAGTTGGTGATGTCAGACCAGATCCCGCCTCCATTCGAGGTCGCGTCATTCTCACTGATCTGGCAGTCGATGAGTTCGACGGTGGAGCCACGCATTCCGAAGCCACCGCCCAGCTCGGCGGAATTGTTCAAGAACGTGGAGGTTTCGATGGTGAATCTTTCAGAGTCCGCATTCTGGAGGTGCATGCCACCGCCCTCAATGGCGGAATTCGATTCGAACAGGCAGTTTCGAACGTAACCACCATCCGGACTGTAGATCCTCAGTCCGCCACCAAAGCGCTTCGGCGCTTCGTTCATGATGAAAGTGCACGTCTCGAAACTCGAGTCGTTTCTGCTGTAGACGCCGCCACCGTTGTTTCCCGAGATGTTTCTGGTGTACGTGCAGTCAATGAACGTGCCATTCCAGGTGGAGATTCCCCCGCCGTTGCTTCCCGAAATGTTGTCGGTGAAGGTGGTGTTCTCGAAGTACCCGTCATCGATGTTGACGCCTCCGCCACTTCCGTCGGACGTGTTTCCGGTGAAGGCGCAGCCGGAAACAAGCGAGACCTCCCCGATGGCGAAGAGACCACCTCCGCCTCCGTTCGAGAAGTTGTCAATAAACGAGCAGTTCACCAGGGAGTACGTTCTTCCGGCATAAAGATGGTCCAGAGCGATCGCTCCGCCGTGGCTGCTAAAGAGGGCCTCGTCATCGGCCCGGTTGTTCTGAAAGATGCAGTTCGTGGCAAAGAGACTCGTGTCTACAATGGCACTGATGGCGCCTCCGCCTAAGCTGCCCGTTGCTGTGCAATCAGAGATGATGCAGTCGTTCATGACGAGCTGAGAGCTGTTGCCGACGAGCAGGCCGCCACCGTAGTCCGCCCGTCCATTGATCAGCTTCACATCCGTGAGGTTCACGTCCCCGGTCAGGTTCATGATGCGCGTGAGGTCGTTTCCGTCCAGGATCGTCGTGTCACGGGAAACGCCCTGGATCGTGAGGTCCTTGTAGTCGTTCGTCAGGGTCGTCGAGATGGAGTAGATCCCCTCCGCAAGCTGGATGGTGTCGCCACTCGAGGCGCCATCGATGTACGGCTGGATGTCGGCTCCCGGAGGGACGTTCCAGGTTTCGGCAAGTCCGGTGGTGGCTGGCAGCGCGGACAGGGCGAGGGCCATGAGGATCGTCTTCATCGCATCTTCTCCAAGGCTTCGAGCAGCGGTAGGTCAGCTTCTTTTTCGTATGAAAAATGACTGGTTCATGCATCGTATCGCTCACTTGCGCAAATGCAGTATCGAATATCGAAGTCGCTCCCATAGCTGTCGGTCGGATGGGTCAATAAACGGGCATCGCCGGCCTGAAGACCTGCGATGTCCGTTTATTCGAGCTGTCGTGGAGCCCCTTGCGGCCGGAACTGGCATGTGGATGACCCTGACCCACATTGCGTCAATGAAAGCGCTACGCTTGGGCGATGAACATCGCATTGACCGGTACCAGTGGCTTCATCGGCGCGGCGATCGCCCGCGAGGCGACCCGTGCAGGGCATCGGGTCCAGGGACTGGTGCGCTCCACCAGTCGCGTGGATCACCTCGAGCCATGGGTTGACCGGCTGGTGGTCGGGACGCATGACGACGCTCGCGCCCGCGAGGAACTCCTCGAGGGCGCTGATGCCGTGATCCACAACAGTTTCGACTGGCCGGCACTTCGCGACGGCGACCTGCACGGGCACATGCGGAGCAACATGCTCGGCTCGATCGATCTCCTGCAGGCGGCCGGGGAACGACCGTTCATCTACATCAGCTCCGTCGCGGTGCACCACCACATGCACGAACAGTGGGACGGGCGCATCGACGGACTGCATCCGACGAGGCCCGGCACCTTCTACGGTGCGTTGAAGGCCTCGGTCGAGGCGCACATGTGGGCCGCCCATGCGGAACGAGGGCAGCCTGTCGACGCCCTGCGCCCGTGTGCGGTCTACGGCATCGACCCCAACCTGTCCCGATCGATCGGCTGGCCGATCATCGAGAAGATCCGGAATCGTGAACCGTTCACGCGGGCCGGTGGCGGCAAGTTCGTGCATGTCGATGACGTGGCGGCAGCCACGGTCGCCTGCGTCGACCGGCCTGCCGACAGCCCGAGGATCCACCATCTCGTCGACTGTTACGCACGCTGGGCGGACTGGGCCATGATCACCGCGGAACTGCTCGGGATCGAGGATGCGGAGATCGACGACAGCAGTCCCACCGCACCGCGCAACATGTTCGAGGTGGATGATGTCCGCTCTGAGCTGGGTGTCGCGATGGATCGAGGCTTCGACGGCATCCGAGCGCACCTCGGTGCGTTGATCGAGCTGCAGTCGAAGGCCGCCTCCTCCTGAACTCTCGGCTCCATGCCTCACGCTGGGTCGGGTATTCACCGCTGAAAACCGCCTTGGGAAGCCGTCGTGTGCGTTGGCTGGTGATCCTGCGTTCTGGTTCTGGATGCAATCACGTGCTGCTTGGTACGTTGTAGTCATCGAACCCGTTCAAGGAGCACCTCATGACGCGTACCGGAATCCTCGCTGCCATCACGTCCCTGGCCGTCCCGTTCCTCTTCGAGATGCCGTTGGTGGCGCAATCGGATGGCGCCAAGCCGCCAGCTGCCACCCCTGATTCCGGAGAAGATCGTGGATTCGCGCCTGGTGAAGGTCGTGGTCGCGGACAGATGCGTCCTCAGGACCGGGGGCGGGGCCAGGGTCGCAACCAGGGTCGTGATCCACTTTCCGGTCGGGTCAATGCCGGTGACATGATCAAGGGCTTCGACACCATGCCGGTGCATCGCACCGATGGGACGACCACCACGCTTTCCGAGCTGGTTCCGGAGGACGGCCACCTGGTCATCGTCACCGGTTGCCTGACCTGTCCCAAGTTCCTCATCAGTCATCGTGATGTCGAAGCGATCGCACATGATCATCGTTCCAGCGGGAATCCGGTCGCGTTCGTCTACGTCTACAAGTCACTGGCCCATCCCGAGAACGGCGGCTGGATCCAGTCGTTCAACCTCGAGGAACGACTGGCCCAGGTGAAGGCGGCCGAGGCCCAGCTCAAGACGAAGGTTCCGTTCGTCTGCGACCCGATGGACAACAGCGTCTCCACGGCACTGGGCGGTTCACCGAACGCCGCGTACGTGGTTCAAGGTGATGGTGAGATCGACTACGTGTCCGGTTGGGCAGTCGGCACCGAGCTCCGGGATGCACTGACACGGATCGTCGGCGCCACCGAAAGCGTCTCCACTCCCGAGTCGATCGGCGTGCCCGGTTTCACTCGGCCCTACCGAAACACCGGTACGGTGGTTCCTCGCGTGGAGGTTGCCGGCACCATGGTCGGTCTGAAGACCGTGCCTGCGGAGAGCAAGGAGCCTCACTACGTGAAGCTTCGTGTCGAAGCCGACCCGGGAGTCCTCGAGGGACGAACCGGACGGCTCTACGTCGGGTTCCACCTGGACCCCGTCCACGACGTGCACTGGAACAACCTCGTCGACCCCGTGGCCTTCACGATCACGGCTCCCGAGGGCGTGACGCTCAGCCAGACCAGCGGTGCCGCCCCCAAGGTGGAGCCCGCCACCGATTCCGATCCACGTGAATTCCTGCTGGACGTGACGAGCTGGCCCGCAGGCAAGGACATCGAGTTCGAGGTCAGGTACTTCGCCTGCTCCGACAAGGAAGGCTGGTGCAAGCCGGTCAGCCAGAACTACGTCGTCTCACTGACTCGCGATCGAGCGGCCGGCATGGCCCAGGGACGCTGGGATCGGAGTGGCGGACGAGGCGGCGGTGGTGACGCCCAGCGCGGACGCGGTGGTGATGATCCCCTCGCGGTGATGGATGCCAACGGCGACGGGAAGATCGAGCTCGACGAGGCTCCCGAGCGCATGAAGGAACGCTTCGCGATGTACGACACCGATGGTGATGGAGCGATCGCCGGCGAAGAGCTCGAGAAGCTTCGTGAACGGATGGCAGAACGTCGTGGCAGCGTTCGTGGCGGCCAGGGTGGTCGCGGTGGTCGCGGCGGTCGCGGCGGCGGCGGCGGTGGTCGAGGTGGCGCTGGCGGCGGTGGTCTTCCCGGCGGCGGTTCGACCTGATCCGACGTCGAGGCGTTCAGCTCCCGATCACGCGGACATGATCCGATCTGATCCAACCTTGCCGACCATCGGCAAAGGCCACGTGGTGCCATCCAGGTCGACTTTCGAGGAGATCGAACTCGACACCGGCGGGCAGCGCCTCTGAGAAGACGGCCTTGAAGGTGTCACCGTTGCCGGATCGCACCACGGACTCCTCGACCAGGACGCCCGGCATGCGCCAGGTGTCCTCGAGGACATCGAAGCTCACGGTGGCCGCTGACAGCAGCGCGATCACTCCGCAGAGGATGACCAGCCCGCGCCAGGCGATGCTTCGGCCTTCATGGTCCGATGCACTGCGTCGTCCTCGTGCGATCCAGACCACGAGACATGACCAGAATGCGACCCAGCTGAGGGCGGCGATCCACCAGCGGGTTCGGAAGCCGAGGATGTGCCATCCGTCGGAGACCGTGTCGTAGAGCACCACGACACCCTCGGGATCGAAGCGCGCCGGGACCTGGTTGCGGGCTTCGGTCAGGTTCGCCCGGACCGTCGCGTTGCCCGGAAGCAGGCGATCCGCTTCCAGGTAGGCGGCGACGGCATTCCCGAGCCTGCCGGCCCGGAGTTCCGCATTGCCGAGGTTCGTCCAGAGGTAGCCGTTCTGGAGTCCGCTGTCGAGGATGCGTTGCCAGCCGTCCGCACTTTCCATGAACGCGCTGCGAGCAGCGGACTCGTCAACCGTCGAGAGTGCCATGCCTCGTTCATGGGCGGCATCCGCCTCGCTCATGAGTTCGATCAGTTCGGACTCCGTCGGTTGGTCGAGCACGATCGTCGGCATGCCAGAGGCGGTCGAATGGGCGGCCATCATGGTGGCGAGGAACAGACAGGTGATCAGTGTTCGCAGCATGGTCATCGGTCCACCTCCTCGGGGGTCACCCAGTGGCAACGATCGAGTGCGCCGAGCAGGGTCATCGCAGTCGTGGCGTGTTCCTGATGTGACTCCGACATTCCTCCGTAGCCCGAACGTTCTGCAGCACGGAAGAGTTCATCCATGCTGGCGATGGTGGGGGCGTCCGCTCCCGCCTGACGAGCGAGTCGAAGTGTCTCGTTGGAGGTGAGGCTTGCCGCGGGTCGACCGGTCCGGTCGCACACGTATCCTCGCAGGGCGAGGCCCAGGGCCATGACGTCGTCGGCCTGTTTCACGCCGGTCTTCGCCCTGGCATGGGCTCCATTGGCACGGACCAGGGCAGGATGGGCGTTCTTCCAGCGCCGCCGTCCCGCCACCAGCAGCACGGCGACGAAGCATGCGGGGGGCACCGTGGCCAGGGTCATCGAGACCGCGCCGAGGGTGATCGTGTCCTGTGCGAGCATTCGCTGGTCGACCGGGAAGTTCGCCTGCAGGCCGGTGCGATCACCATCGTCGTCGCCCGATGTCTGATCGACTTCGGTCAGCATCGAGCTGGCGCCACCGCCTGATCGAACGATGTCGGAGGCCGCGATCATTTCCGCCGGACTGACCTTGATCGGAATCGGCTTCGTGTAGACCGTTCGGTAGCTCTCGAGGTCGGGGTCGAAGAACGAGAAGGGAATCGATGGAATCTCGGTCACCGAGTCGTTCAGGGGGCGCAGTGTCTGAGTGAAGACCTTGATGGTGTCTTCGATCTCCCCGGCGATCGGGTCCTTTGGAATCCGGAACGAGTCCGTCAGCTCCGAGAGTTCCGCCAGGGGGGGTGGTCGCAGGGTCTGGAGGACGGTCGGATCATTGTCGACGCTCCCGACCAGGAAGGTGAGGGTGATCGGATCTCCGACGGCAACGTCGGTGGGACGTGCGCCGGCACGGACGATGAAGTCGCCGACCGCACCTCGAAAGGTGTCCGGTCTCCCTTCATCCGGCAGTGGTTTCACATCAATGCCCTTGACCAGCGCGGGCTCGCTGATCGGCATCAGTCCGGAGAACGTCAGTTCCGATCTTCGGAAGATCGATCTTGATCGGCTCTCGGTGATTCCAGTGGGATAACTGATTCGAACGAGCACGCCCTCCAGATCATCGGTGAACCCACTGCCCGACGGACGGAGTTGTCGAGTGATCTCGTAGAGCCAGTAGTCGCCCTCCGCTCGCTTGACCTCCTTGCCGGCCGGCCTTCGACCTGCTCGGGTCATCTTCTCCAGCGATTCCTCGAAAGGGCCCCACTCGGTGCTCTGCTTGATCAGCTGCCATGTCGTTCGTTCGTTGACCGTGATGTCGTAGGACTCGGAATGGAACTGCCTGATCCAGATGCGGAGGGTGAGATCGATCGGTTCCCCGACATAGACAGGGCCCCCGGCACGGATGACATCGACGATCAATCGACCATCATTGGTGGGCTCGACGGCCTTGAAGGTGAAGCCCTCCGTTTCAAGAGTGGCTCCGTCGACGGTGATCTGGATCGGCGGGATCCTGAAGTCACCTGGATGTTCCGGCGTGATCTCGATCACGAGGTTCATCGAGGTCGATTCGCTTCGGACGCCGTTGATGATCGTGATGCTCGAGGAGGTGTTTCTCGCACCCGAGTACTCGATCTTGAGTCCGTCGACCTTGGGGAGCACCGGCTCGCCCACGTCGGTTGCATTGTTGACGGTGAACGTGACCTGAGTGGGTTCACCGACCCAGATCTGACGTGCGCCGTAGTCGACCGAGACGTCCTGGGCTGATGCCGGTCGCGAGAGGGCGGAAGCACCTGCGGCCAGGAGGGCGATCGTCAGGCAGCGGTTGATGAAATGAAGGGATCGGGGCATGTTCACCAGTCCTTTTCCACGGGTCGATAGCGGCGTGCGGCCCGACGAGCTTCCCTCTGTTCAAGCGTCTCTCGGCGTTCCTTTTCCTTGTCGCGAATCATCTGCAGGAGTGCTTCCGCCTGTTCTTCGGTCATCCGGACCTGTCTGGGTTCGCCTTCGCCGGGCTGATCAGAGGCCTGCTGTTGCTGGCCTTCCTGCTGCTGCTGCTGATCCTGCTGTTGCTGATCCTGCTGTTGCTGATCCTGCTGCTGCTGTTCCTGCTGCTGCTGTTCCTGCTGCTGTTGTTGTTCTTCCAGTGCTTTCTTCAAGCGGTGGGCAAGTTCTGCGTTCCTGCGTGCATCTCGATTGGTGGCACTCGTCCCAATGGCGTCTCGATACCTGCCGATCGCCTCATCGAGAGCCTGAATCGGAGCATCAAGTGTGGCCGGGTCGACTTGGCCCGACGCCGCTTCTTCGCGCTGTGCCTCCTGTGCGGCCTCCAGGGTCTCCAGGGCGGTTCGGTATGCGACGTTGCCCCGGTTGAAGAGTGACGCTGAGGTCAGGTCCGGGTCGTCGGAGTCGGCGGAGAGTTCGAAGGCACGTGCAGAAGTCTCGAGGTCACCTGCTCGATAGGCAGCAACACCAAGGTTGTATTGCAGGCGTTCGTCACTGGGGATGCGATCTGCCGCAACCGCATAGGCGGCCGCGGCTTCCGGGAACTGGTCCGCATTCAGTGCGTTCCTGGCTTGATTCAAGAGATCCTCGACCTTGATGGACTCAAGGAAGGCATCTGCCTCCTCCTGAACCGTGTTGTCGATCTCGCCATCAAGTTGTTCCGCCTCCACGGCCGGCAATGCGATGTCCTGTCCCGGCTCCTCTTCGAAAACGGAGTTCTGAGCCAGGGCAATGGGAAGCATGAGCTGGGTGGCAAGGATGCTTTTCAGGATCATGATGCACCCCCTTGTTCGGTCGTCGTTCCTGGTGTCCTGCGTCGATTGGGCACCAGGCAATCCACCATCAGGAAGAGGAAGGCGAGGCCAGCGAACCACTGGAACCGAGGAGTCGCGATACGGACCTCGGTGGATTCCATCTCTGCTCTCTGGTCCTCGGCGACCACGGTCTCGAAGATGTCGCCGAGATCGAACTGCTTCGTGCCGGCTGCGATGAATGCACCCTCTCCGGCACGGGCGGTGGCTTCCAGAATCGAAGGTTCCATCCTGGACCAGACCTGTTCGCCATCGTGTCGCAGCCAGGTGCGCTGTCCGTTCTCGAAGACCGGTATGCGTGCGCCATCCGAGTCATCGCCGAGGCCGACGGTGTAGATCCGGATGCCCTGTTCCTCGTAGGCCTTGCGTGCCGCTTCGACGGGGGCGCTTTCCTGATCTTCGCCGTCACTGAGAACCACGATCGCCTTGCCGCCGGCTTCCTCGTCCGTGAATGACCCGGCAGCCACCCGGATCGCTTCTCCGAGCATCGAGCCGCCACGAGCACTCGAACGTGCCGAAACGTCATCCAGTGCGAGTCCGAGCGCACGGTAGTTCAAGGTCAAGGGGGATTCGACCTGGGCATCACCTGCGAAGCTGATGAGTCCTGCCCGATCACCGCCAAGTCGTTCGACCGTGTCGCTGACCGCCTGCTTTGCCCGTTCGAGTCGATTCGGTGTGGCATCCTCCGCAAGCATCGAACGCGAAACATCGAGTACGAAGAAGACGTCCATGCCACGCCTCTGGATCTCCTCCCGCCGGACGCCCCATCGTGGGTCCATGCTGGCGAACATCAGCGCGGTGAGTCCTGCAAGCACCAGACATGCCTTGACGATCGGTCGGATGACGCTGCTCCCGGGGGCGATGTGCTGGAGCAGTCGGTTGTCTGCGAATCGTTTCAGGAGGATGCTCCGACGACGAACCGTCCAGATCGCGATCACACCGAGGATCAGGATGATCCAGGTGAGATTCGCAAGAAGTGGATGAACGAAGTGGAAATCAGACATGGTCGTTGGTCTCTGCTGGTCGGGTCAGGGAAGCGATCGGAAGGTGGTCAGTGAGAGGAACTGTTCGATCACGAGGAGGCTGAAGGCAAGGAGGAGCAGCGGGGGGATCGTGAGGACACCGAGGCGCATCGGCTCGACCGCATAGTCGACGTACTGCAGGTAGCGGCGTTGCTCGGTCTCGGTCTTCTCCAGTTCGTCGATCGTCTCGTAGATCGCCTTCAGGCTGTCGGTGTCCGTCGCCCGGAAATAGCGGCCTCCGGTCCGATCAGCCATCT
>JAKVBQ010000010.1:0-81655 GCA_022447205.1 Phycisphaerales bacterium
AGTCCGGTGTCGGTCACATGGTCTATGACGCAGGAACCGACGCCTATCGAGGCGAGCTCAGCCGGGACAGCGTCACGATCGCGGAAGTCCTCGGGAAGAACGGATACGCCACCGGGATGAGCGGGAAGTGGCACGTCACGCACAACCTCGGCAAGCCCCGGGAGATGGTCGAGCCGGAAGAGCGCACGAACTGGCCGACCGATCGTGGTTTCGAGTCCTTCTACGGAACGATCCACGGAGCGGGCAGCTTCTTCGATCCGGTCACGCTCGCACGTGGTGAGGACTACATCGAACTTGATCGGGAGGACTTCTACTACACCGATCGCATCAACGAGGAGGCGGCTGACTACGTCAAGCGCCTCCACGCGTCGGGAGATGATCGTCCATTCTTCCTCTATGTCGCGCACACCGCACCGCACTGGCCGCTCCACGCCCGGCCCGAGGACATCGAGGCCAATCAGGGGGAATACGATTCCGGATGGGATGCGATGCGTGCCTCGCGACTCGAGCGCATGCGGAAGATGAAGCTCATCGATCCGAACTGGCCCCTGACCGAACGGGATTCGAGGGTGAAGGCCTGGGACGAGGTCGGGAACAAGGCCTGGCAGGCACGTCGCATGGAGGTCTATGCCGCGCAGGTCGAATCGATGGACCGTGGCATCGGGCTGATCGTCGATGCCCTGCGTGCGACTGGCGAGCTCGACAACACCATCATCATCTTCCTCGCCGACAACGGAGGTTGTGCGGAGGAGATCACGTCCGGCTGGCGGAGCCTCAGCATTCCGGAGAAGACCCACGATGGCCGTCCCGTCGCCAACGGGAACGATCCCGAGGTCATGCCGGGAGCCGAGGACAACTACCAGAGCTACGGCGTGCCCTGGGCGAACGCATCGAATACGCCGTTCCGTCTCTACAAGCACCATGTCCATGAAGGCGGGATCGCCAGTCCCTTCATCATTCACTGGCCCGATGGTTTCGAGGCACGAGGCGAACTGCGTCGTTCGCCCGGCCATGTCATCGACATCATGGCGACCTGCATCGATGTCGCCGATGCCCGCTATCCCGAGATGCACGGGCCGCATGCGATCGAGCCGATGGAAGGCACCAGTCTCGCTCCGGCGTTCACCGATACCGCGTTCCAGCGCGGTCCGATCTACTGGGAACACGAGGGGAACCGTGCCGTGCGCGAGGGTCGCTGGAAGCTGGTGGCACGACACAAGGGGGACTGGGAGTTGTACGACCTCGTGGCGGATCGCACCGAATCGAACGACCTGTCCGAGTTGCAGCCAGATCGGGTCGAACGCATGACATCCATGTACACCGCATGGGCGGAACGTTGTGGCGTTGAGCCATGGCCTCTTTCACGCAAGAACTGACCACATCCGACCGGTCCAGTCCACCATGGCATCGGTTCGTGGTACGTTGCCGTCTCGCGGCCTCGGCGTTCCGAGGTCGGTCAGAAAGGATGTCCCTCGATGAAGATCCGTCACCTCGTTCTGTTCTCCCTGATCCTCGGCATGGCAGCATGTTCCGGCGGTTCGAACGAATCCGCATCCTCCGGGGAGTCTTCCACGGAAGCGAGCACACCTCGAGTCGCCTTCGTGACCAACGGCGTCGCGGACTTCTGGGTGATCGCCGAGAAGGGTGCCGAGGCCGGTGGTGCGGAGTTCGGTGCCGACGTCTCGGTGCACATGCCTCCGGCCGGGCTCAGTGACCAGCAGCGCATCCTCGAGGACCTGATGGTGAAGGGTGTCGACGGCATCGCGGTGAGTCCCATCGACCCCGCGAACCAGACCGAGTTCCTCGACAAGGTCGCGGCTCGAACCGACCTCATCACCCATGACTCCGACGCACCGGATTCCGATCGACTCGTCTACATCGGCATGGACAACTACGACGCGGGTCGGATGTGCGGAAAGCTCGTCAAGGATGCGCTCCCCGAGGGCGGTGAGGTCTTCATCTTCATCGGGCGTCTCGAGCAGGACAACGCACGTCGCCGCCGCCAGGGCGTCATCGACGAACTGCTCGATCGTGATTCCGATCCCATGCGTTACGACCCGCCGGGAACCGCACTCGAAGGCGAGAAGTACGTCATCCTCGGCACCCTCACCGATCAGTTCGACCTGACCAAGGGCAAGGCCAATGCGGAGGACGTGCTGAGCAGGTACCCCGACGTCGATGCGATGGTGGGCCTCTTCGCCTACAACCCGCCCCTCATCCTCGAGGCGCTCAAGGGTGCTGATCGAACGGGTGAAGTGAAGGTCATCGCGTTCGACGAGGACGACAAGACCCTCCAGGGCATCAAGGACGGAACCGTTGCCGGTACGATCGTCCAGAATCCCTACGAATACGGCCGTCAGTCGGTGAAGATCCTCGTCGATCTCGCGGGAGGAGACGACTCCGTCATCCCCGAGGGTGGCATGATCAACATCCCCGCTCGAACCATCACCAGCGAGAACGTCCAGGCGTTCTGGGACGACCTCCGGACGAAGACCGGCAAGGCCGATGGTGGAAACGAGGGTTGAGTCCCGATGACCGAAGCTGGTCGAGGATGTCTCCTGCGCGCACGTGGAATCTCCAAGCGGTTCCCGGGAGTGCAGGCGCTCGACTCCGTGGAGCTCGAACTCGGAGTGGGGGAGGTCCTCGCCGTCGTCGGTGAGAATGGCGCCGGCAAGAGCACCCTGATGAAGATCCTCGCCGGTGAGCAGCGCGCCGACGAGGGTTCGATCCTGCTGGATGGCGAACCCTTTCATGTCCGTTCGGTTTCCGAGGCGATGTCATCCGGGATCGCGCTGATCCACCAGGAGCTGGCCCTCGCCGAGAACCTCGATGTCGGGTCGAACGTGCTTCTGGGTCGGGAGCCGAGATCGTTCGGCTTCATTCGGAAGCGTCAGGCGGATGATCTTGCACGGCAGGCCCTTGCGCGGGTGGGACTGGACGTCGCGCCCGGGACCGAGGTTTCCGGCATGGGGATGGGACAGCGCCAGCTGGTGGAGATCGCCAAGGCTCTTTCCTCCGAGGCGCGCATCCTCATCATGGATGAGCCGACTTCGAGTCTCACCCTCGCTGAAACGGAGACACTCTTCCAGGTCGTCGACCTCCTTCGTGCCCGGGGGACGAGCGTGATCTACATCTCGCATCGTCTTGGTGAGGTCGAACGGATCGCGGATCGTGTCGTCGTGCTTCGTGACGGTCGGAACGCGGGCAAGCTCGAGAAGAGCGAGATCACGCATGATGCCATGGTTCGATTGATGGTCGGCCGCGATGTGAGCCGGGTCTTCGACCGAACTTCGGCAGGGCAGGAGGAGGATGCACTGGCCCTCCATGGGATCAGGACGATGGCGCACCCTGCCCACCAGGTCTCCCTCCGAGTCCGTCGTGGCGAGATCGTCGGTCTTGCAGGGTTGGTCGGAGCCGGTCGCACGGAACTGCTACGAGCGGTCTTCGGCATCGAACCCGCCCTTGAAGGCACCGTCGAGGTGGCTGGTCGGCAATGCCGGATCAGGACGCCTGGCGAAGCGATGGAGGTCGGTCTGGCATTCGTTCCAGAGGACCGCAAGGCGGACGGTCTCCTTCTCGAGGAATCCGTACGCACCAACATGGTGCTTGCCAGCCTGAAGCGCCTGGCGAGGGGGATGTTCACCAGTCGGACCCGGGAACAGGATCTTGCCCGGAAGATGATCGATCGCTTGGATGTCCAGGCTCCGGGGGACACGACGGTGGTCGGTGGCCTGTCCGGGGGCAACCAGCAGAAGGTCGTTCTCGGGCGGTGGCTGGCACGAGACCCCGAAGTCCTGCTGCTCGACGAGCCGACCCGTGGCGTCGACATCGGTGCCAAGGACGAGATCTACCGGCTGATGGATCGCAGCGTCAGCAAGGGTCGTGCGGTACTCTTTGCCTCCAGCGAGATGGAGGAACTGATCTCCCTCGCCGACCGGATCTGCGTCATGCATGAGGGGCGCATCGCCGGTGAACTCCTCCGTGAGGAGTTCGACGAGGAGACGATCATGCAGCTCGCGACCGGAGGAGTCCGTCCATGAGCGCGTCGACCAAGAAGGTGCTCGGTGTGTTCGGACTCCTGATGGTCACGTGCATCGCGACCTCGATCTTCAGTGACGTCTTCCTGAGCTCGTTCAACATCGAGAACCTGATGCGTCGTACCGCGCTCTTCGGGATCATCTCGATCGGTGCGGCCTTCGTGATCATCGTGGGGGGGATCGACCTGTCGATCGGTTCGGTCATCGCCCTCGTCGGTTGCCTGCTGCCCTGGCTCCTGACCCAGCATGGCTGGTCGCCCTGGGCGGCGGTCCCCTTCGTGCTCGGTCTGGGGCTCCTGCTGGGGCTTCTTCACGGGCTCCTGATCACCCGGCTCGGAATACAGCCCTTCATCGTGACGTTGTGCGGGCTGCTCATCTATCGAGGGCTCGCTCGCGGCATCACCGGTGACCAGACCGTCGGTTTCCAGGGGAATCACCCCGACCTGCGCTTCTTCGGTGACGGCGGCATCCCCATCACCGAGAGCTTCGCACTGCCCGCGCCGGTTCTCGTCCTCGTCGCGGTCGCGGTCCTCTCGATCGTCTTCCTTCGCATGACGGTCTGGGGCCGCTGGATGTTCGCGATCGGACGAAGCGAATCCGCGGCTCGTCACAGCGGCATCTCCACCTCCACCATGACGATCCTCGCCTACACCATCTGTGCGGGACTGTCCGGACTCGGTGGGGTCCTCTTCGTTCTCTACGTCGGTTCCGCGCAGCCCGTCGATTTCGGGAGCTTCTACGAACTCTACGCGATCGCCGCCGCAGTCCTGGGTGGCTGCAGTCTCCGTGGTGGGGAGGGTGCGGTGATCGGCGTGATCATCGGAGCCGCTCTGATGCAGGTGCTTCGGAACGCGATCACCCTGATCGACTGGATCAACGACAACGTCGAATTCGCGGTGATCGGCGTGGTGATCCTGGCCGGGGTCATGGCGGATGAAGTGCTTCGCCGAGCGCTTGCCGCCCGAATGGTCCGCCAGCAACGCAAGCAGGCCTGACCCGCCCCCCGGAGGGCCGGATCGGCCTCCGGCGCGTTGTCGGGTACCCTGTACGGCACAGGTAGGAATCACGAGGCCGATCCGGGCGGGCCTGCATCGAACGACTCGGCTGGAGAGCATTGAACATGAAGACAACGGAATTCGCCGCACCCCTGTGTGGACTCATCCTCGCAATGGTGGCGACCAACGTCATGGGACAGGGAACGATGAGCATCCAGTCGGAACCGTTCGGCAGTGTCGACGAGCAGGACGTCACCCTCTACACGCTGGTCAACGAGAATGGCATGACCGCCACCATCACCGACTACGGTGCGACCGTCGTCGGACTCGTGGTGCCGGCCGAGACGGGGCATCGTGACGTGGCACTCGGGTTCGATTCGATCCCCGACTACCAGGAACGAAGCCAGTACTTCGGATGCATGGTCGGCAGGTTCGGCAACCGGATCGCCGGAGGGCGCTTCGAACTCGATGACAAGCGATACGACCTGGCCACGAACAACGGACCGAACCACCTCCACGGTGGGGATCGGGGTTTCGACAAGCGGGTCTGGGACGTGCTCAGTGCGGGCCTGACCACCGACGGTGTCGGCCTGGTGATGCGGTACGTGTCGGTCGACGGCGAGGAAGGCTACCCGGGCACGCTCACCACGATCGTCGAATACGAGCTGACCAATGACGACGTGCTGGTGGTGGACATCAGTGCGACCACCGATGCCGCCACACCGGTCAACGTCGTGCATCACTCCTACTGGAATCTCGGTGGTCACGACTCCGGAACGATCCTCGATCACGACCTCCAGCTGGATGCCTCTCGTTACACGCCGATCGACGACACCTTCATTCCGCTCGGTCATCTCGAGCCGGTGGAAGGCACCGCCCTTGATTTCCGGGCGTCCAAGCCGATCGGACGTGACATCGGAGGGTTCCCCCCCGAGGGGGATGATCCCGGAGGGTACGACCACAATCTCGTTCTTGACGGGAAGCCCGGCACCTTCCGCCGTGCTGCACGACTGAGTGACCCGCAGTCCGGGATCTCGATGGAGATCTGGACCGATCAACCGGGCATCCAGTTCTACACCGGCAACTACCTGAACGACATCGTCGGCAAGAGTGGAGTCGTCTATCCGAAGCACGGCGCACTCTGCCTGGAGACCCAGGTCTTTCCCGACTCGATCAACCGGCGTGGTGGCATCGGCTGGCCCGATCCCGTGCTGCGCCCCGGGCAGGCCTATCGTCACCGGATGGAACACCGCTTCACCTACTAGGATCGAGTCCGATGGCGAGCAACCGGACATTCCAGGCCCCGAAGGGAACGCGTGACTTCTATCCGCCCAGGATGGCGATTCGTCGTCACATCGAAAGCGCATGGCACGGTGCCTCGGTCGACTCCGGTTTCGAGGAGATCGAAGGGCCGATGTTCGAGAGCCTCGAGCTCTACACGGTGAAGAGCGGCCCGGAGATCGTGTCCCAGCTCTTCTCGTTCAGGCGCGACGGTGGTGATGATGACTACGCCATGCGACCGGAATTCACCCCGACCCTCGCCCGCATGGCTGCAGCCAAGGGCAAGTCGCTCTCGATCCCGACCAAGTGGTATGCGATACCCGCACACTTCCGGGCGGAGCGTCCCCAGCGTGGCCGGCTCCGCGAGCACAACCAGTGGAACGTCGATCTCATCGGGACCACGGGTGCCTCAGCGGACATCGAGGTGATCTCGACCGCACTGCTCGGCCTCGAGCGACTCGGTCTCACGCCCGACGACGTGAAGGTTCGGCTCAGTCATCGAACATCGGTCGCGAACATCCTCGGCGCACTCGGAGTCGGTGAGGAACAGCTGGGACCGGCGTTCCAGCTTCTGGATCGCCGTGACAAGATGGACGACGCCGAGTTCCGATCCCGAGCTGCCGAACTCGGTCTGGACCAGGACGGCGTGAGCCGTTTCGATGCCGCCGCCAGGTCGACCGCATCGATGTCGGCGCCCTTGTCGGACCTTGCCGACGGGCTCGGGGTTCCGATCGCTGCGCTCGAGGATCTCTCGATGCTGCGCGAAGGGATCGATGCCGCGGGTCTCGCGGACTGGTGCGTGTTCGACATCGGCATCGTCAGGGGACTTGCGTACTACACCGGCATGGTCTTCGAGATCTTCGAGACCAGTGGGGTGGAGCGAGCCGTCGCGGGGGGTGGTCGCTACGACCGCCTGATCGAACTCTTCGGAGGTCCCTCGCTCCCCGCATGCGGATTCGGGATGGGTGACGTGGTTCTCGAACTGGTGCTTGCCGAGAAGGGGCTGCTCGGTGATGACGATGGTGAGGCCTTCATGCCTCGTCCCGACGTCTTCGCAGTCAGTACCTGCGAGGAGGCCGATCCATTCGTGGAGGGTCTGCTGGTCTCCCTGCGTCGGAGCGGCCTGCACGCCAGGCGTTCGTACAAGTCGACCAGGAACGTCGGGAAGCTGCTCTCTGATGCGGGGAAATGCGGCTCCAGGACCGCGCTGATCCTTGATCAGGGCGCAGCCGAGGGTGTCGTCTCGCTCAAGGATCTCGAAGGTGGTGACCAGGTCACCCTGCCGGTCGATGAGCTTGCTGACACGATCCACCAGCTTGTCAGGAAGCGTGACCAGGCATGCGACTCCTGATCATCGTCGCGGTGGATCGGGAGGCGGATGCATTCCGATCGATCTCCGATGCGGTGGTCGTGGCGGGGGGTGTGGGAAGGACCAACGCAGCCGTTGCGACGACCCGGTCGATCCTCGAGGAAGGTCCCTTCGATGCGGTCCTTTCGATGGGAATTGCGGGCAGCCTGCCCGGCCGGGACTGTTCGATCGGGGATGTGGTCGTCGGTTCCCGAGCCGTCTACTTCGAAGAGGGGATCGAGACCCCCGAGGGCTTCTCCGATCTCGCATCCCTCGGATTTCCCTTGGGTGACTTCGAGGGCAACGAAGTGCCAGCGGATCCCGCTCTTCTCGACCGTCTCAAGGGTCTCGGCATCCTTGCACCGATCGCCACCGTCGCCACCTGTTCAGGGACCGATCGAGCCGCTGGAATCGTGGCGCAGCGGACCGGTGCCGTGGCCGAAGCGATGGAAGGGGCGGCTGTGCTCCATGCCGCACGCGTCCTCGGTGTCCCGTCGCTCGAGCTCCGGGTGATCAGCAACACCACCGGGAATCGTGATGAGCAGGTCTGGGACCTGCCTCGAGCCTTCGAGGCCTTGAGCGACCTTGCAGCAGCCCTGGCCCTCCACACCACCGATTGAACGCGGTCCGGAAGCGTTTATCGGCCCCTGAATCCACCGCAATCGGAATGACCTGCATTGCCTGCACGGTCGGACTGAATCTCCGTCCTGATCGGACCGATTACTACCTCCGTCACCACTACGCGCCTGCATCCAGGCGCACACGGAGGAAAGCATGCGATTTTCCATGCTGCCATCGCAGCTCTCGCCAATCGCCATCGACATCGGGACCGCCTCGGTGAAGATGCTGCAGATCACCGGCGGAGAGCCTCCCGTCATTCATGCGCTTGCCGAGCTCGAGATCCCCGAGACGATTCGCGGCGACCTCGAGAAGCGTTTCGATTTCCTCGCCCAGGAGATTCCTGGTGCGATCCGTGCCCACGACTTCAAGGGACGACGGGTGATCTGTGCACCGCTCGCCTCGCAGGTGCTCGTGCAACCGGTGCAGATCGAACGAGTCAACGGCGGGGACGAGTCCGCGCTTGCCGCAGCCCAGTTGGAATCGCAGCTTGAGTGCATTCCCGGCTCTCTGGTCGTTCGGGCCAGGGAGATCGCCCAGGGCTCTCGTGACGGCCGGATCTTCACGGAGAGCCTCTGCTGGGCGATGGCGCGAGAGGATTCCATGCGCTACGTCGATCTCTTCAAGTCAATGCGGTGCCGATTGGTCGGCATGCATCCCCAGGTCTGTGCGATGGTCAACGCCTTCTCCCACCTGAACAGGCGGGCGAGTGACAGCACCGTCTGCACGATGTACGTGGATCTCGGGTGGGGCGGCATGAAGATCAGTGTCGCGCACGGGAACGAGATGGTCTTCGCGAAGCAGGTCCAGATCGGTGGTCGTCAGCTCGACGGCCTCGTTGCCGAATCCTCGGGTTGCGACATGGTCACTGCCCGCATGAGGCGGGTGAACGAAGGCATGGTCGCGAGTCCCGCGCCCGCATCGACCGCACGAGACAGATCGGTCGCCACCGAAGGGCTGGCGATGCTTCGTGCCGGCATGGGGCAGGCCGGTGAATCCGCACTGGAGCCGACCGGCAACGACACCCCTGCGATGGTCGAGACCGACCGCCGTCGGGGGAGCGCTCCCTCGGAGTTCGCGGGAACCGTCGAGGGTGCCTGTGACAAGATGCTCGTCGCCGGTGTCGACTGTTCGGAACTCGTCGAGAGCATGGCTGATGAATTGACGATGTGCGCCCGGTACCACGGTTCACTCTTCGGTGGCCAGAGGATCGATCGTGTCGTCTTCCTCGGCGGCGAGTCCAGGAGCACGATGCTCTGTCGCCGTCTTGCCGAATCACTGAACGTTCCCGCGCAGCTCGGCGATCCGATCGCCCGGTTCGCCGAAGGGCCGTTCGACCAGAAGCTTCCCGATCCGGGCAATGCCGCTCCGGGTTGGGCCGCTGCCTGTGGGTTGTGCACTTCACCAGTCGATTTCTGATCCGACCGTCCACGAACCATCGTGCGGAGTTCCTGAATGAACCAGTCAAGTCTCATCCCTGACGAATACGTGGCCGATCGGGTCGAGATTCGTCGCACCGTTCTCGGTGTGGTCCTCTTCGCCGTCGTCATGACCTGCGTGGTCGGTGCCTTCTACGTCACCAACAGCCAGTGGGACACGGTGCGTGCGCGTCAGTCCGAAGTGAAGCTTCGATACGACGATGTGAGCGCGAAGATCGTGCGGATGGAGGAGCTTCGTGCTTCCAGGGATGATCTCGTGAAGCGTGCGGAACTCGCATCCGCCCTCGTCTCGCGTGTTCCCAGGTCCTACCTCCTGAGCGGACTCGTCGAACGGATGCCTCCCAGGGTCAGCTGGACCTCGATGACCCTGAAGTCCAAGGAGATCCAGGAGCCGGTGGAGCGCCCCATGGGAGGCTCGGATCGTCTCAAGCCTCGAGGTCCCGCAGCAGCGCCGGTCCGTACTCGAGGTCCCGGAGCAGTCAACAACGACGCCTCCGAGGAACTCCGCCCCAAGCGATACCAGACTTCGGTGGTGCTCACCGGACTCGCGCCCGATGAAGTCGACGTCTCGATGTACGTCGCGGCACTTCAGGAGTTCAACCTGTTGAAATCCGTCATGCCCGACTCGACCGAGGTCGTGGAGATCAATGATGTCCGCATGCGCAGGTTCACCCTGACCATGTTCATCGATGCCGATGTCGAAGCCAGCTACGAGGTCCGGCAGGTCGGGGGCGAGGAATCGATCGCTTCAGACTTCACCGTGACCGACCGGATGGTCACCGTGTCCGATCGCGAGGAGAACTGACATGAACCACACCATACGACAGGTCGCCTTCTTCGCGGTCCTTCTCGCAGTGCCTCTCGGGGCGTGGGCCTTCGTGTTCAAGCCGAGGAACACCGAGATCGCCATGGCTCGTGCCGACGTGGATCTCCGGCTTGCGCAGCTCGACGAGCTCCGCGAGGTCGAGTCGATCAATGACGATCTCGAGAAGACACTGGAACAGCTTGACCTCGCATTGAACGAACTGCGAGCCAGGATCCCCGATGCCGCCGGCATCGAGGACATCCTTCGGCGGATCGCCGAGATCACCCAGGAGAACCGTCTCGTCGTCCGGTCCTTCAAGCGTGAGAAGACCATTCCATCCGCACACTACGTGGAGATGCCGCTCAAGACGGTGATCGAGGGCTCCTTCGAGGGCATTCATCGGTTCCTGGTCGATCTCGAGCGCATTCCCCGGATCACGAGGATTCTCGACATGAAGATCGAGAATCCCAACTCGAATCCCATGTCTCGAAGCAACGGCCAGGTCGCCCAGGGCGATGTCCGGGCGGAGATGACGATCACCATCTACGCCGATCTCGAGAAGGAGACCCAGGGATGATTCCCAAGGAAGCCTACGACGACATGCATGACTCGGACGCCATCCACACCGACCAGCCGACCAGTTCGATGGACTTCGACAACGATGGCGTGTTCGGCCTGAGCACGACCGAGTGTTCCGGACGTCGACTCGATCGGAATGCAGTCGCGCTCGCCGTGATCGTTCTCGCCGCGATCGTCGGCCTCTGGTCGATGCGGACGCTTTCCCCGGGTCATGCGGCGGACCTCGAGACGAACGTCCTGCCCGAGAGCGTCGGTGTCGAACCTCTCGACGACGGTCTCATCGATCGTCTTGCCGCTCCGGCAATCACCGGTTCGGACATCTCGGTCGACCGGGATCCCTTCGAGATGTGGAAGCCGGCTGCAATGACTGATGAGGCCGCACTGATCGAGGAGTTCGTCGACGACGGCATCGTGGATCGCGAGCTCATGTGCGCGGACTGGAAGGCCGAGGTCGAGCGCATCTCCGCGCTGCTCAAGCTGAAGTCCGTTCTCGGTGGAGGCACTGCTCGTGCCCTCGTCAACATCGAAGGCGTCCTGCTCACTGTGGGGGAGACCTTCGACATCGCGGGTACGGAGTTCGAATTCACCGTCGAGGGCACGGGTCGTCGCTCGGTTCGACTCGGTTCCTACAACGCCGGCATCGACTGCTGGCATGAAGTCGAAGTTTCGATGGATGTCGACTGATTTCCGAAGGCAGGGTGACTCGTGGCCAACTTCCGTTTCGATGAACTGATGAAGGATCTCGGGCTGCCCGGCGGCCAGGGGCGCGACTCCGCCCCGACGGATGAGGCTCGGGGTGATTCCATTTCCGCCGGGCGACCGGATCTTGCCGGTTCCGGGCTGGGAGAAGCCGTTGCTCCGCTGCCGGAAGCCGATGCCGCCCAGATTCTTCCTGATGACGCACTGAGCGAGCTCTGGACACCGAAGGAGGCCACCGCTTCCTCCGGTGACCTGTCGGTGATCGCACTGGATCGTGGTTGCATCACGACGGAACAGCTCGAGACCGCGCGACGCATGCAGCCCCAGTCACCGGGAAGAACGCTCTGCGAACTCCTGGTGGATGCCGGTGCCGAAGAGGCGGCGATCCAGCAGATCGTGGCGGAACTCGCCCGGATTCCATTTGAACGTCTGGCCCCTGGTTCCGCAGCCGACTGGGACCAGGCTTCCCTGCAGCGACTCGGATCCGATTTCTGTCGCGACCGACTCGTCCTTCCGCTCAGGCGTGAAGGTTCCAGGATCGTCGTCGGCACCACCTCACCTGACGACCTCTTCCTGCTCGAGGACGTGAAGCGACGACTTGGTGTCGCGGTCCTCAAGCATGTGCTGATGACGCGCACCGACATCCTCGCCGCCGTGGAACACCATGGTGAGACCGACATCGAGGAGATCGATGTCGAGGATCTCCTCGCGAACGTCGAGGGGGATGACGTCGAGGTCGAGGAGAAGGATGAAGAGTTCACCGACTTCGAGGCGGAGGCGGAATCATCTCCGGTCGTCAAGTACGTCAACCACATCATCCAGACCGCGGTCAAGGAAGGTGCTTCCGACATCCACATCGAGCCCGGTGAGGACACCCTCAAGATCCGCTTCCGTATCGACGGCGTGCTCTTCGAGATGATGACGCCGCCGCGCAAGATGCACGGTGCACTGACATCCCGTATCAAGATCATGTCGAACCTGGACATCGCCGAACGAAGGCTGCCCCAGGACGGAAGGATCTGCGCCACCGTGATGGGCCGTCGCATGGACCTCCGCGTGTCCACGGTGCCGACGCCTCGTGGCGAGAAGACCGTGATGCGAATCCTCGACACGCGGTCGATCAATGTCACGCTCGACGACCTCGGTTTCGCTCAGGACGAACTGACGGTCTGGAAGAACCAGATCTCCCAGCCGCATGGCGTCATCCTCGTCACCGGACCCACCGGATCGGGCAAGACCACGACGCTCTACTCGTCGATTCGACAGATGGATCGACGTCGCCTGAACATCTCCACGGTCGAGGATCCCGTCGAATACCACCTCGACGGCATCACCCAGATCCAGACGCATGACATGATCGGCATGGACTTCGCCACGGCACTGAAGTCCCTGCTGCGCCAGGATCCCGATGTCATCCTGGTCGGTGAGATTCGCGATCTGAACACCGCGACCACCGCCATCCAGGCCTCGCTGACCGGTCACCTTGTCCTGAGCACCCTGCACACCAACGACGCGCCGAGTTCGATCACCCGACTCATCAACATCGGCATCGAACCGTTCCTCGTGGGCGCAGCCGTCAACTCGATCCTTGCACAGCGCCTGGTGCGCAGTATCTGCCCCGACTGCTCCGCCGAACAGCCTGTTCCCACCGACATGGCCGAGTTCCTGTCGGCACATGGCGTGCGTCGGCAGACGCTCGCCTGTGGTGCCGGGTGCAGTGCATGCAGGGAGACCGGGTATGCCGGACGAAGCGGGCTCTACGAACTCCTCGTGCTCGACGACTTCCTGCGCGATCGGATCGCGAGCAGTCCGAACGTCACCGAGTTCAGACGGCTCTGTGTCGAGCGCGGCATGAGCACGTTGCGTGATGACGGTTTCGCGAAGGTCCAGGCCGGAAAGACCACCGTCGAGGAGGTTCTCCGGGTCACTGAAGCGACGATCTGATCCGTTCAGAGCCAGGAAATCCGCACGAACGCCGAGACACTCAGGATCACCCAGACCATCAGGGCGCAGGGGAGCTTGGCCAGAGTGCCCAGCACCCGGCCGACGACTGCGCCAGCCGCCGGCTTGAGGGTGTCCTTGAGTTCGATCTCCTTGGAGTTGTTCAACTCGCCCAGGATCGCACCGCCCGCGCATCCGACGAGCGCACCCACGAGCGAACCCACCAGGGGAATCGGGATGAGGAACGTGCCGATGATGGCACCCATGACCCCACCGAGCAGGGCGCCCAGCATGCCCTTGCGCGAGGCGCCACCCTTCTTCGCCCCGAAGGCACCCGCCACGAGTTCCAGCAGTTCACCCAGGCCGGCAATGAGCACCACGACCACGAACACCCAGATCGGGAACATCCAGTCCGAGCCGGGAGCGGCCCAGAGTCGCTGCAGGAACTCGAGACCCAGTGCGATGAGGATCATCAACCAGGTACCGGGAACTCCGATCAGCACGGTGACCAGGCAACCGGCCCCGAGGATCGTGAACAACGTCGCCGCGATGTAGTCGATCCAGTCCAAGGTCGCTCCGATCTTCTGCTGTGGGACGTTCCATGACATCCATGGGAAGCGACCACCTGCGATTTCACCATCAGCCTATCGGCTGACGAGGTGTTGGTGGGTCAGCATGCGCTGTCCTGCGTCCCTGGTTCTTCAAGACGTCGCAACCGGGATCGGTTCCCGCCTGTCTCTCGAGCGCACTCCAGTTCAAGGAGGGTTCTGCTGCCATCGGACCATCCGATCTCAAGGGATCGAATGCGGGGGGTGATCCAGTGGACCGCCGCCTCCCCATGGGCGAGTGGGCTGAGTAATCCACGGTTACCGTCAAGCTGACGTGGCGCTCGGAGCTGGAGGTAGCATCCCCGGTGTGGTGGCGTGGGGATGATGTCGACCCAGGTCCCGGGCGCCAGTGTCCTGGGGTCGCAGGGCACCCTCCAGGAGCCCAGAACCCGATCATCCTCACCGAATGCAGGGTTCTCGGGGGCGAGGAAGAGATCCACGTGGGGGGCTTCTCCCGGGGGGGCGTGTCGGCACAGCGCAATCGCCCGAAGTCCGGGTGTCGGGATCATGGTGGATGAATCGGGGGTCTCCCCTCGTTCAGGTGGCATCTCGATATCATCGGGCATCTCAGCGGGGATGTCCCCCCGAAATCCCGAACCTGGAGCGATCGTCGATGCGTTCAGTTCGATCCACCTGCCTCAGTTGCCTTGTCCTTGCCTGCACCTTCTCCGCGATCATGGCGGGGTGCGCCACCTCTCAGGCCCCCCTGGTGGTCCTGGAGGCGAAGGCGGATCATGAATTCGAGTACAGCCGTTGGCAGAAGGCCTCCGAGTACTACGGGGAGATCGCCCAGCGAGACCCCAGCAACGGACATGCACAGTTCCGGTACGGGGTGTCCCTGATGAGGGTGGGGGAGTTCTCGAAGGCGGAAGCACCCTTGCTCACCGCCCATGCGCTGGAACCCCGCAATGATGAGATCGTCTACGCGCTCGCCGAAGTGATGCATCAGCGTGGCGAGGATGCCAAGCTCTTCTCCATGCTGCGCAATCGCGCCCATGACAATCGAAGCGTCACCACCTGGATGGTGCTCGTCGAATACGCACAGAAGCTCGACGACTACGATTCCGCGCTCGAGGCGGTCAGGAACGCCTGTTCCATGGAGACCGGCGACAACCCCGAACCCTACTATCGAGCAGCAGTCCTCCTTGCGCGGATCAACCAGGATGACGAGGCGATTCGTCGTCTTCGACAGGCCTACGCGATCGATCCTGATCACGAGCAGGTGAACACCCTGTTGCTCGAGTACGGTGAAGTCCCAGGTCCGACCCTCGGACTTGCGCCCGGCCGCTGACCTTCCGGAAGGGAATCGGGCATGCCGACGGCCGCCCGCACAAATCGCGAGGACTGGCTGGCTCGACTTGCTGCATTGAGTGATCGTTCGCGCATCCGGATCATGAGGGTGCTCGAGCAGGAGGAGCTCAGTGTCGGGGAGTTGTCCCGCGTGGTCGGGATGCCGCAGTCGACCGTGAGCCGGCACCTCAAGCCGCTCCACGAACTGCATCTGGTCAGCAGGCGCACCGAAGGGACCACCAGCCTCTATCGATTCGACATCAGCGATCCCGCCGCTTCGGGGCTCTGGTCGGTCACCAACGAGCAGCTCGGTGACTCCGAGGACTTCGATGATGATGCCGCGCGCCTGCGGAAGGTCCTGCTCGAACGACGTGGTGACAGTCGCTCGTTCTTCGGCCGCATCGGAGGTGAGTGGCAGTCGGTTCGACGGGACCTCTTCGGATTCGGATTCAGCGAGGATGCCCTGCTGGGGCTGCTTGATCCCCGGTGGGTGGTCGCGGATCTCGGCTGCGGGACTGGTGATGCCTCCGAGCGCCTGGCACCCGTCGTCAAGCGGGTGCTCGCCGTCGACCGAGAGGCTTCGATGATCTCGGCCGCCAGGCGCAGGCTGGAAGGCTTTGAAAACGTGGATTTCATGGAGGCGGACCTCCACGACCTCCCGATCGAGGCCGGAACCGTCGATGTCGCGGTCCTGATGCTGGTGCTCCATCACCAGGATGATCCGAAGGGGATCATCATGGAGGCGGCGCGAACACTTGTCGAAGGTGGGCGCATCCTCATCGTCGACATGGTCGCGCACGACCGGACCGAGTTCGCCCAGGAGATGGGGCATGCCCATCTCGGTTTCGACATGGATGTCCTCTCGGGGTGGGCATCCGAATGCGGGCTGGACCTTGGTGGCCATCGCCGTCTGCGACCGTCGACCAGCGGGCGTGGTCCCGCGCTCTTTGCGGCCATCCTTCGGAAGTGACCGGTTCCATCCATGAAGAACGCGCCTCGCCGAGGGCGAGGCGCGTGGTCGCACGTGGAGTCCCGGAAGCTGTCGTCCTCAGTTGGAGGTCTTCGTGCTCTTCGCCTTGCGTGCGTCGTCGAGCTTGGCGATCGAGGCGGTCGGATCGTTCTTGACCCTGGAGGCGCACCCTCCACAACAGGTCTTGACCAGTCGATTGGCGACGACGAACTCCTGCGGGTTGTCGCCGAGCGGTCGACCCGTGATCACGCAGACTTCCATCGGATAGGAGGCCTTCTGCTGTTCGATCACCAGCTTGTCGAGTGCGTCCCTGTACGGCTTCGGATCCTTCTTGAACCGTCGGATGCAGGCCTTGCAGCAGAACCTGTACAGCCTGTTGCCGTAGACCACGTTCTTGTCCTCCATCGCCTCCGGGCCCCTCGGGTCGGACAGTTCGTCATCGGGCATCACGATGCAGTTGGCGTCGGGGTAGAACTTCAGCTGGTCCTTGACGATCTTTTCGTCGAGCTTGGCCATGTTCGCATCGGCGTCAGCCAGGAAGCGGCTCTGGCATCCACCACAGCAGAACTTGAGCTCCCGCCCGTTCATGTCCTCGTCGGGCATGTCCTCGAGGATGACGGTCACGGGGTTCGCACCGAGTGCTCGCTGGGAGACCGGGCAGATGGTCAGGGGATAGGGATCGCCGACCCGCTTCTTGGTGTCCTGGGTCCCCGCCAGGAGCGCGAACATAGCGGTTCCGAGCAGGATCAGTGGCAGTTTCTTCATTTCGAGTTCTCCTTTGCCTCGAGCAGGTTCGTCTGGACCAGCAGCTTCTGCTGCTGGAGCATGTTCAGCTTGTTGAATGTTCGCGCCGCGTCGACGTTCCGGGTGCCTATCAGCTGTCCGTTCACCTCGATGATCGGTGAATCGAGCCTCAGCGGTCGGTTGGTGATCGGGCACATGGTATTCGAGACTCCCCGGGAAGGCAGGATCACGCCTGCCTTGATCTCGTTGCGCACGTCGGGGTTCGACCCCTTGAAGTCCTCGAGTGCCTCTTGATCGAGAAACCCGATCTCGATCTCACTGCTCGAGATCGTCGGACAGCCGACCTGGAGGGGCTCACCCGTGATCGGGCACCTGATGTTCGACACGCCGCTGGCCCTGACCAGGTACGGCGCGAGGATCACTTCCTGGACGTCTGTCGGGACCTGCTGGAACTGGTGGAAGGCCACCTGGTTCGAGAAGCCGATGGGAACGTCGTTGAAGGCGACGACCACCGCATCAATGGGGAGTGCGCGGCTGTTCACGAGGCAGGCTTCATTCGCAACGCCTCGTCGTGCCATCACCTGACGAGCCGCCTTCACCCGCTTCTGCTCCCCTGGAAGTTCGTCGAAGGACGAGGCCTGCGCTTCCGTCAGGAAGAGAACGGCATGGCCACCGAACCAGCGGTTCGCCGGATTCATGCCCAGTTGCTGATGACTCATCGGACACTGGTTGGCGCGTTCCCTGGCCCCGGTTGCGGTCTTCTCCAGGCCCAGACCCGCTCCCGGACTGGTGGAGTTCCTGCCTTGCGTGCACCCATGGAGCAACACCGCAAGGATCAGGCAGGCTGGTGCGATGTGGTGCATCTTCATGCGGGGCATGCTCGACTCCTGGTGCCCACTGCCGTGCAGTGGACCGGCTGAGCGTACCACCCTGATGATCGAGGTGGGGCTGTCCAGAGACTTGCCTCATGCCCTTGATCTGCCTACCATCAGAAACCATCCGATCATCCGGATGAACGGATGAAGGGGTCCGGTATCTGTACCAGGGCTCCAGCTTCGCTCCTTACTCTCTCTCCTAGGGAACAGCGCCTTGACTGCTCAGTCCACCACACCATCTGCCACGTTCATGTCGACCAATCTTCCGCTTGATGCCGGTCTTCCCTACAAGGTCCAGGATCTTTCGCCCGACACGGTTCGCTTCGGGCGCAAGGAGATGGAGCTCGCCGAGCATGAGATGCCCGGCCTCATGGCGCTCCGCAAGGAATACGCCGGGAAGAAGCCCCTCGAGGGCGCTCGAATCACCGGATCGCTGCACATGACGATCCAGACCGCGGTCCTCATCGAGACCCTGACGGCGCTCGGTGCCGAGGTCCGTTGGGCCAGCTGCAACATCTTCTCCACCCAGGACCATGCCGCAGCCGCGGTTGCGGTCGGACCGAACGGGACCGCCGAGAACCCCGCGGGGATCCCGGTGTTCGCCTGGAAGGGTGAGACCCTGGAGGAGTACTGGTGGTGCACCTTCCAGGCCCTCAACTGGCCGGACGGCAAGGGACCGAACCTGATCCTCGACGACGGGGGTGACGCGACCCTGCTCGTCCACAAGGGGCTCGAATTCGAGAAGTCCGGTGCCATTCCGTCCCCGGACACCACCGACAACGCCGAGTTCAAGGTCGTCCTCGAGCTGCTCGCCGCCGTGCGGGATCATGACGATGCCTACTGGAGCAGGACCGCTCCCAACATTCGTGGCGTCTCCGAGGAGACCACCACCGGCGTGCACCGTCTCTACCAGATGGCCGAGGAAGGCTCCCTGCTCTTCCCCGCGATCAACGTCAACGATGCCGTCACCAAGAGCAAGTTCGACAACCTCTATGGCTGTCGTCACTCCCTGGTCGACGGGATCATGCGCGCCACTGACGTGATGCTCTCGGGCAAGGTCGCTCTGGTCTGCGGGTACGGTGATGTCGGCAAGGGCTGTGCCCAGAGCCTTCGTGGGCAGGGATGCCGGGTGAAGATCACCGAGATCGACCCGATCTGCGCCCTTCAGGCCTGCATGGAAGGGTTCGAGGTGGTTCGCCTCGAGGACGAGGTCGACAACATCGATCTCTTCGTCACCACCACCGGCAACTTCAACATCATCACCGCGGACCACATGTCGCGGATGAAGCACAACGCGATCGTCGGCAACATCGGTCACTTCGACAACGAGATCGACATGGCCGGTCTGGAGACGACCTCCGGCGCGGAACGCATCAACATCAAGCCCCAGGTCGACGAGTGGAAGTTCCCCGACGGTCACTCGATCATCGTGCTCGCCGAGGGTCGTCTGCTGAACCTCGGTTGCGCGACCGGTCACCCCTCCTTCGTCATGAGCGCATCCTTCACCAACCAGGTGCTCGCTCAGATCGAGCTGCATGACAATGCCGAGAGCTACGATCGCACGAGCGTCGTGACCCTCCCCAAGCACCTCGATGAACGCGTCGCCCGTCTCCACCTCACGCAGCTCGGTGCGAACCTCACCACGCTGACCCAGGAGCAGGCGGACTACATCAGCGTCCCGGTCGACGGCCCTTACAAGCCCGAACACTATCGCTACTGAATCACCTTCTCCGGATATCCGATCACGAGGCGGGAAGCCATCGGCTTCCCGCCTCCTTTTTGTGTCGTGTACCATCCATCCGGTTCCTGACCGATGGAGGCCATGCATGCCGTCATTCCTGCACTTCCTCGTCCTGTGCCTGTATTCGGGCTTCCTGTCGGTCGCCGGTGCGGCCCAGGACACCGTCCGTTCCTTCACCCCGACGGCCGACTACGAGGTCCACGACATCCGGGGCTGGACGGTCCGTGTGAATCCCGAACTGACCGACCACGACCCAGGTCTCGAGCGCGATGTCCTCGAATTGATCGATCACCAGCTCTACGGCGTCACGCGGGTGATACCGGCGCCCGCGCTCGAACGACTTCGGGACGTGGAGATCTGGGTGGAGCTCGACATGCACCTGACCGAGTGCATGTGCTACCACCCATCGAAGGGGTGGCTGATCCCCAACGGCTACAACCCCGACAAGGAAGGGACGGTCGAGGTCGGCAACGCGCGTGCCTTCCTGCAATGGACCCGAGGCCAGCCCTGGATGGTGCTGCACGAGCTCGCCCATGGCTACCACCACCAGGTCTTCGGCTTCGATCACGAACCGATCGCACAGGCTCACCGCCGCATGCTGGAGTCCGGGATCTACGACAAGGTGCAGCACATCAGTGGTGCACTGCGCCGTCACTACGGTCTGACCGATCCCATGGAATACTTCGCCGAAGCGACCGAGGCGCTGTTCGGAACGAATGATTTCCACCCCTTCGTCCGGAGTGAGCTCTTCGAGATCGATCCCGAGGGAGCGGAAGTCGTCCGACGTTGCTGGTTCGAACCGCCGCAAGAGCCTGATGAAGAGGCATCGCCGGTGTCAGGCCGGGATGAACCGGAAGGGACTGCACCTTGACCCGCTGCCTTGCCCCGAGTCTCGCGATCCTGCTGCTCGGTGGGGGATGTGACGAATCCGCCCAACCCAATCGAGCGGTCACGTCATCCGGCCGAACCTCGGCCCCGGTCGGTGCCGGTACTGGAGATCCCGTCCTCGTCGAGGGGAACCTCCGGCTCGAGGCCGACCAGCTCTTCATCGGTGAGGTCACCCAGTGCGGGGAGCCCTCGGTCCATTCCGTTCGGTTGCACAACATCGGCGACTCGGACGAAACCGTCCTTCGGACGATCTCAAGCTGCGGTTGTGCTCGAATCGACCTCGCGCCGGGAACCGTCGTGCCTGCCGGTGGCCACATCGACATCCCGATCATCCTCAAGGCGTGGGGAGCTGCCCGTCGCAAGGCGCATGACGTCCGGTTGATCCTCTCCGGGGACCGACTCGGCCCGCTCCTCCGCATGGATGTCGAGATCACTTCGCCGCTGCGGACCATTCCCAGCGCCGCCCAGCAGGCGCTGCATCCGGACGGCAGGGTTCGGGTGGTGGGTTCCTCCGAAGCGACCTTCCAGGTGCTCGGTGTGGAGCCGCCGCTGCCGGTTCGGATCGAGCCCGACCTCGCTCACGTGGGGGTGGTGTTCGACTGGGACGCGGTCGCCGACTGGACGGAATCACCCGAGGGTCGGGACCATCCGGCGGTGGCTCGCTCCGAGGACGGATCCTGGGATCGCATCACCCTGCATGTCCTCACCGACCACCCGGAGTGCGAACGCCTGACGCTGGAGCTCTACGGCCCTCGGCACCAGTCCCCGGTCTGGCTCAAGTGACGCCTGCGTTCCTTCCAGCCGTCAGGCCGTCTCGACAAGCATGCTCACCGCGTTGCCGCCGCCCAGGCACAGGCTTGCGATCCCACGCGTGCCTCCGGTCCGCTTGAGCTGGTGGATCAGGGTGGTGAGGACGCGGGCTCCGCTGGCACCGATCGGATGGCCGAGCGCGATGCCGCCGCCGCAGACGTTCAGGCGGTCCTCCGGAACCCCGAGATGCTTGATGTCGGCAAGCACCTGGGCCGCGAACGCCTCGTTGATCTCGAAGAGATCGATGTCCCCGACGGAGAGTCCGTTGCGTTCCAGCAGGGCTTCGATGCCGATCGCCGGTGCGAAGAAGAGTTCCTTGGGCGGGGTGCCGGCGGTGTTGTAGTCGACGATCGTCGCAAGCGGGGTGGCACCGAGTTCCGCGGCCCGTTCCGCGCTCGTCACGACGAGGGCCGCCGCTCCGTCGGAGATCTGGCTTGCGTTGCCGGCGGTCACCGACCCTTCCTTGGAGAAGGCCGGCCGCAGCTTCGCCAGTGCATCGGGAGTCGATCCGGCACGGAAACCCTCGTCCTGGTCGAGGCCTGCCCTGGCCTTGCACTCCTCGGCCGTCATCGGTGCGACCTCGGTTGCGAAGTGCCCGGCCTCCCACGCGGCCTCGGCCCGGTTGTGGCTCTGGGCGCTGAATCGATCCTGTTCCTCACGGCTCACCGTATGGGCGTCCGCGATCCATTCCGCCGCGTTCCCCATCGGCCAGTTCTCGAACGCGCAGGTGAGCCCGTCGTATGCCATGTGGTCCTGCATGGTCCCGGGTCCGTACTTGAGGCCGGTCCGCACGTGCGCGAAGTGGGGTGCGAGATCCATGTTCTCCATGCCACCGGCGACCGCGACGCCGATGTCGCCCGCACGGATCGCTCGAGCGGCCTGCATGACGGCCTCGAGGCCCGAACCGCAGACCTTGTTGATGGTGACGGCGGTGACGGTGGGGGGGAGCTCCGCCTTCAGCGCGGCCTGACGGGCCGGGTTCTGCCCGACGCCTGCCTGCAGCACGCAGCCCATGAAGACCTCGTCGACGGCATCCGTGGCGACTCCTGCGTCCTGAAGGGCGTGCCTGATCGCGTGTGCCCCGAGGTCTGGTGCCGGGACCCGGCTGAGGCCTCCGAGGAAACGACCGATCGGGGTCCTGCGGGCGGAAAGGATCACTGGACGGGAATCGCTCATGGGTGCTCCATCTTGCTGGGGGGGCGGGTTTCCTGGATCAGGGATCATACCGCAGACCGAGTGTTGGACGGACAGAGCCCATATGCCGACAATGGAGGTATGGGCGAACACATGGATTCAATCGAAAAACTTGTCCCGGACAACCTCACCTCCCTCCAGACCCATGTTCTGGCCGAGGAGGCGAAGTATCCGGAGGCCACCGGTGACTTCTCCTGGATCATCTCCGCGATCTCGCTTGCCGGGAAGACCATCGCCAACAAGGTGCGTCGTGCCCGGCTCGAGAACGTCCTCGGGTCGCACGGCACCGAGAACGTGCAGGGCGAGGTGCAGCAGAAGCTGGACGTGATCGCCAACGAGGTCCTCCTGCGCTGCCTGGGTGAGCGGGCCTCCATCGCGGTGCTTGCTTCCGAAGAGGATCAGGAACCGTTGATCCTTCGCTCCGGGAAGGAGGGCGGGAAGTACTGCGTCCTCTTCGATCCCCTTGATGGCTCGAGCAATCTCGATGTCGCGGTCGGTGTCGGAACGATCTTCACCGTCCTGCGGAACGACCCCAACGTGAAGAATGCGGAGCAGACCGTCTGCCAGACGGGCGTGCAGCAGGTGGCTGCCGGGTACATCCTCTACGGGTCGTCGACCATCCTGGTCCTGACCACCGGCCATGGGGTCGACATGTTCGTGCTCGACCAGGCGATCGGCTCCTTCCTGCATGTGAAGCAGGGGCTGCGCATCCCCCCGGGGAACAAGACCTATTCCGTGAACGAGGCTTACGCGGAGCAGTTCCCCACCGGCTATCGAACCTACCTGCAGTGGGCGCATGAACAGGGCTACTCGAGCCGATACATCGGATCGATGGTCGCCGACGTTCATCGGATCCTGATGCGAGGTGGTGTCTTCCTCTACCCGTCGACGACGAAGAACCCGGGGGGCAAGCTGCGCCTGCTCTACGAGGCGAACCCCATGGCGATGATCATCGAACAGGCGGGTGGCCTGGCCTACAGCGGTCCCCAGCGGACCCTCGAGGTCGTGCCGACCGAGCTCCACGCTCGGGTTCCCGTGCTCCTCGGGAGCCCCGAGGAGGTCGAAAGCGTTCGCCGTTTCAGTCAGGAATGACCGGCCGGTTCAGGAGAAACCGCCTGTTTCCTTGAGTTGGAAGTCCCAGATTCGTCCGAGCGCCTCGGCGTCGAGCGACTGGAGCCCGTTCATCCGATCGATCACGGGGCCCGGCTCCTCGAGCGCGAGCATGCCCATGTGTTCGAATTTCGTGGCGAGGATCGAGTCCAGGTCCGCGCTCGTGTTCCGGGCGTGTCCGGAGGGATACATGACGAGGCTCGAGTCATGCTCGGTGCCGTCGTTCATCCGGATCACCATCGAGGTCGGGATGCCGTCCGGGTACCGCCGGTCGTACTCATCACCGCCATGTTCGAACTCGATGCGTTCCATGATGGAACGGGTGCCTTCATCGAAGAGGGCCTCATCCGAGTAGTCCTCGGGCAGCAGCATCAGCGCCTTCCACACCCCGTCGTTGTCCTTCGGCAGCGAGCCTGCGGCCATCACGGCCTTCTGAAGCTTCCGGGCGACGATGTAGACCATCGAGTGATCCGCCGACTGGCGATTGCGGGGGTCCCGCTTGGCCGGGTCCCCGATGATGCCGAACGCCGGTTCGTACGCGACCACCCTGATCGAGGCGATGTCGCCCGGGTTCTCGGCGATTTCAGGATGTGCAATCAGAAGATCCACGAGCCCCTGGAGTGCTCCGGCTGACTGGTGTTCGTACAGGCCGAGCTTGAAGTGCATCCCCATCACCGCGAAGTCGTCGCCTTCATGGGAGAGCATCAGGTCGAAGGGACTGTCGCCGTTGGTCGGCTCGAACTGCCGCCAGATCGCCTCCGGATTCCGGAAGATGTCCTTGGGGCCCTGGAAGCCGCGCATGGCGCGTTGCATGGAGATGATCGCCGCTTCCGTGGAGATCGCGGCGGAAGCTCCCTTGGAATCACTGAGTTCCTTGCCCGCTCGAATCGCGCGCCAGGGGATGAAATGCGCCACGGTCATCCCGATCGCCGATTCGATCTCTTCCGCCGTGGCCCCGAGCATCGCGCCGTAGACGGCTGCGCTGGCGATGGCTCCATGGACGACGTGGTCGATCTTGTAGCTCTTCAGGCTGAAGACCTCGGCCAACCTCCCTCGGATCTCGTCGTGGAGCACCATTGCGAGGAGGGCGTCCTCGCCACTCCGACCGGCGAGCTGTGCCGCGGCGATCGCGACCGCATAGAAGTCGTTGTGTCCGAACTCGCCTGCGGTGTGCCCGAGTTCGGGTCGATAGCCGAAGTTCGTCCCGTTGGAATCCCATTCCCTGACCGCCGAACAGTTGGCGAGGATCGCCTTTTCGGGGGCGACGGTGGCTCGTGATCCGAACGGGGGGACCCCGCCCTCCCGACCGTAGTCCAGTGCTTCGTCACGCAAGGTGGTCGGGGCGTTCGTGCCCAGTGCAAGCGCGGAGAGACCGCAGAGGACACTGTCCGTGAAGAAGAGCAGGGTGCGATCCAGGACCGCCCTGGAGGGACGACCGTTTCCCTCACCCGATGTCCCGAGGAACTCGATCGCGAACCGACCGATCCCCAATGCCTGGTTCTCGTTTCCGGGGATCATGGTCGCCGTGGAAGGAGGGGTCACGCTCGGCATCTCTTGGTGCTCCGTTCGGGGTGGTCGGGAAAGGGAGGATTGTACAGCCCAGATCGAATCGGGCGAGTGGATGGAAAATGCGAGCAATTGGTGTTGGAACATCAACTTTCCCCTCGAGTTGCGCTATGGTTCCTCAGATGTCCACGACCAACGTCACGGCACCAGAGCAGACCGAGTCGATCGATGTGATCGACGGCGGGGAGGCCGTGGTCGTGGTTCGGGACGGTGTCACCCGACGATTTCCCTCGCGCTGGCTTCGACTGCTGGTGAGCGGAACCGGGAACGTGGATCCGGCGAGCGGGCACCGGCTGTTCGACTCGGTCTCCCTTCCTTCCGAATTCAAGGTCCGTTCCGCCACCTACCTGGAGGAGAGCGGCCAGTGGGAGATCCGTTTCGAAGGCGAGACCCGAGGGACTCCGATCGATCTCGAGCGTCTTCTCGTCTCGACGGTCATCGAGGAGATCGACGGACCCGAACGGACGCCGTTCAGTTCCGCGGATCCGCCATCAAGGGCCGTCGACTACGAGATGCTCGAGGCCCCTGCAGCACTGAGGTCATTCCTCGACACCCTGCTTCGCCGAGGCTATGCGCGGGTTCGTGACGTGCCCCGTTCCAGCACCGAGCTTGAGCGTTTCACGCGCAGGCTTCGGCTTGAACAGGGCCTGCTCCCGCCGGGATGCTTCGAGGAGGCGTTCTCGGGTGACAGGGATGGGGATGATCCTTCTTCCCTTCATGCCTCGGTTCACACCGATTCTCCGTACCGTGACCCTGTTCCGGCCTTCCATCTTCGACTCTGTCTCGAGTCATCTGGGAAGGGCGGTGAGATGATCGTCGCCGACGGCATGTCGATCGCGGCGACGCTTGCCACCGAGGAACCCTTCGCAGCGGTCGAGCTGGCACGTTGGCCGATGCTCTTCGCTCGTCAGGGAGCAAAGGATGATCTCCGCAGGGCCGTTCCCATGCTCGAGATGACTCAGGATGGCGGCTTGCAGCGGATCACCTTCAACGATCGTGCGGCCATCGACTTCACCTGTCCCGATGATCGCCTGCCGGTCTGCGCAGGTGCCTATGACACGCTTGCTCGGATCGTCCAGCGCGAAGGCCTGCAGAACCGATTCCGGGTCCAGCCGGGAGATCTCCTGATCGTCGACAACGAACGTGTCCTCCATGGTCACCTGCCCTTGATCGGTTCGGGATCACAGCGGCACGCCTGCGGATACGTGGGGCGCGGCGACCTGATGAGCACCTGGCGACGTGCTCGTTCCGGCCTTCTGGATTGAGCGCGAATCCGCCTCTTTATGGACCGGGGATGCCCTGAATCACCGGAAAACGATGCTATTCGGACCCCTCGCCTTGCGAGGGGTTGTTGTTGCATTAGCCTTTGGGTTCAAGGGTCTGATTGCCATGGTCCACTCACCGTTGATCCCGTTCCTGACGACCATGCTGCTTGCCTGCAGCGTGTGGGCCGATCCTCCAGAGGGGTTCATCCGTGAGTCGATCGGGCCATCGTTCGAGAATCCGGTGGGGATTCTCGAACGTTTCGATGATCGCAAGGTGGTCTGGGAACGTGGCGGCAGGGTCTGGTTGCTTGATGCCGATGGCGCTCGACCTGATGCGCCATGGATCGATCTCTCGCCGGAGGTGGGGGGCTGGCGGGATCACGGCCTGCTCGGCTGCGCACTTCATCCGTCCTTCGAGCAGACGGGCTGGGTGTACCTGCTCTACGTCGTTGACCGACACCATCTGCTCCATGCAGGGACTCCGGACTACGATCCGACCGCCAACGACTACTTCTCCGCCACGATCGGTCGCCTGGTCAGGTACACCGCCCGGTCCGAGGACGGATTCCAGACGATCGATCCCGAATCACGGCTCGTCCTCATCGGTGAGCGCATCGATGCCGGACTTCCGGTGCTCGGTCAGTCTCATGCCGTCGGGTCCCTCGTGTTCGGACAGGACGGGACGCTGCTGGCCAGCATGGGAGACTCGGCCTCCTACCTCGCGATGGATGTGGGCGGTGACATGCCCTCCATGTACACCAAGGAGGCGCTGGCCGAAGGGATCCTCGCAGCAGACGAGGATGTCGGTGCGTTCCGTGCCCAGTCGATCGATTCATTGTGCGGGAAGATCCTGAGGATCGACCCGACGAGCGGTGACGGGGTGCCCGGCAATCCGTTCTACGAGGATGATGCGCCTCGATCGGCTCGTTCCAGGGTCTGGAGCCTTGGTTTTCGCAACCCGTACCGCATGAACCTGGTGCCGGACTCGGGCTCCCACGATCCGATGGATGCGGATCCGGGCGTGCTCCTTGTCGGTGATGTCGGTTGGTTCCAGAGGGAGGAGGTCACAGTCATCGACCGCCCCGGGCTGAACGGTGGTTGGCCGATCTACGAGGGTCTTCGTGCCGTTCCCTACTACCCTGCATCAGGGACGCTGCATCCCGGGGCACCCAATCCGCTTGCGGGTTCCGGATCCTGCGAAGCAACCTTCCGCTTCACCGACCTCCTGCGTGAGGACACGCTCGAGGTCGACCCCGTCTTCCTGAATCCATGTCAGGCAAGTCAGGCCGAGGATGCGGTCATCCAGGGTGCCATGGTCAGGAACATGCTCGTCGGTCATTTCGGGGACGGGTACGTCGATTTTCAGAATCCCAATGGTGATTCGATCACCTGGTCGATCGACATCCCCCGGTCCGGGACCTGGGAGCTCGGCTTCCGCTACGCACTCGGTAATCCGCTCTCGACGCAGCAACCAATTCGCCTGCTGGTCGACGATGAACCGGTCTCCGATTCGATCCCTTTCCCCGGAACCGGTTCCTGGACCGAATGGGAGATCCTGCCCTGGACGATCGAGTTCGAAGGGGGGGCCCACCTCGTCACTCTCGAGACCGTCGGTTCCTCCGCACCGCACATCGACTGCCTGTTCATTCGTGAAGTCGGCGGAGAGGCACTTCTCGAAGTGCCGGAGGAGATCCCCGTCTTCGTTCATCGCCGCCCGCTCTACGACTCGTGGCATGCGACGAAGCGGGCGATGGTGCCGACCTTCGTCCAGGGCGTCGCCTCCACCGCCGAGATCGGTACGCCCGGCTCTTCGGTCAGTGGAGCTCCGTTCTTGCAGCTCGCGGTGATCGCCGGGCCGTACATGGATGCCGTCGATCCTGATGGAAACCCCGGGGACTGGCCGTCGGAATGGGCAGGGGTCTTCTTCGCGGACTACGTCAATCGCTGGATACGCGTCGGCACGCTTGATGACGAGCACAGGTTGACCGGTGTTCGCGTCTTCGACACGGGACTCGGTGCACTGACCTTCCTGGGGATGTCCCGTGACCGCAGCAAGCTGTACGCGATCGACTGGTACGGTGAAATCGCACAGTACCGCTGGGCGCCCGGAGGCAACCAGGCTCCGATCGCACGGTTCAGTCGATCGACCGATCACGGTCCTTCGCCTCTTCTCGTCACCCTGGACGCCAGCGAGACCCGCGATCCCAATTCCGAGGACGAGGCCGGACTGACCTATACATGGACGTTCTCGAACGGTGACAAGCCGCTGACCGGCAAGGTCGTCGAGCACGAATTCCTGGCGGCATCCGACGCTCCGGAGCGGGTCGACGTGATCCTCACCGTCACGGATCCCCAGGGCGCCGCCGACATCGTGTCCGGGGTGGTCTCCTTGAACAACACCCCACCGTCGGTCGCGATCACGAGTCCGCTCGACGGATCACTCTATGCCATGGACGGACCCACAATGCTCGAGTTGCGGGCAGCGGTCTTCGATGCGGAGCATGGCCCGGAAGCACTCTCCTACGAGTGGATGGAAGTCCTGCACCACAACACCCACACCCATGACGAACCTCCGATCCTCGAGGAGGAGGCGGCTGTCAAGATCACGCCGCTCGGGTGTGGCATCGAGACCTTCTGGTATCGCTTCCAGCTCGTGGTCACCGACGCCGCCGGCCTGTCCACGGTCGTTTCGAGCCAGATCTATCCGCAGTGCGAGACGACACCCTGCGGCCCCGACTTCAATGGTGACGGATTCGTGAATGGGGCGGATCTCAGCCAGCTGCTCGCGGCCTGGGGGATGTCTGATCCGGACATCGATCTCGATGGGAATGGGGATGTCGACGGCATGGATCTCTCCGTGCTCCTGTCGCTCTGGGGTCCCTGCGCGCCTTGATCGCCGAACAAGTCGTCACTTGTCTCGTCCGGCCCTGAGCCCGGCACGGTAGATCTCTCCGTCCTCCTGTCGATGGCAGCAGAAGATGATTTCGCGTGGGGTGTCATGTGCCCGCATGTCGTCCCTGACCGTGTCGATTGCAACCAACGCCGCATCGTGCTTCGGGTATCCGTAGACACCGGTCGAGATGCAGGGGAATGCGATCGACGTGCAGCCCAGTTCCCGGGAGACCGTCAAGGCCCTGCGATAGCAGGAGGCGAGCACCATTCGCTCATTCGCGCTTCCGCCCTTCCAGACGGGCCCGACGGCATGGATCACGTGCCGTGCCGGAAGTTGGAACCCGGGTGTCGCCACGGCATCTCCCGGCTCGCAGCCACCGATCAGCCGACATGCCGTGCGCAGTTGCGGACCGGCGGCATCGTGGATCGCACCATCCACGCCGCCGCCAGCCTCCAACTCGGCGTTGGCTGCGTTGACGATGGCATCCACCTCCAGACGGGTGATGTCGTCGACGATGACCGCGATTCGATCCAGTTCGCTCATGTCACGGCTCCGATCTCCCCCTGGAGGATCTCCGAGCATCACGACGATCCGGCGGCGTTCACTTCTCGAGCAGCTCGTCGAGCAATTCGACGACGCCCTTGCCGAGGGTGGCCACCGTCTCCAGGATCGGCCGGCCTTCCGCGATGTCGAGGAGCTCCCGCACCAGCTTCGCCTCACCCGCGTGGTCCGCCTTGTTGCAGACGAAGACATTCGCGATCTCGAGGATGCCCGCCTTGTCCATCTGCACGGCATCACCCATCCCCGGAACGACGACCACTGCGGTCTTGTCCACCTGGTTCCGGATGGCGACGTCGTTCTGCCCCGCACCCACCGTCTCGATGAGCAGGGTGTCGTAGCCGGCTCCACCGATCAGGTCGATGATGTCCGGAAGGCTTGCATAGTCCTCACCGACGATCGCGAGGGATCGATAGAAGATGCCTTCATCGATTCGGTTGAAGTCCACGCGGAGCCGATCCCCGAGGAGTGCTCCGCTGGTGATCGGGCTCATCGGATCGAAGGCCACGACCGCGATGCGATCCCCGCGCTGCACGGCTTCCGAGGCCATGGCCGCGACGAGTGTCGATTTCCCCGCGCCGGGCGCACCCGTGATCCCGATCACCTGCTTCGGTCGACGGCGGGGGAGGTCGGTCGGCTCGCCCGCATGGGCGAGGCTGATCGCCCTGGCCAGTGCGGCCGTAGGGTGATCGTAAGCGCCGCCGACGTATGGTCGGACCGAGCTGCGCACACCCTCGATGATCTGGTCGAGACCGGTTCCGGTGTGGTGGACCTGCGCGACACCGGCTTCCAGGAGCGTCTGGACGTCTTCCTGGGGAATGATGCCTCCAACGCTGATCGTCATGTCCTCCCGGCCGACCTCCTTGCACTGATCGATCAGGCGAGGGACCAGCACCAGGTGGGAATTGCTCATCAGTGAGCAGGCGATCAGGTCGACATCCTCGTCCCGGCCGCTGATGGCCAGGCTGCGAGGCGTCTGCCAGAGTCCGGAGTAGATGACGTGAATGCCGCTGTCGCGCATCATGCGGCCGATCAATTTCACGCCACGGTCATGCCCGTCGAGGCCGATCTTCCCAAGCAGAACCCTCGGTCGGTGGTCGAGATCGCCGCAGCGGTCCGTCTTCTCGATCGGGGTGGTTGGTTCGTTGGTGGCGCGGGGCATTGGGCGACTTCCGACTCCTCTACAGGCCTGAAACGGACCATTCCGTTCCGGTCGTGCCTGGTCGGTGACTATACGTGGTCGACTGGATTTTCGCATCCGTGACCACTGCTGGGGCGGCCCCACGGCGGTTTCAGGCCGAGTCCTCGGCCTCCTGCTCGGCCTGCCCTGATGTCCCGTTTGCCGTCTCCTTCGAGGTCAGGGCTTCGGAAGCGCGGGTGATGCCCTCCTCGATCGGCTCGCCGTTCTCGTCCCAGGTGGAGGGATGGAAGTGGTGGGCGAAGTGACCGATGATCCTGGACATGCCGTCCCAGGGATAGTCGTCGAGGACCAGGGTCCTCTTGTCCTTGAGTTCCAGTTTGGCCTGCCAGGTCGACTTGTTGCTCGCCTGCGGGTTGATCAGGCCACGCCAGGTGCTCATGTCGATGCCCGTGATCTGGTCGCCGGGGATCGTGTCGCCCTTTGGTGTCCGGATCGAGCCGTCCTGGTCGAGGATCCAGCCGCCGTTGCGGTACTTCCAGATCGGCCAGACCAGGAACGGGATGCCGCTCGCGCCCCCGATGAACCACACGACCAGGCTGATCAGCCCGTCGTACTTGCTGGGCCGTTGGGGCTTGTCATCCGCGTACTGGCTGAGGATCTGCTCGGCGGCGTTGTACGCAGCCACTTCCTCCTCGGACAGCTTGATGCCGATCTCCTGCTTCTTGCGCGAGGTTTCCTCGAGTGCAGCGACCTGCTCGACCGCGGTCATGTACTCGACGTAGGTCCGGTCGCGTTCGGGGATCCTGAACCAGTACTGCCAGGCTCCGTACACCGCCGACACCGCGCAGAGCACCGTCAGCACGAGGTACTTGGTCCTCTGCCCCTTGCGAAGGTAGGTGCGGATCTCATCCATGTCGATGTTCCCCCTGCTCATCCTGGTCTTCATGCATCAGGCGCATCCCCGTCGCTGTTGCCGATGTCGTAGATGGTGATCCCGGACCAGCGAGACTTCCACTTCTCGACCAGTTCGACGTGCCTCGGGTCGACGAGGTACGCCTGGTAGCCGGCTTCGTCCTCGAAGGAGACGAGGATTCCGACGGAATAGTCGCTTGCGATGTTCGTCCTGCCGATGTCATGGTGGCCCCCGCAGGCATAGGTCCTGACTGCTGGGATCGGCTTCAGGAGCCGTTCGCAGTCCGCCTCCAGTTCAGCGGAGCTTGAAGGATCGGTGAGGCTGATCAGCACCACGTGGTTGATCGCACCCGGGTCGATCGGCTTCGTGAGGTTCGAGCATCCCGCCACGGCAAGGCAGCCCGCTGCCATCAGGAGCCGTTGGATCACTCGTCGGTTCTTCATCTGGAGGCGGCCTTCCTTCAATGCTGGTTTGTAGAGGGTACCCAAGTCCACTTGCTCCCGCCGGATGAAAAATCCCCCCGGAACAAGGTGGGCTAGGTTCCGGGGGGAGGGGGAGATGTCGGAGATGCCCGTTCAGGCAGCAACTCCGCATTGTTGAACAGACTCTTGACGCCTGAAGCTGGGTTCCCCGATGGTGGGTTCGGGGGGATCGGAATCCGCGGACTCCGTGCTTATCCGACCCAGGGCAAGGAGGGTCCATCCACTCGCCGACCGACGCATGCCACAGGTGATGTCTCAGGTCTGTTCCTCGAGGACCAGAGGGGGCAACCCCTGGTCCTTGTTCCGTCTGGTCTCCTTCCGGGAGAGAACTCCCGAAGCCGTCTCCTCCGTTACGTACTCGTCAGCTGCAACCCATCGAGTTCCCGCAGTTGTTGCACTTGTAGCAAGTGCCGTTTCGGACCGTGATCGAACCACAGACGTCGCATGCCGGGGCGTCGCCCATGAGGCTGACGTTCAACTGGTCGAGGACCGAACTCTGCCCCTTCTGCGAGGTCGTGGTGCTGCCATCGTCCTCGTCCGGGGTCACGTCGGCCTTTTGGTCCGAGGTGCTCGCGGTGGAGAACGACGAGTCGGTGGTAGTCCTGCCGGTCGTCTCCGGGGCGTCGTGCCGGGTTGTCGGCTGTGTCGAGCTGGATGCATCCTGCGTCCATGTGTCGTTGTCCTCCATGACATCGGTTCTTGCTGTTGAGGTGACTCGGGGCGTCGGGGCGGGCGCGCTCGTCGTGGCCCGGTTCGGGGTGTTCTGCTCCCGATAGCCCTCGATGAACTGGATGCCCAGCCATCGGAAGATGTAGTCGACGAGGCTCTTCGCGAACGGAATGTCGTTGTTCGTCGTGATGCCCATCGGTTCGAAGCGCTGGTGGGCGAACTTGGTCACGAGGCTCTGCACGGGCACTCCGTACTGCAGTGCGACCGAGATCGCGGTTCCCAGGGAGTCCATCAAGCCACCGATGGTGGATCCTTCCTTGGCCATGGTGATGAAGAGCTCGCCGGGGCTGCCGTCCTCGTAGAGGCCGACGATCAGGTAGCCCTCGTGTCCTGCCACGTTGAACTTGTGGGTCAGTGACTCGCGGGTGTCGGGGAGCCTTCGGCGCATCGGGCGTTCGATGATCTTCTCGACGATCCGCTCGATGTAGGTGGGCTCGTGATCGTCCCCGGCCGTGGTGGTGGCGGCGACTTCGGTGTTCTCGGTCTCCTCCTCCTCCGACTCACTGCTGCTGCTCGTGCTGAGGGGCTGGCTGAGCTTGCAACCGTCCCTGTAGAGGGCGTTGGCCTTCAGGCCGAGGCGCCAGCTCAACAGATAGGACTCGCTGATGTCCTCGACATCCGCTTCGTTGGGGAGATTGATCGTCTTGCTGATCGCGCCCGAGATGAACGGCTGCGCGGCAGCCATCATCCGGATGTGGCCCTGGGGAGCGATGAAGCGCTTGCCCATCGGGCCGCACCGGTTGGCGCAGTCGAAGACCGCGAGGTCCTCGTCCCGGATGTGGGGCGCGCCCTCGATGGTCTGCGTGCCGCAGACGAGGCGGTTGAGCATCTCGATCTGGGGGTTGGTGAGTCCGAGCGCTCGGAGGCCGTTGAAGCCCGGATCCTTGCGGGCGGCCTCGACATCGACACCCATGCCGAGGAGAACCTTCTCGGGCATCGACCACGCGTTGAACGCGAACGAAAGCTCGAACACCGTCGGGAGCGTGTTCTCGACCGCGACGAGATCCTCGCCGGTGTAGCCGGCGCCGTTGGCGAGGAATTCCCGGAGGGTTCCCTCGTCACCGGTCATCGTTCCGTCGGCTGCAGGCATCTGGACGTCGAGGTCCAGAGACCCCATCACCCAGGTGAGCATGTCGTCGACCTCGCTGGTCTCGTAGCCGAGAGCGACGAGTGCGGGGCGGAGCGACTGGTTGGCGATCTTGAAGTAACCGCCGCCGGCCAGCTTCTTGAACTTGGTCAGGGCGAAGTCCGGTTCGACGCCGGTGGTGTCGCAGTCCATGAGGAGACCGATCGTTCCGGTCGGGGCGATGACCGAGACCTGGGCGTTCCGGTATCCGAACTTCTCACCGAAGCGGAGGGCGTCGTCCCATGCCAGCATGCATCGTTCCACGAGCTCCTGTGCATTGCCGATCTTGACCCGACCGTCCCTGAAGAGGGTGTGGTCGACGGGGACGGGCGGGATCCTGAGATCTTCCCAGTCACCTTCGTCACGGTTCATGCCATGAGCGGCACGGCGGTGGTTCCTGATCACCCGGAGCATGTGGTTGCGGTTGTCGGCGAAACCGTCGAAGGCACCGTGTTCGGCGGCGAGGAGTGCGCTGGCGGCGTAGGAACGGCCGGTCATGATCGCACTGATCGCGCCGCAGACGGCGCGTGCCTCGTCGCTGTCATAGGGGATGCCGGCCTGCATCAGCATCGCGCCGAGGTTGGCGTAGCCCAGGCCGAGGGTTCGGTACTTCCATGAGAGTTCCGCGATCTCCCGGGAGGGGAACGCGGCCATCATGACCGAGATCTCGAGGACGATCGTCCAGATGCCGACGGCATGTTCGAATCCTTCGATGTCGAAGGTCCGGGTGGTGCTGTCGTAGAACTTCATCAGGTTGATCGACGCGAGGTTGCACGCCGTGTTGTCCAGGAACATGTATTCCGAACACGGGTTGCTGGCATTGATCCGGCCGCCTTCGGGGCAGGTGTGCCATGCGTTGATCGTGGAGTCGTACTGGATGCCCGGGTCCGCGCATCGCCACGCAGCGAACGCGATCTGGTTCCAGAGGTTCCGTGCGGAGATGGTCTTCGCCGGCTTGCCGTCGGTGCGCTGGGTCAGGACCCACTCCTCGTCGTTCTCGACGGCGTCGAAGAACTCGTCGGAGAGTCGCACCGAGTTGTTGGAGTTCTGGCCGCTGACCGTGAAGTAGGCCTCGCCGTTGAAGTCGTAGTCGAGCTGGAGTCCCAGGCTCTCCGCGACCTCCTTCTGGTCCTCGCCGAGGTGCTTCATGCCCTCCACGAGCGCAGCGACCTTGATCTCCTCGCGGACCTTCCAGTTGATGAACGACTCGACATCCGGGTGGTCGATGTCGAGGCAGACCATCTTCGCGGCGCGTCGCGTGGTGCCACCGGACTTGATCGCACCGGCGGCACGGTCGCCGATCTTCAGGAAGCTCATCAGGCCCGAGCTGCGTCCGCCGCCGGACAGCGGCTCGTTCTCGCCGCGGATGTTGGAGAAGTTGGTGCCCGTCCCCGAGCCGTACTTGAAGAGGCGTGCTTCACGAACCCAGAGGTTCATGATCCCGCCTTCACCCACGAGGTCGTCGCTCACGCTCTGGATGAAGCAGGCATGCGGCTGCGGGTGGGAATAGGCGTCGGGAGCGAGGGTGAGTTCCCCGGTCTCGTGGTCCGCGATCCAGTGGCCCTGGGGTGGTCCCTCGATCCCGTAGGCCCATGAGAGCCCGGTGTTGAACCACTGGGGGCTGTTCGGTGCCGCCATCTGGTTGACGAGCATGTAGGACAGCTCGTCGTAGAACGCCTGGGCATCCTCGTCGCTGGAGAAGTAGCCGCTCTTGGTGCCCCAGTCCCGCCAGCAGCCCGCGAGTCGGTCGACGACCTGGCGGACCGACCGCTCCGGTCCCGTCGCGACCTCACCGTTCTCGTCCTTCAGGAAGTCACCCTGAAGATCGAACGAACCGTCGGCCTTCCTGGCACGTTGCGGAATGCCCGCCTTCCGGAAGTACTTGCTGACCACGATGTCGGTGGCCAGCTGGCTCCAGCTTGCGGGAATCTCGGCATCGGTCATCTCGAACACGAGTGAACCGTCAGCATTGGTGATGCGGGAGCTGCGACTTGACCATTCGATGGCGTCAAAGACGTTCTCACCGGACCTCGTGAAACGACGGGAGATCTTCATGGGTTCCGTATCCTTGGAATCTGCTTGAAATCAGAAGCGGTGCGACGACGGGGTCCGGCGTTCCATGCACTTGGCGGGAAGCCGGACAGGGAGGAATCAGAGGAAAGTCAGAGAGGGAGGGCTTTGCGAGCCCCCTGGGGTGGTGCTCCGCGGGAGGAGTTCCGCCGGACACGATTGCCTCGGGAGACTCCTGCCGAGGCGACCTTCCAGGGCGATCCGTCACCCTTGAAGGAGTTCAATGCCTGGCAGAAGTGCACCCGAAGTTTGTCCATGCCGGTAATCCATCCGTGTCGGCGCGGTCTTCTCGACCCGCGGTAACACCCAGTTGTCCGATTCCACGTCGGAGCTGTGGAAATCGGAGCGCTCGATCGGCATCCTTGCCGCCGATGGCAGGGGCATCCGGCCCTTGCCACGTTTCCCGCCGATTGAACGGGTCGCTCGTGTGTGGTCACGTCCGTTCCGGCTCGCTCGACACCCTCGTATCCTCGAGAGGGGTCAGTTCCCTGGCCGGACCGGCGTGACGACGAACGACCTGTCGCCTCGACGGGACATGAAGCGGTTTCGAGCAGCCGAAGCCACTCATCCTGGGAGCGTGATGGACATGTGTGGTGTTCGGAACCCACCGGTTCCGATACCCACGCCCCACGCTCCCCCGGAGGAGCCTGCCCTTGGGCGGGCATCCAAGTCCAGGATGGTTGAAGCCGCTTCGGCCTTCTTCCATCCTGCGTCAGGTCCCACCAGACTGGCGAGGTCCTGACTCGTCCCCTTGAGCCCTCGCGAACACGAGATGCTCAAAGGATTTACGTTCGAAGTGAGCTCGAGGACGAAACGACTGTTTCGCGCTACTCCTCGTTCTGCTTGAACGCCTCCAAGGCAGTCGAATCATTCGGTGCCCTGTGAGGATTGGGGTCAATGTACCGCTATATCTTGTGTTCGCAACGGATCCAGACCCACAATCTTGTGTCTTTTTAAATGAAATATCAAAGCTACAACCGTGTAGGAACTTACCGCCAAGGCCCCATTCCTGGCAAATGAGGCGGGGTTCTGTGGGGAAGTTGACAGGACTGTCCATCTCTTTGGCCCGGGTCTGGACCTGAGTTCCCGGTTGTTGGAGGTCAGGTCCGGAGGGGTGTTATCCTTCCGCGCCGATGCTTCACGAACCCTCCAGCCTTCTTGATTCGCTCACACCCGATCAGGTGACTGCCGCGTCTCATCTCGATGGTCCTGCACTTGTGCTTGCGGGACCTGGAAGTGGCAAGACGCGCGTCATCACGCGTCGCATTGCATGGCTTGTCGGCAACGGTATTCCTGCCTGGCAGATTCTTGCGCTCACCTTCACGAACAAGGCCGCGGGTGAGATGCGCGAACGCGTCGACGAACTCGTTCCGGATGATGTCGCGGGTCGACGAGGACTCTTTGTCTCGACGTTTCATGCATTCTGTGCGAGGCAGCTACGACTGCACGCGGAGCTCGTCGGTCTTGATTCTGGGTTCTCGATCTACGACACCTCCGAGCAACGTGCCGCGATGAAGGAGGCGATCGCGAACGCGGGTCTCGAATCGGGCAACTGGACACCGGCTTCGATGTTGTCCGCGGTCAGCCAGGCGAAGAACGAACTCAAGTCCGTCGAGGCCTTCGAGTCGGAGGCGTCCGACTTCTACGCACGGACGGTCGCTCGTGCATACGCCGCCTACGAGAAGGTGCTTGCACGCAACAATGCCGTGGATTTCGATGACCTCCTGCTGAAGACGGCGACGCTGCTGCGCTCCCACGAGGAGGTGCGCTCTCAGCTCCAGGAACGATTCCGATACGTGCTCATCGATGAATACCAGGACACGAATCACGCGCAGTTCGTGATCGCGGACTCGATCGCGCGAGCCCACGGCAACCTGTTCGTGGTGGGGGACCCCGACCAGTCGATCTATGGTTGGCGGGGCGCGGATGTCGGAAACATCCTTGATTTCGAGGCCCATTACCCCGGCACGACGATCGTCTCGCTCGGCCGCAACTTCCGATCGACCGGGCACATCGTCGGCGCTGCCGCCGGACTCATCGCCAACAACCGGCGCCGCAAGCACAAGGACCTGCACACCGACCTCGGCGATGGTGAACGCGTCGTCATCCAGCACTGCCGTGACGAGCGACATGAGGCGGAGGTTCTGGCGGAACGGCTCCGGGCGGCATCCGACGAGGGGTGGGACTACCGCAACATGGCGGTTCTCTATCGGGTGAACGCACTCAGTCGCGTGCTCGAGGATGCCCTGCGAAGTGCCGGCATTCCCTACATCATCGCTCGGGGCACGGCCTTCTTCGAGCGCCGTGAGATCAAGGATGCGCTTGCCTATCTCAAGGCCCTCGCCAATCCCGCCGACGAGGTCGCGCTCTCGAGGATCATGAACGTGCCTGCGCGAGGGATCGGCAAGAAGACGATCGAGCGCCTCACGCGCTTCGCCCTGCATCACCAGGTCTCCCTGGCGGACGCGATGACCCGTTCAGACGAGGTCGACGGACTGAGCACCAGGGCGAGGCGTTCGGTGAGTGCGTTCGGAAGTTCCATGGCTCGATGGCGTGCCGCGCTTGAACACGGACACGCTGCGCAGCTTCCCGGCTTCGTCGCCCAGGTGATCACCGAGAGCGGCCTCGAGGCGATGCACCTGGGTGGGGGAGGCGACGAGGAACAGGAGCGGATCGCGAACCTGAACGAACTCGTGAACGCGGCAGCGGAGTTCGAACCGGACGTCGAGTTCGGCGAGGTGCCGGCGGTCGACGAGTTCGCCGAGGTCCCGGGTGAACCCACCGTCGAGGTCGAACGGGTCGAGGTCCAGCCGACCCTGCTCCAGGTGCTCCGGGGCTTCCTCGAATCGGTCGCGCTGGTGAGCGACCAGGACGTCGTCGATCAGTCCCGTGGAGCGGTCACGCTCATGACGCTTCATGCCGCGAAGGGGCTTGAGTTCGAGGTGGTGACGGTCGTGGGGCTCGAGGAAGGTCTCCTGCCTCATGCTCGATCCCAGGAGGGGGAGATGGAACTCGAGGAGGAGCGACGACTCTGCTACGTGGGCATGACCCGTGCCAAGCGGCGCCTGACGCTGACCACCGCTGCGAGCCGGGCGGTTCGCGGGGTTCGCTCCCTGACCGTGCCGAGCAGCTTCCTTTCCGAGATCCCCGACGAGCATGTGGAGCAGGAGGGGGCCGACGACGGTTTCGACATGGGTGACGGGTACACCATCGAATACGACGCGGACGTCGTCGACGAGCCCGGTGAGTTCGGGCTTGCCTCCCGGTTTCCCGCCGGCACCGTGGTGCGGCATCCTCAGTTCGGGGTCGGAACGGTGCGGTCGATCTCGCCGCGAGGCAGCGTGAGTGCCGCCCGGATCGACTTCCATCGGATCGGTGCCAAGACCCTCATCCTGGAGTACGCCCGGCTCGAGCGGGTCGTGGAGTGACCCGCGTCGTTCCTCAGTGCTGATCGTCCCCGTCGGAGTCCTCGGGCGACTTCATGTAGAGGAACTTCGCGAGCACGACCGCGAGGATGCCCAGGGCGATCCCCAGGGCTCGTTGTTCGGTCAGGCCGATGAGGAGGAATGCCCCGAGCAGGGCTGCGCCTCCCGCGACCAGTCCGAGGAGCTCCCTTGGCGATCCGCCCCGATCACTCACCTGCAGAGACCCGTCTGCCACATGATGAACGCCCAGGTGTCGACTCGGTCCCTGATGCGGAGTTCGAGCGGCTTGCCGGAGCCATGGCCTGAATCACGGTCGACCCACAGGAGGATCGGCTTTTCGTCGTGATCGTTCGCCGCGCGTTCCTGCATGCGTGCCGCCATCTTGCGTGCGTGCAGCGGATGGACCCGGTTGTCGTTCTCACCCGCGGTGATCAGCATCGCCGGATACTGCCGTCCCTCCGCGATGTTGTGGTACGGGGAGTACGCACGAAGCCATTCGAACTGATCCTCTTCCTCGCTCGAGCCGTATTCCGGCACCCAGAACCGCGCCATCAGGAACTGGTGGTACCGGATCATGTCGAGCAGGGGGACGTTGGAGATCGCGCAGGCGAAGAGGTCCGGTCGCTGGGTCGCCGCAACTCCGGTGAGGAGGCCCCCGTTCGAGCCGCCCATCACCGCCAGCCGATCGGGATTCGTCCACCCGTCGCTGATGAGCTGGCCCGCGATCGCGTACAGGTCGTCGAACACGTTCTGCTTGCTTTCCAGCATGCCGGCTCGATGCCAGGATTCACCGTACTCTCCGCCACCGCGCAGGTTCGCCACCGCGAGGACGCCACCGGCATCGAACCAGGGGAAGTAGGTGCTGATGAACCTGGGTTCCATCGAGATGTTGAACCCGCCGTATCCGTAGATGAGACAGGGGTTGTCGCCGTCAGGCTCGACATCCTTCCCGTGCACGAGGAAGTAGGGGACCCTGGTGCCGTCCTTCGATTCGGTGAACACCTGGCTGACCCGGACCGAATCGGGATCGACCGGAACGTCCGGTCGTGCCCAGATGCTTCGCTCGCCACTGACGAGGTCGACTCGGTAGACCGTTCGCGGTTCGTTGTAGCTCGAGTAGCTCATGAACGCCTCGGTCCGGTCGTCCTCCGTGGCGAGGCTTGCACTGCCGAGTCCCGGCGTCGCCAGCTCGCCCATGGAGTCGCCATTCATCCGGTACTTCCTGAAGCGGGTGACCGCATCACTGATGTATCTGGCGACCAGCATGCCTCGGGCGTGGGAGACGCCGCGAAGCACCATCGCCTCCTCTTCCGGGATGATCGTCTTCCAGTGCTCCGCTTCCGGGAAGTTCAGGTCCACCGCAAGCACCTCGCCGTTGGGTGCCTCGTGGGTCGAACTCATCCAGACCGTGTCCCCGAGGACCGCGATCGGCCTGAAGCGCCCCTCCAGTCCCACCGCGATCTCGACCTCCTGGATCGTGCCGTCGCGATGCCACTGGTCGAAGTTCGCGACCCAGAGGTCGTTTCGGGACCAGCCATCGGTGATGCCGTGGAGCAGCCAGCGTCCGTTCTTGCTGAGCGAGGCGAATGGGATCCGGCTCGGTTCCTCCTGACGGAAGAGCGTCGGATCATGACGCTGGTTGCGTCCGACCACGTGCCACTTGATGACCCGTGAGTACGCGTCATCGGGATCCTCGAGCTTCGAGTAGAGGAACCCCTTGCCGTCGGGGGCCCATCCGGAGATCGATGCCTTGCCGCTGATCTCGTCGCTCAGCCACGTGCCGGTCCTCGTCTCCATCAGATGCAGGGTCGTCATCTCGTCCCCGGCCTGGCTGAGCCCGAACGCGATGAGTTCGCCATCCTGGCTGGGAACGTACCAGTCCAGGGAGATCAGTCCGTTCTCATCCAGGGTGTTCGGATCGAGCAGCGTCCGTGGTTCACCATCGAGCCCTTCCCTGAGAAACAGGACGCCCTGGTTCTGGGTGCCGGATCGTTCCCTGTAGAAGTACAGGTTCCCTCGCATGGTCGGTGAGGAGATGCTCCCGACGGACATCAGCCGCTCCAGTTCCTTCCGGAGTTCGGGGCGGCATGGAAGGGCGTCGAGCACCTGTCTCGTGTGTTCGTTCTGTTCGGTCGTCCACGCCTCGACCTCCGCGGAGTCCGCCTCCAGCGGTTCGAGCCAGCGATAGTCGTCGACGATCACCTCGCCGTGGATCGTCTCCGTCACCGGATCCTTCCTCGTGCTCGGAGGAGGGTCCATGATGAAGGCGATTGCGAGTGCGTTGGTGAGGATCATCGTGTGAACTCTCCTGGTGGCTTCATGTCAAGCGTGTGTGTCGTGTCGTGGCGGTTCATGGACCGGAGTCAGATGATGGTCCTGATCCTGATCGTCTCGGGGATCTTCGAGAGCTCCTCGTGCACCGTCTCGATCTCGATCGGATCGACGTCGAGGATGACGTAGCTCAGGTCTCCGCTCGACTGCAGGAACTCCGCGTTGATGTTCACGTTCAGTCCCGCCAGGGCCGTATGCATGCGGCCCAGCACACCCGGGACGTTCCGGTGGAAGTGAAGGATGCGATGCTGGCCCGGTCCCCGCGAAGGCAGATCGACGTTCGGGAGGTTCACCGCGGTTCCGGTCGCCCCCTCGAGCAGGAATCTGTTCAGTTTGCTGCCGACCTCGCGGGCGATCGCAGCCTGGGCCTCCAGCGTGTTCCCGCCGATGTGAGGCGTCAGCAGCACGTTCGTCCTGCCTGCGAGTGGGGTGGTGAACTTGGCGTCGCCGCTCTTCGGTTCCTCAGGGAAGACGTCCAGTGCCGCGCCGCCGACCTGACCGGAATCCAGTGCAGCGGCCAGCGCGTCGAGGTCCACCACGTTGCCGCGGGCGTTGTTGATCAGGAAACCGCCCTGCTTCATCTGTCCGAGCTCGCGTTCGCCGATCATGTTCCTCGTCGCCTGGGTCGCGGGTACGTGAAGGGAGACGACGTCCGACTCCGAGAGCAATGACTCCAGGTCCCTGGCGGGGTTCGCGTTGCCGATGGGGAGCTTGGCGATGATGTCGTGGTAGATGACCCGCATGCCAAGCGCTTCCGCGAGCACGGAGAGCTGGGTCCCGATGTGGCCGTATCCCACGATGCCCAGGGTCCTGCCCCGAACCTCGTGCGAACCGCTCGCTGACTTGCGCCACTGACCCGAATGCATGTCCGCGTTGCGCTGGGGGATCCTCCTCAGGAGCATCACCAGTTCCGCAAGGGTCAGCTCCGCGACGCTGCGGGTGTTCGAGAAGGGGGCGTTGAAGACCGCGATCCCGTGTTCCGCGGCGATCTTCAGGTCGACCTGGTTCGTGCCGATGCAGAAGCAACCGATCGCGCACAGTCGATTCGCGGCTTCGAGGACCGAATGGTCGATCTGGGTTCGGCTCCTGATGCACAGCACGTCGGCTTCGGAAGCGTACTCCTTCAGCCGGGCCGCATCCGGAGAGCCCTGGATGCGCTGGATCTCCAGTCCGGTTCCAGCCAGAAGCTCGTCGGCGGCCTCGTGGATGCCTTCGAGCAGGATGATCTTGCCGCTTTGCGTGTGCATTGTGTGAAGTGCTCAGTTGCCGACGATGGTGGGCAGGTCGAAGAGTTCCGAGGTCAGGTTCACGGGACCTTCCTCGGTGATCATGATGTCCGCCTCGTAGTGGACGCTCAAGGAGCGGTCCGCGGTGTAGATCGGCCACTCCTTGCGATGTGTGGAGATGTCCGAGCTGCTCACGCTCAGCATCGGTTCAACGGCGACGAGCAGTCCCGGCTTGAAGGGCGTGAAGGCATCCGGCCATTCTCCCGGGTGCCTGGGCATCACGTTCGAGATGAAGGGTGGTCCGTGAAGCTCACGGCCGTATCCGTGCCCACCGAGGCCACGGATCAGCTTGAATCCACGTTCCTTCTCGACGTAGTCGTGGACAGCACGAGCCCAGTCCAGCAGGGGACGTCCCGGCTGCATCGCATCGATGCCGATCCTCAAGGAGTTCCTGCCGGCATCCATCAGGTCGAGAGCGACCTGATCCGCGCCACCGATCGCGTACGTCCAGGCGGCATCCCCGATCCAGCCATCAAGCAGTGAACCGATGTCGATGGAGACGATGTCGCCATCCTTGATCGGTTCGGTCGTCATGTCATGCGTTCCGTGGACGACGCAGTCGTTCACGGAGAGACAGGCATGGGAGGGGAATGCAGGATGAGGCCTCGATCTGTAGCCGATGAAGGCGCTCCTGGCACCAAGATCCGCGAGGCAGTCCGCGACGAAGGTGTCGATCTCCGCGAGCGTCTGTCCGGCTGCGAGCCACTCGACCAGTCGCTGGTGGGTCTTGACGACGCATTCAGCCGCCCTGGTCGCTCCGCTGATGTCCTTGGGGGAAGCCAATAGCATCCCGGCATGGTACCGGCATCCCGCTCGGTGCACCGAAAACCGGGCGGCATCGTGGATGCCGCCCGGTTTCGCTCGTCTCTCGTCGTCTTGAACGCGCTCAGGCGACGTTCGTCTTGTTCATCTTGTCACCGAAGCCGTAGGCGCCGGTGTAGAAGCTGTTCGTGCCACCCTGGGGGGTGTCTTCGCTCGTGAAACCGTTGGGGGTCGAACCGAAGAAGGGGTTGTTCCAACCAGCGAAGGGACCCTCGAAGCCGTTGCTCCAACCGGTGAACGGGGTGTTGAAGCCGTTGTAGGTGTTGTTCCAACCGGTGAACGGGGTGTTGAAGCCGTTGTAGGTGTTGTTCCAACCGGTGAACGGGGTGTTGAAGCCGTTGCAGTTGTTGTTCCAACCGGTGAACGGGGTGTTGAAGCCGTTGTAGTTGTTGTTCCAGCCGGTGAAGGGGCAGGTGTTCGTCGTCATGAACATGGAAATCTCCAGGGTGTTAGGAAAGGGACTCTGGCCGACTGCCGCGAGTGGAGTCGAGGATCCAGATCAATGCGGTCGCCATTCCCGGCACCGCCTGCGCACACCGGATCGGCCATCCCAAGGTCCGACTTTCGTCAACGTGCTGGAAAAGGTGAGAACTTCCCGAGATTCCGTGGATCGCCGGCATGGCCCCCCAGGGAATCGGCTTCCTAGCCCCCCAGGGGGGTCAGGTCGTGGATCTGACCGGCGATCATGATCAGCCTCGGGCCCGGCATGGCGAACTCCCAGGCCAAGGCGCGCTCGTCGGTGCTGTCCAGGACCACGAGATCCGCCCGTTTTCCGATCTCGATCGAGCCGATCTCGTCCTGGAGTCCGAGGACGCACGCAGCATTCCAGGTCGCGGCCGTGATCGCTTCCGAGGGCGTCAGTCGGCACCGATTCACCGCAAGGTGAATCGCGAACGGCATCGAAGGCGTGGGCGCAGAGCCGGGATTGAAGTTGCTCGCGATGGCGACGGCACCACCGAGGTCGACGAACGCCCTGCCCGACGCGTACCCCTCTCCCAGGTGGTAGCCGCTTGCGGGAAGAAGCACGCCCATGGTGTCCGAATGCGCCAGTGCACGGAGGTCGTCGGGGGTCGTGGCCTCCAGGTGATCGACGCTCACTGCACCCGACTCGATCGCGAGCCGCGTCGCACCGAGGCTGTTGAACTGATCGGCGTGGACACGAATCGGGCAGCCAAGCGCCTGCGCTTCCTCGAAGAGTCGGCGACACTGGTCGAGCGACCATGCCCCATCCTCGCAGTAGGCGTCACAGGCGATGCCGGGGAATGCCTGTGCCACCGCCGGCAGCGTCTCGTTGATCGTCTGCTCGATGAAATCCGGGTTGTCCGGGTCGATCGCGTGTGCGCCCAGGAACGTCGGGATCACGATGGGTTCGATCAGCTGCTTCGCGGAGCGGATCGCCTCGAGCATCTTCAGCTCGGCTTCGGTCGAAAGACCGTAGCCGCTCTTCACCTCGATCGTGGTGGAGCCCAGGCGGGTCATCTGTTCGATCCTGTGCAGCAGGTTCGAGGTGAGCTCCTCGACGCTCGCGGAACGAACCGAACGCACCGTGGACATGATGCCACCGCCTGCGGCCAGGATCTCGAGGTAGCTTGCTCCCCTGAGTTTCTCGTCGAATTCATCGAAGCGACAGCCTGCCCAGCAGGCATGGGTGTGGCAGTCGACCAGCCCGGGCATGACCACCCGTCCCTCGACATCGATGCGCACCTCGTCCGATCCGGCTTCACCTCCCGGAGGCGTACCTTCGTCCATGCCGGTGATTCGTCCGCTCTCGATCGAGACCCACCCACGCTCGATCACGCCAAGGTGTTCCATCTCGTCCCCGCGACGGGGTGTTCGAGCTCCATTGCCCTGTGCGAGGGTCACCAGGCGTGCATTTTCAAGGATCGTCGTGCTCATGATCGGGTCCAGACGGGCAATGAGCCTACTGCGAGTCGCGTCAACCTGCCTTCTCTGGGTACACTGTCCTGCGCACTGCAGCCTTCAGAATCGGAGTCCAGATGAGCGCCGCATCCGAGGATCGAGTTGATAACCCCATACTCGTCGCCGAGTTGAGTGGCTCCGTCCTGCGCATCAGGCCGCATGGCCCGAATGTCGGCCAGAGAGAGGCTCCGATCATCGACCAGGACGTCAAGCCGCTGCTTGCCAGTGCCGGGTCGGGGCTCAAGGCGATGGTGCTCGATCTCCAGGACGTGGCCTTCATGTCCTCGATGGGCCTGGGGATCTGCATCGCGCTTCGGAACGCGGCCAATGCGGTGGGTGCCAAGACCGCGCTCGTCGGCCTGCGTCCAGAGCTTGAATCCCTGTTCAAGATGATGCGGATCCACAAGCTCTACTCGCTCCAGAAGGACGAGGCCGCCCTCGAGAAGTGGCTGTCCAAGCTCTAGGGCTTTCAGTATCGCCTCGGTACACGTTCGCGATCTCGATCAGGAGTCCGCTTCCTCCGGCGTGTCATCCATCGGATCGATCGGGTCGCTCCCCCGGGGAGCTCCTCCGGTGTAGATCACGAGATCCGCCCGATCTCGATCCGCCTCCTGCAACGCTCGCCGATCCTCGTTGATGGTCGAGGCATAGAAGACATCGACCAGCGGATTCCGGTCATGGATCACCTCGACGGTCCCTCCGGCGAAGTCGCCGTGGAAGCGTCCCACCAACAGGATCACCTTCCCGGCGTCGTGGTAGGCGTTCAGGGTCGAGTCCGCCATGGTGGCATCCCAGATCTGCTGGGCTCGCAGCACGCTGTCGACCCTGTCGGGATCGACGTCGTTGTCGTGCTCCTGCATCAACGCCTCGAGTCGTCGGCGGTACGCCCCCTGGTGGATCGACGAGGGGATGACGTAGAGCGCTCGATCGGTCTCCGATCTTCGGGCAAGCGTCTCCCATCCCTCGACGCGTCCCATCGTGACGAATCTTCGTGGGGCGTTGGCGGCAACCACCGCCGCACCCTTCCGGGCCGCCGCATCCACGATCGGCAGGTAGAACTCGACGAAGCGACTCCGGGCGCCTTCACTTGACGTGACCGCGTCGAGCAGTGCATCCCGGTCGATGGTGCCGGTGAGATAGGCATCGACGGCCGCCTGCTCGTCACGCTCGAGCATCTCCAGTGCGATCGCGGTGTCCGGCCAGCTCGCAAGGGTCTGCTCCACCACGGCCAGCTGGAACCTGTGGGCCACTTCGTCATCGTGTTCCTCGCCGAGGACCACGACATCCGCACCAGCCACGCCCTGCATCAGGTCCGACCAGGTCGCGACCAGACCGGTGTCCCCCTCGAACATCGGCAGCCCGGTGGGTGCCCATGGATGTGCGGGGACGGTTGCGGTCCGAATCAAGCCGTCCTCGGTTCGGGGCAGGGGGTGTCCGGGCGTGGTGCAGCCCATCGGTGCGACGGTCATCGAGGCCGTGCAGATGATCAGGATGCTCGTGCGGTGGTCGATCATGTTCGGTCTCCACGATCCCCGATCATCCTTCGGCGGTCAAACCGGCACCCGCCCTCGTCCGGGGGCGCACGTATTTCGTGAGTTCACGCGTTCTTCTCGCGCTTTCTGCAGGGCGAGCACGCTACACTCTTGAGCCATGGCAAACACCAAGTCGAAGAAGAAGGGCAGCAAGCGCCGCCAGAAGAAGAAGGCCGGCAAGGGCTGGATGACAGCTGAAACGGCTGATCGTCATGATCTGTACGAACGCTCCGTGCAGAACACCGAATCCGAGATCGACTTCGTCGATCAGACCTGGATGGAACTGCGCGGTCGTCACGCGACCAGCCTGCGCGAGGACTTCTGCGGAACCGCCCAGAGCAGCGTGGAGTGGGTGACTCGTCGTCCGGACAACGTCGCGACCGGCGTCGACCTCGACGAGGAAGTCGTGGCCTGGGGCCGTGACCGCACCGAGGGTCGACTCGACGAGGAGCAGCAGTCCAGGCTCGAGATCATCATCGATGATGTCCGGACCGCCGAGGTCCCGCCCGTCGACACGGTCCTCGCGATGAACTTCAGCTACTACCTCTTCAAGACCCGTGAGGGTCTGAGGGGATACTTCTCCCGCGTGCACGAGGGCCTGGTCGATGACGGGCTCTTCATCCTCGATTCCTATGGAGGCAGCGAGTCCTTCGAGGAGATGGAGGAGGAACGCGACCTCGACGGTTTCACCTACGTGTGGGACCAGCATCACTACAACCCGATCAGCGGTGACGTGATCAACAAGATCCACTTCAAGTTCCCCGACGGGACGGAGATCGAGAACGCCTTCACCTACGAATGGCGACTCTGGACCCTGCCCGAATTGCAGGAGCTGCTCCTCGAGTCGGGTTTCTCCAACGTGACGATCTACTGGGAGGGGACCGAAGAGGAATCCGAGGAAGGTGATGGTGTTTTCGTGCCCACCACCACCGGCGAGGCCTGTGCGGGCTGGATCGCCTACATCGTCGCGGAGAAATGAGAGGACCGGCCCGGGTCAACTGAATCCTGGTCCGACTGATGCTCCAGACCGCCCCTGAACACATCCAGATCGCCAAGGTCGTCCACCACGAACTCGAGAAGGTCGAGCGGATCTTCTGCGAGCAGCTCGCGAGCGACCTCCCGGTCGTCAACGACCTCTGTCACCATGTCGAGCGTTATCGAGGCAAGATGCTTCGTCCCTCGATGGTGCTTCTCACCGGCCTTGCCGTCTCCGGCGAGCCGTGTGACGGATCCGCGCTCCTTCCCGAGCACCTGACCGTGGCGACGGTCGTCGAGATGATCCACATGGCGACGCTCGTCCACGACGATGTCCTCGACGAGGCAAGCGTGCGACGTCGTGGCGCAACGGTGAACACCCTTCGTGGGAACGAGACCGCGGTGATGCTGGGGGACTACCTGATCTCCAATGCATTCCACCTCTGTTCCCGAGCCGGTGATCCTCTGCTCAACGAGATGCTCGGCCAGGTGACCAACACGCTCTGTGAGGGTGAGCTCGTGCAGCTCTCGCACCGGGACGATCTCTCGCTCGACCAGGCCACCTACATCGAGATCGTGCGACGAAAGACCGCCGCGCTCGTCGGTGTCAGCTGCCGCCTGGGGGCACGCTTCTCCGGTGCGGATGACGCTTTGCAGGATGCCATGGATCGCTTCGGCAGTTCACTGGGCATCGCCTTCCAGATTCAGGACGACCTGCTCGACCTTGCCGGTGATCCGGATGTCGTCGGGAAGTCGATCGGCCGGGATCTTGCCACCGGCAAGATGACCCTGCCCGTCATTCTCCACCTCGCATCCGAAGTGGGTCACGCTCGCGGTGAGACGCTCAGGCTGATCGAGGCGCGCGATGCCGACGGTCTTCGTCGACGCCTGATCGAGGATGGCGCCGTGGATCGGGCGCGTGCCCACGCCGAAGAACTGGTTTCGGAGGCCAAGCTCGAACTCGAGCGCCTGCCGATGTCCAGCGCCCGCGACCTCCTCGGGACCCTCGCGGATGCGGTCATCAGTCGCGAAGCCTGACCGACGCTTCCCCGTGTTCGCATTTCATTCAAGGAGCCTTTGGGTTCCTTCGATCAGGGACGCTTCCTCGAGGCGAGCCACGCCGACCATCGTGCGGCAGGGGGAGCCATCATCTGGATGGCTCCCTGGCTTTCGACGAGTTCCCGGTTCGCCTTGACGATCGGGTCGAGGATGGCCTCGTTCAGACTGTTCGGATGCCCCTGCCATCGCACCACCCAGTCGCTGCTGAGCACGACCACGTGTGGAATGCCCCTGACCTGGAAGAAGTTCTTCAGTCTGCTGGAGGTGTCCGTGGCGAGGCCGTAGCGGAAGTCGTTCATCTTCAGGTTCCGCTTGATCATCTCCGCCTTGAAGTCGTCCTCGTCGGAGAGACCCACGCAGACGATGTCGGTGCCGTATTCGTCCTGCAGCTGGTTCATGTGCGGAATGGCCCTGATGCATGGGCCGCACCAGGTCGCCCAGAAGTCGATCACGACCACCTTGCCGTTGGCGGTGCTGACCGGTTCCTTCCACATCCGCTCGACGTAGAACTCCGGTGCGACCTCGCCTCGCTTGTCCGCGCTGGAGCCGACCGGCGTGTCATAGGTCGGGAAGGAGAGCTTCTCGTTCAATGCCTCGATCTCGGTCTCCCTGTCGCGCGGTGACTTCGAGGCGTCATGAGGTTCCGCGAGCAGTTTCTCGGCGGCCGGCACGATCTTGCTCGCCTCCAGGCCTGCGTAGCGCACCGTTCCCTGTCGATCGACCAGGTAGGTCAGCGGCCTCCGGAAGGCGCCCACCGCATCGCACCACTCGCCCTTCTCGTCGACCAGGACGGGGATCTCCAGTTCAAGCATGGGCAACGCCCGCTCGATTCGTTCGAGATCCTCCGGGGTGTGCACGCCGATCGCGACGAAATCCTCGTTGCCTTCCAGTGGTTCGATCGCTCGCTCGATCCGCAGTGCCGCATTCCTTCCCGCACCCCTGGTGCTGAAGGTCTGGACCAGGACGACCTTGCCCCGGAGGCTCTCCATGCTCGGTCCGTCCTGCCCGTGCCATCGACTCGACTCGGGGAACTCGGGCGCGGCCCAGCCCATCGATCGTCGGACCGTGTCCGCATCCTGCCTGGGAAGCGTCTCAAGCCACCGTCGTTCCTCGTCGGTCATGGTGGCCTGCGGGGCCGGGGCAGCGTGGATGATCGAGGCCAGGAGCACGGGGGCGAGCAAGGCCGGAAGGAGTCGACTGCGTGGTGTCATGATGGTTCTCCGAGAATGTCTCTGTTCCTGCACAGTCTATGGTCCGCGTCATGATCGGATACGGATCCCGCGAAATCGATGCTCCTGCCCACCGGTTCAGCCTGGATAGGGCGCGTTGTCGATCAATCGAAGCCCGTCCAGCGTCGCCGCGATCAGGGCCCGCATCGGTCTTCCGTCGTCCGAGACCGCTTCCAGCGTCTCCGCATCACGGATCACGGCGTACTGGATCTCCAGGTCGTGGGCATCGAGGACCTCGGCCATGGAAGCCTCGGCTTCCCGAGGCGTTTCCGCCTGTCCGGCCGCCTGCAGTGCACGGTAGGGTCCAAGTGCGCGCTCACGGGTGTCGGAGGTCAGGCGCACGTTACGTGAACTCATCGCGAGTCCGTCCGGCTCCCGGATGGTCGGGCATCCGATGACCTCGATCCCTTCGAAGCGCTCCGCCTGTTCCTGGACCATCGATCGGATCACCATGAACTGCTGGTAATCCTTCTCCCCGAAGATGGCGGGACCCGGTCGGACGAGATCGAAGAGCCGTCCGACCACCAGGCACACCCCGCCGAAGAAATGGCGACGACAGGCGTCTTCCAGACCCGGCCTGGTCGCGACCTCGGGCAGCTGGATCGCGGCGGCGCCCCGCTCCGCGGCCCTGGAGCCTCCCGGATACACGACCTGCTCGTCCGGAATGAAGATGACGTCCGCGCCAGCCTCTCGTGCCCGTTCGATGTCATCTTCCCGGGTCCGCGGGTAGGTCGCGAGATCCTCGTTCGGGGCGAACTGCGTGGGGTTCACGAAGATCGATACCACGACCTGATGCCCCAGTCCGGCAGCATGCCTGATCAGCGAGACATGGCCTTCATGGAGTGCCCCCATGGTGGGGACGAAGGCGGGGCGTTCCCCCAGGGCACCGGCCAGTTCTGTCTCTTCGGCGGTCACTTGCACCCCCAGAAGATACCCATTCCGCCCTGCGGGACCAATGTGGGGGATGATGACGCCTGCAGATGGTCCTGAACGCCGAACACTGGTAAAATGATGCATCAGATCCGTTGGCTGCCACCCATGTCTCGGGCCAGCCGGTGCGGACCCTTGAACTGCTGTAGGAGACCTCCCTGATGTCGATCGAACTCCCGATCTACATGGACAACGCCTCGACGACCCGGACCGACCCGCGAGTGGTCGAGGCGATGCTGCCCTTCTTCACCGAGACCTACGGAAACTCCGCCAGTCGGAACCACTCCTTCGGTTGGGCCGGTGAGGGCGCCGTCACCCTCGCCCGCGAGCAGGCCGCCTCTCTGATCGGCTCCGGGCCCAAGGAGATCATCTGGACTTCGGGGGCGACCGAGAGCAACAACCTCGCGATCAAGGGCGCAGCCCGCATGATGGCGAAGGGACCTGCCGGCAGCTCCTCCCGCGGGCACATCATCACCGCGATCCACGAGCACAAGGCCGTCCTCGATCCCTGCAAGAGGCTCGAACGGGAAGGCTTCGACGTCACCTATCTCGAGCCTGGTTCCGACGGGATCATCACCTGCGCCATGGTCGAGTCCGCCATGCGGGAGGACACGATCCTGGTGACGATCATGTGGGCCAACAACGAGCTCGGCACGATCAACGAGGTCCCCGAGATGGGCGCCCTCTGCCACGATCGCGGCGTCCTCATGCACACCGACGCCACCCAGTGGGTCGGCAAGATGCCCACCGATGTCGAGCGTGACAACATCGATCTCATGAGCTTCTCCGGGCACAAGTTCTACGGTCCGAACGGTGTCGGCGCGCTCTTCATTCGCCGTCGCCGACCTCGCGTCCGCATCGAGGCGATGATCGAGGGTGGGGGGCACGAGAGAGGCATGCGTTCGGGGACACTCAATGTTCCCGGCATCGTCGGTTTCGGCAAGGCCTGTGAACTCTGTGCCGAGGAGATGTCCGGAGAGGCCGAGCGACTTCTCGGCTTCAGGAACCGCCTCGAAACCGAGTTGAGTTCCCAGCTCGACGTCGTGACCATCAACGGACATCCGACGAGACGCCTCCCGCATCTCACGAACATCTCATTCGGGTTCGTCGAGGGCGAGTCGCTCATGATGGGTGTCAGCGACATCGCCTGTTCATCGGGGAGCGCCTGCACCAGTGCAAGCCTGGAACCCAGCTATGTTCTCAAGGCCCTCGGGATCGGTGACGACTTCGCCCATTCCTCGCTTCGGCTGAGTATGGGACGTTGGACGACTTCGGAGGAGGTCGATTATGCGATCGCCTCGATCGTGAAGTCGGTCAACCACCTCCGTGCAATGAGTCCGCTCTATGATCTTCACAATGAGGGCATTGATATCAATGCCATCGACTGGCAGAGCCATTGATCGAAGGCTCTTCAGCGCCTATCGTTATCCAGTAATCGTTTAACCAACTGAAGGTGACTGCCTTGGCATACAGCAAGAAGGTCGTTGAACACTACGAGAATCCCCAGAATGTCGGTTCGTTCGGAACCTCCAGCGAGGTCAAGGACCGGGATGACATCGGGGTCGGCATCGTCGGCGCTCCCGAATGCGGGGACGTCATGCAGCTCCAGATCCGGGTCGGAGACGACGGGGTCATCGAGGACGCACGCTTCAAGTGCTTCGGTTGCGGTTCCGCGATCGCCTCGAGCTCCCTGGCCACCGAATGGATCAAGGGGCGCACCGTCGATGACGCGATGAACATCAAGAACACGGAGATCGTGGAGGAGCTGAGCCTTCCCCCGGTCAAGATCCACTGTTCCGTACTCGCCGAGGATTCCATCCGAAGCGCCATCGCCGATTACAAGAAGAAGAACGGCCACGAAGAGGCCGATTCCCACAGTCACTGAACCGGAGTTCCGTTCGATGTCAGTCACCGTTACCGATACCGCAGCTCGAGAGATCGACACCATCATCCGCCAGCAGGAACTCGATCCTGCCACCATCCGCCTTCGGGTCGGCGTGAAGGGTGGAGGGTGCAGCGGTTTCTCCTACCTGCTCGATCTCACCGAAGTCCAGAAGGACAGCGATGAGAGCTGGGCTGTTCCGTTCAAGGTCACCGACAACGGCGAGGATCGCGAGGGCGCCATCACCGTGGTCTGCGACCCGAAGTCCTACCTCTACCTCAACGGGACCACCATCGACTTCAAGGACGAGCTGATGGGACGGGGATTCGTCTTCAACAACCCCAACGCCACCACGACCTGTGGTTGCGGTTCGAGCTTCTCGGCCTGACACCGGCAGCAGCTCACTGAAACACGACAAGCCGACGGCCCGTACGCGAGCGTACGGGCCGTTTTTTCCGGCAAATCGGTTCATCACAATGCTTCATGCTTCGGAGGTCGATGATCGTGGGGTACCTTCTGGGCATGTACACGGCACCCTGCAGGAACCTCATGCTCGTCGTCACCTGTTCATGCGCGGCCTTCCTGTCCGCGACGGCGGAGGCTCAGTGCATCAGGGCACACCTCTTCGATGACGAGGCGATCGACACCACGCTCTTCGGTTCATCCGTATCGATCGACGGTGACATCCTCGTGGTCGGTGCGATGCTCGACACCGGAGCGGACTGGGGGAGCGGACTCCTGCATGTCTACGGACGCAATGGTGCGGTCTGGTCGAAGCGCCAGGTGCTCGAGGCTCCCGACGGCGATCTCACCGACATGCTCGGCTCCTCGGTGGACATCGACGGCGGCACGATCATCGCAGGTGCATGGTGGGACGAGGAGAACGGCGTCCGTTCCGGTTCCGCCTACATCTTCGAGGACGACGGCAACGGGGAATACATCTTCGCGGGCAAGCTGGTGGCCTCCGACGGCCTTCCCGAAGCCACCTTCGGGAGGACGGTCGCGGTGAGTGGTTCGTTGGCGGTGGTCGGAGCCCCGCTGCACGGGGCGAATGGCGCAGCTGCCGGTTCCGTCTATCTCTTCGAGCGTGGCGAGGATGGCACCTGGTCCCAGACCATGAGGATCGTTCACGATGAACTGGCGGCAGGGGACCGGTTCGGGATCTCACTCGACCTGGATGGAAACCAGCTTGCAGTCGGTTCCTCCTGGGCGGATGAGGAACGTGGTCGAGTCGATCTCTTCGAGCTCGATTCCGGCGGTGTCGTGACGCAGGTCGGCACGTTCCAGCCGCCGGGGATCGATGCAGGTGACCAGTTCGGTTTCGATGTCGCCCTCGATGGGGACCAGTTGCTCGTCGGCGCCTACCTCGACGACGAAGCCGCCGTCGATGGCGGATCCGCCTGGTTCTACAAGAGGATCAACGGGACGTGGACGCTGGACCAGGGCCCGCTTGTCGATGACTTCATCGGTGGTGCAGGTGCCCAGCTCGGCGTTTCGGTCGATCTCCACGGAGGGATTGCCCTGATTGGTGCGCGCTACACGACCAGGCAGGGCGCTCCGGTTCGTTCCGGCGGTGTCATGGTCTGCCTGGACTTCGTTCCCGACTGGGAACCGTTCTCCTATCTCCTGTCCGATCGTCCCCAGACCGATTCGGAGTTCGGTTGGCAGGTCGGCCTCGATCGGAACTCGACGCAGCCCGGCAAGTACGCCGTGGTTTCCGCGCTCTACGAGGAGGTCTCGGTCGAGGATGACGGTGCTGCCTACATCTTCGACCTCGATGACGAGTTCTGTGGCGGGAACGAGATCGGCGATCTCAACCAGGACGGCATCGTGGATGGGGCGGACCTGACGATGCTGCTCGGGTCGTGGGGCCAGTGCGCCAAGCAGTACTGTGTCGCCGACATCAATCAGGACGGTGTCATCGACGGCACGGACCTGACCCTGCTCCTCGGTTCCTGGTCCTGATCGTTCCGACCGCTCCGGGATCAGGTGAGCGCGGCAAGCGCCCTGGTCGTGTCCTCGATCAACGGTCGTGGGGAGATCGCCCCACCCACCGCCTGTTTCATCCAGGCCGCGGGTGTCAGGCATCCGATCGAACAAATGCGCTTCGTCTCCTCGGCCACGTCACGAGTCCTGACATGGGCCCGGACCTGATGGCTGATCATCTGCCCGATCGCGTAATCCGGAAGGTAGAGCGGATGCGCGACCATGTGCTGGTAGGCCCCGAGGATGTGGTAGGGGTCCGGGCCGAAGTCCACTTCGAAGAATTCCGACCAGACCTCGCCGCTGATTCGAAGCACGGTGTCCCTGAGGGCGGCCGCATCGGCATCCGGATGTTCGTACAGCCATCGCCAGGTGCGCAGCTCCATCAGTGACGGACCCGCGATCTGGCACGCCATGAGCATGGTGCTTGCGGTGTTCTCATGGAACGACCGTTCGGCTTCCGCTTCGTCCTCGATCCCGAGGACCCTTTTCGCGAGTGACTGGTAGAGGAACGCGAACGCCTCGGTGCATGCGGTGTTCGGCACGCCTTCGAGGATCGTCCTCGGAGCGAAGTAGCACGAGCACAGCTGCTCGAGGTTGTGTCCGAGTTCATGCATCGCCGTGTCGAAACCGTCCCAACCGAGCTGGTCCTTCAGACGACTGGTGCGCAGCCAGGCGTCGTACTGACGAAGCATGGGGCGCATGGCGTGCCCCGCGCCCTTGGCGATCTCGACGCGGACCCTCGTCCCGAGGAACTCGGCCAGTTCCTCGTCGAAGCCGAGGCCTCTCAGGACCTCCGGAAGCTTCTCCTCGAACGCCTTCTCGTCCTTGAACCTGGCCTTGACCGCGGCATCGAGCTCCGAGTTGTCACGTGATTCGAAGAGATCGTCGAAGTAGATGTCGTGGGCCTCGAGATCCCGGCCGAGTCGATCCCGCATCATGCCGGCAAGGTCGCGCCTGACATCGGCGGAGAGCAGCTCGACGAGTACGCGTTCCACGTCCGATTCCGGGATCTCCCTCTGGAGTTCGCACTTCCGTGCGATCGCGGTGGGGTGTTCCGGGTGGTGCTGATCGAGCTCCCGGGCCACCTCGACCTGCATCATCCAGTGTTCGTAGCGTTCGAGTCCGACAAGTTCGCCGGGATCACTTCCACCCACGGTGTTCGAGGCAGGATCCCAGTCCTCGGTTCCGGTCCGGTCCATGACGGACCTGGGAATCGTCCCGTCGATGTGGCGTGCCAGGATCCAGGCCATCGCACGCTGCTTGTCGATGCCGTTTTCATCGTTGTAGCCGCCCTTGAGTTCCTCCCGGATGAGCCAGTGAGCCACGAGCTTCCGGTCTTCTTCGAACCATCGCCTTCCCTTCGCATCGACCATGGTGTCCACCGGGACGTGGAAGTTCGAGACCCAGTGCGAGGCCTTGAAGCCGAGGGCTCGCGCCTTGTCGGAGACCTGCTTGGGAACCCTCGCGCCGAAGAAGCGTGCGATGCGTGTCCTCGCCCACTCATCGTTGCTCCAGTCCTCCCCTTCGGCGAGCATGGCATCGAGGGTTGGGCGCTCGAGGTTCAGCAGCGCGAGGTGCGCGAGTTTCTGGGTGTAGAGCTGCTCGGAGAGATCCGGTGCGGGGTCGAAGGTCGCCAGCAGTTCGTCGACGTTCGCAAGCTCGTCGCCACGAAGGTCCGCCCATCGACGCAGGTTGCGACGCATCTCGTAGAGATGCCCCCGAACCTGGACGATCGCCGTCTCGAGTCTTTGCACCAGGCGTTCGAGGTCCTCCTCCGAGGCGATGAAGTGATCGGTGCAGAAGGCCTGGAACGCCTCCGCGTCCCCATCCTGCTCCTGCCAGAGAGCGGCACATCGACCGAGCCCGGACTCGATGCGTTCCCGCTGTTCCTCCCCGTGCCTCTCGACGAGGGCGCTGGTGATCTTCTGGAGGGTCGGTTCGGTGGGTGCTGATGTGTTCATGGGGTGATCATATGGGACGCACGGCATCGGATCAGGCTGATGGGCAGCTTGGGATTGACAATTCATAATCGTGGTGGATCATCGGTTTGATGACCTTCAGACGATCAGGCAGGAGAGAACAGATGATCGACCGGATCCGCATCGCATTCCTCACCATCGCGACCCTTTCCATCACCGTTCCGCTCATGGCGGACTGGGATACCACGGATCCTGTCTGGCCCGATCCCCAGGAGATGGGTGACCGGTCCTACTGGGTGCCGCTGAACGACTACGGCGCCCAGAATCCCGGTGCCGAACCCATTGTCCGAGTCGTGCCTGAACTCTCCAATCTCGACCAGACCACGCTCGACATCCAGTTGCACGGCTTCTGGGTGCGTGCCTACCGGAGCCGGGATCCCGAAATGGATCGTCGGTTCCATTCGATCGATCTCAATGCATCTCGAAGTGCCTTCACCGATGCGATCGGCCGTCCGGCGCTTCCGGTCATCAACTCGATGCTCGGGATCGCTCCCGATGGGACGGTCGATCTCTTCGCTCCCGAGGTCCTCGGTGTCACCGAGTTCACCAATGCCAGGATCGCTCCGGCCCAGCCGGACGAGATCGAGTATCCGGACGGGGCCAATCAGCCCGGGCCATTCATGTTCGACGAGAACTTCTACGGGAGCCAGGCGCCCTGGCCGCTCGAACGGGCCGTCCCCCGGGGCGGTTTCGATCCACAGCAACCGAACAACTGGCGCGGTCTCCGCGTCTGCTCCTTCAACGTGTCTCCGTTCCAGGTGGTTCCATCCGCCAATGTCCTTCAGGTGGCGACCAAGATGCGGATGACCGTCGCCCATCCGGGAAGCGTGGATCGGATCGTGGAGCTGCCCCGCCGTTCTCAGATCGTGTTCGAATCCTTCGTCTTGAACTTCCACGTCCTGGTCCAGTACGGACTGATCGGTTCGATGCCGGATGAATTCATCGGCGACTACCTCTTCGTCGGGCCCGAGGATGATCTCCTGGGTGCGCTCGATCTCATGCGCCTGAAGCAGGAGCGTGGCTACCGGATCCACACCATGAGGACGGAGGACATGCTCGATCCCCTCGATCCGCTCGCGGTCTACATCGACTTCTACAACTGGTACCAGGGACTTGCCTCCAATTCGGAGAAGTTCATCCTGATCATCGGTGACGAGACCGTGGTGGCTCCGACCTGGACCTCCAAGAGCAAGACCATCACCGTTCCCGTCGACGATGGGAGCGAGGACGGCGAAACCGTCGAGGAGGAGATCTGGGGGATCTCCGATCAGAGGTACACCTGCATGGATTCGGATCCCTATCCGGAACTGGGGATCGGTCGTCTTCCGATACGGAACGACTACGACCTCGAGCAGTACGTCGAGCGTGCTCGGGCGTATGCCGAGGATCCGCCCGCGGAGTCCCAGTACTACTCCCATGCCACGCTCGTCGCTCATCACGGCTCCGAGGAGGAGAACGCCTATCGTGAATGTGCCGACGACATCATGAACGCCAGCTACGACCTGCCGCGTGCCTTCAGCTACATCGACGGTCTGCAGAGCTGGGCCGACAACGACCTGATCAACAACTCGCTCGATTCCGAACTCGGCGGCATCACCTGGTATCGAGGGCACGGGTCCACGACCAGCTGGGCCGGCTGGAATCTCCAGAACGACCCCGATGACGAGAACGACTTCTCGCACCACTACTACTGGCCATCGCTTTCATCGCTTCTCTCGAGCTCGAGTTCGATGGACGGTTCCCCGATCGTCATCTCGGTCTCCTGCGGGAACAGCGCGATCGATTCCGACGAGGTGAGCTGGTCCTTCGCGGAGATCTGGATGCACCGGTCGACCGACAAGGGCGCCATCGCGCACATCGGTGCCACGCGGGTCTCCGACCGGCACAAGAACAACCGGTATTCGAAGCGGATGTGGAAGCATCTCCTGGACCAGGATCTCTATTCGATCTCGATGGCGAATGAATGTTCCTGGGTCCAGGTGGTCGACGACTACGCGCCCGGCACCCAGGACTACGACACCGCGGTCTGGAACCAGCAGGTGTACATGCTCCTCGGGGATCCCGAGACCCGGGTCTGGCACGAGGAGCCGATCCGCCTGGAACTCGAGCTTCTCGGCGAAATCATCCCCGGCGGGATCTTCGATTCAATCGTCCGGAGCTCCGGAATCGGTGTCCAGGGCGTGGCGGTGATCGTGTCGAACGAAGCCGGCCCCATCGTTTCCGGATTCACGAACGCCCTCGGCGAGGTCTCCCTGAACATTCCCCCCGGCCTCGCGGAATCCGCAGGCGGTTACGTGGTGCGCGCCTGGAGCGACCAGGTGGACTCCATCGATGCCAGGAAGGTCGTCGGTGCCGAGATCGGCCCCGATTTCAACGGTGACGGGGTCGTCGACGGCATCGATCTCTCACTCCTGCTCGGGGCCTGGGGGACGGCGTCCCCCGAGTACGACCTTGTCGCTGACGGAGTCATCAACGGTGCGGACCTCGCGGTTCTCCTCGGCGAATGGACGATCGGTTCATGATTCACCGATGCCACGCCCATGGATTCGGGCTTCTCGCACTGGGGCTCCTCGCCTCATGCACGACCGAGCGCATCGATCATTTCAGCGACATCGAACTCGGCATGTCCCGTGCAGAGGTGCGAGACCTCATCGGGGACCCCTCTTCGACCTACGAGCGGGAGTCGGGACCGGACGGCGGACTGCTTCGCCTCGAGCGATGGCAATATGGCGACAACCTCAGTTCACTTGCGACCGGTGCGGTCTTCTCGCAGTTTCCCACCACCAATGTGTGGGTCGTGTACTTCGATGAATCAGGTCGGGTCGTCGAGCTCGGGACACCTGACTGGTCCCACGATGCCCCCGCCGTGCCGGCGGACATGATCCCTCCCCGGAGCCAGTGATGCATCATGCTCCTGATTTCCCTCGTGGATCGGCTGCGTGCGCCTGACCACGTTCCGGATTCGAACGCATCAACGAACGAAGAAATGGAAAGCGGCGCTCTCACGAGCGCCGCTTTCGTCATTCGGGGGTTGTCGTTCGAGTCAGGCTTCGGCAGCCATCTGCTCCGCCTTCTGGCGCGCGTCGTCGAGCGTGCCGACGTACATGAACGCGGTCTCGGGGAGATCGTCGCCCTCGCCGTTGCAGAGTCGCTCGAAGGAGTCGATGGTGTCCTCGAGCGGGGTGGTGATGCCGGGGATGCCGGTGAAGACCTCGCCGACGTAGAACGGCTGGGAGAGGAAGCGTTCCATCTTTCGAGCACGGCCCACCGCGATCTTGTCCTCTTCGGAGAGTTCATCGACACCAAGGATGGCGATGATGTCCTGGAGGTCCTTGTAGCGCTGGAGGATCGACTGCACGCGACGGGCGACCTCGTAGTGTCGTTCACCGATGATCTGCGGGTCGAGGATTCGGGAGGTCGAGGCGAGCGGGTCCACCGCGGGGTAGATGCCCTTTTCGGCGATGCCGCGCTCGAGCACCACGAACGCGTCGAGGTGAGCGAAGGTCGTCGCCGGTGCGGGGTCGGTGAGGTCGTCTGCCGGGACGTAGATGGCCTGCACCGAGGTGATCGCGCCCTTGCGGGTGGAGGTGATGCGTTCCTGCATCGCGCCCATCTCCGTCGCGAGGTTGGGCTGGTAGCCCACTGCGCTGGGCATTCGGCCCAGGAGTGCGGACACTTCCGAACCCGCCTGCGTGAAGCGGAAGACGTTGTCGATGAAGATCAGCGTTTCCTTGCCGGAGCTGTCGCGGAAGTCTTCCGCCATGGCCAGGCCGCTGAGGCCGACGCGAAGACGCGCACCGGGGGGTTCGTTCATCTGGCCGAAGACCATGGCCACCTTGTCGAGGACGTGGGCGGTGTTGCCTTCGCTGTCGGTGTACTCCGCCTCCTGCATTTCACGCCAGAGGTCGTTGCCTTCGCGGGTTCGTTCGCCCACGCCGCAGAACACGGAGTAGCCACCGAAGTTACGCGCGACACGTGCGATCATCTCCTGGATGATGACGGTCTTGCCGACACCCGCGCCGCCGAAGAGGCCGATCTTGCCACCACGGACGAAGGGGCAGAGAAGGTCCACCACCTTGATGCCGGTCTGGAGAATCTCGGTCTTGGGGTTGAGGTCGACGTAGTCCGGCGGATCCCGGTGGATCGGGGAGCGCTTGTCGGTGTTGACCGGACCTCGCTCGTCGACCGGTTCGCCCAGCAGGTTGAAGACGCGACCGAGCACCGCTTCCCCGACGGGAACGGTCACGCTCGCGCCGGTGTCGGTGCAGGGGTCTCCACGCCGGACGCCGTCGGTGGATGCGAGTGCGACGCAGCGGACGATGCCGCCGCCGAGGTGCTTCGCGACTTCTCCGACGAGGGTCTGCTTTTCGCCGCCGAACTCGAATGCGACGTGCACGGCGTTGTAGATCTCGGGGAGGTCAGATTCGGGGAACTGCGCGTCAAAGGTGGAGCCAATGACCTGCGCAATGGTGCCGGTGGTAGCCATCTGGTGGTCTTCCGTCCATGGTTCGTGGTGAAAATCGACGTACGGAACGTCGCCGAATTGGGCAGGATAGTGGCCCAGCATCCCGTTTGCCAGCTGATCCGGGGGTCAGATCGGGGTTTGTCCCAAGAGTCTTCAGGTTGTGGGGCTCGGGTCGCCGGGCGGCTCAGGCGTCCAGGTCGATCTGGCGGCCCAGGGCGATCTGGGTGGCTGCCTCGACCCGGTCCGCGGCGTTGGTGTAGAGCGGGAGGCTCGGGGCCTGGACCTTGGGGCCGGAGGAAGCGGCCTCCTCGAATCCCTCACCCCGGTTGATGGGGCTCGAGACCTGGCCAGCCACCAGCTGGTCGATGCGCTCCCGACCCTTGGCGGCATCGGATTCCGTCGCCACCGCCGGTGGCGTGATGGTCCGTGCACCCGCGTAGGCCTGGCGGGCCGCAGCCGGGAAGGGAATGGATGAATTGATGCCTTGGACGCTCATCTTCACCTGAGACTATACCCCGCCCTGCGCAATCGTTCGAACGGCTTCGTGAATCAGGCGAGCGTTTCCGCGAGGGGATCCGGCGGGATCGCATGCAGGAGCTCGCAGCGCTGGTTATCACGGACCTCGAGCGTGATCTCCGCGGAACCCGCGGCTGCCGGAAGCAGTGCCGTCGTTCCGCGAGGCAGCTGGATCGAGGCACCGTTCGCCGTGAGCGACGCCGTGCCGGAGCAGCTCATGAACACGTGCGGCATCCCGTTGGTCGGGAACGTGAAGCTCGTCGAGTCGTCGCGGCCTGCAGCCGGTTCGAACCGTTCCATCCGGAAGCGATCACAGTCCACGAGCGTGGTGACTTCGAGGCCGTCGTGCGCGAGGGAGGTTGCCTCCGAACGACGCGTGATCCTCGGCCATTTCGATGCCTGGCCGCTGCCGAGTCGGACGCATTCCAGCGCCTCTTCGACATGAAGCTTGCGATTCGGGTCGTTGCGGTTCCAGTCCCACACCCGGAAGGTGGTGTCGGATGGTGTCTGGACCTCGGCTGCGACGAGTCCTTCACCGAGTGCATGGCAGAGTCCGCTTTCGAGGAAGACACAGTCGCCCGCGGTCACTTCGGTGGCGACGAGCAGTTCCCTCACGTTGCCGGAGGCGAGGGCCTCCCGAAACCGATCGTGATCGACGGCCTCCTCGATGCCCGCGTAGACCAGTGCGCCCGGATCGGCGTCGAGGATCAGCCATGCCTCGGTCTTCAGGTAGGCATCCTCGTGCGTGTCCGCGTAGGCAGCGCTCGGATGGAGCTGGACGGACAGGTTCTCACGCGCATCGAGGATCTTGATGAGCAGCGGGAAACCACCGTCCGGCCCCGGTTGCGCCCGACCCAGGATTCCCGTGGGATCCTCCTCGATCAGGGACCGGAGGGTCCTGCCATCGAACGGCCCGCCCGACACGACGGAGCGTCCATCGGGGATCGAATCCGGAAGGTCGGCGAGTTCCCAGGATTCCCCGGTCGGCGTGTCGCCATCGATCGCCTTGCCGAAATCGCGAAGGGAGTCTCCGCCCCATGCACGAGGTTTCAGGATCGGCTTGAAGGTGAGTGGGGGGAAGTGCATGTCGTGCGCTTCGAACGGGGGGACGTCAGAGCTTCATGCCGGTGATGGTGCCGTCGAACACCATCTTCTGATTGACGAATCCCTGCAGCTCGCTGACGAATCGCCTGTGGTTCGACTTCACTTCCTTGGTGATCATGACCAGGGTGTCTCCGGGGACGATCTGCCCGCGGAACGACCAGTCCTTGACGCGCGTGAACCCGAGGAAGGCTTCGTCCTGCCAACGAATGCGATGAAGGAAGCTCGAGAGCTGTGCGGCGGCTTCGATCTGGAGGACACCGGGATAGAGCGGGCGCCCGGGGATGTGACCCGGTACCCAGAACTCGTCCGAACGGATCTCCTTGACGCCGATGGCCGAGGTCTTCTCGTCGTTCCACCAGACCACGTAGTCGAGCTGTCGCATGTCACCCTGCTGTGGGTTGACGCGCTCGACTTCCGCGGTATCGGCCATCACCCGGTTCATGTCGATATCGGAGATATCGATCAGCAGGCGCTCATTGTGTTCCAGAAGCGTGGTCTGTTCGGTCATTCTCGACAGGATACGCGAGGAACAGGTGCTTTGGGCGCTCGCATCGGATGGAGTTTCCCGCTCGCTCGCCGGTCACTCCGCGAACCCCAGGGGCAATGGAAAACCTCCGTGCGAACCACAAAAAGGCCGCACGGAGGCAATTCTCATTGGCAGGAGCGAATCAACCGCTCTTCTGGGCGTCCAGGATCGACTTGCGCAGATCCTGAGCCACGTTCTTCACGTCCTGCATTGCTTTGCGAACCCTGGTTCCTGCGGCTTTGTTGCCACCGGCTGCCTTGAGCACGTCTGCTTCGCTTTCGGCAAGGATTCTCTTCAGATTCTCGTAGTGCTGATTGACCATTGGAGTGCACCTCAGCGCAAATTGGGGGCGGGTTCCGTCCGCTCCCGGGGGCGTGTCTGGTGGAATTTATCGGGCAACAGGGGGCGCGTGCATGACCAATTCCCTGTTTCCTGCGTTTCCACGGGGGTTTTTTTTCTGAGGGCGAGGCCAGCGGGGGTCTCAAGTGCCTTGAAATCAGTTACTTGCGTTGCTCAGACGGTCAGTTCGGCTGAGGAGGGGAGTTTGCCCGCAAATCTGGCCCTGATCGGTGCAACGACGTCTTCGATGAAGGCATCCACCTGTTCCGGGGCCCTTCCAATGAACCTCGAGGCGTCTTCGAAGGACGCGAGTTCGACCCCCTCGAAGAGGGGGTCCTTCTGGAGCCGGGCCAGCAGGTCGTTCTCCACGCTGCCGGAGGCCATGCGCTCGACCACGTCTCGCGCGTGGCGCCTGACCACTTCATGGGCTTCCTGCCGGTCCGCACCTGCACGCGAGGCGGCGAGCATCAGGTCCTCGGTGGCAAGGAAGGGGAGTTCACGGTCCAGGTTGGCCTTGATCGTGCCTTCCAGCACCACGAGTCCGCTGGTGACGTTGCCCATGATGTCCAGGGCGCCATCGAGGGCCAGGAACGATTCCGGAAGGCTCAGACGCCGGTTCGAGGAATCGTCCAGGGTTCGCTCCATCCACTGGGTCGCTGCCGTGTCGTAGGCGTTCTGCATCATCGACATCACGAAGCGGGACAGGCCGGTCGCTCGTTCGCAACGCATCGGATTGCGCTTGTAGGCCATGGCGCTCGATCCGATCTGCTTCGATTCGATCGGTTCGCGGATCTCCCCGAGGTTGGCGAGCAGCCTGAGATCGTTGCAGGTCTTGTGGATGCCTGCGGCGACGAGCCCGAGGGTCGAGAGGACCTGTGCGTCGACCAGACGTGGGTAGGTCTGGCCACTGACCGGCCAGCAGTGTTCGGGATCCCAGTCGAGCTTTCGTGCGACCAGGCGTTCCATCGCGTCGACCTTCTCCGCATCGCCTTCGAACAGGCCCAGGAACGATGCCTGGGTCCCCGTCGCTCCACGCATGCCGCGAAGCCGGAGACCGGCCAGGCGAGTCTCGAGGTCCTCGAGGGCGATGACGAAATCCTGCGCCCAGGTCGTGGCTCGGCGGCCGACCGTGGTGGGTTGGGCGGCCTGGTAGTGGGTGAAGCCGAGGGTTGGCAGGGCACGCGTCGATTCGGCGAAGGTGCCCAGCTGGTCGATCACCAGGGCGACCTTGGCGGTGATCACTTGCAATGCCTCACGCATGATGAGCAGATCCGCGTTGCAGACCACGTCCTGACTCGTCGCACCCAGGTGGATCACGCCGTGGGCGCTCTCCGCAGCCTCGCCATAGGTGTGCACGTGGGCCATCACGTCGTGGCGCAGTCGTTTCTCGTGGGCCGCGGCCGCATCGAAGTCGATCTTCTCGAGATTCGCCTTGAGGTCCGCGACCTGTTCGGCAGTGATGGTGAGGCCGAGCTCGTGCTGTGCCTCGGCGAGCGCCAGCCAGATCCGACGCCAGGTCTCGACCCGGCGTCTTGGAGAGAAGAGACCTGCCATCTCGGGCGAGGCGTTCCTGGTGGTCAGTGGTGAGCGATAGGTATCGTTGATGTCCACGGTGCAGCTCTTTCTTCGGGCGTGCGTCCTCGGGTGATCGAGCGTATGCTTGACCACTTCATGCCACGGCGGCGCATCCTAGTCACCTTCGCATGGACGCGTGGTCTGCAGTGAACTTCTCCAGAGGACAAACGGCTTTCGAGGCCCGTGCACGGAGTTCCGGGATGCCTTCCGCATCGACAACATCGGGGGATGCTGCGCGCAAGCGCTCCGATGAGCGTGCCGCTCGCGAGCTGCTCCTGGCGGAAGATCTCCGGCAGGAGGGTGCTGCTCCGCAGGGCGAAGCCGATCCCGGGCCCGGTCGAGGGCAGCGGCGCCCCCTGGCCTTCCTTGCGGCCTTTTTCGCCGCCCTCCTTCTGGCGGGGGGCTCCTGGCTGATCTCCAGCCGGGGTTCGACGGTCGAGGTGCCCGTGGTGATCAGCCTCGAGCCGGCACCCACGCAACCGGCACCGGCCTCGGAGTTGCTGCTTCGCCTGGGTCAATTCGCCTCCGTACGGGATGACGGGGTCCGTCAGTTTCGTGAAGAGGTCGGTGCTGCAAGCGGAGAGGTGCTGCTCCGGCCCGACGGCGTGATCAAGGCGGTCCGAATCGATTCCTCCCGACTGCGTGCGCTCGTCGATGCCCTCGAACGGGAGGGTCTTGCCTTCCTCGAGGTCACGCCCGGGGAAGCAGAGGCTGCGCCCCCGATCGTCGCGGAAGGTGGTGACTGGCAGGAATGGTCGACACGCCTGCAGCTTCGCCGCGCGATTCGACGGCTCGAGCGGTCCGGCGGGACCCTTGTCGTCGGTGTTTCCGAGTCCGGCTAGTCGGTTTCCGAACGGCGTCCTGATCGAGGCTCGGTTCCTGCTCGGATCCGCGCGATGTTCGATCGATGGCGCCAGGTGACCAGGACCGCGATCAGGCTGCCGACGAGGAGCGGTGGCAGCGCGGCCTCGATCGGTGTCTCCCCACCGAGCAGTGCCATGACCACCACCGTGATCGGCAACGCCCAGGCGGCGAGCACGCTCGCGAGGGACACGTACCCACTGGTCACCCTGGTCAGGATGAAGACCCCGAACGCGACGATGACCGGCACGCTCATGATCGGCCACATCGCGGCGAACGCACCGCATGCCGTCGCGACGCCCTTGCCTCCCTTGAAGCGGAGGAACGGCGAGTAGATGTGCCCGAGCACCGCCGCCAGGCCGACGAGGACCCAGCCCCAGGCCTGTCCGGGCTCCTGCGCGGACAGCGCCGCCCCCATGGTGCCCGCAGCGAAGCCCGACCACACCACCGGTCCGGCTCCCTTGGCCGCATCCAGGAAGAAGCATGCCAGCCCCCAGCCACGTCCGAGCGCGCGTCCGACGTTGGTCGCGCCGGTATTCCCCGAACCCACTTCCCGCAGGTTGATCCCATGGGCTCGTGCGATGAGGACCCCGAAGGGCAGCGAGCCGATGACGAATGCGAACGCGATCTGAAGTGCCCAGTCCTGGGTCGTCATGGGGTGCTGCCCTCGAGAAGTTCATGCACCGCGTGCATGACGTCACCGACCGCGATCCGGTCGATGGCACATGCCTTGGGGTGCTGGTCCGCCACTCGATCCTCGGTCAGGAAGGGTTCCGCCACGAGGTGTCGTTCCCTGGCGTCGGGGAGGATCGTCCATCGCCGGTCGGTCGGTCCGAAGAGGGCGACGCACGGTGTGCCGAATGCCGCGGCCAGGTGCCGCGGTCCGGTGTCGTTGCTCACCATCAGCTCGGCACGCCGGATCAGTGCCTTCAACCCACCGAGGGTGCTGCCACGTTTCGGCAGGGAGATCGGTTCCGATCGCGCCAGGTTCTGCACCTCCTCGACCAGCCCCGCCTCCGCGGGCGAGCCATTGATCAGCACCGTGCAGCGACGTTCCGCCTGCAAGGCATCCGCGAGTCGTGCGAAGTGTGCCGCGGGCCAGCGCTTGTCGGTTCGATTCGCTCCCGGGTTCAGGATGATGAATGGTGGCTCGAGTCCCGCGAGCAGCTCGTCGGCCGCCCGCTCTTCCTCTTCCGTCGTCCCGAGTTCGGGACGACGATTGGTGATCGAGAGTCCGAATGCCTGCTCCGCAAGCAGGACGTACTCCTCGAGCGTCGGATGCGGGGTGCCTCGAGGCGGGGGGGTGATCGCCTCGGTGAGCAGCCACCCCCTTCGATCTCGACGAAACCCGATGCGTCGATCCGCACCGATGAATCGCGCGAAGAGCCCCGATCGGAAGCTGTTCGGCAGCAGGAGGACGGTGTCCGTTCGAAGCGAGCGAAGTCGTCGGGCATCCGACCAGGGGCCGAGCATCCCGCGCAGGCTCGCGGTCTCGATGCGGTCCACGAACGGACTTCCCTCGAGGACCGTGCGAAGTCCCGGCCGCACCGTGACCGTCAGTCGATCCGTCGTTTCCCGTTCGCGCAGGGCGCGAAGGACCGGGGTCGCCATCACGATGTCGCCGATCCAGGAAGGCATCACCACCAGGAGGTTGCTCATGGTTCCCCCCAGAGGCTTCGGCCGTGTCGATCGTGGTGCCACTTGTCGGTGAGCCGTCGGAGCTCCGCGGCGAGCGCGGTGGCTTCGAGATTCGTGCCGTCGACCTCCAGCTCGACGAGGTCGAATGACGCCTCGAGCACCCGGACCGTGACACCGGTGCGTTCCCCGATCGCTTCCGCGGTGGCGGTCACGATGTTCCTGGTCGCCTCCTCGGCGAGTGGTTCGCCGACCGCGGCTCGAAGGCTCACCCGGGCCGTCATGATCCGTCCTCGATGATGAGGCGCGCCGCGGCCCCGAAGTCCACGACCAGGTGATCCGCCGCTTCAACCGGATGGTCTTCGCCGATCAGGATCGTCCTGCAACCGGCGGAGCGGCCCGCTTCGGCGTCCCTGACCTGGTCACCGATCATCCAGCTGCGAGTGAGCTCGAGATCGAGTTCCTCCGCGGCGGCGAGCAGCATGCCGGGCGCGGGTTTCCGCCAGGGGTGTTCCCTGGTGTACGCCTCGACCGAGCCTTCAGGGTGGTACGGACAGAAGTAGAAGGCGACCCGGCGTTCCGGACCGAGCAGCTCGTGAAGTCGCTCATGCACGAGCCGGACGTCGTCTTCCCCGTATCGACCGCGTGCGACACCACCCTGGTTGGTGACCACGACCAGGACGAACCCCGCCTCGTCGAGGCTTCGGATGCCCTCAGCCGCGCCATCGAGCAACACGACCCCATCGGGATCCCCGAGATCACCGTCGTTCAGGATCAGGGTGTTGTCTCGATCGATGAAGACAGCCTTCTGCATGGTGTTGAAGATACCCGGCTGGCCGGCACTTGGCTGTTCGTTCGATAGGATGACCTGCATCCCACTGGAGCAGACGATGAGCAATGAAGATCCCGGAAAGCCCGCACTCGGCATTCTCGTGGGTGGAGGGCCCGCCCCGGGCATCAACGCCGTGATCGCCGCAGCGACGATCCGCGCGAGATTGAGCGGTTCCCGCGTGATCGGCATCCGCAACGGCTTCCAGGAGCTCATGGCTCCCGACGGGGATCCGGGGCGTGAACTCGACATCCATGACGTCTCGAGGATCCACTTCCGGGGCGGTTCCGCGCTCGGCACCTCCCGTGCGAACCCCACCCGCGATCCTCGTGCGCTCGATGCCGTGGTCGAGTCCCTTCGTCGGATGGGAGTCGATCGCCTCGTCACCATCGGCGGTGATGACACCGCGTTCAGTGCGTGTCGGGTCGCGGAGCATGCGGACGGCGGGATTCGGGTCGCCCATGTCCCCAAGACGATCGACAACGACCTCGACCTCCCTCCCTCGATCGACACGTTCGGATACCAGACGGCCAGATCGGTGGGGGTCGACATCGTTCAGAACCTCATGGTCGACGCCAAGACCACCTCGCGGTGGTACCTGGTCGTCGCGATGGGGCGCAAGGCCGGTCACCTCGCCCTCGGGATCGGCAAGGCTGCAGGTGCGACACTCACCATCATTCCCGAGGAGTTCGGGGACCGGCCGATCACTCTTGAGATGATCGTCGACACCATCGTCGGCTCGATCATCAAGCGTCGGGCTGAGGGGCGACGTGACGGGGTGGTGGTGCTCGCGGAGGGACTCGTTCTCGGGATCGACCCCGCGACCCTCGAGGAACTGGGGACGGTCGAACGTGACGCGCACGGTCACATCCGGATCGCGGAGATCGACTTCGGGGAGATCGTGAAGAACCGGGTGCGCGCCGCGCTCTCCGAGTTCGACTTCGAGACCACGGTGGTGTCCAAGGACCTCGGTTACGAGCTGCGTTGCGCGGATCCGTCGCCCTACGACATGGAGTACTGCCGCGACCTCGGCTACTGCGCCGCCAAGTACCTGCTCGAAGGCGGCTCCGGCGTGCTCGTCTCGATGCAGGGCGGCCGGTTCGTCCCGGTGCCCTTCGGCGACCTCCTCGACGAGGCCACCGGTCGGATGCAGGTCCGCCTCGTCGACCTCGCCAGCACCCGCTATGCGATCGCCCGTCGCTACATGATCCGCCTCCGACGCGACGATTTCGAGGACGCGCATCGTCTCCAGACGCTCGCGAATGCCGCGAATCTCGACCCTGCGGACTTCCGGAAGCGGTTCGAATACGTGGTGGACGACGAGCTTCCTCCGCTCGTTCTCCGCTGAAAGCGTACAATTCGACCCCATGTCGAACGGAACACAGGAAGAACAGGTCCAGGACGAAGGCGAACTGGTTGCGGCACGACGAGCGAAGCTCGCCTGGTTGCGTGACGAACTCGGCGTCGAGCCGTTCGGTCGTCACGTCGAGGGCCTGACCTCGCTCGCTGATGCACGTGCTCGGTTCGATGAGGCGGCGGACGTCGCGCACGAGGCTTCGGTCGCCGCGCGCAAGGAGGACGAGTCCGCCCCGCTCGTCGATGATCGTCCCTCCGCCCGGGTGGCCGGTCGCATCGTCCAGCATCGTGACTGCGGGAAGCTCGTCTTCATGGTCCTCCGTGACGACACCGGTGACCTCCAGGTCAGCATCTCGAAGGCCGACATGGCCCCCGAACAGTTCAAGGTCGCGAAGAAGCTCGACTACGGCGACATCGTCGTCGCGTCCGGACCGGTCGGGCGGACCCGTCGCGGCGAGATCTGCGTCTGGGCCTCCGAACTCGAGATCCACTGCAAGAGTCTCGCACCACCTCCCGGCAAGCACCACGGTCTCTCCGATCCCGAGGCCCGGTACCGCCGACGCTACGTCGACATGTATGCGAACCCCGAGACGATCCGGACGATCAAGGCGCGTTCACGCATCGTCTCGAGGATCAGGACCTTCATGGAGGGTCGCGACTATCTCGAGGTCGAGACGCCGATGATGCAGCCGATGGCGGGTGGTGCCGCGGCGCGTCCGTTCGTCACGCACCACAACGCCCTCGATCTCGACCTCTTCATGCGGATCGCTCCCGAGCTCTACCTCAAGCGACTCCTGGTGGGGGGGTTGCCCCGCGTCTACGAGATCAACCGGAACTTCCGGAACGAGGGGATCGATCGCTCCCACAACCCCGAGTTCACCTCGATGGAGGTCTACGAGGCGTTCGGCAACTACGAGACGATCATGGAACTCACCGAGTCCCTGATCCACGAGCTCGCGGTCGCGATGCGCGAGGACCTGCTCGCTCTCGAGCCCGAACGGGACCTCGGCACCGCCGAGGAACCGATCCTGCCCTACGGCGACCTGCGCATCAACTACGGCCGACCGTTCCGCCGGGTTCGCTACCACGATCTCTTCGAGGCGGCACTCGGCTTCCCCGCCTCCGACATCGAACGCGTTCGTGCCGCGGCCCGTGAGCTCGGTCGTGACGACATCGACGAGCTCGACGACGCCCTGGTCGTGAACCTCGTGTTCGAGGAACGGGCGGAACCGACCATCGATCCGGCGGAACCCACGTTCGTGCTGGACTACCCGAGCGCGATCTCCCCGCTGACCCGACCGCACCGCGACGATCCTTCGATCGCGGAGCGGGTCGACATCTTCATCGGCGGGATGGAGATCGGTCCGGCCTACACCGAACTCAACGATCCCGACATCCAGTTGTCGAAGTTCACCGAACAGCTGCGCGGCGTGGACGACGAGGAGTCGACCTTCCGTTCGCTTGACGAGGAGTTCCTCGATGCGCTCCGGGTCGGGATGCCCCCGGCGGGTGGTCTCGGGCTCGGCATCGACCGGATCGTGATCCTGCTCACCGACAGCGCCTCGATCCGCGACGTCATCCTCTTCCCGTTGATGCGTCCCGTCGATGCCGTCGACGAGGCGGACGGGTGATTCGCGGGGCGCTCCGGCTGCTCCTTCCCGTCACCTGCGTTCTCGCGAGCGCGGTCTTCGCGGACTCGGATCGCTGGTACGTGATCGAGATCGCAGGGATGCCGTGCGGGTGGTACCACGAACATGTCGAGCACGACGAGGACATCGTCCGGTCGATGAACGAGGAGCGGCTGGTGATCGCCAGGGGTGACCAGCGGGTGGAGACCGGGCAGCGGATCGTCTTCGAGGAATCCCCCGACGGCGAGCCGCTTCGCGCCGAGGTCATCATCGAATCCGGTGGCGAGCCCACCCGCCTCGTCTACACCTTCGACGGGAGCGACAGCGTCTCCATGGAGCGAAGCCGACATGGTCGGGTCGTGACCGAGACCCTTCCGCTCGACGGGACGGACTGGTTCACGCCGGAGGAGGTTCGGCGGTTCGTCACTGCCCGGATCGAGGCCGGTGCCCGAACCATCGAATACCGCACCGTCGAACCCGGCAACGGGATGCAGGTGGTCACGGTGCGGTCCGAGCGGATCGGCACCGCACGGTTCGATCATCGCGGGCGCTCTCTCGAGGTCAGCCGCTGGCGGACCCGGACCAGCGGCCTGCCGATCGAGTTGGTCGAACTCCGGAGCACCGACGGCATCCTGGTCGAGTCCGAGGCGCCCCTCGGCATCGGACCGATGCGCATGGTGCTCACCGACCGCGAACGGGCCGTCGTCGCGCTCGAGCAGCCTGCACCCGAACTCCTGCATGCGATGGTGATCCCGGTGGCGGGACTCGTCCGCAGTGACCGGTTGCAACGGGCCCGGTACGTGGTGCGGGCCGACGGCCTGCCGTCGTTCTCCCTGCCGGATTCCGGCGCCCAACGGGCGCGGCTCGTCGAGACCGGCGTGGTCGAGATCGAGGTCGATGCGGCGCGCGGTTCAAAGGCGACCGAGGCGGAGCGTTCCGATCCCGCCTACCTCGCGAGTTCCGGTGCGATCGACTTCGGCGACGAGGCGGTCACCGCCTTCGTGGCACGGGCCCTCGAGAGGTGCTCGCGCGATCCACTGGTGCGTGCCGCCACGCTCCGCCGTGCGGTCGCCCGACACATGCGTCACCGGCACTACGGAACCGCGTTCGCCTCCGCCTCCGATGCCGCACGCACCGGATCGGGGGACTGCACTGAACATGCGGTGTTGCTCGCCGCGGCGCTTCGCGCCGATGGGATCCCCGCCCGGGTCGCGTCCGGTCTCGTCCATGGTCGGGTCGACGAAGCGACCGAACCCGGGTTCGCCTGGCACATGTGGACCCAGGCCCTGATCGGCGGGCAGTGGATCGACCTCGATGCCACCCGACCTCTCGACTTCGATGCGGGGCACCTGCTGGTCTCGACCAGCGCACTCGCGCAACAGGGCGGTGAGGATGAACTGGCGGCACTGCTGCCGCTCTTCGGTCGACTCGACATCGAGCGTCTTGATCCCGAACCCGACCGACCCGGAGGCGATGACTCATGAACCTGGAGCACGTCGACCTGCCTCGACTTCCTTCGCGCGACCCGGAGGGTCACAAGGGCACCTTCGGCACGGTGGGTGTCATCGGTGGCTGCGTCGGTGAGCACATGATGCTGGGATCGGTCGCGCTGTCCGCCCTCGGCGCATTGCGCAGCGGATGCGGACTGGCCGCGGTCGCCGCGCCCGAGCCGATCCTGCCTTCGATCCTCGAGATCGCGTTCGAGGCGACCGGGATCGCGCTGCCGATCGGTTCGGACGGTGCACTGATCGCTTCCGAAGTCGCGGAACGCATCGATGAACAGCTTGCATCGGCGCGCGTGCTCGCGGTCGGTCCCGGCTTCGGTGTCGGTGAAGCGCAGCGTCAGGTGGTGCTTCGGCTGGTCTCCCGGGAGGAACAACCCCTCGTCATCGATGCCGATGCCCTGACCGCACTCGCGGCGAGCGATGCCCTGCAACAGGATGTCCGTGCCCCGGCGATCCTCACGCCTCATCCGGGTGAATTCGCCCGCCTGGCCGGGTCACTCGGGATGAAGACCGATCCCTCGACCGACGAGGAGCGACTCGAGGCGGCGGCCCTGCTCGCCTCGCGCCTCGGGGTGATCGTGCTCCTCAAGGGTCCGAGGACGGTGGTCACCGACGGCATCCGTGCCCATGTGAACCAGACCGGCAACGTCGCGCTCGCGACCGGTGGCTCCGGGGACGTCCTGACCGGGATCTGCGCCGGATTCGTCGCCCAGTTCAAGGGGGCGCTCGATCTCTTCGAATGTGCGGCGCTCGCGGCGCACGTGCACGGCCTTGCGGCGGATCTCATCATCGAGCAGCGGGGGACCCCGCGCCTGATCGCCCGTGAACTGCTGGAAGCGGTGCCGGCTGCGATCCTTGAGACTGGAAACGAGTAGGACCCGGGGTGACCGGCTACACTCCGCGTCCACGCAAGGAGACGACAGGCATGGCACAGTACGCAGACGGCAGGCACCACCTCGACATCGCGGAGATGACCGCTGGGACCAGGGTGGATGGTGCGTACTCCCTCGTCAACCCCCAGGTCGCTCCCAAGCGGGATGGTTCTCCCTACTTCAAGTGTCTTGTTCGTGATGCGACGGGTGAGATCCCGGGGAGACTCTGGTCGATCGATCCGGCACGGGCCGAGGAGATCACCCGAACCGGGTACGCATGGATCTCCGGTTGCACCGAGACCTACAAGGACCAGATCCAGCTGAAGATCGAGGACATCAAGGCGCATGAGCCTGATGACAAGGACCTGGCGGTCCTGCTGCCACATACGAATCATGATGTCGACCAGATGTTCAACGAGGTTTCGGGACTCCTGCGTTCCGTCCAGAGTGCGGAGATCCGCGCCCTCGTCGACTGCTACCTCGAAGACGAAGCGCTGATGCGTCGGTTCCGCCAGGCACCCGCCGCGATGAACCTCCACCACGCCTTCATCGGCGGTCTGCTCGAACACACCCTTCAGCTGCTCAAGATCGCCGATGCCACCCTCCCGCTCTATCCGGAACTCAATCGTGACCTGGTGCTCATGGGCCTCTTCCTGCACGACCTCGGCAAGGGCTACGAACTGCAATGGGATCGCGGCTTCGATTACACGGTGCACGGGAATCTCATCGGGCACATCGTGTTCGGTGCACAGATGCTCGGGATGAAGATCCTGGAGTTGAAGGCGAAGCAGGGGATCGTCATTCCCCCGACCGTCAAGCACTGCCTCGAGCACATCGTCCTCAGCCATCACGGCAAGAAGGAGTACGGTGCGCCGGTCCTGCCCTCGACCCCGGAGGCGATCTTCGTCGCCCAGGTCGACAACCTCGACGCGAAGACCGCGATGGGACTTGCCGCCGCGGATCGCGGGAACCTGAAGCCGGGACAGACGTTCAGCGAACGCATCTGGGCGCTCGAGACCAAGATCTACCGCCCCGATCCGCTGAACCCGGTCGCCGAGTCCTGATAGGGCTGCTCAGGAATCCCCTGCCGAACCAGCCGACACCTGCAGTGCCTCGATCCGATCGAGGTACCGGCGTCGTCGCTCCTCGATCGGGGAGGTGATCGCCGCGCGGCGCAACGCCTCGATCGCCGCGGGCACGTTGCCGGTCCCGAGAAGCGTCTCCGCGTGGACTGCCGTGGCCAGGTCGTGTTCCGCGCCGAGCAGTTCCTCGAGTCTTGATTCGAGTCGTTCCATGTTCGCGCGCAGCGCCGTCATGGTGTCGTCATCGATCCCCTCGATCAGTTCGAGCGCTCGCGTGCCGAGCGCCTCGCCGAGGTCCTCTGCCTTGAAGACCGCCGCCTGTTCCTGCATGTCCGCTTCGGAGAGGAGCAGGTCGAGGGCGACGCCGATCATGTCCGCATCCGGGGTCTCGATCGCACCCAGTGCCTGGTCGAGACTTCCGCGCAGGCGCTGGTGCAGCAGGTTGCGGATCGTTCGCGGGGAGGCATCGAGGAAGATCTCGACCGATCTCGTGATGCAGTCGGGATCGCCCTCGCAGTGATCCAACGCGAATTGGAAGAGGGTCTCCGCATCGCCCGGGGCATGTTCCTCCGCCATCTCGAGCTGGATCTCGACGAGATCGACCAGTTGTCGGTCGGCTCCGCCGATCGCGGTGAAGGCGATCGGCATGAGCTCTTCCGTGCGTTCGCGCGCGCCATCGATGTCACCGGTTGTGATCAGGCACTTCAGGAGCTGGCCTTCCCAGTAAAGGGTCTGCGGGTCGCTTGCGCTGTTGAGCGCCTTCAGGTCCTCGACCGCCTCCTCGAGGAGCGGGATCGCATCACCCGGCATGTCGTTGCTGAGCAGCGCCCCACCGTGGTAGGCGAGGGCGTTGGCGCGTGAACCCGCATCGAGTTCCGTGCTCCTGTTCGATGCCTCGAACATCGCACGCGTGAATTCGAGGCACATTCGATGGCGTTCCACCGATCTGAGGACCTTCGCCATCGCCCCGTACCAGTCGACCTCTTCGGTGAGCTCGTCCGCGAACAACTCCGGGACCAGGTCCGCGAACGCCCTGGTGGTCGCGATGCCTTCGGCCTCGAAACCGGCTTCGAAACAGGTCTTCACGAGTTCCAGGAGGACGGCGAGGCGCATGGTGGCCCCGGCATCGCTTCGCTCGAGCACCAGCTGCCTCAGTCGGGCGCACGTGTCCCGGGCCTCGTCGATCCGGTCGTGTTCCAGTTCGAGGGCCGCCCTGACAAGCAGGATGCCGAACATCCACTGTTCGACCACGGCGATCGGATAGTCGGCGATGACCGCCATGGTGTGTTCGAACCTGGGGACTGCCTCCTCGAAACGTCCGAGGTTCATCATCGCCATCGTCCAGGTGCTCTCGGCCTGCACGGTGCGGATGTCGTCCTCGCCCCAGAGCTGCTTCTGCCCGTACCAGGAGGATTCGAGCAACGGCACCGCCTCTTCCCAGGCCTCGATCTGGTTGAGTGCGGAGCCCAGCAGGGAAGCGGTGGCCATCGTCTCGGGGTGATCCCTGCCGTACTTCTCGAGGAGTCCTTCATAGGAAGCACGGAGTTCCTCCGCGGCGATCCGGCTTTCTCCCGAGGTGAGGTGGAACAACCCGGCAATCGTCCGCGCGGCGAGGGTGTCGGTGTGGTCCGGGCCCAGCACGCGTTCGAGGTCCTCCGCGATCTGCATGATCTCATCGAGTGACTCGACTCGCTGACCGATGGAGAAGTCGATCAACTGCTCCGCCAGCCTGCCGTTCAGCGTGGTCGGATGCAGTGCCCCCAGCGCGGCTTCGATCCTGCTTGAACTCCCGAAGGCCGGCTCGACCTCGCCGGGCGTCCGGGTGTTGCCCGAAAGTCGGTCCAGGGTCGAGTTCGCCATGGTCAGGATGACCTCCGAGCGCATCGTCTCTTCATGGTCCGGGCCCAGCACGCGCCGGGATCGCTCGACGACGTCCTGCATCAGGACCGCCGCCTCCTGGACCCGAAGGGTGTTCATCATGACCATCGCCCGTTGGTTGTTGGCGGCGAGGATCTGGGGGTCGTCGAGCGCCTCGTCGTTCTCGATCCCGAGGAGGATCGATTCCAGTCTCGATTCGGCGTCGTCGTAGCGTCCTTGTTCCGTCCAGAGTTCGGCGAGCAGGACATTCACCTCCCGAGTCGCCGGGTGGGTGGCCCCATGAGCCCTTTCAAGCAGGATCAGCGCTCGCTGGAGATTCGGTCCCGCGGAAGCCAGGTCACCGAGGTCCAGCTGGATCCTGCCGATGGTGCTTCGGAGATCGGCCTCCATCATCGGTTGTCCGCCGAACATGTCGTCGATCGAATCGCTCGCCTCGCGAAGAAGCTCCGTCAGGCTGAAGGTGCGCCCCTGAGCCTGTTCCGGACTGCCGAGTTCGAAGATCGAATAGAGGAACTCCGCCACCAGTCGAGCGCGTTCCGATTCCTCCCTGGCACGGTCCCGCTCGCCGTCCGCGCGTTGCTTCTCGGTTTCGAGACTGGCCAGGGTCCGTTCGATCTCCGCTCGTGCGGCTTCGGCCTTGTCTCGATCGACGTTGGCTCTGGCTTCCGCTGCGGTCGCGATCAGCGCGGCCTCTTGCGCGCGTCCTCGTTCCTGCAGACTCCAGATCGTCGTGCCCAGCAGGATGACGATGATCGCTGCGATCGAGGCCACGAGTACCTTGTGACGTCTGGCGAACATTCTCGCCTGGTAGGCGAGGCTCGGTGGTCGTGCCTCGATCGGTTCGTCCCCGAGGAACCTGCCGATGTCCTGCTTGAGTTCGAGTGCGGACTGGTAGCGACGATCCTTGTCCTTCTCGAGCGCCTTGCCCACGATCGTCTCGAGATCGCCTCCGAGCGTCCGGTCCAGGGTCGACATCCTCGAAGGTGATTCCTCGCGGATCATCCTGGCGGCGTCGTAGACCGGCACGTTCTCGAGCTGGTGCGGACGTCGACCGGTGAGCAGCTCGAACAGGATGACACCGAGGGCGTAGACATCGCTGCGTGTGTCGACGAGGTCGGGGTTCGCCTCGCACTGTTCGGGGCTCATGTAGTAGAGCGTGCCCACCAGCTGACCGACATCGGTCTGCATGGTGGCCACCTGGATGTCGCTGTCCGTGGCCCTGGCCACGCCGAAGTCGATCACCCTGGGTCGCCCGTCCGAGTCGACGAGGATGTTGTCCGGTTTCAGGTCGCGGTGCACCACGCCCTTCTGGTGCCCGTGGTGGATCGCATCGCAGACGGTCTCGAAGAGTCGAAGCTTGTCACGCGTCGACAGGCGCTTGCTTGCGGCCCACTTGTCGAGTGGCATCGCCGCGTCGATGTATTCCATGGCGAAGTAGGGGGCCTCGCCGGTGCCGTCATCGAACGTGCCTGCCTCGAAGATCTCCGCGATGGCCGGATGGTTGAGCTTGCCGAGGACCTGTGATTCGTATTCGAACCGCTTGAGTGCGGTCGGGCTGGTGAGTCCCGCCTTCATCACCTTGATGGCGACTCGTCGTCTCGGGTTCTCCTGGAGGGCTTCGTACACCGTGCCCATCCCGCCCGACTGGATGACCCGACGGATCCGGTACCTGCCGATCATCTCCGGGAGCCTCTCGCTTCCCGCGGAGGAGGACACCACGGTGTTCTCGATGGTCTCCGCCTCGCTTGCTTCGGTCCCGGCAAGATGCCTGAGGACCGCACTGCGCAGAGCATGGTCGTCCCCGCAGGCGGCATCGATCATCGTGGGACGTTCGGTCTCCGCGGCAAGCATGACCGCTTCGGCGATGCGTTTCGCCCGCTGAGCCAGGTCCGGAGCATCCTCTCCTCGATCGGAATCCGGATCACCGAACACTTCTTCATCGATCTCATCGCCTTCGAGGTTCATGCCCTCGATCATAGGTCAATCGACGACCGGAACCGCGTCCATTCGAGGCAGCGCCGTTTCCATGCCACATGGAACCCCCTGTGAAGCCTCAGGCGTCGTTTTCGAGTTCCATCCGCAGCCATGCGACGTCGGCGGCTCGGCGGGAGTGCGTTTCGGACTTCCGCAGTGCCTGGATCGCATCGGGACAGTTGATGCTCATCGCGATGTCCGCATTGCCGAGTTCGCCTTCGAACACCTCGATCGCCACCACGCTTGATCCGGTCGCGTGATCGGCTGGTTCGATTTCCGTTGACTTCTTCTTCCTGCTGCACTCGTCATGTCGACCCGCTCAGGGTATCGGACCTACTGGCGATCTCGAATCGGAACACGGCGGGGTGTCGTCATGCTGAACGGTCGGTTTGTCCACAAGGCCAGAACTCCCGGACATGCACGATCCTGGCTGCCGTGGCTCGATTCAAGATGGACGTTCGAACACAAATCTGCCTGCCCGGGATCACAAGCGTTTTTATCGCCACACTTTGCGAGTTGCAACTGTTCGTTGCTTGGAGCTATCACGTACACTTTGGGCTGGGAACCGTTTGTGGGCGGCGGTATTCCCATTCATTTCGGACGTCATGCTGATAATGCTCCGGATGAATCATGTGTTCTTCCCATATGCGCCCTCAGGAACGATCGGACATGAGGTCCGCCCCGCCGTTTGACGCGATGCGGATCCTTCTCCACGCCTCGTGTCTCGGTGGTGATCGAACACGTCAATGCAACGCAGTGCGGTCGATGAAGTGATGCATCAAGTGGTTCAAACCAGAAGGAACTCGAACGAGGCTGCGCCTCGTCGCGTGGCCCTTCACTTGCTGCATCCCGTGAGCCGGACCGCCGTGCTCTGCCTCTTCATGATGCTGGGCTGCCTGCAGACGGCATCCGCTCAGGTCTCGGCGCTTCAGCCATTGGCAGGTGAGCCGGCTCCCGGTCTGACCTCCGAGCAGCTCCAGCGGTTCTGGGCCGGGCGCAACGCCTACGTCACCCCGATCGTCGAGGAGGAGGGCCTCGGCCCGATCTTCAACAAGGCCTCCTGTGCCGCCTGTCACGATGCTCCCATCGGAGGTGCGGGTGCGGTCACCGTGGTGAACTTCGCCATCGCCCAGGGATCGAACTTCGATCCGCTGCTTGAACAGGGCGGACCGGTCCTTCAGGTCGCTTCCATCCATTCCGATTGCACCGAGACGCTGCCTGCGGGGGTCAACCTGATCCGCCCCCGGATCACCCTGGGCACGCTGGGCTTCGGCTACATCGAGGCGATACCCGACGAGGACATCATCGCCTATGCCACCGAGAGTCAGGTCGATGGTGTCACCGGCAGGCCCCACATGGTGACGACCCTCGCGCACCTGGATGATCCCGATCTTCCCCTCCGCGTCGGCCGCTTCGGCTGGAAGGCGCAGATCGCGACC
>JAKVBQ010000010.1:81679-85626 GCA_022447205.1 Phycisphaerales bacterium
GCCGCCCACAACGAGGTCGGCCTGACGAGCCCGTTCTTCCCCGAGGACAACGTGGCCAACGACCTGCCCGGTGCGGATGGATCCTGCGACACGATCCCCGATCCCGAGATTCCCGACCCCCGGATCGAGCCTGATTCCTATCTCGGACGGGTCGTCGATTTCCAGCGATTCATCGGTGTTCCTCCGCAGACGCCTCGATCCGGGATGACCGGTGAGCTGCTCTTCGAACAGGTTGGCTGTGCGGTCTGTCACAAGCCCGGCTGGGAGACCGCGGACGACCCGGAGCTCGAGGAAGCGCTTCGAGGCAAGACGATCCGCCCGTACACCGACTTTCTCCTGCACGACATGGGGCAGGGCAATGCGGACCGGATCGAGCAGGGCGACGCCTCGGGCCTCGAGTTTCGGACCCCTGCGCTCTGGAACCTGCGGAACCGACCGCGTCTCCTTCATCATGGCGAAGCGGCATCACCGATCTTCGAGGAACGGGTTCGTGCCGCGATCGACGTGCACGGAACGGCCGGCAACAACGGCGAACCGACCGACTCCTACCGGGCCTTCGAGGAACTGACCGAAGAGGAGCAGGACCAGATCATCGCCTTCCTCGGATCGCTTGGTCGGCGTGAATTCGACATGGATGCCGACGGCGACCTCGACGGGGAGGATCTCTTCCTCGCAATGGAGTGTCTCGGTCGGACGGTGACCCCGGATGACGAGTGTGCCGTCGCCGACATCGATGTCGACGGCGAGGTCGACACCGACGACATCCAGGTGCTCAGGGACATCCTCGGTCTCGTCGAGGACTGCAATGGCAACGGGGTCGACGACCTTGTCGACATCACCCTCGGGACCAGTGACGACGCCGACGGGGACGAGGTGCCCGACGAGTGCGCCGACATCCAGTGCGGCGAGCGGGTGGTCCGGATCTCCGGGGAGGGGGGGACCATTCCCGACGGGTTCGGTGCGTTCACCGACACCATCGAGGTCCCATCGGATCTCGGGGAGATCCTCGACATCCGTCTTCGGCTCCAGGGCATCGTGCATGACTGGGCCGAGGAGTTGACGGTCACCCTCGCCCATGTCGTGGACGGGGTGCAGGTCGAGGAGGTGATCTGCGACTTCTGCGGCATCAGCTGGAACTGGAACGGCACCTACATGTTCCGGGACGATGCCGTCGAGGACTTCTGTCCCGTCGCGCCCGTCGACGGCCAGCTCGACCTCCTCGAGGACGACTACGTGCCGATGAACCCGATCGGTCCGGTCTTCGCCGGCCGTGCGGGACACGGCTACTGGACGATCACCATCGAGGACCAGGCGGTGCTCAATGCGGGCGTCATCGAGTCATGGGCGGTCGATCTGGTGATCGCGAGGGACGTGCTCGACTGCAACGGCAACGAGATCCATGATGCCTGCGAGTTCGACACGGATGGCGACGGCGTCATAGACGACTGTGATCTCTGTCCCGATGATCCGAACCGCTCGTTCCCCGGGGAGTGCGGCTGTGACACGCCTCCGGAGGTCGACACCGATGGTGACGGCACCCCGGACTGCACCGATGCGTGCCCGTTCGATTCGACGAAGTTCCAGCCGGGTGCCTGCGGGTGCGGCTCGCCCGACATCGACTCCGACATGGACGGGGTGCTCGACTGCCTCGATGAATGTCCGGAGAACCCAGACAAGGTCGAGGCCGGCATCTGCGGCTGCGAGTTCAGCGACTTCGACAGCGATGGCGACGGTTTCCTGGACTGCGACGACCTCTGTCCGGACTTCGATGACACGATCGACGGTGACGGTGACGGCGTGCCTGACCAGTGCGACCAGTGTCCGGGTGCCCCGGACATCGACAGCGACGGTGACGGCACCGCCGACTGCAACGACCTCTGTCCGGACAACCCGGACAAGGTCGAGCCTGATGCCTGCGGTTGCGAGGTCGGTGGGGACGACAGCGATGGTGACGGCACCGTCGACTGCCTCGATGGATGTCCCGATGATCCCCAGAAGACCGAGGCCGGATCCTGCGGGTGTGGCGTGGCCGAAGATGACACCGATGGCGACGGCACGCCGGACTGCAACGACGCGTGCCCGAATGATCCCGAGAAGACCGTCGCCGGCGAGTGCGGGTGCGGGAACGAGGATGTCGACAGTGACGGTGACGGCACGTTCGACTGCAACGACGGTTGTCCCGAGGACTTCGGCAAGATCGAGCCGGGGATCTGTGGCTGCGGGATCGCGGATGTCGACACCGACGAGGACGGCACGCCGGACTGCGAGGACGGCTGTCCCGATGATCCCGGGAAGATCGATGCGGGCCAGTGCGGCTGCGGGACGGAGGATGTCGACAGCGATGCGGACGGAACCGCCGACTGCAACGACGGTTGTCCCGATGACGCCGGCAAGATCGAGGCTGGCGTGTGCGGATGCGGTGTCGAGGACGTGGACGCCGATGATGACGGCACCTTCGACTGTGATGACCAGTGTCCGGATGATCCGGGCAAGGTCGAGCCGGGTGAATGCGGGTGCGGCATTTCCGATGACGACACGGACGGTGACGGGACGCCCGACTGCTTCGACGGTTGCCCGGCGGATGCCGAGAAGATCGATCCCGGCGCCTGTGGATGCGGTGTCCCGGACGAGGACTCCGATGAAGACGGCACGTTCGACTGTGATGACGAGTGTCCCGAGGATGCCGGGAAGACCCTTGCAGGGCAGTGTGGTTGCGGAAACGAGGAGACCGACACCGACCAGGACGGGACCGCCGACTGCATCGACGAGTGTCCGGATGATGCCGACAAGATCGAGCCTGGCGCATGCGGATGCGGTGTCGAGGACCTCGATGCCGATGGCGACGGCACGGAGGACTGCAACGACGGCTGTCCCGCTGATCCGGGCAAGATCGAACCCGGTACGTGTGGCTGTGGAACGGCGGACCTCGACAGCGACGGAAACGGCACCTTCGACTGCGAGGAGACCGGTCCCGTCAGCTGGGAGGCGTCCGAGGGCGGCAACGGCCACGTCTACGACTTCATCGAGGAGGCCGGTGCGAGCTGGAGCGAAGCGATGGAACTCGCGACCGCTTCGGGTGGTCATCTCGTGACCGTCACCTCGGTCGAGGAAAGCGAGTTCCTGCAGGAGCGCCTGCTCGACTACGTCGCACCGGTCGCCGGATTCGAACCTCCATGGATCGGCGGCTTCCAGGATCCTGCCTCACCCGACCACGCCGAGCCGGGTGGCGGCTGGAGCTGGGTCACCGGTGAACCGTTCGAGTTCACGAACTGGCGGGACGGGGACCCCGACGACGGCTCCTGTGATGATGGTGCAGCCGGAATCGCCGACCATCTCGCACTCGACATCGACGGAAGCGGGTACCTGACTGACTGGACCGATCGTGCCGATCTCGCGTCCGGGCAGTGTGGTGGTGTCGACTGGCAGTCCGCCGGGTACATCGTCGAATGGTCCGCCGACTGCACCAACGACGGCATCGTCGATTACCGGCAGATCCTCGACGGGTCGCTGGCCGACCTGGACGGCAACGGGATTCCCGATGTCTGCGAGGACGAGCTGCTGGACGTCCCGCTGGAACATCCCACGTTCGCTTCCGCGATCGCTGCCGCCGTCGATGGTGACGTGATCGTGGCCGCCCCCGGCACCTACAACGAGGCGATCGATTTCGCCGGCAAGGCGATCGAGATCCGTGCCGCTTCGGATGACGTCGCGGACACCGTTCTCGACGGCACCGGACTCGGTGCCTCGATCATCTCGATGTCCACCCGGGAGACCGCCGCCTCCGTGCTCGAGGGCTTCACGCTCGTCAACGGCACCAGCGGCTCCGCCTATCCGCTGAACCCGTCCAGGATGGTCGGTGGTGCGATGTTCCTGTTCGAGTCCTCGCCGACGATCAGGCGTTGCGTCTTCCGTGACAATGCAGCGGATGAGGGCGGTGCCGTCTTCCT
>JAKVBQ010000011.1 GCA_022447205.1 Phycisphaerales bacterium
GACGGCGAGTTCCGTGGTCCGTACGTCCCGAAGGGGAAGTCCGGTTACAAGGGCAAGGGTGGCTACAAGGACAAGGCTCCGCACGGCTCGAACGGCAAGCCCGGCGGTTGGAAGCCGAAGCCGCGTCGCGACGACGACGGCGAGTTCCGTGGTCCGTACGTCCCGAAGGGGAAGCCCGGTTACAAGGGCAAGGGTGGCTACAAGGACAAGGCTCCGCACGGCTCGAACGGCAAGCCCGGTGGTTGGAAGCCGAAGCCGCGCCGCGATGACGACGGCGAGTTCCGTGGTCCGTACGTCCCGAAGGGGAAGTCCGGCTACAAGGGCAAGGCCGGCTACAAGAGCAAGGCATCGCACGGCTCGAACGGCAAGGCCGGTGGTTGGAAGCCGAAGCCGCGTGGCCGTGGAGACGATGATGGTGCACGGGGACCCTACGTGCCGAAGGGCAAGCCCAGGCATGGTGGGAAGACGCCGTATGCGCCGAAGGGCAAGGCCGGCGGCTGGAAGCCGAAGCCGCATGGTCGTGGCAGTGATGGCGATTCCCGCGGGCCCTACGTTCCGAAGGGCAAGCCTGCGTACAAGGGCAAGGGCGGGCACGCATCGAAGGGTCGATCCTCGGCCGGCTGGAAGCCCAAGCCGTATGCAGGTCCTGAGGGACCGCGTTCCGGCAAGGGGCAGGGCGGCGGAGGCACGCGCAAGTCTCGTGGCACTGGTGGCAAGTGGACACCGAGAGGTGCCGGTGGCGCCGGACGTGGTGGCTACAAGAGCCGCGGTCAGGGCACCGGTCGGCCTGCGCGCTTCAGCAACCGCTCACGAGGTTCCGGCTCGAGGGGTTGATCAACCGATGTCGGGGGTTGCTCGATTCACCTGCCGGCTTCACGAGCCGGTCTCGGGAACGCATTCCTGAGCAGTTCAAGGCTCTGGGGTATCGCGGTTCGATAGTCTTCCATGCCCTCGAACTCGAGTGAGATCCAGCCCCGATAGTTCGCGTCGTTGAGGATCCTGCCGATGCGGTCGTAGTCGAGGTCGAGGGTGTACCACTGTCCGCCGCCGTAGTAGGTCTTGGCCTGGACGAGGACCGTATGTGGTGCCAGCTGTTCAAGCCGCTTGTACGGGTCCTCCAGGAAATTGCCGCTGTCGGTGGTGATCTGGAGCCACGGTGAATCGACGGCATTCACGATCCGCAGGATGCCTTCAGGCGTGAGGCCGAGTCCCCAGTGATTCTCGAGGCCGAGGACGACACCGCAGCGTTCCGCCGTCGGCATGCACTTTTCGTACGCCTCGATCACCCAGGGGAAGGCATCCTCGTCGGTGTAACCATCCAACGGCGGTTCGATGCCACGGTTTGCCATCAGTTCATCGAAGTCCTTCGACGTGCCCCAGGTGCCGCTGTTCACGCGCATGGTGGGAATGCCCAGTTCATACGCCATCTCGATCTGGCCGATCGTGCGATCGATGTGGAACTGTCGCTTCTCCCGGTCCGGCGTGACGAAGCCCTGGTGGGTCGAGAGCCCCATCAGGGGAAGACCCAGTCGCTGGGCCCGACGCTTGTAGGACATCATCTTGGAACGACTGAGCATCTCGTTCTGACCGACCTGGTACAGGAGCAGTTCGATGCCGTCGAAACCGAATTCATCGGCGAGATCGATGCAGGTGTTCATGTCCCGGAGGTCGTCGTTGCGGAACCGCCAGAGTGAATAGGTCGACAGTGCGATCGGGTGGGTCTGGCGCGGACCAGGCAGTCCCGAGGCGGCTGGAGTCCGAGTTGATCCTGCGGATGCCGCGGAGAGCGGAATCAACGAGGCTGCTGCGCCGGCTCCGGCGGCAAGGAAGGCTCTTCGGTCGTCAGGCATGGTGGTCTTCTCGCGATCTGGGGTGCGTGGTCGATTCCCGTGAATCATCGTCGAGATGCACACTCCCGTCCATGCAGGCACTTGGGCGAGGAGGATGGCCAACCCGTATGCTGATGTGATGGCTGTTTCCTCGGGTTCCCCGGATGTGATCGTGGTCGGTGTCGGCGCCGCCGGCCTGTACGCCGCGATCCATGCCGGACGCTCGGGCGCACGCGTGCTCGCCCTGGATGGGGCTCGAACACTCGGTGCCAAGATCCTGGTCGCCGGTGGAGGACGCTGCAACGTCACGCACCATGCGGTGGACGAGAAGGCGTACGCGGGTTCCTCCTCGAACGCCATCCGCAAGGTGCTCCGGCGACATGGCGTCGATGACACCGTCGCCTTCTTCGAGGAACAGGGGGTCACCTTCAAGCAGGAGGACACCGGGAAGCTCTTTCCCACCACCGACCGTGCTCGAACCGTGCTCGATGCGTTGCTTCGTGCAGCGGAAGACGCGGGTGTCGAGATTCGATTCCCCCGCCGTGTGCTGGGAGTCGAACGAGTCGGCGAGCTCTTCGAGGTCTCCGGCGAGTGGGGGGTCGAAAGGGCACCACGAGTGATCCTCGCCACCGGAGGCAAGGCACTCCCACGTTCCGGTTCCGATGGTGCCGGCTATGACTTCGCACGCGCGTTCGGTCATTCGGTCACCGAACATGTCCTGCCCGCCCTTGTCCCGCTCATCCTGCCCGGCGGCCATCCGCTCCGGGAACTCACCGGGATCGCGGTGCCTGCGACCCTCGTCCTGCGAAGCGGTACGAGTCGCATCCTCAAGACATTCACGAACAGCCTCCTGTGCACGCACTTCGGATTGTCCGGCCCCTGTGCACTCGACATGAGTCGCTACTGGCGGGCTTCGCTCATCGAGGATCCTGGCACCACCCTGGAAGCGAATTTCCTGCCCGGAACGACGGAAGCGGAGTTCGATGCCCGGCTGCTCGCCCAACCCAATCTCACGCCGCTCGCCATTCTTCGCGAAGAACTCCCGGAACGCTTCGTGCGCACCCTCTGCGCCATGGCCGAGGTCGATCCGCAGGTCAGGCTCGGTCAGCTCAGTCGAGAGCGGCGGCGTGCACTGGTTCGCGCTTCGACCGCACAGGCGCTTCCCATCGAGGGAGATCGTGGCTTCACCCATGCCGAGGTGACGATGGGCGGGGTGCCGCTGCGTGAAGTGCGCCTCGAGTCGATGGCGTCTCGTCACTGCCCCGGGTTGCACCTGATCGGAGAGCTGCTCGATGTCGATGGCAGGATCGGTGGCTTCAACTTCCAGTGGGCCTGGGCCACCGGCTACATCGCGGGTTCCAATGTGATGGCTTCTTCCGCCGTCTAGGCGGTGGCGCCTGTTTCGGCGTTCTCCTGCAAGCCGGGCCTCCCGACTCCGGGCCAAAAAAAGGGGTTGAGGGTGCTTCTTTGTGGGGCAGCGCGGTGCAACCCATTTCCCGGGCGTGCGCCGAGCGTATGCTGCTCTCCATGAAAACCATCGTCATCGCCATGATGTCACTCTTCTTCGCTCATCAGGCGGCGGTGGCTGCGCCACCTGACGATCGTGAACTCATGGTCTGGTCGATCGAACAGTCTGCCGGGCCCGAGTTCCTCCAGCGCGCCGCAACCGACGAAGTGATGACGAATTTCCTCGAGGCGCTCACTGCCGACGAGTCCTGGATGCAGGACCTGCTCGACAGCGGTCCCCTGGAGAATGGTCCCCGAGTCCTTGCATTCCTCGCCAGGGCCTGGGCGGATGATCCCGGCCTGGTGGATCGCCCCATCGATCGATCGATGGCCACGGCGTGTGCCCTTGAATTGAAGGCATCCGACCGAACCGAGGACTGGATGTGGTCACGCTGGCTCTGGTTCCGGGACCGCCATGCCGCGGGTCTCCTGAACCGGTGCTACGACGATCTCCAGACCTGGGAGCGTCGCTTTCTCGCGCGTGGTGCGCAGTACATCTCCTGGACTTCGCCCGAGGCGCTGGACTACCTCAACGAACGAATCTGCTGGCCGCGAGCCGAGTACGTGCGTGCCTGCTGGCAGGCACCGTACCGGGGGTACAACTGCTTCGGCGACAGCGTCCAGGGCTGGCTGTACTACCACCCCTTCAGGGGATCCTTCCGCTGTGATCCCGAAATGGCGATCAAGGTCGGCGGTGTCTGTGGTGCGCTTTCGAACACCGGAGCTGCCGCAGCCATCGCCAACGGCATTCCTGCACTGACCATGGGCGAGCCCGGTCACTGTGCCTACGCGGTGCAGACCGCACCGGGTGTCTGGACGCCTGCCTATTCCCTCAGCTGGAAACGAGGTCTGCACAGCGCCATCCATCGGGGCACCTGGGGCAGTCATCTGCTGGCTCAGGCCTGTTTCGAACGTCCCGCATCGGTGCGGTCCTCCGGTGAGCAGGCAAGACTCGCTCGGTGGGAGGAGGCGAACGGCTCGTTCAATCGAGCCGACAACGCGTATCGGAAAGCACTCCAACTCAACGATCTCGACGAGGGGCTCTGGGTCGAGTACCTCGGGTTCGGTGCGCGGCACGATCTCGATGCGAGCTGGTGGCGCAGAACGATCCGCATGCTTCAGGAAGCACTCCTGCCCGACCACCCCGAGGTCGCCTGGACCCTCATGAAGGACCATGTCTTCGGTGAGATTCTCGCTGATGCGTCCGTTCGTGACCGGACCACGCTCTTCAATCGTTTCCTTTCCAGCCTCGACGGCTGGGGGACCGGGCGTTGGAACATCGAGTCGGCCTGGAGCTGGATGGCCGATCGTGTCGAGGACGAACGACTCCAGCGCCAGTTCGTCATGAACCTGCTGCGTGATGCGATCGATTCATCCGATCTCGGCCCGCCGTTCATCAGCTGGGCATCGAGTCGATTCGAAGGAGACGAGGTCACGCGTGACCTGTTCGAAGAGACCCTGTTGAGCAACACCCGTCGTTCCGGCGAGGGCAAGGACCTGGTGCTTCGCCAGCTGGCACGCACCATGCTTCCTGCTGCGGCCGAAGCCAATGACCTGCAGGCCTTCCAACGGATCGGCAAGGCCGCATCCCGTCTCTACGAGCCGCGGCCTTCGCTTGCCGAAGCGGGGATCGAGCCCTTCCCGGGCATCCTGCTGAGTAGTGGCGGTGCACTGCGGATCTGGGAACCGGGCAACCGCTGGGATGCGCCGGAGGCGCATTGGGGCGTGCTCGAGGAGCGTGGCGGGAATTTCCACACCCAGGTCGGCGAACAACCGTGGTTCGAGGTGGAACTGCCGCACTTCGGGGAGATCGAAGGCATCATTCTCGAGGGTCGTCGCGGGCAGGCGCACCGTGGTGCTGGCGCACGCATCCTCGTCAGTCGTGACGGCAAGGACTGGGAGCAGGTCGCGACCCTGGAGGGGGCGCACATCTGGTACCGCGTCGATCTCTCCGAGACACGGCCTCGTGGCCGGTTCATTCGTGTCGAGCGTGACGGGAAGTGCATGCACTTCCCGCGGGTCCTCGTCTATGGAAGGCGGTCCAGCTGATGCCCGTCATCACATGGCTCTGCGCACTCTGCTCCGTCGCCGGGGATGTCACCTGGACCTCCGGCTTCGCCGACGGCCTTGAGACCGCGGCACGGCGTTCGGTTCCACTGGTGGTCTTCGTTCACGGGAGTGACTGGAATCGTCAGGGCGAGCGGATCGAGACATCGGTCTGGCGTGATCGAAGGACACGTTCGCGCCTCGAGGATTCGAAGCTCGAGATCGACGCCGTCTTCACCGATGTCGATGTCCTGCAGTCTCCGACGCCCGAGCAGCTGGACGCGTTCGAAGTCGCGAATGCCGGCTGGAAGGGACAGGGTTTGATCACCTATCCCGCCTTCATCGCCTTTCTTCCGGATGGAACGGTGCTCGGTTCGCGGCAGGGCGAGACCCTGCCGCGTGAGACCGAGGCCGCACGAGACGCCCTGGTCGAACTGGCCCGTTCCGCCGCCGTGAGTCATGACCTTCGGGAACGCATCGAGGAGGTCGGCACGGAAGGTCGGGCCGGACGGGAAATCGAGTTGATTCACCAGCTGGCGGAACTGCCGCTTGATCCACCTGTCGCCTTCTTCGATCGGTTGGGGGTCATCGATCCGGACGATGCCTCCGGAATCAGGCGTCGCGCCACGTTGCCACCCTGGCACACGATGATCGCCGAAGCCACGAAGGATGCGAAGGAAGGTCGCGCCAAGCAGGCGCTCGAACGGCTCGGCGCGCTGCTCGAGGACTCCGCGTACACCGATGCACAGCGGGCCTGGGTGCTTGTCGCGATCGGTGCGGTGCACCGGAACTCCGATGCTCCCGAAGCCGAGGCTGCGGAGTCTTTCAGGAACGCGTGGTCACTCGATCCCGGCGGCATCGCAGGCAATGCAGGCATGCGTTGGTACCTGCGCTTCTATTCCGATCCGACCCTGCTCTTCGGTTGGACCCCTTCGCAGTGTTCCTCCGAACTGGTGTCGTGGAAGATCGAGGACCTGCCCGCGGAACTTTCTCCCGGCACCTGGATCTTCACCGCCGACTACACGAAGGGACCGCACGGTCTCGAGATCGTGGAGGTCGCCCTCGTCGACGGTGCAGGCAATCGTGTCGCCGTCGATACCCATGAGGGGTTCACCGGAACCCGCGATCGCCAGAACACCTGGCGACTCGAGCTTCGGGATTCGGTCAGTGATCCACACCTGCTGATCCGCTGTCGCACGGATGGGGGGACCAACTCCCATGGCAATCTGCTCTTCGAGCCGCTTCAGGACTCCTGAGACCACCGCCAGATCCTGATCCAGTCTCGGCAAGCGAGTGCGGCTGCCGCGGGCCTGCCTGCATGGAGCCAGCCCGAAACACACGTTTTGTTTTCGTGATTTCCGGGGCTTCTTCGTGCTGGCCTGTCGAAAAGTCTGTATCCTTCATGTGAACGATTTGAACGTTTTGAGGGCCGTGTGCTTCCCTCACGAGTCCAGAACCCCTCTTTTTCGATCAGACCTGCTTACTTGAGAGTACCGACATGATGCTACTGGCCGCCGTTCTTGGTTCCTCGCTTCTCGCTGCCCCGGCGGATTCGATCGCCGGTGTCGCGGCTTCTTCGGATCAGCTGAAGACCCTGGTCGCAGCGGCTTCTGCTGCGGATCTCGTCGAGCTGCTCGATACCAGCGAGTCGCTGACGGTCTTTGCTCCCACGGATGATGCCTTCTCCGCCATCGATGCCTCGACCCTCAACAGCCTGCTCGAGGAGCCCGGCACGCCGACGCTCAAGCGAATCCTCGCCCACCATGTCGTCGCCGGCAGCGTCCGCGCAGGTGACCTGGTCGGTGTCGAGTCCGTCGAGACCCTCGCCGGCACCACCCTCCCGGTGGCGATCGTCCAGGGCCGGGTCCTGATCGGCAACGCCGTCGTCGAGATGGCGGACATCGAAGCCGACAACGGCGTGGTGCATGTCATCGATCGCGTCCTCCTTCCGCCGGCTCAGGAACCCGCACTCGTGCGTTACCTGGCCAGTGCGGTCGAGCGAGGCGTGCCCGTCTTCAATGACGGCAACGAAGGCGCCTGCGCCGACATCTACGCGACCGCCGTCGAGGCCCTGGTGCTCTCGAACGGTTGGGATCTCTCTTCCGAAGAGCGTTCCTACCTCGCGCGAACCAACGAAGAGGCCTCCTCCATGACATCCGACCGTGACCGGGCATGGGCCTACCGCCGCATCATCGATGATCTTCTTCGTCCCCGACTGGACGGCACGAAGGCGGCCAGCAACGTCAGGACGCCCAGCAACGAGTACACCCTGCTCGACTTCGAGCAGGCCTCCGAGGGGAAGGCCTGGCAGGTCGTCCTCGACGGCGTGATGGGCGGACTCTCGACCGGCAAGGTCGAGATCGTGGACGGCAGCATGGTCTTCACCGGCGAAACGTCCCTCCGCAACAACGGCGGCTTCTCCTCGATCAGGCGTGGACTGCCCGAAGGCGCGATGCAGGGTCGGGACTCGCTCCGCCTGCGCGTTCGTGGTGACGGCCGGACCTGGATCGTCGGTACCCGCAAGTCACGACGCATGGGTGCGGACAGCTTCTGGACCCGTTTCGACACCAGGGACGGCGAATGGATGACCATCGACGTTCCGGTCCGGGACATGGAACGTCACTACTACGGCAATCGCATCGCAGGTTCGATCGATCCTGACGAGGTCGCCGCCCTCGAGTTCTACATGTACGACAAGAAGGCCGGACCCTTCCGCCTCGAGGTCGCGGAGATCGAGGCCGTCAACGAAGAGGAACTCATCGCCAGCCGGTGAACGGCCCTCTGAAGCACAGAACATCAGTGCCCCCACGGACTCGCCGATGCCAGGTTCCCCCTGGTGTCGGCGAGTCTCTTTTCAATCCGGACCGCTGGAGGCTGCGCGGCGCTTGAGGTGTGTCGCTCAGGGTTGGATGACCTGGATCGTCCGCTTCTTGCCGGCCATGTCGACCGCATGGATGACACCATCCTCGACCAGCAGTCCCTCGCCTTCGCCGGGCTTGGACCACTTGACGTCGATCCCGAGCACGCGCTTCTTCGCGTCGAGCCAGCCGATGTCATCGACCACGGTGTGCCCGATCACGATGTGCTTCGCCTCGTTGCGTTCGAGGATCGCATCGAGCTGTTCGTCGGTCGGCTTCCCACCCCATTGGGCCGCATAGGTATCGAAGTGCCCTCGGTACCACATCGGTCCCTGCTGATGCCAGATCAGGTGCGGGCCGAGCTGGTCGCGCTCTGGCCAGGCGGGGGGGCCGATCGTGTCCCGGATCCGCTGGTTGATCTCGTCTCGGTCGAGACCGAGGGTGTCGAGTTCCGGTGAGTAGCCTGCATGAACGAAGAGGAAGTCGCCGATCCGCACCACGGAGTTGTGGCTGCGAAGCCAGCGGCCGAGTTCGGTGTCCGGACCGAAGAGCGCTTCGTAGCTCTTGCCCATGCGTTCACTGGTCACCTGATACTTGGGATGGATGTAGCGCAGGTCGCCGGCAAGCACCATCGTCTCGTGGTTGCCGAGGACGTAGTGGACCCGTCCACCAGCCGCCTTCGCTTCGCGTTCGAGTCGTTGGATCAGCCAGAGGATCTCCGTGACCTTGTCACCGCGGTCGACGATGTCGCCGTCGAAGACCAGGTGGCCCTTGCCCCATGCCCACTTGCCCTTCTCGTCGATCACGCCGTTGGTGCGAAGGAACTCGAGGAACGTGTCGTGGTTGCCTTCGAGGTCGCTGACCACGAGCAGGCGATCCGGCATCGGCCAGGTCGAGGCGGAGGGCGTGTAGCCACCGGGGTTCAGATGGACGGTCGGCACGCCGGGATAGGGCGTGCGCATCTCGACCGGTTCGGTGATGTCGGCGACCCGGGTGCTGACGACCTTCCCGTCCAGGTGTCCGAGGAGCAGTGCGTCGGTCGGTGTCTCCCAGAAGACGTACGGCCCGTCGTCGAACGCCTTCACGTCGACCGGCTGTTCCTGCGCGACCTGCGTCGCATCGGTCTGCGCGGTGAGGTCCGCGGTGAGCAGCGCACAGGCGGTGAGGCACCAGCTCGTGAGGAGGGTTCGGGTGGTCTGCATGGGGCGGTTCCTTTCGGTTCAGATCGCCTCCGAGGGTATCCTCTCTGGCATGAAACGCCACTTGCCGTCGTTCGTCGTCGGTTGTCTCCTGACTCTGTTGACGGGGTGCTCGACGCCCGAGGGCGGCCCTGCCGTCTTCGAGCATGACGGCCTCCAACGCAGCTACCACCTCCACGCCCCCCGTGATCGTCCCGGTGAGGCGCCGCTGGTGGTGGTGATGCATGGGTACGGTGGCAATGGGGATTCGATGCGGACGCAGTACGGCTGGGTCGAGTTGGCGAATCGGGAGGGGTTTGCCGTCTGTTTTCCCGACGGCACGATCGACGCGCGTGGCCGACCGTTCTGGAACGTCGGCTACGACCAGCATCTCGACTCCGAGGTCGACGACACCGGCTTCATCGTCGCGCTGGTCGGACACCTCCAGGACCGTCATGACCTCGATGCCGAGCGGACGTTCGCGACCGGTCTTTCGAACGGTGGCGACATGAGCATCCAGCTGTCCGCACGCGCGTCGGAACACTTCGCGGCGATCGGTCCCGTGGTGGGCACGATGATGGAGCGCCTGTACCGCGACTGTGACCCCTCGGTTCCGAGGCCGATGATCGCCTTCAACGGGACCGATGATCGCATCACCCGCTTCGACGGTGACATCGAGAACGCGGACGGGTGGGGACCCTACCGAAGCACGCCCGAAGTGATGGCGCTGTGGAGCGGTCTGCTCGGGACGACCGAAGCCGACACCATCCGTTTGCCCGACCGTGCGCCGGATGATGGAAGCGTGGTCGAATTCGAACGCCACCATGGTGCCGACCATGGTCGTGAACTCCACTTCTACCGGGTCGTCGGTGGGGGCCACGACTGGCCCGGCGCCTACGGCAACATGGATGTCGAGGCCACCGAGTTGATCTGGGCGTTCTTCGAGTCGGTGGGGGAGTCATGAATCGTCGTTCGCGTATCGTGTGTGCATGATGACCGAACCGCCTCCACGCACTCCACCCTCCGAGGACGCGATCGAACGAGCGCCCCATCTCGATGTGCCGCCTCGTCCCGTCCGCAACGTGTTGCTTGCCTTCGCGGTCGCGCTTCTCTGGCCGCTCCTCCTTGGTGGCATCGGCTGGTCGTTCGGATGGCTTTCCGCGCAGGCACCGGATGAGTTCATCCTGCTCTTTGGCGGCCTGTCGGTCATCTTCCTGATGCCGATCGCCTTCCTCATCCCCCAGCAGGCCGAGCTCATGATGATGATCCTCATCCCCGTGCTCTGGTTTGCCGTCGTCGCCCTGCTGCCGTACCTGCTTCGGCGCAAGCTGTGGAATCGGACGCGCCTCTTCCTGATGCTCCTGGGCATCTCCCTCTTCTCGCTCATCCAGTGCCTCATGGGTCTCTTCATGATTGCCGTGAAGAATGTCTGAGGAAGCACCGCGCTACTGCCTGAAGTGCTTCTACGCGCTCCGCGATCTCGACTCCCACAGCTGTCCCGAATGCGGTCGTGGGTTCGACCCGGATGATTCGAGGACGACTTCCGCCCGGCCGATCCGTTCGATCCCGCGGAGCATCGCCCTGTTTGCGACCATCCTCACCTTCGTGCTCGCCGGCGTGACACTCCTGATGATCCCGTTTTTGGCGCTTGTTCCCGACATGATCCTCCACTACCTGCTCGGGCTGGCACTGGCGCCGTTCGTGCTGGTCCTGCTTGCGCTCGTCGCGTTGCCGATGCTGCCGATCGACTGGCGCGTCCGGGTCCTGGCGGTGGCGTGCACGGGCCTTGTCCTGAGCATCGTCACCCTGGGGTGGCCGTTCCAGCTGGTCTTCAAGCTGCACCAGTCCGCGTTCGAGGAACGGGTCGCCCTGATCCGCTCCGGGGAACTGGCGGAACCGACGGGACCGGTCACGATCGGGATCCTGACCCTCAAGACCATCAGGGAATCGAAGGGGAACATCGGGTTCCAGCTCACCGGTGGCGGTCACGGCGGCGTCTTCGTCGTGCACCTCGCCCCGGATGCCACCTCCGTCTGGCACAACACCAACTGGGAGATCACCCTCGACGACGACTGGGTCTGGGTGTACGAGGATTGAAGGCGCCGATCGACGCGGTCGGAGCGATCACTTCAGCGTGCAGAGCTCGAGCATCCGGCGCCCCATGGCATCGCCGATCAGGTAGTACGTCTCCGCGTTGCTGTTCCAGTGGTACTGCTGACCGGACGGGGAGACCTCCGGCGCACGGTAGAACGCCCGGGTGCCGACGAATCCGACGTTCCCCTTGAACTCCTCGCGTTCCGCGACCGCGGCCTGCGCCGCCATCAGCGAAAGGGCACGCGGGTGCTTCTCGTCCTTGCCGCTCATCCCGGTCTCCGCGATCACGAAGGGGAGCTCGGGTGAATCGAGTTCGGTGCGAAGGTCGCGGATGAGGTTCGAGAGGTTCTCTTCGTAGGCATCGTTGAACGCCTGGTTCACGCGATCGTTCCAGCCCTGGTGCCAGCCGATCCCCGCCAGTTCGAACGTCCGTCCCTCGAGTTCCGGGAAGTGCGTCGCCATGTCTCGCATGACGTCCTTCGTCATGTCGACCAGCATCCGGTAGTTGGGGCCGACCTCGCCGCCGGAACTCGGCGGTCGGAAGTCCTTGCCGATGCTCTTGCCGCCCCAGGCGATCTTGATCAGGATCACCGGTTCCTCACACGCCTCGCCGAGGACGGACCCGAACCCGAGTTCCGGGCCGATCGTGTCCCGGTTCGCGCCGTAGCCCGGTTCGAGTTCGCCGGTGCGACCGAGGTACCAGATCATGACGTCATCACGACTCGACCAGCTGCCGTCCTCCTCCCGGAGGTGCTGGTAGCGGGCCTTCTCCGGTGACTCCTCGACGAGCCATTCGAGGGAGCCCATGCCGCCGTTGCGATCGGGGTTCGCCTCGACCCTGCCCGCACCCACCATGTTGGACTGGCCGGCGAGGACGAAGACCGGGATCGGGTCCTCCGCGACGGAGGGACTCGAGAGGATCGCAAGCATGCTGAAAAGGAGGAGTGACGGCATCGATCGGTGGTCGGACATGAGCTCGAGTCTCCCTTGGGTGGTGTCGCTCGCACTCATGCTATGCGAGTGCGGCAGGCCCCGGGTGGTCTTCCGAATCCCATGAACGCGATGGTGTCCGGTCGGTGCTCCGGGGTATGATCGATCCCGGTTCCCCCCGTCCTCGATCGACCGCCGAGACCGAAAGGCCGACCCGATGTTCACACGACTCCGAGCCGTTCCTCTCATCGTGCTCGCTTCCTTCGCCTGTGCACTCGTCCACGGCGCGCCGGTCGGACCACCTTCGAAGATCGAGAATCCCGACTTCACGCAAGGCGGCACGATCCCCGAGGGCGCGACGCACGACTGGAACCTCGGCCCGACCGGGGCGAGAGGGTGGATGTACAGCAACAAGCTCGAGACCAGCGAGGCGCGTCAGGTGCTGATCACCAGCGTCGAGGCGGGCTCCCCGGCGGACGGCGTGCTTCAGGAGGGTGATGTCCTGCTTGGCGTCGGGGGTCGACCCTTTCAATTCGATCCTCGAACCGAGATCGGTCGGGCCATCACCGAAGCCGAGGACCTGAGTGGTCGACTCGTCCTGACCCGCTGGCGTGACGGACGCAGGCGGAGGGTCACGATCGAACTTCCCGTCTTCGGACGGTATTCGCGCACGGCGCCGTTCGATTGCGCGAAGTCGAAGGCGATCCTCGAGGCCGGCTGTGCCGCACTCGCGGAACGCATGAAGGCGGATCCCGGCAAGGGCAGTCCGATCGAACGCTGCTACAACGCGCTTGCGCTGCTCGCGAGTGGGAACCCCGACTACCTGCCGGTGGTTCGCCAGCAGGTCGAGGCCTTCTCCACCTATACCGATCCGGATCGAAGGGAGTACCACTCCTGGTGGTACGGACCGATCAACATCCTGATGGCCGAGTACGTCCTGGTGACCGGTGACCGGACCTTCATGCCCGCGCTGGAGCGCATCACGATGGAGATCGTCCGTGGCCAGAGCCCGGTCGGTTCCTGGGGACATCGATTCATCCAGGACAGTGGTCGCCTCGCCGGCTACGGGATGATGAATGCTCCGGGTCTGCCACTTGCGATCTCACTGGTCCTTGCCCGGCAGGCAGGTGTCGACAACCCCGAACTCGATCAGGCGATCGAGAAGAGTGCCCGTCTCATCAGGTTCTACGTCGGGAAGGGTTGCGTGCCCTACGGCGACCACAATCCCTGGATCGAGACCCACGACGACAATGGGAAGAACGGTGCCGCAGCGGTGCTCTTCAATCAGCTTGGCGATGTCGAGGCGACCGAGTACTTCTCGAGGATGAGCGTCGCCTCCCACGGCAATGAACGGGACAACGGCCACACCGGCAACTACTTCAACATGCTCTGGGCGATGCCGGGTGTCGCACTCTCCGGCCCGCTGGCCAGTGGGGCCTGGATGAAGGAGTTCGGCTGGTACTACGACCTCGCCCGCCGCTGGGACGGGACGTTCCGCCATCAGGGGCCACCCCAGGTGAAGCCGGACAGCTACCGGAACTGGGACGCCTCCGGCACCTTCCTCCTGGCATACGCCCAGTCGCTCGGCAAGACCGCGATGACCGGTCGGACAGCGAGCATCGCACCTTCCGTCGACTACCGAACCGCACAGTCCCTGATCGATGATGGTCGGGACTGGGGATCCCGGACCCGACTGGCCGAATGGGCTCATCGTTCGACATCGACCCTGCTGCAGAACCTGGGCAGCTGGTCGCCGGTGGTGCGTGAACGCGCCGCCATGGAGATCGCCCGGCGTGATGAGGATGTGAATCGCAATCTGGCCACGATGCTTCGACGCGATGACCTCTACGAACAGATCGGTGCATGCCAGGCCGTGACCAAGCTCAAGAAGCGCGCTGCGCCTCTGGTTCCCGGACTGCTGCCCCTGCTCGAGGCCGAGGATCTCTGGTTGCGCATCAAGGCGGCCGAAGCGCTGGCTGCGATCGGTGAACCCGCGATGAACGTGGTCCCGGTGCTGCTGACCATGCTGGCCGAGGAGCCGGATGCCTCCGACCCCCGCGGCATGCAGCAGCGTTACCTGTGCTTCGCACTCTTCGACCGCCGCAACGGCATGCTGGGACGTTCCCTCGAGGGCGTCGACCCTGCCGAGTTGCGAACGGCAGTCGTCGCCGGACTTCGCAACGAGGATGCACGCGCACGGGGGAGTTTCCGTTCCGTCTATCAGAACCTCTCGTACGAGTCGATCGAACCGCTCCTGCCGGTCATTCACGAAGCGGTCGTCGCACCCGCGCCCAGTGGCATCATGTTCGCCGACGAGATTCGCCTCGCCGGCCTTGAAGTCATGGCGGAGCATCGGATCGCGGAGGGGATCCCGCTCTGCACGATGATGATCGATCCCGATCGGTGGGGGCTCGGCAACCGGATCAATCGATGCCTTGGCGTGCTGCGGACCTATGGTGGCGCGGCAAGGAGCGAACTGCCTCGACTTCGCGGCCTCGAAGCCGAGCTCGCGGAGAAGCGGTGGAATCAGGAGAAGATCGATGCCCTGGGGATTCCGGAGCTGATCCAGTTGATCGAGGCTGACGCCGAACCGATCGAGTTGCGTCCGCTTTCCTCGACAAGCACTGCTGGGTAAAGAGCTTCCCTCCTTCGACCGCATCATCGGTCGATCGAAACACCAGAGGAGGGTCGGACGCGCCTTGAGGTGTTCTTCCGACGTGGCTTCCACTGGTCCCCATGTCGTGGCCGGTTGACGGGCGCGCACCGGATGTTCCTCCTTGCCGTTCCTCGGGAAGCGTCTGATACCATCAGACACGGAGGCACCCATGAACAGAGAAGCCCCTCATTCACGATCCATCATCAGGTTCGTTGCTGTCCTTGCAATCGCCCAGGCAATGGTCGGCTGTTCATCCAGTCGTGCGGTCACGACGGCGACCACGCGGCAGGTGGACCTGCTGCGACAACAGGCGTTGGCCGAGGAGATCGCTCCCGGACGCGAGGTCGTCGTCACCTCCGCGGTGAATCCACCGAACAAGGTCGGCAAGTGGCACTGGCATCCCGCCGAGACCTTCCACTACTACCTTGAAGGCCGCGTCGAGATCGAGTTTCGAGACGGGACCACGATCGTCGGCGTGCCGGGTCGGGTGAACCATGTTCCCTACGGCGCCTGGCATCGTGCGATCACCGGCGAAGAGGGTGTGCGAACGCTCATCTTCCGCGTGCATCAGACCGGGGAGCCGGTCCGTCATCTCGAAGAGCATGATCACGACTGAGCGATGATCTGCGCCTGTCGAGCTGTTCCCGCTCGACACGACGAGGCACCGGGATCGATCAGTCCCACCACCAGGAGACGAACTGGTCCGGTGCGAACGGCAGCAGGCCGATGCAGATGCAGCTGGACATGGTGAAGATGCCCAGGTGGTAGATCCACTGTTGGCTGCGCCTCGTGCAGCCGAAGCCCAGAAGCATGGCCCAGGCAAGCAGGTTCGAAAGCAACAGGATCGTGAATCCGAACATGGCGAGGTCCGCGTGGATCTCCAGACTCCTGCTGAACCCTCCGGTTCCGATGGTCTTCGGCCAGCCACCCAGGCTCATGTACATGTGGATCGCCAGTGAAGTGATCAGCGCCACGACGGCAAGGGCCGGCATGGTCATCAACATCGAGATCCTCAGGTCCGGTCGAGAACGACGCAGCAGGATTCCCGTCAGCATCGAGAGGCATCCGATCGATCCCGTGACCACCAGCAGGAACAGCGTGCTGTCCGCGTAGGTTCGAACGGCATGCACGACCTCCAGTGCGAGCAGGATCAGCACCAGTGCGAACCACCCGAACTGCCTCTTCCGCCATCCACACCCGGGGAACGGCATGAACGTTCCGCTGTCGGCGGGGTCGAACCGCTTCCGGCATTCCGGGCAGGTTCCCGTCGTCAGGCCTTCGAGTTGGTAGTCACATCCCGTGCAGTACACCGTCGATCCTTCCGATGTCGGCACCGGGTGAACCAGGCAACGCTTGATGAGGTTCCCTGCCCGGTTGACGCCCGACCTTATCGATTCAAGCCTTCCGGTTCCATCACTCTCCTCGGCGTTGTGAGCTCGGCACCTGCTATAAACGAACCATGAACCACACCCGCATGCTCCTGATCATCTCCCTGGCCGCACTGATCGGATGTTCCACATCGACCTCGACACCGGGGGCCGCCACATCAGGTCTCGGCTCCGACGCGGAACCGACGCAGCAGAAGAGGCCGAACATCGTCCTCCTGTACGCCGATGATGCAGGCTGGGTCGACTTCGGTTTCCAGGACCAGGCTGCCGAAGATCTTGCCTCGATGACTCCGAACATCGACCGGATCGCCGGGGAGGGCGTGGTCTGCACGCGAGCCTACATGAGCGGCGTGGTCTGCTCCCCGAGCCGGGCCGGCATGCTCACCGGCCGCTACCAGCAGCGGTTCGGCCACGAGAACAACATCCCCCCCGGATACATGGACGGGGGGATGGATCTCGAGCAGCGCACCATCGCGGATCGCCTGCGCGATCTCGGCTACGTCACCGGGTTGGTGGGGAAGTGGCATCTCGGTTACCCGACCGGCTATCACCCGCAGGATCGCGGCTTTGACGAGTTCGTCGGCCTGCTCCAGGGGGCGCGCAGCTACCATCCGATCGAGAACGTCTCCGCGCACCGGGTGATCCAGCACAACGGCCGGCCGCTTCCGGAGGAGGGGTATGTCACCGATCGCTTCGGTGACGCCGCGTGCGAGTTCATCCAAGCGCATCACGATCGCCCCTTCTTCCTCTTCGTCTCCTTCACCGCACCACACGGGCCGATGCAGCCTCGCCGCAGCGACGTGGCGATGCTGGCCGAGCTGGGGATCGAACCACAGCGTCGTCGACGCTACGCCGGCATGGTCCATGCGATGGACCAGAACGTGGGCCGCATCCTGGACACCCTTGACGAGAGCGGTCTCGACGAGAACACCCTCATCATCTTCACCAATGACAACGGTGGACAGACCCTGACCGGTGCCTCCAACGGACCGTTGCGCGGGCGGAAGGGGAACGTGTACGAGGGTGGGACCCGTGTCCCGATGGCATTTCGGTGGACGGGTGAGCTGCCGCCGGGAACCCGGGTCGACAGCCCGGTCAGCTCCCTCGACTTCCTGCCCACCTTCGTCGACATGGCCGGTGGCTCGATGGCCGACATCCCACATGACGGAGTCGACGTCCTGCCCCTGCTGCGTTCCGAACATCCTTCGGAACCGGATCGCCCGCTCTACTGGCGGCATGCGGGTCCGCAGGGTGATGTCGCGATGCTCGACACCCCGTGGAAAGTGGTCTGGCAACGACGTGCCGATCTCGAACCGGAACTCTACGACCTCTCTCGGGACCCTGGCGAACAATCCGACCTCTCGTCCTCGGAACCGGAACGACTCCAGGCGATGCTCGAGGCGGTCGCCGCATGGGAGTCCGAGCTGGAGGATCCGAGGTGGGGGCCGGGTTCGGAGTCGAGTTCCAGTGACGGTTGATCACCTGCGCCGCATCGGCTGCAGCTTCCAGTAGCTCAGGCTGCGCCACAGCCACTCGACCGGGCCGAACCTGAAACGTCGCAACCACCATGCACTCGCCGCGACCTGCATCCCGAAGATCAGGATCGATGCCGCGATGCAGAGTGTGCCGCCGATCCGCCCGATCAGCCCGAAGCCGATGCCGTAGAGCACCAGCACCATCAATACGCTCTGCATGATGTAGTTGGTGAGCGCCGTGCGGCCGACCGGGGCCAGGGATCCGATGATGCGTCGCCCCGTCCCACGGTTCCAGAGGATGACCAGGATGCAGGCGTACCCCGCGGCAAGTGCCACCGAGGCGAACTCGACCGGAACCATCAGGAGTCGAGCCCAGGGTCCTCCGCTGCTCAGCCAGACATCCCATCCGACCAACGAGACGACCGGGATCGAGCCGACGGTCAGGCCGATGAGCAGGGTCCAGGGCAGCAGGCGCCTGGCGATTCTCGCGAGGTCTTCGGGTCGTTCATGCAGGCCGGACAGCCCGATCGCGTAGCCGATCAGCGCCTTCCACAACGGTCCCAGGTACCAGATGACGGCGCTGCTGGCGATGTCTCCGAACACCTTCGCATAGTCACTTCGGATGACATCCATGTTCATGCGCACGATGTCGAGGTAGCTTCCTTCGGTCATCGTCTGGTACCGACGAGCAAGCACCTCCTCCGAGCCCGGATCGACACCACTCTGGCCGAGCAGCAAGCCGATCCAGGGCATCAGGCCGCTGAGCACGCCCAGGCAGAGTCCGCTCATCAGGATGGTGCGTTGCGAGAAGCGGCCGAAGACCAGCAGGGTCACGCCCGCCACCGCGTAGTACTGAAGGATGTCACCGTGCCAGACGAACACGGCGTGCGCCATGCCGATCAACCACAGGACGAGCATCCGCCTGAAGAGGAACCCACCGATCGGCTGGCCGCGTTCCCGGGCCCTGCGAACCTGCATCGCCAGGCCCAGCCCGAAGAGCATCGAGAAGAGTGAGATGAACTTGTGGTCGACGAGGTAGAGGAGCGCCAGGTCGACGTATCCGTCGATCGTCGCCGTGGCCATCGATTCCAGGACCGATTCCGGGGTGGCGAACCACTGGGCCGTGAATGCCAGGTTCGCCACCAGCACGCCGAAGAGGGCGAATCCCCTGACGATGTCGATGATCTCGTGCCGCTGGGACGGTGCTACCGGGGAGGATCGCGCATCGGTCATGGGGTGACCTTACACCATCGGAACCCCGCCGGTCCGCGGGAGGAGCCTGACGGTGGGCAGTCGACGCACAACTCGAAAGTGGCCTGATCAGGCAAGAAAGAACCCCAGGGTCGATGTGACCCTGGGGTTCGGTGCATAGCGGGGACAGGATTCGAACCTGCGACCTCCGGGTTATGAGCCCGACGAGCTACCAGACTGCTCTACCCCGCAATCAGTCGCGTTGATTGCGAACCGGGGAGTATAGGGAGCATGCCCTGACTGTCAAGAAACCGAGACCCGGCACCCCTTGGTGGTGCTTCGCGGGATGGCAGGGGCTCCATGTGGATAATCTGTTCTCTTCTGCTCGAGATCGAGATATTCGGTTGCCTCCGTTCAAGCTGGGGGTACCTTGAGGTGTAGGACGGAGATGACGGTCCTTCCGGTGGTGCTTTCTGGGGTGCCTCGACGGGATCGGTAGAGCAAAGGGGATCCGTAGATGAACGAACGACCGGGAAGCGCTCCACGCGTGCAGGCAGCAGCCTCCATGACGTCGCGTACCTGAGTCGAACCACAACCGGACATCGCTGCCCCCCCCTGGCAGCCTGTCCGACATGTCCAAGGGCGCCCTCGAGGCGCCGTTGAAAGAGGATCCTTCCCTCTTCAATACTCTGGCCCCGGTCCGCAAGGATCGGGGCCTTCTTCATGTGATCGGACTCCTTTCGATGGAGGTGCTCGTGAACGGCTTGTCGGGTATCGTGCCGGAACATCGAAGGAGGCCCCAATTGAGCGACCGAACGAATGATCAGGCCCTTGGCGGAAGTTCCCGACTGATTCCGACCTATGCGGCACGTGGGATGGAACTCGACATCCCGAAGAACGAACTCCCGAAGGGAAGCATGCTTCCCTCGACGGCGTACCAGATCATTCACGACGAACTCCGCCTCGACGGTTACTCGCTGCTGAACCTCGCGACCTTCGTCACGACCTGGATGGAGGATGAGGCCGACAAGCTGATCCATGAGACGCTGGACAAGAACATGGTGGACCGGGACGAGTATCCCCAGACCGCCCAGCTGGAACAGCGCTGCATCAGGATGGTCGCGGATCTCTGGAACGCTCCTGATCACGAGAACGCCGTAGGCACCTCGACGATCGGATCGAGCGAGGCCTGCATGCTGGGCGGGATGGCCATGAAGTGGCGTTGGCGCAACAAGCGCAAGGCGAACGGCGATTCGACCGACAAGCCGAATCTCGTCATGGGGGCGAACGTCCAGGTCTGCTGGCACAAGTTCTGCCGCTACTGGGATGTCGAACCGCGTGAAGTGCCCAGTGAGGGTGATCGATTCACCTTGAACGCCGAGGAGGCGCTCAAGCTCGTCGATGAGAACACGATCGGCGTGGTGGTCATCATGGGATCGACCTTCGACGGCAGGTACGAACCGGTCGAGGAGGTGGCCAAGGCGCTTGATGATCATGAAGCGAAGACCGGGCAGGACATCCCGATCCATGTCGATGGTGCGAGCGGGGGGTTCGTGGCTCCGTTCCTGCAGCCGGAGATCAAGTGGGACTTCCGGCTGCCGAGGGTGAAGTCGATCAACGCCTCCGGTCACAAGTACGGGCTGGTCTATCCCGGTGTCGGCTGGGTGATCTTCCGGGACAAGGATGCACTGCCCGAGGAACTCGTCTTCCATGTCAAGTACCTCGGCGGTGACATGCTCGACCTCTCGATCAACTTCTCCCGCCCGGGCAACCGTGTCGTCGCGCAGTACTACAACTTCCTGAGGCTCGGTCACGAGGGATACCGACGGATTCATGCGGCCAGCCAGAAGGTCGCGATGTCGCTCAGCCGTTCGATCGGGGAGCTCGAACCGTTCGATCTCATCACCGACGGCAGTGACATCCCCGTCTTCTGCTGGAAGATGAACGATGAATACGCGAAGACCGCGAACTTCTCCCTGTACGACCTGGCGGACAAGCTTCGCGAACGCGGTTGGCTGGTTCCGGCGTATCCGATGCCGAAGAACCGGAGCGACCTCGTGGTCCAGCGCATCGTCGTCAAGGAGGATTTCAGCCTCGATGTCGCCCAGATGCTTCTCGATGACATCAAGCGCAGCGTCGCCTGGTTCGAGTCACGTGAGGATCTCAAGCCCACGCAGGCCCCGCAGTCCCGCTTCCATCACTGATCCTGGTCGAGGTCGCTCTCTCCAGCTGATGCGCCTCCGTCCTTCGACTGCTGCTCCCGGATCATCTCGTACAACTCGTCGAGACGAGCGGCCACGTCGGCATTCGTGACCTGCTTCCCTCCGGTCGCGAGCCGTCGCAACGGCTCGAGCAGGAAGCCGGCAAGACTGGCGAAGACGCCGATGCCGCTGAACATGAGGACCGCTGCGCAGATCCTTGCGCCGGTGGTCACCGGCACGATCTCGCCGTACCCGACGGTCGAGACGGTCACCAGGCCGAACCAGAGCGCCTCGTCTCCGGTCTTGATCATCGAGTCGGGGTCCTGTGATTCGAAGGCGAGGATGCCGGCACAGGTCCCCGTGTACACGAGGAGCAGCGTGAGGAGCAGGAGGTAGAGAAGCGAGGAGGACGGATCCCGCTGGATCGCCTTCTTCAGGGCGCCAGGGGTCCTGATCAGCCAGACGACCCTGCCCAGTCTCAGGATCCTGATGAACCGGAGCACGGGGAGGAAGGGTATCGCCGAAGCGAGGTCCAGGATGCCCCAGGTGAAGATGTACCGGAGGCGGTCCTTCTCGAAGATCACGTGGTGGATGAACGCGAGGATGAAGATCAGGCAGACCAGTCGGTCGAACGACTCGAAGAGTCGCTGCATCTCCATGCCGGTATGGAGGAAGATCCGGAGTCCGGCGACGGTCATTCCGTAGGCCGACACCCCGGCCATGAACAGTTCGAAGGGGATCACGTTTCGTCGGTTCTCGTGCTTCATGGGCTGGTTCCGTGGTGTCCTCTGGTTCCCGGCACCGTAGCACAACCCAAGTCGGGCCGGTATCTTGTCCACTCCCATCCGTGAACGGAGCCGCGCATGAGCAACGAGTCGGAAAAGATCATCTTCTCGATGATGGACATCTCCAAGACGATCAACAAGCGGGAGATCATCAAGGACATCTCGCTGTCGTTCTACTACGGGGCGAAGATCGGTGTCCTGGGTTTGAACGGGGCGGGGAAGAGCACGGTCCTCCGCATCATCGCGGGGGTCGACAAGGAATACGAGGGCACGGTCCAGATGGCCAAGGGCTTCTCGGTCGGCTACCTCGAGCAGGAGCCGCTCCGGAACGAGAAGAGGACCGTCCTCGAGGTCGTCGAGGAGGGTGCCTCCGCGGTCACGTCCCTGCTCAGGGAGTTCGAGGAGATCTCCGAGAAGTTCGCCGAGGAGATGACACCCGAGGAGATGGAGAAGCTGCTCGAACGCCAGGGAGAGGTCCAGGAGAAGATCGAACTCGCCAACGGCTGGGAACTCGAATCACAATTGAAGCAGGCGATGGACGCGCTTCGCTGCCCGCCCCCGGACCAGAACTGCGACACCCTCTCCGGAGGTGAGAAGCGACGCGTGGCGCTCTGTCGGCTCCTGCTCAGCAATCCCGACATCCTGCTCCTCGACGAACCGACCAACCACCTCGATGCAGAGAGCGTGCAGTGGCTTGAACAGCATCTCGCACGCTTTCCAGGGACGATCATCGCGGTCACCCACGATCGCTACTTCCTGGACAACGTCGCGGGTTGGATCCTGGAACTCGATCGCGGGCACGGCATTCCCTGGAAGGGCAACTACTCCTCATGGCTCGAGCAGAAGGATGCTCGTCTCGCCATCGAGGAGAAGCAGTCCCACAAGAGACGACGTGCGCTCCAGCGGGAACTCGACTGGGTGCGCCAGAACCCCCAGGGCAGGCAGTCCAAGAGCAAGGCTCGTCTCAACGCCTACGAGTCGATGGTCTCGGAGGAACAGAACAAGCGTGCCGACGAGATCGAGATCTACATCCCGCCGGGTCCGCGGCTCGGAAGCCAGGTGATCGAGGCGAAGGGGATCGCGAAGGCGTTCGGGGAGAAGCTCCTCTACGAGGATCTCTCCTTCGAGATCCCGCCGAACGCGATCGTCGGCATCGTCGGTCCCAACGGCGCCGGCAAGACGACCCTCTTCCGCATGATCCTCGGGACGGAGACTCCGGATTCCGGCAGCTTCGACGTTGGTGCGACGGTCAAGCTCGGATACGTCGAGCAGGGGCGTGATTCCATCCCCGAGGGGATGTCGATCTGGGAGGCCATCTCCGATGGCGACGAGGAGATCAAGCTCGGGAAGTTGAAGCTGAATTCACGGGCCTACGTCGCTCGGTTCGGTTTCACCGGTACCGAGCAGCAGAAGATCTGCGACGATCTCTCCGGTGGGGAACGCAATCGCGTGCACCTCGCCCGGATGCTGCGCAGCGAGTCGAACGTCCTTCTCCTCGACGAACCGACCAACGATCTCGATGTGAACATCATGCGAGCACTGGAGGAGGCCATCCAGAACTTCGCCGGTTGCGCGGTCGTGGTCAGCCACGATCGCTGGTTCCTCGATCGGGTCGCGACGCACATCCTCGCCTTCGAGGGTGAATCGAGGGTGACCTGGTTCAATGGGAACTGGAGTGCATACGAGGCGGATCGCCGCAAGCGTCTCGGGCAGGAGGCGGATCAGCCTCGACCGATCAAGTATCGAAAACTGACCCGGAGCTGACCAGTCTCGGTTTCCGGAGAGGCGTGTTCAGTTGAACTTGTCGAGCGTCATGGAGCCGCCGGTGCTCGGATCGGTGAACACCAGGCTGTCCTCGTCCTGTCGGACCTCGTAGGTTCGCTCGCCGAAGGGTTCGCCGTACAAGATGATCGTGTCTCCGGTCATCGACCAGGTTCCCGAAACCGCACGGGTGTTGTCGGCGTACTTCGCCTCGGCGGTGTAGGTCCCGTCGGGTGCGAAGGTCACGGATCCGAAGCTGAACGGTCTTTCGCCGGTATCACCGCGTCCCTGCCATGTGCCTGAGATCGAGCTGGCGCATGCCGTGAGCATGCTGGTCGCGAGGAGTGTCGTTGCAAGCACGAGTCGAGGCATGGCAGGTCTCCCTGGTCGATTCGGTCCGGTCTTTCACGCTACCCTGTGTTTCGGCAGGACCATGCCGATCCCGCCAGACTGACTCCAGAGATTCGGAAGCCGACCATGCCTGACAAGAACACAGCACGTCTCATCGCCGGAATCCCCTCCCAGAACAACGCCCTCTTCCATCGGATCCGGTTCAAGGCAGGTGACCCCGCCGCCTGGATGGCGCTCCCCGACGGGACCGAAGCACTCCTTATCCGCGACATCGAGTCCGATCGGGCGCGTCGCGAGGTCGATGTCGACAGCGTCTGCATACCGGCCGACTACGAGCCGGAGACGGGATTGAGCGGTGATCGCGAGACGGCGACCGCACAAGCCGTGGCGGAATGCCTGCATCGTTCCGGTGCCGATCGAGTCGTCGTCGACCGGAGCACGCCTCATGTCTACACCCATCACCTCGCCCTCCTCGGACTGGATGTCGTCTACGACGAGGATCTGGGTGTCCTGGAGCGGCGATCGAAGGATGGGTCCGAACTCGACGCGCTCCGTTCGGCGCAGGCCGCCACGGAACGCGCGATGGAGCTGGCCTGTCGGACGATCGGTCGTGCGGAGGTCGGTCCCGACGGCATGCTTCTCCACGAGGGAGAGCCCCTGACTTCCGAACGCGTGAAGGTGATGATCGATGTGAAGCTCCTTGAACTGGGATACGCCTGTCCGGGCTCGATCGTGGCAGGGGGACCCGATGGTGCGGACTGCCACTTCACCGGAGCCGGTCCGCTTCGAACCGGCGAGCCGGTGATCGTCGACATCTATCCCCAGAGCAAGACGACGCGCTACAACGGCGACTGCACCCGGACCGTCGTGAACGGAACCGTTTCACCGGAACTCGAGCGGATGCATGCCGTGGTCAGGGAGGCCAAGGCCGCGGGTATCTCCGCGGTTCGTGCAGGTGTCACCGGTGAATCCGTCCATCAGGCCACCATCGATGTCATCATCGCGAACGGCTATGCCACCGGGCTTCCGCCCGCGGATGCGCCCGCCGACTTCTGCGGGATGGTGCACGGCACCGGCCATGGTGTCGGTCTCGACGTCCACGAACCACCGCTCCTCGACTTCAAGGGGCCGCTGCTCGTCGAGGGTGACGTGCTCACGGTGGAACCGGGACTCTACGGTTCCGCCATCGGTGGCATCCGCATCGAGGACATGGTCGCGGTCACTGCCGAGGGATGCGAGAACTTCAACTCCCTGCCGGAGGGACTTGACTGGACATGAGCAGTCGGGTCTTCATCACCGCGGACACCCACTTCGGCCATGTCGACGCCCTCGAGCGGTTCGATCGACCCTTTTCCGACGTGGAGGCCATGGATCTCGCCCTCGTCGAGGGCATCAACCGGGTCGTCGGCGGGGACGACCTGCTCTATCACCTCGGCGACTTCGTCGGGCCGACTCCCAAGGGGGTCTCACGGACCCGACATGCCGTCTCCATTCGTGAGCGGATCGACTGCAGGCGGATCATCCTGGTCCGCGGCAATCATGATCCGCGTGGGAAGCCAGCCTTCGACGCGCTCTTCGAATCCGTCGACGACCTGCTGAGCTTTCGTGGCTGGGAGGATGCGGGTCGGCAGGGGGAGCACCGGGTCGTCATGGCGCACTACGGGATGCGCATCTGGCAGGGACGGCGTGACGGATCGCTGCATGTCCACGGTCATACCCATGGCACGTTGCCTGAAGTCGGCCGTTCCACCGATGTGGGTGTCGACTGCTGGGGACTGCGCCCTCGTCCGCTGGGTGACGTGCTCTCGATGCTCGCGAATCGCGAGATCGACATGGACGAGGGGAATGGACGGGTCCAGCCCGTGCGTGGCGACTGAGCCCCTGGTCAGCCGTCCGGCTGTTCGCTCGAGGCGGCGATCATGCAGATCTCCTCGAGCGCGTCATGGAGCCGTGCATGATCCGGGATCGAATCGAGCCGGTCGAGCAGGGCATCGATCTGCTTGATGATCAGGGTTCCGGTGTCGACGGATTCGATCGCGGTCTCTCCCAGTTCGTTCATGGCGGTCAGGAACCACTCCATGTCGGGGCTTGCATCGTCCGCGGCGGGCAGGACCCGGGCGCGGACCGTGATCCGTCCGATCGCCACGATGGGACGGAGCTTCGTCTCGGTCAGTGGCTCCCTGCAGACGGTGGCGACGGGCACGCCCTGTTCCAGGGCCGCGAGTCGGAGTGCGCGTGCGTCCGCTCCCACCAGGGGGGGCTGCACCAGATAGCACCCGGGTTCGACGGATTCGCCCTCTTCGGGGCGCTTCTCGAGATGCAGAATCGACTCGCCCGCTTCGATCGCGGCTTCCAGCCGTGCGGATCGTGCATCGCGCAGGGTGGGGATGATGTCCGTCATCACCTTGAACTCGGAGGCGGAGCGGGCCTCTTCCAGTGCGGCGAGCGCAAGGCGTTCCGCCTCGAAGAAGTCGCCACTTTCCAGGGCCTTCTCGGCTCGGCGGACATCTGCGTGAAGTGTCTTGCTGGTCGTTCCGCTCATCAACGGGTCTCCGTGGTGTCCTGTCCGCTTCCGTCGAGTGCCTTCGTGCACTTCGAGAAGAAGTCGGTCCAGCGTGTGGCGGTTTCCGGGAATTCATAGAGCAGCGAATCGCTCAGCGCGGAGCTGTCTCCACTTCCGATCGCCTGCCTGATCGTGGCAAGCGCCTCTTCGAGTGCCTGTACGAGGGCGTTGAACTCATCATGGGTCGGCGCTCCCGGAGTCGAATTCAGGACCGTGGGGACCGCTTCCCTGAGCACGTGTTCGTCGAGCGTCTGCCAGAGTTCGAGCCCCTCCTGGAGTGGGGCGGCCGCTTCGCCCGCGTTCCCGGCCTGCAAGGCATGGGCAGCGAGCGCGAAGCGTTCGTTCGCGGCATCAACCGCGTTCGTCCCGAGGTCGAGGCTCGCAAGCAGGACCTCGCGTGGTTCGAGGCTGGTGAGCGCCACGGTTTCGGCGCGGCCTCCGGTGAATTCGGGATCGCCGAGTTCGGCGACATCGAGCGTGCGCTCATCGACGTCGACCTGGACGACGATGCGCCCGGCCTCGTGGGCCAGGGTGCAGCCGCCTTCGATCGCTTCGGCGATCGTGCTGGCATCCAGGTCTTCGCAGGTGTTTCCATCGAGGGTGATGCGCATCTCGTACTCCATTGGCCCAGAGGCGCTTATCGGCCGGTTTCGGGCGCGACTTCAGTTGAAAGAGAGAACCCCGGGGAAAGCGGCTTCATTCGTCGAAATCACCACTGGCGGCCTCTGGAGGCGGGGAGGGTTATTCGGCCTCGGCATCGACCATCATGAACTTCACGTGTGCTTCCGCAGCGACCTTGCCGCCGACCAGCGCCCGGCATTTCACGTTGCCGCTGCGCGCAGTGGCCCTGATCGATTCCGCCTCGAGGACCAGCTGGTCGCCGGGCACCACCGGGCGTCGGAGCTTCACTCGATCGAGGCTGAGCAGCACCGCCACCTTGCCGGTGAGTTCGAGCTTCCTGCTGAGGAGGAGCCCGCCCATCTGGGCCATGGCTTCCACGATGAGGACGCCGGGCATGATCGGGGTTCCCGGATAGTGCCCCTGGAAGAACGGCTCGTTGATCGTCACGTTCTTGACCCCGATCGCCTTCCGGTCGCCATCGGCGTAGATGAGGCGGTCGACCAGCAGCATCGGGAAGCGGTGCGGCATCAGCTTCTGGATCGCCCTGGCGTCCATCACCTGGCCTTCGAGCAGCAGGTGTTCCTGATCGACGACCGCCATCTGTTCCCGGATCTTCGTCACCATTCGGCGATTCAGGGCATGCCCGGAACGATAGGCGAGGATCCTGCACTGGACCGGACGCCCCACCAGGTAGAGGTCACCGATGACATCGAGGACCTTGTGGCGGACAGGCTCGTCATCGAAGCGGAATTCGTTTTCGATGGGGCCGTCTTCCCCGATGACCAGCACTTCCTTCGGCGTGAGGTGCCTGCACATCCCGCGTTCCCACAGTGCTTCCGCCTCTTCCTTGAGGCTGTAGGTCCGGGCCGGTGCGATCTCCTCCACGTAGTTGGCGGTGGTCGGATCGAAACTGACGGTCTGGCGCGGGATGCGGTCGGAGTTCTTGCCGTAGTCGAGGTCGAAGATGATTCGCGTGCCTGGATCCTCCGAAGGAACCGCTGCAAGCATCGTTCCACCGTCCTCGAGGACGATCGGTTCACGGAGCTTGAACACGCGCCGTGGCGGTTCCTGTTCGGTCAGACCGACCTCCATGATCGGATCGACGAAGAGCCTCGCGGATCCGTCTCCGCATGGGAGTTCCGGTCCGCTCAGTTCGATGATGGCGTTGTCGATCTGAAGTCCGGCCAGAGCGGACATGCAGTGTTCGATCGTTTCGATCGTCGCCTCGCCCGTCTTCAAGGTGGTTCGTCGTGCTCTTGAGACGACGCGATCGACGGTCGCGGGAATCCTGACCGGTGGGTCGAGGTCCACCCGTTCGAAGACGATGCCGGTCTCGGGGGGGGCAGGCTTGATCTCGACCTTTGCCGGTTGCCCCAGCATCAGGCCGATTCCGTCGACACTCACGGTGCCCGCGACGGTCCGCTGGCGGGGTGCCGTGACGTCAGGGGTCTGATCGATTGTGGCGTCGAGTTCACTCATTCTGCATCCGTCTTGCCGTCTTCATTCTGGCTGAAGAACCGGCGGAGCTGCTTGGACCAGTCCGGAAGTCTCCGAACTGCAGCGATTTCCCTCATTATACGGCTCCGCTTTCCGGCTGGCGTGCCGACCCACGTCTCTCCGTCAGGTATGTCGTTGATGACCCCTGAGCGGGCTCCAATGGACACGCTACGTCCGATCACCAGATGATCAGCGATGCCAGCGGCGCCACCAATCATGGTCCCGTCACCGATCTTCGTGCTGCCGGCCACCCCGACCTGACCGCAGAGCACGCAGCAACGACCGATGTCGCAGTTGTGCCCGATCTGGCAGAGGTTGTCGATCTTGGTGCCGGTGCCGATCCTCGTCGCGCCGAACTTGCCGCGGTCGATGCAGGTGCAGGCTCCGATCTCGACGTCGTCCTCGATGACCACGGAACCGATGTGCGGGAAGCGCACCAGGCCGTTTCCGTCCTCCGAGGGACGGAAACCGAAGCCGTCGGTGCCGATCACGACGTTGGCGTGGATCACCACGTCGCTTCCGATGGTGCACCGTTCCCTGATGATCACACCGTCATGGAGCGTCGAGCGCGAGCCGATCGTCACTCCTCGGTGGAGTCTCGTCCCGGCGGTCAGGGTCACGTCGTCTCCAAGCACGCAGTCCTCGTGCACCTGGCACGAGGGACCGATCCGTGCTTCAGTGCCGATCTTCGCGGACGGATCCACGATCGCGGTCGGATGGATGCCGACCGGAGGGAGGCTCGGTTCAGGCGCGAACGCCTCGAGCATCGAGATCATCGCCAGCTCCGGGTCCTTCACCCGGATGATCGCCACATCATCCGTCCGTTCGGGCAGTTCCGTCGTGAGTCCGGTCACCAGGCTCCTGGCCTTCGAGTCCTGCCAGAGACGAGCGTTGTTCGCATCGTTGGCGAAGGTCAGCTGGTCCGCACGTGCATCCCCGATGCCCGAGACACCTTCGACGGGGATCGAACCGTCGCCTTCCAGCGTTCCACCAACTCGCTCGGCGACTTCGGCGGTGTTGAATCGAGCCATGGCTGTCACTCGCCGCCGTCTCTTCAGCCCGCGCCTGCGGCGTTCATCATCGCGATGAGTTCTTCGGTGATGTCGAGACTGGTGCCGGCATAGAGGATCCTTCGCGAGGAGATCTGTTCGAGGGTGCCTGCCGAGTCCGACGGTTCCATCATCGGGATCGAGTCGTTCAGGAGCACGACGTCGATGCCTTCCTTCTTCGAGTATTCAGCGGCGGATGTCCTGATCCTCTCGTAGGTTTCGCGGAGGTCGTTCGCCTGTTCCCGCTCCAGGAGCAGGGCGGCGTACTTCTGGTAGGCCCGGAGCCGACCCGCGACCGAGACGACGCTCTCGTTCATGTCCGCCATCGCGGTGCTGCCCGGTTCGAGGCTCTCCAGCTCCGCCTGGAGCAGCTCGAGTTCCTCGCGCATGGTGGTGGTCTTCTGTTCCATCGTCTTGGCAAGTTCGACGATGGCTGCCTCGGATGCCTGGCGACTGTCGAGGCTGTTGAAGACCTTCTCGATGTCGATGAAGGCGACGACTGCAGGCTGCAGCCTGAGCTGCGCCGCATAGCCCGCCATGAAGGTGAAGCCGAGGGCGAGTGCTGCGATGACGGATCCCGTTACGAGACGAGTGCGAGCCATGTGATGGACCCCTTCGATGCGTTCCCTGATGGTCCCTGGCGGGACTCGGTCTTCCTTGTCAGGGCTTGAGGTTGTTGATTCGGACGATGAGTTGTTCAGTGATGTCGGTCATGGTGTCCGCGTAGAGCATCCTGCGGTTGAGGATCTGGGTGATGACCTGCTGCTCACGGCTGACGTTGGCATTGTCGTTGAGCTTGATGTCCCCAAGGGAGTCGTTCACCAGCACGATGTCCCAGCCATCCGCCTTCGCGAGAGCGACCAACTGCTCGCGGACGGCGCCGTACATGCTCTGCCACATGAGGGCTCGTTCGCGGTCCATCTCGAGCTGCTTGAGGCCGAACCACTCGTCGCGCTCGAGTTTCATGAGGGCGACTCCGTCTCGGATCCGCTGGGCCTCGTCGGGATTCGATTCGTTGAGGCCCTCGGCCTTCTGGAGTTCCGTGTTGATGGCTTCGGTACGTCGGTTCGCCTCGCTGTTGAGCTTGTCGGCGAGGGCGTTGAGCTGGATCTCCCACGGGGTGTTGGCCTCGATGCGTTCGAAGACCTTCGCAAGATCGACGGTGGCGACCTTGGTGGCCGGGGCGCTCGCCGGGCGGGTGCCCAGGGCATCGTGTCCGACGAGGATGATCGCGGCTGCGATCGTGAATGCGATGGGGAGGCTCAAGGCTCGTTTGGCGGGGTTCATGACCGACCTCTCTGTGTGGGAGTCCTGTGTGCCCAGATTGTAGGGGGAAGTCCCGGCTCGGGTTGCGGAGGGCGGTTTCCCACCGAGAGCGCTCAGACGGGGAGGGCCATCGTGAAGCTGAAGAGCTGCCGCTCGTCCTCCACCTGCGACAGGATCGGGAACCCGAAATCGAAGGCGAGCGGGGCCGGGCCGAGCTGCGGGATGTACACGCGGATGCCGAACCCGACCGATGCACGGTAGCCCTCGAAATCGATGGAGTTCTCCACCGTGCCGCTGTCAGCGAAGACCACCCCGTTGAAGCTGTCTCCCACGATCGGGAACTCGTACTGCGCCCCGGCGAAGAACATGAAGGAGCCGCCGACCGGGTCGTTGATCGGGACCGTCGGGGCACCGATCGAACCGACCGCCTTCGGGCTGATGGTTCGGAACTGGAATCCTCGGAAGGTGATGCCGCCGAGATAGAACTTCTCGTACGTCGGCGCTGAGCCACCGAAGATGTAGGCCGCACGTGAGGAGAGCTTGAGGACCGAGCGCCGGCCCAGAAAATCCTCATCGAGGGTGAGGAACGTGGTGAGGGCCAGATCGGTATTGACGAAGGATTCACCTGTCTCCGCCACCCAGTAGGGGGCGACGCTCAGGGCCAGCCTGGATCCACGGCTCGGCCTGAAGAAGTTGTTGATGGTCGAACGGGTCAGGGTCATCCGGAGATCAAGCAGGGTGTCCGGTCCACGGTCGTCGTAGACCTCGATCGCCGTGGTCGGGGCGAAGTTCGAGAGGGTCACCTTCTGGAGCCTGCCGGTCGCACCGATGTTCCAGACGTCCCCGAGCCTCCTGCCGAGGCCGAACGCCGCGCTCAGTCGTTCCTCGTGGTAGTTGGTGTAGAAGCGGTTTCGATAGAAACCGGTGAAGTTCGCCGAGATGTCGGTGTCGAAGAGATGGGGTTCGCCGAGCGAGAACGAGTAGGTGCTGACTTCATCACCCGGAGACAAGGTGACGTTCATCGTCTGGCCCGCGCCGCGGAAGGCCCGGGCGGTGGTCAGTTCCTTGAAGGACAGCGGCCAGTCCGCAATGTCGAAGTTTCGCTGGTTCGCCGAGATCTCCCCGAAGACGCCCGCATCGGAACTCAATCCGACCCCGAAGTTGAAGCTGCCGGTGTTGCGTTCCCTGACCTCGACCAGGACGTCACGAATCTCGGAGTCCGGCGGAACTGGTCGCTGGACCGTCACTCGGACGTCACCGAAGAGCTGTGTCGCCTCCAGCCGGCGCTCGGCCAGTTCGATCTCCCTGCCATCGAGCGGGCGCCCCGGCTCGACCCTGACGAGGCGACGAATCACCTTGTCCTTGGTCAGGAAGTTGCCCTGGATCTTCACGAGCCCGGTGGTGACCTGCCGGCCTTCGTTGATGGGGAGCAGGAGGTCGACCTCGGGGCTTTCGCCGACGCGCATGTGCTCGCTGGTCACTCGAGCATCGACGTATCCCATCAGCTGGTAGCTCTGCTGGAGTTCCTCGATCGAACGATCCACCATGAGGGAGTTGTAGGTGTCACCGGGCCGGATCGTGATCAGATCCTGAATCTGCTCCGTCGAGAACACCTCGGTCAGCCCGCTCGGGGTGTTCGCGCTCACCACGATGTTCCGGATGCGATACTGCCTGCCCTCCTCGATCAGGAAGACGACCTTCGCTTCGCGGTTGTTGGGTGAGAGCAGGATCCGACTGTCGATCCGCACGTCCACGTAGCCGTTGCCCTTGTAGAAGGCATCGAGTGCGGCCACATCGTCGATGATCTTGTCCGGTTCGAGCTGGCCCTTCCTGAAGAAGGGGATGTAGGGCTTCGTGGTGATCTCGACCGACAGTTCCTTCGCCGGGAACGAGCTGTTGCCGACGAAGGCGATCTCCTTGATTCTGACCCTCGGCCCCTCGACGACCCGGATGATCAGGATGCCGCTGTCCTTCAGCCTGGATTCATCGACCTCGATCTCTGCGAGGTAGAAGCCCTTGTCACGGTAGAGGTCCTTGATCCTCAGGATCGCCTGCTCCAGGAGGAAGTCGTCTCTCGGTCCTCCCGGGTAGAGCGGAACAGCCTGCATCAGGGCCTGGTCGCTGATCGCCTTGTTGCCGACGACCTGGATCGCGGCGATGAGTGGCTGTTCCTGGACGGTGTAGATGACGTCGACCGTGCCGTCCTCGTTGAGGACCGCGTCCGCCTGGACGGTGTCGAACTGGCCGAGTCTGGACAGGGTCCGGACGTCTTCGGTGATCGCGGTCGCATCGAAGGGCTGGCCGGGTGCCGTTCTCAGGTTGTTCCTGACGAGCTGTTCCGCGGTTCGTTCGATGCCTTCGAGCCTGACCCGGGCGATCGGACGATCCGCCAGGGCCTCGTCCTGGATGTCCTGGCGGATGGTTTCCGAGCCGGCTTGTGCGATCGGGGTGCACACCCCGACCAGAAGCAGCAGGACCAGGGTCCGGACGAGTCCAGCTCGCCGCAGGAGCGGGGAGTGGTTCCGGAGCCGAGGTCGCGTCTTCGATCGAGGGTCTCGTTGTTCCATGGACGAACGGAGGATATCCGGCCCATTCTTCCGGTGCCATGTGATCGAAGGGGCATGTCGGGATTTGATCGACACTCCCGAGTCGCCTTCACGTGAAGCTGGAATCCGAAGCCGTTGTCCCTGGGTCTCGGATCCCCGGGATGGGGCAGCGAGACCTCGCTGGCCAGGCGCCTCGGGCGCTCCATGCTGTTCGGTGTCGGATAGCCGTGCCGGCTCATGTTCGGCAGGCGGGAAGCGCTCGAACGCCCCCTCGATGCGGGGGTCAACACGGACCGAGGGTCCGCAATGCTGCTTCAGGAGCGGGTCAGGTGCTCATGATCGCGGCGATGATCATGCCGACCGCGACGAGGACCATTGCGGCCTGGGCCCACTTGAGATCGTCTGATGCCGTTCGGCTGCTCGCTCGTGTCCTGGTGACTCGTGTCATCTTCCCGTCCTCCCTCGCGTCCCGCTTCATGCGTTCCGCTACCCGAGGCATCGGTCCTGCAAGTGCCCTGGTTGGGTCCTGCCCTCCGATCCGGTGCCGTTTGTGCGGGTCATGTCGGTAGGCATGGCACTGGCACTGACCGCGTGGTCCGGATACCGTTCCGGGATGACCACATCCACCGAATCAAGTCCTAAAAGCACGCCCTTCGCAGCCTTCCACGAGCAGTACGGCGGCCAGATGGTCGACTTCACCGGATGGAGCCTGCCCATTCGCTACGGGTCGATCCTCGAGGAGCATGCCCAGGTTCGGAACAGTGGTGGGTTCTTCGACGTCTCGCACATGGGACGTTTGCGGTTCCGCGGTCGCGATGCGGCGCGTTGCCTCGATCGGATCTGCACCCGTCAGATCCAGGGGATGGCTCCCGGCCTCTGTCGGTACTCCCTGGTCTGCAATGAGCGGGGGGGATGCCGCGACGACGTCCTGGTCTACTGCATGGGCCCGGAGGAGTACCTGATGGTCTGCAACGGGGCCAACCGGGCGAAGATCATCGACCATGTCGAGCAGAACCGTGGTTCCTTCGACTTCAAGTTCGACGACCAGACCGAGAAGACGGCGATGTGCGCGGTCCAGGGACCGAAGGTGATGGAACTGATCGGGAGTTTCTCGAAGGAGATTCCCGGTCTCAAGCGTTTCCGCTTCGTCACCAAGAACCTGATGGTGCTCAAGGCGATCATCTCCCGAACGGGGTACACCGGTGAGGATGGCGTCGAGGTCATCCTCGATTCCAAGATGGCCGCCCCGGCGCTGAAGATGCTGCTCAAGGATCTCGGGGAAGCCGACTCGATCATCAAGCCCTGCGGCCTGGGGGCACGTGACACCCTTCGGATGGAGGCGGGCATGCCCCTGTACGGGCATGAACTCACCGAGGAGATCGATCCGCTCTCCGCTGGTCTCGGATTCGCCGTGAAGCTCGACAAGGGCGAGTCCGTCCCCGAGGGCGAGCCGCCCGTGGAACGCTTCATCGGGCAGGATGCACTCCAGGCGATCGCCGCGGAAGGCCCCGCCCGGACCCTCGTTGGATTGTTCGTGGAGGGCAGGCGTGCCGCCCGCCAGTCGATGCCGATCCTTCTCGGAGACGAGGTGATCGGGGAGGTCACCAGCGGGTGTGTCAGCCCCACGCTCGAGCGGTCGATCGCCATGGGCTATGTGAACAGTGCCCATGGCGAACCGGGCACCGCGGTGGAGATCGATCTCGGTCGAAGCCGGGTGGCGGCGGAGCTCTGCGCACTCCCGCTCTACAAGCGACCCTGACTCATGAAGACGCCCACCGTGTTCGGTGGGCGTCGCGTGTGTTCGTGCATTCCCGGTCGATGACGAGGCGGGCTCATGAGGCGCGCCTGATGCCCTCGTCTTCGTTCCTGGATCGATCCGCCGCCCTTCTGGGCTGGATGGACTTTCCGACGAAGCGTGTCGGACGATCATCGAGGAGCTGGCTCTGAAGCCTCTGCAGCGCTTCTGCCTGGATCTGGCGCACTCGTTCACGGGTCAGTCCGACTTCCTTGCCGATCTCCTTGAGCGTCAGTGGTTCCTTCCCTTCGAGGCCGAACCTGAGCTTCAGGATCCTCGCGTCTCGTTCGTCGATCGAATCGAGCAGCCTGAGGAGAACGCCGTACTCCTCGCGTTGAGCGATGTCGTGCTCGGGTGATGCATTCCTGGTGTCGGGACAGATCTCCGCGAAGTCGAGCGCCTCGCCGTTCTCGCCCTGGGGCGCGGAGTTCGGGGCGTTGAACGCGCGGATCGCCCGGCGAATGATCTGGATCTTCCTGACGGGAAGCCCCATCTCTTCTGCAAGCTCGCCGGCGGACGGGAGTCGGCCGATGCGTTCCTCCAGGCGTCGCGTGGCTTCCTTGGCTCGAGCGATCAGTTCGACCATGTAGGCGGGGATGTGGATCGGCTGAACGGCATTGATCAGCGTTCGCTTGATCGCCTGCTTGATCCACCACGAGGCGTAGGTCGAGAAGCGTGCTCCCTGTGCGGGATCGAAGCCCTCGACCGCCCGGATCAGACCGATGTTCCCCTCCTCGATGAGGTCGGAGAGCGTCAGTCCGCGCTTGGTGTAGTTCTTGCCGATGGCGATGACCAGCCGCAGGTTGGCGCGGATCATCCGTTCCTTCGCGGCGAGGTCGTTGTCGTTGATGACTTTCCAGCCCAGCTCCTTCTCCTCCTCGGCAGTGAGAAGGGGGACCTGGTTGACCTCCCTGAGGTACAGCTGGAGTTCTGTCTGCAAGGCTCTCTTGCTCATGGTCAGCGACCCTCCCTTGTCCGGAAGCCCCAGTCCGGGAAGTTCGTGTCGAATACCCTCACCACTCGGTGTGCATGCCTCAAGATCGCTCTCCCTCCGAATCACCTGCTTCGAGGTGATCGCATTCCATGAGAGGAATGCCTTCCCTGGACTCCTCTGTCCGCATCCGGTACGTAAAGGATGCCGACGAAGCGAACTTCGGCAGGAGAATCTTCAGTCTTGAGTGCATCCACTCTTTGTGGGGAGGGCTCGACCTCCTGTCCCGATAGTATGCAGCTCACAGGAAAGTCAACCGACCGATAGTCACGATTCCATGGAAAACACTTCACTCAGCGAACTCCTGCGGGAATGGCCCCATGAACCCGGTCGCCTGAACGTCCGAATTGTCGAGGCGGACGACGGCAGGCCCCTGGTCCAGGTTCGCGTCGAGCTCGGGGTGCTCCAGCTCGAGCGACACGGCCGACCCGACGGATTGCGGCCGGATGGCTGCGAATCCCTGTTTCATAGGGTTCTCGAACAGGCCCTCGGGCAGGGTCCGGACGAGGTTTCCGCTGATCCCGGAACCTGTGCCGCCCTGAGGCACGAGGCCGGACTCTACTCTTATCGGAGCGCGGTTCTTTCCATCCTCGACGACTACGCGGGTGTGCTCGAGGACACGAATCGGAACCTCGAGGTCGCGGTGTTCATCGTCCGGCACGCGGCGAGCGATGAGGATCGGGCGATGGCGGGTCGATCCATTCCGAACCTGCTGATGATGCGGGCGCGTGCGTCGTCGACACTCGCACTCCGGTCCGGCGACATGAAGTCCGCGCGGGCGGCGATCGAATCGGGTCTTCACGATCTCGAGGAGGCCTGCCGTTCCCGGGGAACCGGCGCATCCTTCGAATCGATGCCCGAGGTGAAGGTGCTGCGTGGCATGCGGGAGATGCTCGTTCCCAAGTTGCCCTCGAGTCAGCGTCTTGAACTCGAGGCACGCCTGAAGGAAGCGCTGGCGGTGGAGAACTTCGAGCTTGCCGCGATCCTGAGGAACGAACTTCGACTCATGAGTTGAAACTCACCGCCCCCTTTGGTGCGTTCAACCCTGCCTTTGCCTCGCGTGAAGCGCCTCGAACTCGGACTTGAAACGCGGGCCACCCAGTTCGGGGTCGATCAGTCGAAGCCGTTCGATGCGGGGATTGATCCGATCAAGCGACCGGCCGACCTGTTCGAGGATCAGCAGCTGTCTCAATTGTGCCTCCCACCATGTCGATGCGGGCACGAGGATGCCCGGTTGCCCCCGTCCGAGCGAGCGGTAGATCCTCATCGCGTCGGCCAGGAACTCCTCCTTTTCGAGCCTCCACAGCACGTTGGCCCTGCCCACCAGGACTTCAAGGGTGCCCGGATGTTCCTCCTCGAGGTTGTTCCAGGCGTCGAGTGCGCTCTCCAGGCGGCCGCCTTCGGCCAGGATGCGTGCGATCGAGAGGCGGTCGAGGATCCTCGGACTCGGTGGCGTTCCCGACTCGAATGCGAAGGCGAACGGTCTCAGGTCCGTTCTGCCGATGCGGTTCGCTTCTGCGTGGTCCCCGCGTTCCCGGGCGCGTTCGATCTCCTCGAGCCTGGTGAGTGCGGATTCCAGGAGCATGTCCCGTCCCGCCGTTCCATTGATGCGAAGGGCTTCGATGAGATCCGGGGCGAGCTCCATCGCCGTCTGGTTCTCGAGCCTGGAGTCCATCCGCATCCGGTGTCTCATGATCAATGCCTGGATCCTCGTCTCGTCGTCGAGCAGTTCGTCATCCGCGATCGACTGGATCCTCCGCACATCATCCTGGTCGGTGTTTCCCGTGCTCATCCGGGTCCGGGCCGACTCGAGTGAACTGATGGCACCGGCGTGGTGAAGACCGGGATGGGCGGAACCGAACCTCACCGTCAGCGAACGATGGTTGCTTGCGATCTCACGGTGCGTCTTTCGAGCGGTGGCTTCATCGATCTCCTTCGCCATGAGCATCTCGTGATTGATCCGCGCACGATTCGCGATGACCCTCGCGGATGTCGTGGGGGACTCGCTCCTGATCGATTCCAGAATCGCGACGGCTTCCTCGCGCCTGATGTTCGACGCCAGGTGCTCCGCGAGCCTCACCAACCGCAGCAGGCGTCGTTCTTCCAGTTCGCCCGAGTTCGAGCTCGCCTCACCACACCGTCGAAGCGCTCTTTCGAAGCTGGTCGCGATCCACGGTTGGCCAAGGTCGATCACCGGCTCCAGGAGATCCGCGACCATGCCGGGATCGGCATCCGGTGCGTCGGGATGGGTCAGGTAGAGTGCTTCAAGGGCTCGTGCCGTGGCGAGTCGGTCCCCATCCGCCATGGCAAGGCGTCCCAGCACCGACAGGGCCCTGGGGTGGGCCGGGTCATCTTCGTCGGCGCTCTCCAGCATCCTTTCCAATCGAGCCCTGCCATCACCGGATGGTGCCCCGGTCTCTCGTGAGACGAGTTCGAGTTCGCCGAGCGCCCACGCCGCGGCAAGCGGCATGGAGTCCTCACCGAGCCGCTCCGTCAGTGCAGCGAGACGTCTGGCGAGTGCTGGATCATGTGATCGATCATTGCCACCAGACTCGTCGTCGAGCATCCTGATCCAGAGGTCGCCTCGCTCCTCGCTCCAGCCGGCTTCTTTGCCGAGTTCGAGTTCCAGCGCCCGTTCCCGCAAGTCCGAAAGGAGCAGCCTTCGATACCGATTCTCATCCAGTTCCATCTGGTGGCGTCGCGCGGCCAGCGATGCCGCGGCCCGTGGCGATTTCAGCACCATCATCGCGCGGATCCTGTCCTGGTCCTCTTCAATCGACTCGAGGTCCGGTGCCACTGCCTCGAGGGCCGATCGGTCGCCCGATTCGATCGCGGCCAGAAGGAGCCAGCGGTCGATGACCGGCTTGATCTCGGCATCTCCCGAATGCGTGCTCTCGAGGCGGGTCAGGATGTCGAGGGCCCTGCCAGCCGCCTGTTCATCGATGCGTGATGCAAGCACCAGCCCGATCGCTTCGAGCAGTGGTGCCCGCACCTCCGCTTCGAAGCGCAGCCGTTGGGCCAGACGCGCGACTTCGACCGTTGGTCGTTCCTCCGATGCCTCGAGTGCCTCGACCGCAGTTCCGGCGGTCGAGGCCGCGAGCATCGCCTCCTCCAGGCCCCGTGCCACGATCAACGGGATCTCCGGGGGGAGGATCGGGCAGGCGGGATCGGCATTGAGGAGATGGGGAGTCCAGCTGGTGGGATATTCGATTCGCTTCAGGAGCAGGTCCTCCGCCTGATCCGCATGCCAGCTCGCCCTTCGCGGATCGTCCTCGCCGGCTCGGATCAGACGCTCCCGGAATTCGATCGCTTCGTCGAGGGCGTTCGACCTTCGGACGGGATCCACTGCCTCGTCGAGAACCACGGTCTCCAGCAGGTCGATCGTCTCGATCATCCTGTCGATCGACGGAGACGTTGTCTCCTGGGGCAGGCTGGTGCTCGCGATGAGCATCAGGCATGCGACTGCACACGCCCCCGACCATTGCCTTTTGCGCGGTAGGCCCATGATCCGTCACTCCGGTGGTGCGAAGACCACGCTCCTGAAACCCGAGCGAACCGCTGCGTTGAAGGTGCCGACCACGTGTTCCCAGCGGGTCGTCGGTGACGGGACGATCATCACCGGATGGTCCTTCCTGAACAATGCCGCGCCACGGTCCTCCAGGCTGTTTCTGAGGAACGTCTCGAGTTCGGCGAGATCATTCGGCTGCGGGTAGGGGCCTTCGATCGAGACGAGGGCGGTCTCGCCATCCCGGCCTCCGGATCGGACGATGATGCGCAGCGGCTCCTCCTCGAGCACGAACGGGTCGGACTCCATGGAGGCACCTCCCCGGTCCGGGAGGTCCAGCCTGAAGACCTGCTCGCCCAGTGCGAAGTTGGTCGCGACGAGGAAGTAGATGAGCAGCTGGAACACGACATCGATCATCGGTGTGATGTTGAGTCTTGATCGACCTTGTGGGTGCCGCTTACGCATCGGGACTCTCCCGGTCCACGATCACCACGAGGTTCACTCGAGCGGCTTCCGAACGATTCGAGGCACTCGATGCCTGGTTGATCGCATCGAAGACCGGATCGATGAAGCGTTGTTCGGTCCTGCGGTCGGCACGCAGGTTGATGCGAAGGTCCGGTTGGACATCGTACAGGCGCGTGAGTTCCTGTCGGAGTCCCCGGATGCCCTCGGCTCCCAGCGGGAAGTCGGTCGAATTGAGCCGATACCCGGTCGCCGCACCGTCCTCGTCGGGAAGTACGTTCAGAACGCTTCGAGATTCCTCCGGGGGAGGTGCGCTGGCCGAAGGCACCGGTTTCGGGAGTTCCATCTCCACACTCTCGATCTCGCTGATCTGCGACACCAGCACGAAGAACACGACCAGGAGGAAGGTCATGTCGATCATCGGCGTGAGATCCGCTTCGATCCTCGCCATGCCTCGGCGATGGAGCCGGCTCACTCCGTTCGCTCCTCACCGGCGTCGGACCCTCCGGACGGCTTGAACCGCTCCAGGAGTTCCACCGTCGTGGATTCCGCTTCGCTGTTGAGGGCGTCCACTCGATTCCGGATGAACGCATATCCGGCCAGCGCAGGAATCGCGACCAGGAGTCCCCAGAACGTGGTGACGAGTGCGGTGCCGATCCCGCCTGCCAGCGCGACCGGATCCGCATTGCCGCCACTCGCGACGATCGACTGGAACGCAACGATCATGCCGTAGACGGTTCCGAACAATCCGATCATCGGGGCGACCTGTCCAAGCACGTTCAGCGGCTCGATCCTCCGGAACCTGTCGGTCGCGGTCTCGATCGCCACCTGTTCGGTGCGTGCGACCATCGCGGCGAAGCCCTGCGGAGCCTCCCTCAGTGCAGCCTGGATCATCAGACCGAAGTCGGAATCATCGTCACGGCTCAGGACCATCGCTTCCTTCCAGGAGCCGCGCTTCAGCAGGGACCTGACCTTGTCGACCTGTGATCGGGGAAGGATCGTCTGCCTGGAGTTGAGTGTCGCGAGATTCAGGGCCAGTCCGAAGCCGGTGACCGAGAGGAGCAGGAGGATCCAGATCAGGATCGTTCCGAACCACTCGATCCTCAGGACGCCGTCCGGACCCGCACTCCTTGAAGCGAAGAACATGCCCACGAAACCGGTCGATTCGACCGAGCTTCCTGCTCCGGTTGCCGCGTGTGCGAGACCGGTCGCCGCAAGTGCGGTGAATGCGGCGGACGCGATGATGATGCGACCATGACGATGTCGACTCTTCGGCTGCATGGATCTGTGGTCCGGATTGATGCGGGTTTTGACGGTCATGATGCGGATCCCTTGTTCGAGTCTATCCTCATTCCGGCCTGCCCAGAGGGTTCAGTCCCAGCTCGGTGCGTCCGAGGAACCTGTAGCCGTCATCCGAGCCGTGTTCCGACACGATGCTCCGAAGTGCATCCAGGGGATCGGGATCGAGGAACTGGATGCAGTTGATGATCGTCCTGCGTCTGCCCGTCGATGGATCCTCCGGATTCAACTCATCCAGTTCAGCCATCAGGTCTTCCAGATCGACCGCGTAGATGCCCGATCCCGTCACGTTGCTGCTCAGCAGGAAGATCACCTCGGGTTCGAGTGCCAGTGCCTCGGTCAGGGCGGACATCGGATTGCTGCGGCCGGTTGGAACGACGGTGGGGGGAGCATTGGGTTCCCCCCTGATCCAGCGGAGGGTCTTCTCGACATGCTCCCGGGTCGCGGAGTTCAGCCGACCTCGTGGTGGAGCAGGCAGTGCTTCGTCCCTTTGGAAGAAGATCACCGAGTAGCTCTGAGCCGGTGAGAGTTTTTCGAGGCTTCGCTGGAGCTCGTCGATGACGAAGGGGAAGACGCCGATCATCGAACCGGATGCATCGACGACGAATGCGATCCGACGCGCCGCCCCGGCTCCGAGCCCCGCGAATTCAACCCTGCCGAGCGAGATCAGGGACCCGCCTCCGATCCCGCCACCCAGGCGACCCGCCTCTCCGGGGAGGGCGAGGCCGCCCGACGGCGCCATCGCCTCGAGGCTTCGGATCTCCTGCGCAAGTTCGACCGGCACGTCTTCCTCGGTCTCCTCGAGGGTGATCATCGGGATGGCATCGGCCGCCGTTTCCGGAATCTCGGCCCTGACCACCGGGGTGGTCTTCTCCTCTCGCACGTTGTTGAGGTTCCAGGTCAGGAGGATGACCGCGCCGATGATCAGCAGGTGGACGAGAACCGATCCGATCCAGGGAACGCCCCGTTTCGACAGGTTCCGGTCTGCCGGATGTCTTCCAGCAGGTGATGCCCGCTTGTTGGATGGGCTCATCTGGAGTCGCCTCTCACCGATTCCGAAGTCATGCGTGGTGGAACGGACCGTTGCTGCCAGGACGACCGGATCCGGGTCCTGAGCGGACTCATTCCTCCTCGAACTCCTCGTCCTCGTGATAGGCCTTCGACTTCGATGGCCCTCCGAAGATCATGCGGTCGAGGCTGATGCCTCCACCACCGCAGACGAGGATGCCGAGCGCCACGATGAAGAATCCGAGGTGGAACGTGACCTGGTTGAAGTCAGCCATCGGGAGTTTGGTGAACGCCGTCAAGGAGGTGGAGACCAGCGGCCAGGAGGTCAACGTGAAGCCGGCACCGAGCACCACGCAGAGGCCGAAGCCCCACAGCCTGGAGAGCAGGCCGGGGAGGAGCAGTGCTCCGCCCACGAGCTGGGTGAGCGCTCCGATCCATGCCAGGAGCAGCGGGCTGTTCCAGCCCGCATCTTCCATGGCCAGCGCGGATCGACACAGGGCTCGTGCACGGTAGGTCCCGTCCTCCTGCGTCTCGCCCGATCGGACGTTCGTGCTGGTGGTGTCCGTCTCGATGAGTATCGGCCGGGACTCCGGCGATTGTTCGAGGCGACGAATCCTGACGGCATCCTCGCCGCTGAACTCGACCATCCTGAGGTCCTGGATGCCTGCAATGACAAAGACCAGGAACAGCACGATCCTGACCAGCAGCAGGTATGGAGTGAGCGCGATCGGTGCGCGTGCGGCCATGCAGTGACTCCGTGAGGCGGGTGATGGTTCCCTGACCGTCTTCCTGGGGCATTCTATCCATCAAGGGGAGGGAGTTGCACCCATCACATATCGGTCTTCTCGTGTTTCCGGGGGAGAAGTGGTCAGGATTCCGATTACCGGGCCGCTTGTCTACCGCTTCTGCGGGTCGTAGCATCCCGGAAGTCCGCGGGCGTGGCGGAATTGGTAGACGCGCGGGATTTAGGTTCCCGTGGGGGCCAACCCCGTGCAGGTTCAAGTCCTGTCGCCCGCAATCTTCCACCCGGTCGATCAGCCGGGATGTTGGAGCATGTCGTGGATCCAGATGCAGCATCACAAGCCTCCGCCGGTCCATCTCCGTCAGGAGTCGGGCCCTCCGCATGGAGCCCGGAGTCCTGGAGGGATCGCCCCGCGCTGCAGCAGCCCCGATACGAGGATCCCGAGGAGGTCCGTTCGGTCGTCGCACAGCTCAAGGCGCTGCCGCCCCTGGTCACCAGCTGGGAGATCGAATCCCTGAGGGGGCAGCTTGCGGAAGCGGCTCGCGGCAATCGGTTCCTCCTCCAGGGTGGTGACTGTGCGGAGCGGTTCGACGAATGCACGCCCGATCGCATCACCTCGAAGCTGAAGATCCTGCTCCAGATGAGTCTGGTCCTCGTGCATGGTGGTGGCCGTCGAGTGATCCGGGTGGGGCGGTTCGCCGGACAATACGCGAAGCCCCGTTCAGCGGACATGGAGACGCGGGACGGTGTCGAGCTTCCTTCCTATCGAGGCGACAACGTCAACCTGTCGAGCTTCGATGCGGAGGCCCGACGACCCGATCCGGCGAGGCTCATTCGAGGGCACACCTGTTCGGCGATGTCACTGAACTTCATCAGGGCGCTCATCGACGGCGGGTTCGCCGACCTGCACCACCCCGAGTACTGGGATCTCGGCTTCGTCGAGCATTCCCCGCTTCGTGCCGAGTACGAACGCATGGCGGAATCGATCGGCGAGTCCCTTCGGTTCATGGAATCGGTCGCCGACGCGACGGTCGGGCAGATCAATCGAGTCGATTTCTTCACGAGCCACGAGGCGCTCGTCCTGCTCTACGAATCCGCGATGACCCGCTCCGTGCCGCATCGTGAGGGATACTGGAACCTCTCGACGCACATGCCCTGGGTCGGCGTGCGGACCGGTGATCCCGATGGTGCACACGTGGAATACCTGCGGGGGATCCGCAACCCCATCGGTGTGAAGGTCGGTCCCTCGACCGACACGCAATCACTGCTCAAGGTGCTCGACCTGCTCGATCCCGACGACGAGCCCGGTCGCATCAATCTCATCCACCGGTTCGGGGCGCACGAGATCGGACGCGGCCTGCGGCCGGTCCTCGAGGCGGTCAAGGCGACTGGGCGGACTGTTCTGTTCTGCTGCGACCCGATGCACGGCAACACGGAGACCGTCGTCCCCGGATCCGGTCCCTGGGAGGGGATGAAGGTCAAGACACGGAAGTTCGCCCACATCCTCGCCGAGCTCGAACAGGCGATCGAGATTCACGAGCGGGTGGGCACCCTGCTTGGTGGCGTTCATTTCGAGCTGACGGGTGATGACGTGACCGAATGCACCGGGGGCGCCCGCGGCCTCACCGACGAGGATCTCGCCCGTTCCTACCGCACCCATGTCGACCCGCGCCTCAACTACGAGCAGGCCCTCGAGATGGCGATGTTGATCGCCAAACGCATGGGTCGCGGTCCTCGATAGGCCCCTTCCGGGCGTTGTGGCCGGATTCACCAGCATCGGGGACCACGTCAGGGATCGTGACGGGTACACTTCCGCTCCCATGACCACTCAAAGACGTCGTGTCGTCATCACCGGGCTGGGGCCCATCTGCACCTTCGGCATCGGCATCAAGCCGATGTGGGAAGGCATGGTCGCCGGCGCGAGCGGCATCCGACCCATCGAGAGCTACGACGCATCGGCGTTCGACTGCCCGCTGGCGGCGCAGCTTGCCGCTGACGATTTCGATGTCCGCAAGCTGGTGCCGAAGACGTATCGGAAGGCGACCAAGGTCATGGCGAGGGACATCGCCCTTGCAGTCGGTGGTGCGGCGATGGCGGTCGAGGATGCCGGATTGGTCACGCGAGCGACCGACCCTGACGGCGAGCCCACGATCCCGCCTTCCCGGACCGGATGCCACATCGGTGCGGGCCTGATCGCCGCGGACGTGAACGAGCTCTCCCTGGCGGTCTCGACCAGCGTCGACGAGGACGGCGAATTCGACCTCTCGAAGTGGGGCGATTCCGGCATGGGCAACCTGACTCCGCTGTGGCTCCTCAAGTACCTGCCGAACATGCTCGCCTGCCACGTCACGATCATCCATGACTGCCAGGGTCCGTCGAACACCATCACCTGTGCGGAAGCCTCGAGCGGCCTCAGCATCGGTGAGTCGATGCGTGTGATCTCTCGCGGTCATGCCGACGTCTGCCTGAGCGGTGGTGCCGAATGCAAGCTCGACCCGATGGGCGTGCTTCGTCAGCAGTTCGCAGGACGCCTTGCAACGGTTCGTGACGGGGACGACCCGACTCGCGTGGTTCGTCCCTTCATGGAGGATGCCGGCGGAAGCGTGCTGGGTGAAGGTGGGGGGATCCTGGTCCTCGAAGCACTCGAAAGCGCACGTTCAAGAGGTGTCGCCCCCATCGCCGAGATCGCCGGATTCGGCGCTTCGCAGGCGGCGTGTCCGGACACGGTGGGACTCGTCTATGCCGATGACGACCGGTCGGTCCAGGCCGCGATCACGTGTGCACTCGCTTCCGCCGACTGTTCGCCGGAGGACATCGACGCGATCCTTCCTCTCGGCTCGGGCATACCTGTCAGGGATGCCATCGACCGACGGGCGATCCAGGATGTCTTCGGTGATCGTGCGTCCGAGCTGCCCCTCATCACCTGCGTGCCCAACATCGGGTTGTGCGGTGCCGGATCGGGTGCACTGGCCACGGCGCTCGCCGCCGAGTGCCTTCGCCGCCAGATGCTGCCGGCCCGGATCGGTGAAGAGGGCGCGGAGACACCCGGGCTCGACGCAGGTCCGATCGAGGCGAGATCCGCCGAGCTCCGCTCGATCCTCGTCTTCACCACCAGCATGGGCGGACAGAACACCGCTCTCGTGCTTCGCCGTTTCGATGAAGAGGAGGTGGATGGATGAGCGAATCCCCTCGCGTGGTGCTGACGGGAATCGGCTGGGTCACCCCACTGGGGTGCGACATCGATTCGGTCTGGAAGAAGCTGGTCTCCGGAGCCTCCGGCATGGCTCCGATCACCCGGTTCGATGCCAGGACGTTTCCCACCTCCTTCGCCGCTGAGGTCAAGGACTACGACGTCGCCGAGTACCTGCGTGATCCGAGCCTTCACCAACATGCCGGATTGAACTCGCAGTTCGCGCTCGGTGCGGCGTCCCAGGCCTGGAGACGGGCCGGCCTCGACCGCTTCGAACAGCTCGATCGTTCACGTGTCGGTCTCTACCTCGGCGCCGGTGAAGGCGTCCTCGACACCGAGAACTACATGCGTGCGAATCTCCGTGGCTGGGATCCCGAGGCGCGTTGCATCGACGGCGTTCGATGGGCTGAAAACGCACTCGAGTGCATGCACGCCCAGAAGGAGATCGAGCAGGAGCCGAACATGCCCCTCGCTCACCTCGCGCGGGAGTTCGAGGTCAACGGACCTGCCTACAACTGCCTGACCGCGTGTGCGGCGAGCACCCAGGCGATCGGCGAGGCCTTCGACATCATTCGTCGGGGCGAGGCGGACGTGATGATCTCGGGTGGCGCCCACACCATGATCCATCCCCTCGGCGTGACCGGATTCAATCGACTGACTGCGCTCAGCACGCACAAGGGTGATCCTGCGGAGGCTTCGAGACCCTTTGATCGCACTCGAGACGGTTTCGTCATGGGTGAGGGTTCGGGGATCGTCGTCATCGAGTCACTCGAACATGCGGCAGCGCGCGGGGCGACCCCGCTCGCCGAGATCATCGGGTACGGGTCGAGTTGCGATGCCTTTCGCATCACCGACATCCAGCCTGACGGACGTGGTGCGGCCGCGGCGATGGAGATGGCGCTCGACCAGGCTGGCATCGATCCCGGGAGGCTCGCGGAGAACGGTCGTCCTCCGATCGACTACATCTCCGCGCACGGCACGGGGACCCAGGAGAACGACTCGATCGAGACGCGTGCCGTGAGGCGTGTCTTCGGCGACCTGGCACCAAGCATTCCGATGAGCTCGATCAAGAGCATGATGGGACACCTGATCGCCGCGGCTGGCGCCGTCGAGTTGATCACCTGTGTGATGGCCATCCAGCAGGGTGAACTCCCACCCACGCGAAACCTGCACCATCCCGACCCCGAACTCGATCTCGACTACGTTCCGAACGAGTCGCGCAAGGCCCCGGTGGACACCTGCCTCTCGAACAACTTCGGATTCGGCGGGCAGAACGACACCCTGATCGTCACGAGGTTCAAGGGGTGAGCGAGGATCAGGCAGGGAACGATCGTCGCGGGTGTCGATCGACGTTCCTCATCGGTGCGATCCTGGCCTGCCTGCTTCTGGTCACGGGATTCGTCCTCACGTTGTTCCAACCCGACGGGCATCTGCCTCCCTCCGCATCCGATCCGGTCGTCGTCGATCGTTCCAACATCTTCGAGCAGGAGTTCGCCTCGGCATGCTCACGCGTTCGTGAGGACGAGTCACCCTGGGCGATCCGGTTGCGTGAGGAGGACCTGAACGCCTGGCTCTGGGTCCGCCTGCCCGCGTGGGTCGCGCACCTCGGGGGGACCGATGCCTACGGCACGACTCCGATGTTCCAGGCTCGTGTCGAGCCTGGTCGCGTGGTCATCACCACCGATACCGTCGCGATCGCCTTTCGATCGGAACTCGTGGATGGGGATCTCCGGATCATGCCCGCCACTGGCAGTTCGATGGGACGACTCCCCGTTCCCTCGCGAATGGTCGAACTGCTCATGGGATCGATCGAGCTGCCGACGATCGGCGACGTGCTGCTCCCCGGGGGTGACGGCGCGACCTACGGACTCGAGGATGGTGAGCTGGTCGTGCCCGCTCGTCATCGGCTCGGTGACGATCGAGTGGTCGAGCTCCTTGAAGTCCAGATTGATGAGGGCGAAGTCGTTCTCGTGATGCGGACCCTGCCACCCCCGTCGGGGTGAACAAGCCGCTTCGGTCACCGGTCGTTGAAATCGAAAACCACCGTTTCGGTTCAAACTTCTTGACCGGATCCGACCCCGTCAGCCATGCACAAAAAAAAGATCGGGCCAGCCCCCACTGCCGGCCCGATCGAGGTTCGGTCTCCACCGGTTGTTATCAACCAGGAGCCCGACACGAGTGCTGTCCCCGTCAACTGAACTCTACCAGAGGGGTACCCCCTCGCAAGTACTTCTTCCTTTTTCTAGGACGAGAACACCGGATTGAAGTCAGGAAACGGGCTTGGCGCAGTCTTCACGTGTGTACCCTGAGCGGCAATGACGTCGAGTTCGAGGTCTCAATTGCAAACGTTCGTTGTTGTTTCGATGGTAGGCTGGGAAGACTCACCTGCGTGCACAGGTGCCCGTCGCCTCATGGAACTCGCACGGGATGGCAACCTTGCCCGGACTGCAGTCCTCGTGCCGGGACGACGCGCTGGTCGGCTGCTGCATCGCGAGCTCCTTCGTGATGGTCCCACCTTCCTCGAGCCTCCGACCATCCTCACCCCGACCGGTCTCGTCGAATCCTTCATGGCACCGGTCGACGACCTGCTGCCCGCTACCGACATCTTCGCGGAGCTGGTCTGGCGAGAGGCACTGGCCACGCTCGATGCCGAATCGGAACAGTTGTTTCCCGGCATGCCTCGGCCGCGAGATGTGCGTGAGTCACTCTCACGTGCGAAGGCGCTCCGCAAGGTCTGCGATGACCTCGACTCGATCGGCCTGACGCCCGCCGAAGTCGGGTCACGACCGGAGGTCCTCGATGGACGCGATCGGTGGAACGCGCTCGACACGGTTCGTGACGATGTCCATCGTCGCCTTGCCGAAGTCGGACGAATCGAATCCACCCTCATGCGTTCCCGGATGTTGTCCGCCGGAGTCATCAAGGAAGGTGCGCCGGATCGCCTGCTCGTCCTGGCGGTCAGTGATCCCGGGCCCCTGGCCTGCGCGACCATCGATGTGCTCGGTGATCGATGCGAACTCCTGATCGATGCCCCCGAGTCGGAGGCGCACGCCTTCGATCGTTGGGGGAGGCCTCTTCCCGAAGCGTGGAACGAACGTCCATCCGTGGTGAACCCCGAGGAGATCGAACTCGTTGATCGTCCCATCGAGGCCGCGGAGCAGGTGCTCGAGGATCTTGCGGACCTGCACCGGACGGGAGGGCCGTTGGTTCCGGGTCGAGTGGTGGTCGGGGTGTGTGATGAATCGATCAACCCCGTCCTCGAGCGCGCCGGTCGTCGAGCCGGCGTGCCGTTGCGGGTCCCGGTCGGTCGCAGTTCGGTGCGAGGTGAGCTCGGTTCGCTCCTTGCGGCCCTTCGGGAGCACCTCATGAACCCGGGCATCGAGAGTTTCGCGATGCTCCTTCGCGAGCCCGTGATCGAATCCTTGCTGACTGCGGAGATTGCAGGTGACGATCATGCGGAATCGGAAGACATGGACGATCTCGTCGGCCTGCTCGATCGCTGGCGTTCGGATCGGATCGGTGGGGGGCTCGATGATCTGCGTGCCGGACGCTCCGGGCCCAGCAGGAAGATCCCCGTCGGCATCCTGCGCAAGGCCCTGGTCGCGCTTGAGTCCTTGCTCGAGCCGCTGGTCACTGCCGGAAGTCACGAATCAGCCGCCGACTCGCTTCGCGAACTCGTCCGCCTCTGTTTCGCCTCCCGAACCGAGGGTGACGACCTGCGCGAGGACCTCCTCGTCATGTCCGCGGTGCTCGATGAACTGCTCGACCTGCCACCGGCTCATGACCCTGATTCGATTCCATCGGTCCTTCTCGAGCTGCTGCTCGGGCGAATGGCTCGGCACCACCTCACGCCGGAAGCGGATGTCGGGGCGATCGAGCTGCTCGGCTGGCTCGAACTTCGCCATGAGCCGTCCACCGACCTGGTCCTCGTCGGACTCAACGAGTCCGGAGAACTTTCCGGTAGGCACTCGGATGGCTGGCTCCCGGATTCACTTCGTGCCGAACTGGGACTTGCCTGCCAGGCGAGTCGCATGGCGCGTGACGTGCATGCGATGCACGTTCTCCGTGCTCGCAACCGAAGCCTTCGGGCGCTTGTCCTGAAGCATGACGCGGGCGGGGATCCGCTGTCGCCGAGTCACCTCGTTCTTGCGGAGCGGGGGACCGAACTGGCTCGCAGGGTCGTCGACATCTTCGAGGGAACACCTCGCATCACGAAGCCGGGCATGCTTGCCGGGACACCCGCACCTGCCGAAAGGAAGGGGTTTCCGCCGCCGCAACCCGAGGGTGCTCGAGAGATCACCTCGCTCAGCGTCACTGACTTCGCCTCATGGCTTCGCTCGCCGCACGAGCACTGGTTGCAGCGGATGGAAGGACTGGATGACCAGGATCCGTCCGCTCTCGAACTCGATGCCCGCCGGTTCGGCATACTCGCACATGATGTCGTCGAGATCCTCGAGGAGTCGTCGATCCGCACCTCGAGCGAACCACTCAAGATCGAACGAGCCCTGCTGGCCCGGCTCGATGAACTCGTCAGGGAACGTCATGGTCGCAGGCCGCCACCCGCCGTGATCTTCCAGCGACGAACCCTCGAGGCTCGGTTGAAGGCCTTCGCCCATGTCCAGGCGGAACTGGTCGAGGCCGGGTGGGAGATCGAGACCGTCGAGGGTTCTCTCAAGGAGCCGCTCGACATTCCGGGTCAGGAGCCGGTCACGATCCACGGCCGCATCGATCGCATCGATCGGCATCCCGATGGTCGGATCCGCGTGCTCGACTACAAGACTTCCGACAAGCCCGTCGAACTCTCGAAGAAGCGGAAGAAGGACGGAACTTGGACCGACCTTCAGCTCCCGCTCTACGATCATCTCCTGCGTCTCAAGCGGAACATGCCAGACGCCAGGATCGAACTCGGGTACATCTCGCTGCCCACCGATCCTGCAGGTGTCGGTGTCGAGGTCGGCCTCAAGTGGACGCCGGAGATGCTTGCCGAGGGTGTGGATCAGGCACGAGCCATCGTCAAGGCGATGCGAAGCGGGGATTTCTCGTCGCAGACACCCGCCCGATCCACCGCCCCCTGGCGAGGCAGGCCCAGGCCCATCGACCGCATCCTGCGCACCGGCGCACTCGATGTCTCGGCATCCGGTGACGATTCCGAGGAAGGGGGGGAGTCATGACGAACCCCGATCCCCGGCACATCCGGATCCTCGCTTCCGCTGGTACCGGCAAGACCTACCAACTCGCCTCCCGTTTCCTGAAGCTGGTGCTGGACGGCGCCGACCCGACGACCATCCTCGCCACCACCTTCACGCGCGCGGCAGCGGCGGAGATCCGTGATCGGGTCCTGACCACGGTGGCGCATGGCGTGCTCGATGAGGAGAAGCGTTCGGTGCTTGCGGGTCGTACCGGGCGTTCCGCCCTCGAGCAGGAGGAGGTCGACCGGGTGCTCGAAACCCTGGTCCGCGATCTCGACCGCCTGCAGATCCAGACCATCGACAGCACCTTCGCGAGCATCGCCGGTGCCGCCGCCCCTGAACTCGGCCTGCCCGCGGACCTTGGCATCCTCGAATCCGATGACCAGGTCGGGCTCGACCGACTTGCCATGGCGGCGGCTCTCGAGGAGACGGTGCAGTCGGGTGATCCGGATGCCTTCCTCGAGGCGCTGCAGTCGCTGGGGAAAGGTGGTGCTTCCGGCCGGTCCGTGGTCGAACTCATGGATCGGACGATCAACGAGAACCTGCTCACCTACCACGACGCGGAAGGTGAGCCCGGACCCTGGCTCTGGGCGGATCGAACGATCCCGCCTCCGCTCGACCCCGATGCGTGCGTTGAACGTCTTCGTTCCGGTGCGGCATCGAGGGAGGCTTCGGTCGGCAAGAACGATGCCATCTGCAAGAACCTCCGGTTGCTTGCAGACCGGTTCGTAGCGGCGGTCACCAGCCGAGGCGGCCCGGGCCTCCTTCCGGAGGACTGGACGCTGCTCTTCAAGACCGGCGTCGTCAAGAAGATCCTGGACGGTGAATCCACCTATTCGGGCTGTGAGATCGATGAAGAGACGCATGAGATCGTCCGGCCCTTGATCCAGCAGATGCATGACGTCGCGCTTGCCGACTATGCCCGGCGAACCGCATCGACCTTCTACCTCATCGACGGGCATGCACGCTCCCGTGAGGCCTTGCGCAGCGCACTCGGTGTGGCGACCTTCGACGATGTCGTGCGCCTGCTCCGGAAGGACAAGGGTTCGCTCACGCGTGAGGATCTCTGGTTCCGGCTCGATGCCCGGGTGCGCCACCTCATGCTCGATGAGTTCCAGGACACGTCGCTGGCCCAGTGGAAGGTTCTCCAACCACTGGCCGAGGAGATCGTCTCGGATGCCGGTGGTGAGCGGACCTTCTTCTGTGTCGGGGATGTCAAGCAGTCGATCTACGGATGGCGGGGCGGACTTCCCGGGATTCTCGAGCATCTCGACAGGATGATCCTGTCGAGCGGTCTTCCCGCAGGCCTTGCCGGTCAGACCCTGTCGAAGAGCTGGCGTTCCGCACCCCAGGTGCTCGACGCCGTCAACATGACGTTCGGTTCCCTCGAGAGCAATCCGGCGATCGATGGCAACACGGTCGAGGCGGCCCGGTCGATCTCATCACAGTGGGAGGATCATCTCCCCGCGCGCGACGGGCTCCAGGGTCTTGTCGAACTCAGGTCCCTCTCCCCGGCTTCCGCCAGGTCCGCTGATGTGAAGAGGGCCGCTGCCGAAGAGGCTGCAGCACTCGTCCAATCGATCCTCGTCGATCATTCGAATCTCTCGATCGGTGTCCTCGCGCCTCGAAACGACGTCGTCGGCTCCATCGTCACCCGTCTTCGCGACCTTGGGGTCGAGGCGACCGGTGAAGGTGGTGGCTCCTTCCTTGATTGCGGGGCGACCGTGGTCATGATGGATGCACTGCATCTTGCCGCCTTCCCCGGTGCACGTGCCGCCGCCTTCAACGTCCTGCATTCCCCGCTCGGTCCCGTCATCGGGCTCGATGCGATGGATCAGGCGGCATCCGTCGCTCGTCGGCTTCGGATGACCTTCCGTGAAGACGGTCTTGCCCGGACCGTCGAACACTGGGTGGATGCACTTGAAGGCAGCCTGGATCGCCGTGAAACAGGTCGTGTCCAGCGCATGGTGATCGAGCTGGAACTGATCGAACAGTCCGGAGAATCGCGACCCGACATGGTCGCCCGCCTGCTCGAACGAACCCGCCTCGATGAGCCCGGAGGTGAAACCGTCAAGGTCATGACGATTCACAAGTCGAAGGGGCTCGAGTTCGATGTTGTCGTGCTCACCGGTCTCGACGGCAACCTCTTCACGCGTGCCGCCCTGGCACATGAGCGCGTCTTGCCACCCGGGGACATCACCAGGGTCTTCCGCTGGGCGAACGAGACCGTTCGACCACCTTCCGTCGAAGCGCTTCATCAATCGACCCGGGTCGAGTGCGTTCGTGAGCGGCTCTGTCAGCTCTATGTGGCGATGACCCGAGCTCGTCGCGGACTGTTCATGCTCGTCGGACCCGCTCCAAAGGATGGCAAGGGTGAGCACAAGTCGATGGCGGGCATTCTTCGAGGTGCGCTGACCGGACATGGTGTCGAGGTCACCGAGGAGTCCGACGTCCTCGCCCGTTTCGGAACGCCCGAGGGATTCCGGAGTGCCGAAGCGGGAGTGGGCGACGATGCCGGGTCCGATCAGGCTCCTCCTTCATGCACCATCGAGATCGATGCCGAAGCCAGCCAGGTCCTTCTCCAGGGTGCTGCACCTTCATCGAAGGGTGAACAGCCACCTCCCATCGAGGCGCTGGGAGCGTCTGGTCGGGAGGCTGCCGCCATCGGAACCGCCTGGCACCACCTGATGGAGCAGGTGGACTGGATCGAGGACTGGGAGGGTGATGCCGCCCCGTCGCGTGATGCACTTGCTCATGGGCTGCACCGTCTGATGCCGACGCATCCGGTCAGCTGGCATCAGGCGGTCGTCGATCAGTTCCTCCACTCCCTCACGATGCCGGCCGTTCGCCAGGCGCTCTCGCGGGAACTTCTCAAGGCTCCAGCGGTGGTCCACCGCGAGTGGGAATGGCTGGGGCGAACCGATTCCGGGGCATCCAGGGTCGGCATCATCGACCGCGTGGTCATCGAGGAGGGGGACGCCTCGGATCGCCGGGCGATGGTCATCGACTGGAAGACGGATCAGGTGTCCCCCGGCCAGCATGCCGGGCATGCCGAGCGCTATCGGGATCAATTGAACGCCTATCGGGCAGCCGTGGGGGGGCTCGCGGGCCTTGATGCCAGCTCGATTCGATGTGCCGTGGTCTTCGTCCGGGATGGGATTTGCGTGGAACTGGACCCTGAAGGGGATGCTTCCGATTCCGATCGGTGAGGCAGCCTGCTACCATCTCTCACTTCCGAGTCCCCCATGCACAGGTCCTGACAGAGGTAGCGATGCCGACGGTCACCATCAACGGCACAGAGGTCGAGTTCGAGCCCGGGATTTCGGTCCTGCAGCTGGCCATCGATCATGGTCTCGAGATTCCCCATTACTGCTATCACCAGTCCCTGAGCGTCCCTGCGAACTGCCGGATCTGCCTTGCCGAGATCTGGCAGCCGAATCCTCGGAACGACAACAAGCTGGAATACCTGGGCAAGCTCGTGCCCACCTGCACCACGCCGGCAGCCGACGGCATGGTCGTCTACACCGACAGCCCGCGGGCGATCGCCAACCAGAAGGCGGTCATGGAGCTGCTCCTGGTCAATCATCCTGTGGACTGCCCCGTCTGTGACCAGGCCGGTGAATGCCACCTCCAGGACTACTCCTACCAGTACGGACGCGGGGAAAGCCGCTTCCAGGAGGACAAGAACAAGCAGCCGAAGAAGGATCTCGGCCCCAATGTCCTCCTGTATTCCGACCGCTGCATCATGTGCACGCGGTGCGTGCGATTCACGCGGGAGGTCACGGGCACCGGGGAGTTGATGATCGAGGGCCGCGGCTCGCAGAACCAGATCGACGTGTTCCCCGGCGTGGGGCTGGATAACGAGCTCTCGGCCAACGTCATCGATCTCTGCCCCGTGGGAGCCCTTCTGGACAAGGATTTCCTGTTTCAGCAGCGGGTCTGGTTCCTCAAGAAGACGCCCTCGATCGACGGGCTCACTGCGAGTGGTGACAACCTCCATGTCGAGCACAACGAAGGCACCGTCTACCGTGTGAAGCCACGCCGGAACGATGACATCAACAAGTGGTGGATCACCGATGAGGTCCGCTACGGCTGGAAATTCGTTCATTCCGAGGATCGCCACGTCATGCCCGTCGTCCGGGGCGAGGATCCCTTCCTGCCCGAGCAGGCCGGGGAAGCCTGGTCGATCGCAGTGCACGAGGCGAATCGAATCGCGGGAGAAGCGGTCGCTGGTGGGGGACGACTTGCGCTCCTGGTCAGTCCCATGCTCACGTGTGAAGATGCGTTTCATCTCGTCCAGTGGGCGAGGACCGTTGATCCGGAGGCCCTCATCGGCATGGGGCCGGTTCCCACCCAGGGTGAGGACAAGACGTTCCCCGGTGGCTTCACGGTCTGCTCCGAGAAGGCACCGAACGCTCGAGGTGTCCGCAGGGTTCTGCAGGCGCTGGCACCGGGTTTCCAGGAGTCCGATGCGTTCTTCAAGCTCCTGGGTGAAGGCGTCGGCTGTGCGGTCCTGACGGGTGGCTATCCAAGTGCCTGGGTGACTGATGTCATGGCGGAGGCGGTCGGTACGACACCGCTGGTCCTCATGGATCTGCTCCCGAACAGCCTTGATGACCTTGCCTCGGTTCTGCTCCCGACCGCTTCCTGGGTGGAAAAGCCCGGGACCTTCGAGAATCGCAATGGCGTCCTTCAGTGCTTCGAGCGTGCCATCGACCCCATCGACTACTGCAAGAGCGAAGCCCAGACAGCGCTCGACCTTCTTGCCGGTGTCTCCGGAAGTCGGGCCGAGTCCTTTGATGGGGCACGGACTCGACAGCTCATGGGGGCCACTTCCGGGCTGGAGGCCCTCGCCGGGCTGGAGGTCCCCGCTGCGAGCGAGGGGGCGGCGTCCAGCGACATGGTGCTTGTGGACCTCTAGGCGGTTCAGCGCCCTCTGTCCCCCCCTCAGCCCATTCTCAGGGTTCAAACGACAGTTTCCCGCTTCAGGACCTTGAAACAGGGTTTACGGCCTGTTTTCTCGGGTTGAACAAGACTGGAATCCTGCTTATCCGACCAAGGGTGAGGTCATCGCCGGCCAGGATTTGGATTCCGTACGTTCTTTTGTTTTACGTTTCCTCGCCAAAGTCTTGCGGTCCCTCGAATAGGGATTAACCTCGTCTGTGCTCCGTGTGCTCCCTCTTAAGCACATGGGCTGGCTCAGTTGAGAGAGAGCCAAGCATTTTGAGGGTCCGGGCAAAGGGTGTCGACGTCGATCGGATCGATGGCGGCAGGCTTTGGATATCCATCACATAGTGCTTATTAGAGAAGGAGACTCCCTCATGACAAAAGCACACACTCTTCTTGGCGTCGCTGCTGCTGCTTCACTCGCAGCTGTTGCTAGCGCTGACTTGAACATGACCCTTGACGGCTTCACTGCGGCTGGTGCACAGTTCGGCATGTACCAATCATACGCTTTGGATGCAGACCATGGCTTCTTGGAATCGGTCAACGGCGACTTCATGCTGGACGCCGATGGCGAGAACTGGACTTGGTGCGACGACCTCTGCGTCCTGATCGCCAACGAAGATCTCTCCGACCTCCACGTCCAGATCGGTGGCTACAGCGACTTCGGTGCAACCAACCGTTTCACGTGGGAATTCGGATCCTCGGGTGATGCAGGCACCGCTGGTGGCGGCAACATCGACGTCGGCGGCATCGACTGCACCGGCTACTACGTCTGGATCGGCAACGGCTACTCCAGCGGTGGCGCAGGTACCTGGTCCGGCAACATCGACCTCATCGGTACAATCCCGGCTCCTGGTGCACTCGCACTTCTCGGTCTTGGTGGCCTCGTTGCTCGTCGTCGTCGCGCCTGAGCATTCTGCTTCAGTTCGTAACGACAACGTTCAACATCGACCATTCCATCGCGCCGGCACTGGCCTGCGCGTGAATACAGAAAGGCTTTACTAAGATGAAGAATGTTCTCTTCGCTGCTTCAGCAGCAATGATCCTGGCCGGTTCTGCGACTGCAGACTTCACCGGTTTCCAGGGCGACGTTTCCACGTACGATGATGGCGCGACCACCTGGGAAGTCATCGACATGTACGCTGAATTCGACGGCGCTCAGGCAGTGCTCAACGTTTTCAACGCTGATATCGTTGGCGACTTCAACCACAACGACCTGGCTGATGCTCAGGGTGGTTCCTGGAAGCCCAGCTTCTCATTCGAGGTTCCCACCGTCTACGATCCCATGCGTGACTCCTACGTCACCATCGGTTACGGCGTTGGTGCAATGGCTGCGCTCAACCAGACCGCTCTTGACCCGAACTTCGGTACGGGTCTCGGCAGCAGCATCCCGACGGGTGCAGGTTGGTTCAACCTGGCTCCTGACAACCCCCAGTACGCCACAGATGATGGCACCGGTACTTACCGGCTCCACATCGGTCAGTTCGTTTCTACGGACATGTCCAACTTCAGCTTCACCGCTGACATCGGCTTCAACGATGGCCCCGGTACCGAAGTTTCCTTCGGTAACGGCAGCTGGGTCCCGGCTCCTGGCGCGCTCGCGCTCCTCGGGCTTAGCGGGATCGTCGCTCGTCGTCGTCGCGCCTGACTTCGGTCAGTCCGCGTCATTGACGTTTGACACATTGACTTGAACAAGTGCCCTCCAGCTTCGGCTGGAGGGCACTTGTCTTTTTCACCTTGGGACCGGCCATTTTCAGTTCGAGGTCGCAGCTGTTTCGACCTTCAGGCGGTCCACGGACGAGTTCGCAGGCCCTGCTGGCGTTCTGTGGGTGTTGTTGCTTCGCCTTCGGGCGGCTAGAATGCCTGATTCACCCCGGAGAACCGCCGAGCTGACAGGACTCCAGCTGGCCATGGTCGATCGGGGTAAACCACCTGATTTCAGGTAGATGGAGTTCGACAGATGATTGATGAAGGCCTCGATACCGTCATTGGTGCAACGATCAAGACTGCGGACCCCGCAGCAGCAGCAGCTCGTGCCTCGGAAGGCAAGTCCCTCGAGGAGGCTGGAGATCGCGTGGGTGCGATCGCCGCATACCGTGAAGCCGCGGAGCTCGGCAGTGACGTGCAGGCGCTCTTCCGTCTTGCATGGCTGCTGGACCAGCATGGCGAGGAGGACGAGGCGCTCGCAGCGTACGAGCGTTGCTGCCAGGTGGATGGACTTCCCCCGGTCAATGCGATGATCAACATCGCCGTGATCTACGAGGATCGTGGCGAGATTTCGAACGCCCAGCGATGCCTTCGCAAGGTCCTTGACAGCGATCCGAACAACCAGAGGGCCCGGCTCTTCATGAAGGATGTGCTCGCGTCCGAGGACATGTACTACGACGAGGAGCATGATCGCAACCTCGCCAAGCGCAGTGCACTTCTCGACACGCCGGTGACCGATTTCGAGTTGAGCGTCAGGGCTCGAAACTGTCTCAAGAAGATGAAGATTCGGACGCTTGGTGATCTGCTGAAGATCTCCGAGGCCGAACTGCTCTCCTACAAGAACTTCGGTGAGACCTCCCTCGTCGAGATCAAGAACATGCTGTCCTCCAAGGGACTTCGCCTCGGTCAGGGTCTCGAAGGCCGTTACAGCCAGGCTCGCAAGGAGATCTACGACGATCTCCGCGGCAAGGCGCCGGACCACGTGCTCAACAAGCCGGTTTCCGTGCTCGAGCTTTCGGTCCGTGCACGAAAGGCACTTCAGCAGCTTGGGATCCAGACCATCGGGGATCTGGCTTCGAGGACAGAGGCCGAACTGATGGGCGTCAAGAACTTCGGCCAGACCAGCCTCGTCGAGATCACCCAGAAGCTGAACCAGTACAACCTGGAGCTTCGGTCCCTCGACTAGGCCGAGTTGATTTTCTGCATCGGTCGATCCGGCAGAGTTCCTTCGACCGGTTTTCCGCCTACCATGAAGGCAATGAGAACCACCAGGTCGGATGCAACCTCGATTGAATCAAGAGCCTGGACTTCGGTCCGGCTCTTGTCTTTTGCACTGCCTCCGTCCCTCCTGATTCTGCTCGTCTTCATCGGCTGCGAGCAGCGCGGAGCCTTGGCGAGGGCGACCGACGGTGGTGCTGATCCCGCGATTGCGGTCGCTTCGGCCGACGTCGACACCGCCAACTGGCCTCTTCCACCCTCGAAGGAACCGGAAGTGCGCGTCCGCTTCAGCGTCCGGGCCGCAGGTGTCGAGCCCTTTCATCTCGGTGTCGCGGGCCAGCCGCTCCTGCTCCTCGACGGTGCAGTGGGTCGTCCCTGGCTTCTTGACGGGCCGCTGGACGTTGCGGTCGCCGGTTCCGGTTGGGCCGTTCTGGACGGTGCCGGCAGGCGGATCGCGATCGAACACCTCGGCCCACTCTCCATTCGCACACTTGGTGGGCGATCTCCACGGATCGAGTTCGAGGATGGCCAGTTGCCCGGTTCGATCGAACTGATCCCTCGATCAACGGACCCGATCCAGATCGATCTCGTCACCAGGATTCAGATCGAGGCGTACCTTCCCGGTGTGCTTGAGGGAGAACTCTTCGGGAGCTGGTCGCTGCCGACCTTCCAGGCTCAGGCGATCGCAGCCCGGAGTTACGCCGTCGCCGAGGCGGCTTTCTGGGGGCCGAGACGGCATTTCGACCTCGTTGCCGGGCCGGCAAGTCAGGCCTGGACGGGCCTTGATGCCTCTCCGAGGGCTCTCGAGGCCGTTGAATCCACGCGTGGCATGGTCCTTCTCCACTCTGGTCGGGTCATCCCTGCTTACTACTCATCATGCTGTGGCGGGCGGAGTGCATCAGCTCACCAGTCGATCTCCGATCGCTCTTCACACAAGATCCAGCCGCTGCAGGCCCGGGTCGGTGATCATGGGACCTGCTGTGAGGAGGCATCAGTACGCGATTGGACGCTGTCCTTCGAGCTTGGTGCGGTCTCCAATGCCTGTGCTCGATGGGGGCGTACGCATGGCGAAAAGGCGCTCTCGGAGCTTGGACGCCTGCGTTCGGTGGACCTGGTCGACTCGAATCCGGCTGGACGACCGCTTCGATTCAAGCTGGTCGATCGCGCCGGCAGGAGTGCGGTGATCAAGGCAAACGACATGAGGCGACTGCTTGGCACCGTCGAGCGGGCCGATGGGGGGGCTCCAGCTCAGGTCCGGTCGGACGACCTGCGGCTTCGAGTTCGAGATGGTCGCCTCCATGTCACCGGGTCCGGGTACGGCCATGGTGTCGGATTGTGCCAGTACGGAACTCAGGCGATGGCAGCTGAAGGGGCGGATTGGGCTGCCATCCTGGCTCGCTATTACCCGGGTGCGGAGCCGACGCAGGTCTGGTCGCGCAACTGAGACCCTTTCCCGGCCTACTGTTGCATGTGGGGCCGGAGCAAGCTGCCGTCAGGGGATTCAGGAAGTCCAAAAAATAGACATGGCCGTGAATCACGGCCATGTCTCCCTTGTTCCCAACCCTACACATCAGCTGGTCAGTGTGGTACTCCCTCGAGTTCCTTCCCTCTCCGAACCAATGTTGAAGCAAGCTTCATCGTTGGATTCGGTCGGTACGACTCCCATTGCTGGGGCCCTATTCCGTCTCTGCCCATTCGTCAGATCCCTCAATCGTTCGAATGTACATTGACTACCACACGTAGCGGACCGGCTTCCCTTTTCCCGTTGATGTCCGCGACCTTCTGATGCCCAGCCCTCGAAAGGACTGGCTTTAAAGAGAGAGAGAGCGCCGTGACTCCCAAGTAACGGCGCATCAGTAGACTATCCGAAGAATTGATTTCGTGGTTCCCGAAGTCACAAAAAGACCGCGCTTTCTTTTTCCTCAGATCACCCTATTTGCATGATCGGTGTAACCGGAATTCGCCCTTCTGGCCTCGTAAAAACCCCTTTTTTGGGTGTTGAGAGGGGTTTTTGTGGATTGATTCCTCGTACGCAGATGCCTCTCCCGTCTCCTCTGTTGGGAGTTGGCTTCCGATGATGCTTGAGCTCATCAGGGGGGGCTGCCTTGGCCAGGAAGGGGCTTTCTCGGCTTGGATCAGGCCCCTGCACCGCTGCAAGGCTCCGAGGCAAGTTGCCCCAGTTGGCAGCTGGCTCGTCTTTTCCGGACCTGACTTCACGCCCTGTGAGCCCTAGCATGACTGAAGTCCTTTCAGTGCCTGGAGCTGCACATGCACCCCATCATGCCCTTCCATGGCGCTCATCTGGTGTGTCTGATGATCCTGTCGTGCGTGTTTTCCGGCAGCGCATGGGGCAGTCAACAGGATGGAATCTCTTCCGAGGAGCAGGTTCTGCGTCTGCGTGCGCCCTGGGCGCTTCGAGCGGTCGACTACGGCACGTTCCCCCCGGATTCGATCCGAGTGGTCAGTGACGGCGATCGTGGGCAGGCGGAGCGATTGCTTCAACGGGTGCGTCTTGTCCGGGAGCTCTCTGCTCGTTGGTTCGGAGGTTTCCCGCTGCGTCGTCCGGATGCACCACGATTGCTCGTCTTCGAGCGACCGGAAGACATGCTTTTCACCTTGAGGACTGACCTGGCGGTCCGCATGCCACGGCTTCCTGCTCTGGCGGTCCTCCGGTCGGACGGGCCCGATCTTGCCGTTACCACGGGGTACGCATCAGAACTCGGCCTCGAACGTGCCGTGCAGAGGGAGGCTTTCCTGCAGTTCCTCATGCCAAGGTGTGCAGGGACCCTGCCACCCTGGGCGCGATACGGTCTCGCCGAGTGTTTCGGTGCGATGCTCGTCCATGGCGGGCGTCTTGGCCATGGCCATCAGCCACCGGACCTCGTGGCGCCACTGACGAAGGCGCTCCTCGGCGAGCGACTGGTTCCGTTCGACCGTTTGATCCGTCTGGATGAAGCAGGGTGGGATCATTTCGAATCGGTTCACGGAGCTGCGCTGATGCGGTCCCAGGCCTGGTCCCTCGTTCAGTTCCTGCTCCACGGTGGGACCGAAGATCTCGCACGGCGGTTTCTTCGTTGGGTCGAGCTGGCCTGCGCCGGCAATGATCCGGTTGATTCATTGGAGAGCGTGCTTTCGACCATGCCCGGTGGGGCATCACTTGAGGAGCTCGGGGCGGCATGGCGGAACACGCTGGCCGGTCTCGAACCAGGTGCCCTTCATCTCGCGATCGAGCGTGCCGAGCTGCTTCGGGCCTGCCTCGAGGAGATCGAGGCCGAGGGCCTCCGTCCAGCTGATCCGGTGGCATTGATGAAACTGATCGCAGACCGGGACGAAGTCCGTCACGTCATGCGGTCCGGGTTGTTCTCGAGTTCCCTTTCCTCACATCGACAGGGCTGGCTTGATCCTTCGGTGCTCGAGTTCATCGCTCCGGTCGTCCGAGGCGGGCAGGTCGCTTCAGACGCCATCCCGCCTCCGGAGGTCTGGATCCGGGCGGTCGATGGATGGGATCTGGGTGTGACCTGGGCGCGAATCCCCGATCGTTCCCGTTGGTTCCCTCGCGTCGAACGAAGGCCCACTCGCCGATGAAACAAGGGCCGATCCGTCTTCGACGAATCGGCCCTGTTTGTCGTGGGTGCCTCCCCGGCGGACAGACACCCCGTCACCATGCTTGGCTCAGTTTCCGCGCATCCACGCGAGGTCTTCCTGGTCTCCATCGAGGCCGAGCGTGTCGTTCCCAATGGTGATCTCCTCGCGTGCCTGGCGCTCATAGTCGCTCTTCACGCCATGCTTCTCCAGAGCCTGGAGTTGCGCTTCCTGCGTGACCCTCAGTTCCTCGAGCTTGGCTTCGAGCTGTCGGAGATTGCCGACCTTGCCGAGCTTCTCGTAGTTGCCGAGGATGGCCTGCTGTTCCTCCGTCATCGTGATGAGGCGATCATTGCGTTCGATCGCATCGATCTGGCGATCAAGCGCCCAGAGCTTCTCCTCGAACTGACCGTACTCGTTCTCGAGCTGGGTGAGGATTTCCGCAAGGCGTCCGCGCTGGTTGGCGAGCAGGGAGATCTGCTGGTCGTTGCTGACAAGCCGGTCCTTGTAGTTCGCGCGAATGCCCGCGATGCGTCGGCCCTCGCTGCGGGCCTGTTCGATGTTCACCCGGAACGAGCCTCGGCGGATCGAGACCTTGTGTCCCGCTTCCTGGGATGACTGGGCGTCGGTCACTGCAAGTCTGATCTCCTCGAGGTCGTCACTGGTCAGTTCGACCACTCGATCGGCGACTTCGTTGTCGTGCCTCAGTTGTTCGAGCTGGACGTCGATCTGTGCGATTTCGCCTCGGACTTCCATGATGCGATCCGGATACTGGTCCGCGAGTCCCTGGAGTTGCCTCCTGAGTGCCACGGGATCGTCGACGAAGTCCTCGAACACGTGGCTCGCCATGCTGCGGACCTGGTCGAACCCTGCCGCGACCCGCTCCGGGCCGACCAGGATCGTGGTCCCGCCGACGAATGCCGCAGAAATCAGGCCCCACCTGAGCAAGCCTTTGGTAGAGAAGATCATGGTTGAATACTCCTTCGAGATGCTTCCGAAGCCCTGTTTTCGTGCTGGCCGCACCGTGCGGCCCTTTTCGGGGTGGGTTCGGCCCTGCATGTCCCGTACCACGATGATTGGGAAGTCTCCCGCTGAATTTCACGGGTAGTGTGTTAGGAGCTGAAATCCACACGCATGGTTCGCCAACAAGGAGCGTGCCTCGAATGAACCCCCTCACCACCAGCTTCGTCCGCCGCCTTCGCGATCGCGATGAGGCTGCATGGTTCGAACTCTGGGAGGTCTTCGGCCCCGTGATCCGCCACCAACTCCATCGCTGGGGACGGGGGGCGGTCGGAGCGGAGACGGTACGGGACCTGACCCAGGAGACCCTCGCGGCCTTGTCGGGGGCGATCGACCGATACGACCCGGCTCGTGGTGCTCGTTTCAGCACCTGGCTGCTCTCGATCGCAAAGCACGTCCTGGGCGACGAACTTGATCGTCGCAATGCGCAGAAGCGCGGCAGTGGAAGACGTCCCGTCACGCTCGATGAAGGCTACATGGGTGAATGGAGCGGTGCGCAGGCCGACGAGGTCTACGAGCGCAACATCTTCCAGGCGAAGGTCTACGCAGCAATTCGGGCCGCCGAGGTGGATTGCGACTTCCTGCAATTCCAGGTCTACCGAATGCGTGTCCTTGATGGAATCCAGGGGAAGGACGTCTCGGCCCAGCTCGGAATCAGTGCGCCGACGGTCACTCGACACCTGCAACGTGTCCGTTCACTGCTGCGCCAGGAGCTTGCGACGATCGTCGCCACCTACAGTTTCACGGAAGAGGAGCGCAGGGAAGTCGAGGAAGCCGGGCTCCAGGGGGATGACGGTCTCTTCGACGAGGCGATTGCCGACATCTGGCACAGGCAGGTTGAACTCGTGCGTGAGGACGAGCTGCGTGCGACTCACGGTTGACGACATGACAAGGAGTTGACTCCTATGGTTTCAAGCATCTTCACCATACTCATCGGCCTGCTCGTTTTCGGCGTGGTCACGGGTCTCGTGATCCTGGTGTTCGTCAGCGGCTTCCAGATCATCATCTCGATCCTTGGCCGCATCCTCGGATTCCTGGGTGGCGTGCTGGGGGATGCGTGTCGCTTCATCTGGAGCATCGTGGGTCTCCTTGTCTCCGCCCCGCTCTCCGTCTGTCTCCTGGTCCTCGGGCGTTGGGCCCTGGCCAATCGGATGGCACGATGGTTCGCCGATTCCGCGGTCGGGCTCGTCCGCCATCCGCTCAACGCGATCTTCGTTCGTCCGATCCGCCTGATCTATCTGGATCGCATCGCGGACACCGTTCATGACGCACTCCCCGGGGCGGATCGTGTCGTGGTCGTGGCAGGTGGCTCGGAGAATCCGTCCCTTGGATCCGGGAGCGAGGATGTCGCCCATCCGACCCGGTCGGATCAGTCACCGGCAGTCACGGTGCTTGAGGACGGCCGCGTTGAGTTCACCGATTTCGAGGTCGTCGGGGAATTGAAGCCGGGGGGCTCCGGTGCGAGGTTGTACGTCGCCAGACCGACCGAGGAACGCAGGAAGAAGTTGCAGGGGTGCCCCGAGGAGGTCGTCATCAAGTCCTTCGTCCTCCAGCAGGGATCGACCCTGCCTGCGATCGTCAGGGAATCACGTGCCCTGGAAAGCGCTCGGAGCATGGGCCTGGTGCTCGAGCACCATCTCGATGACGCACATTTCTGGTACGTCATGCCGTATCACGCCGGGGATGCGCTTTCGACGACGATCAACAGGATGCACATCGCCAGTGCCACGTCGGAACTCCGTGACCAGGCGCTTCGTGACGCGGTTTCCTATGTTCGTGATCTTGTTTCGACGCTGGTTCGTTTTCATCAAGCTGGTCTCTGGCACAAGGACGTCAAGCCCGACAACCTCATCGTCCATGATGGACGCGCGCACCTGGTCGATCTCGGGCTCGTCACTTCGCTGCAGTCCCCACTGACCCTCACGACCCACGGCACCGAATACTTCCGGGATCCGGAGCTGGTTCGCATGGCTCTTCGTGGCGTCAAGGTCAATGACGTCGACGGAACGAAGTTCGATGTCTACGGAGCGGGTGCGGTCCTCTACTTCGTGCTCGAGAACGACTTCCCCGCGCACGGGGGCTTGAGCGATTTCACGCGTGACGTTCCCGATTCGCTTCGTTGGATCGTGCGTCGAGCCATGGCGGACTACAACAAGAGGTACGAGCGTTCCGAGGATCTGCTCGCCGACCTCGATACCGTGCTCGCTTCCGAGGATCTCTGGACGGTGCGTCCCGCGGATTTGCCTTCCATGCAGGGACAGGGAGCGCATGGACTCGCGGCTGCGCCTCCCCCGCCCCTGGTCCATGTTCGACGGAGCCGGCCGGCACCACCGCCGCATCGGACGTCCCGTCAGTCCGTCGTCGCCTCCGTGCCTGTTCGCTCTCCGAGGAAGGTGTCGGTCGTGCATCGTGCCCCGGTGCCGACGGATCGACCGAGCGGCATGTTGGTCGTTCTGGGCCTGCTTGCAATCAGTGTCATCGTCGGCCTCGTCGCGACGTTCATGCCTCCTGGTGGGGACAAGGACGCTTCACGTGCAGGTCAGCCCGCGCTTCAGGTCTTTGGTGAGGACACCTCGACGATGACGCTCGTCGATCCGGATGGCGACAACCGGGTTCTCTTCGTGCTGCACGAGGACGAGCACCTGGAGTCAGGCGAGCTCGTGCTCGGTGTCGGGAAGGTCATCGACTGGTACAAGTCGAACGACTACACCCTGGAGCCGACCTCTGATCTCGATGCCCTTGGGAGCCTGCTTGGCGAAGACGAGACGGGGGAGTCCTTCCCGTCCGTTTCGAAGAGGATGTCCGGACTGCTCGAGAAGCATGGCTACACCGCGGTTGCGCGGGTCATCCTCGGTGAAGATGGCAAGCCGTGTCTGCGGCTTGTCACCAGTAGGAACACCCTTCAGACGCTCCCACTCGAATCGGCCCTGATCCAGGTCACGCCGGATGACTCCTCGTCAGATCGATTGCCTGACCAGAGCATGGCGGACGCCATTGGTCATTTGTGGCTCAGCGGTGGGGGCGCCTTCTCTCTGGACGCTCAAGGCATTGCCTCTCGGGCAAGGGGCCGATCATCCGTCTGGACTGGCCCATCGCTCGATCGAGCCGCCTAGCAGCCATCCATCCCATGCCGCGAGACAAGCTTTGGGTGGGCCTTCCGGAAGGAGGGCCCATTGTCATGTGCTGGGCGACTCTCCCCCGAAAAATATATTGTATATAATATGACATGTACAATATACATGGAGTCTCGTTGCCATGAAGCAGAGCAAGGTCAAACGACTCATTTCAGGTCCTTTGGAAACACGGGTGCGTGAGGCAGGACAGCCGCTCCCGCCAGAGCTTCAGGCTGTGGTCGATGCGGAAAGTGGTGAAGTGATCGCCAGGATGGCGACCCGTGGCTTCCAACTGGTTGGACGGGTTGGCGAAGGTGAAGGGATCTTCGTCCGTGAAACCGATCTCGCGGCCCTGCATGTTCATATTCCCCGCAGCCTCTATCAGGCGCTTGCAGAGGAGTCGGTGCGCTCGGAAATGCCGAAGCGAAGACTCGTCATTGCCGCTCTTGAGGAGTACCTCGACCTTGAGCAGTGACAATCGGTTGGGTTCCCTTGCCGACCTCGCCGAAGCCTTCCCTTTCCCGCACCCGTTATCTTGGATCCACCAGAACACGTTGGAGCCGTCTGCATGAAGGACAACCACCCCGGTACCCGTCTCCGTTCGCTCATGGACCAGGGGACTGTTGCAGCCCCGGGAGCCTTCAATGCACTTGTTGCAAGGGCGGTCGCCGAGGCTGGATTCCAGGCGACCTACATCTCGGGGGGCGCGACTGCGAACGTTGCGGGCTATCCGGATGTCGGCCTGATCACGCTCACGGAGATGGGCAGGACGATCCGGGAGATCGCGGGCGCAAGCGGACTTCCCGTCATCGTCGATGCGGACACCGGTTACGGGGAGGTCGAGTCCTCGATTCGGACCATCCGTGAATATGAAGCTGCCGGGGCGGGGGCATTGCATGTCGAGGACCAGGTGTTTCCCAAGCGGTGCGGCCATCTCGACGGAAAGACCCTCGTTCCGACCGCCGACATGTGCGAGAAGATCTCTGCGATGGCCGGTGCACGTGCGCATCCGGATTTCGTGATCATTGCACGGACCGATGCCCATGGCGTTCATGGCATCGATGAGGCGATCGCTCGTGCCAATGCCTATCGAGACGCCGGTGCCGACGTGATCTTCCCGGAAGGGCTGCATTCCGAGGATGAATTCGCCGCATTCGCCAAGGCGTCACCTGGGCATCTTCTTGCGAACATGACCGAATTCGGCAAGACCCCGATCATCCCGTTGTCACGCTTCGAGGAGCTCGGCTATTCGATCGTGATCTTTCCGCTCAGCATGATGCGGGTGGCGATGGGGGCGGTGGTGCGTGGTCTCGCGGCCTTGAAGCAGGACGGATCGGTGGAACGACTGCTCGACGACATGCAGGATCGTTCCGACTTGTATTCATTGCTTGGCTATGTTCCCGGCACGCCCTGGGTCTTCCCGGGGGAGCGCTGACCGCTTCAGACGTCGCCGTTGGACTACTGCTTCGGGGTGTATGGGCCGATGTCGGGAACGTGATCGCTCCCGGGCTTGATGCTTTCAGGCCTTGCTGCAGCGTTGGATCGTGCGAAGACGAGCGGGCCGTCCTTCGATCCCCAGACCTGTGCGCCTGACGCATCGAAGCCACGACGCCATCGCTTGATCTCCATCGGCCCCAGCGTGAGCTCCTCGGTCTGATGGGTTGCGCCGGATCGAGTCGAGGCGCAGTCGGTTCCTGACGTTCCTCCCTCGAGCGAACCATCCGGCATTCGTTTCAGGTGGAGGTCGCAGCTGCCCAGCAGTGTCAGTTCGAACGGCGCCAGCTGGTTGAAGGCATCGGGATCACGCCAGGCGCCTGAAAATCTGCCTGGGTCACCTGGGAGTGCATGGAGTTCAAGGAGCAGTCCACCGGCAATGTCGTCCTTGATGCGATAGACCACCTGGTCGACGGTCTTCTCCTGCCTGCCGGTCTGGATCGTCTCCGAGTAGATCCAGAGTCCACTGGTGTCGGATGTCCAGATCGCGCACTGGTGGAGCAATCTTGCGGGCTGGTTGTCGGAACTGCGTTCGTGCAGGAATGAGCCTGTCATCCATTTCTGGCATCTCGAGGCCAGTTCGGAGAAGGGAGGGAGGTTTTCCGGTGCATCCACGATCTTCGGTGCACACGATCCCAGCCCTGTGAAGAGGGTCAGCAGGAAGATGATGAAGTGTGTTCCTGGATGCATGCGGCCTCCCTGGTGCCTGACGATGACTGCTGCGGGCATCCTACTCATGACAATCTGCTAGAATCATCCATCCTGCCTTGAAACCGTCGGTTTTGGGGCATATTCGCACCTACTAGAGAGGCTGGCAAGACGATGACGACCACCCAGAAGACACCTGACACGCGCGGACTTGCTGGTCAGACCATCGGTGAAACCAAGGTCTGCTCGGTCAACCAGACCCAGTTGATCTACCGCGGTTTCGAGATCGCCGATCTTGCCGCGAATGCCACGTTCGAGGAGGTCTCCTACCTGCTGCTCAAGGGTTCGAAGCCTTCCGCTTCCGAACTGGCTGCATTCACGGAACGTCTCGTCTCCGAGCGCCCGGTGTCCGACGAGATCCTCGACGTCGTCGCCAGCGTCGCCACCGCACCCGACGTCCACCCGATGGACATCCTCAGGACCGGCATCTCCCTCCTTGCCCATCATGATCCTGACTGCGAGGACAACTCACCTGAAGCCGAGGAGCGCAAGTCGATCCGCCTCCTTGCAAAGATCCCGACGATCATCGGTGCGAGCCAGGCGGCACGAGACGGCCGCGCTCGGGTTGCCCCCGACTCCACGCTCTCCCATGCCGGAAACGTGCTCTGGCTGATGACGGGCGAGAAGCCCTCCGAGATCGCCTCCAAGGTCATGGACGTCTCCCTCGTGCTCTATGCGGAACATGACTTCAACGCCTCGACCTTCACCTGCCGGGTGATCGCGTCGACCAACAGCGACATGCATTCCGCGGTCTGCGGCGGTGTCGGCGCACTGAAGGGCAACCTGCACGGCGGTGCCAATGAAGCCGCCATGGACATGCTCAAGGACATCATGGACGACACCGAGGGTGGCGCGATCACCGTTGATGCCTGGATGCAGCGTGCCTTCGAGGAGAAGCGCAAGCTCATGGGCTTCGGGCATCGTGTCTACAAGAACGGAGACCACAGGGCGGGCATCCTCAGGGAGTGGGGGCTCAAGTTCGCGGCCGACGTCGATCCGACCATGAAGAAGTGGTTCGATCTCGGGGACGAGGTCCAGGCGATCATGCTCCGTGACAAGAACATCCATCCCAACGTCGACTTCCCGTGCGGCATGACCTACTTCTCGATGGGTATTCCGGTGCCCCAGTACACCCCGATCTTCGTTGCGAGCAGGATCACCGGCTGGTGTGCCCACATCATGGAGCAGCATCAGAACAATCGGATCATCCGCCCCCTCGCCGAGTACTCCGGCCCGGCCCTGTCGAATTGGAACGACTGACCGACGGCTCGACGGCTTTATCGAACAAGCGAAGCGGCGGAGCCCCTGAGGGCTCCGCCGCTTTCAGTTGTTCAACCGAGTTTGAGGAGCAATCGCCTGATGGCCGGGGTATCAGGCGAGTCCACTCGATTGAACAGAACGATCCTTGGCCGGCTCTTCGACGACAAACAGCTCCACCGTTCGCACGACGGCCTTCTGCGTGGGTCCTTCCGGCGTGTCTGTTGGAGCTGTCATCCGGTCCCCTGGAAGCTGGCCGGGCACTGGGGAGACCCCCCGGAGGGTCTCGGCAGGCCGGCGCACGATGAATTCATCGATCGTTTACATTGTAGGTCAGGCGTTCATCTTGTCAAGAGTCGAACATCGGAGTGCGTTTCAACTCATGGTCTCGTGCTTCTCGGGAAAGTTGCGTAAGGCCCTGATTTGCAATGGCTTCGATTGCCTGGGGTCTGGTCAGGTTTCTGGCTGAAGGCCCAAGGATCCTCACCTCGATTACCATGCCTGCCCCGATCGCTTGTCTCCCTTCGTCAGGTTGGGAGGATCACAATGAACACCCAGATGAGTGAGGCTCATGACGGATATCAGCTCGATTGCAGTCGTAGGTGCAGGAACAATGGGGTCAGGCATCGCCCTGACTGCGGCAATGAATGGGATCGAGGTCTGTCAGAACGACATCGCGGAGGAGCAACTTGAGCGCGCCAGGGCCTACCACGCCAAGACGCTTGCTCGAGCCGTGAAGAAGGAGCGACTCACCGAGTCCGATGCAGAGGTCGTCGCCTCGCGCATCCGTTATTCCACCTCGCTCGCTGATTGTGCGAGTGCGCAGTGGGTGGTCGAGGCCGCGACAGAGAACCTCCGGTTGAAGAAGGAGATCTTCTCCTCGCTCGCCTCCACGTGCGGGGACGACGTCATCCTTGCCAGCAACACCTCGTCGATATCGATCACGGACATCGGCGCCAGTGTCGGCGATGCTGCTCCCCGTGTCATCGGGATGCACTTCTTCAATCCTGTCCCCGTGATGAAGCTCGTCGAGGTGATCGAGGGCCTGGTGACCAGCGAAGAGACCACCAGTCGGACCTTCGCACTCGCGGAAGCGATGGGCAAGACTCCGATCAAGGCGAATGATCGTGCTGGTTTCGTTTCGAACCGGGTGCTCATGCCGATGATCAACGAGGCGTTCTACGCCTGGATGGATGGTGTCGCGGAACCAGAGTCGATCGATGAGATCATGAAGCTCGGCTGCGCGTTCCCCATGGGGCCGCTCCGGCTGGCCGATTTCATCGGCCTGGACGTCTGCCATCACATCATGATGGTCCTCTACGAGGAACTGGGCGATCAGAAGTACTTCCCGTGCCCCAAGCTTCGCCAGCTGGTTCTCGCGGGCCGTCACGGGGACAAGACAGGCAGGGGGGTCTACGATTACTCGACCTCGTGAACCTCGCGACATGCCCTGTCATTTTCACGGGTGGTCCCGATACGATGGCCACCGATCCTGATCTTCTCGAGACCGCAGAACCAAGGTGACTTCGATGAGTACGACCGACCACAAGAAGACGGCAGCAGACCCGAACGACAGCGGGATCGATCCCGAGTCGGTGACCATTTCCGGGTACGAGATCGGCACCCTCTACGGGCCGGATCAGGTGCCGACCACTTCGGATGCCGATCCGCGGATTCCCGATGCCAGGATCGGCACGCCTGGGAACTATCCGTTCACTCGTGGCATCCACGAGCAGATGTATCGAAAGCGCCTCTGGACCATGCGACAGTTCGCCGGCTTCGGATCCGCCGACGACACCAATGCCCGCTTCAAGTACCTCCTCGAGAATGCACGCGGCACGAAGGCCAACACCGGGCTGTCCACGGCCTTCGACCTTCCGACCCTGATGGGGCGTGATTCCGACGATGTGCTCTCCGCGGGCGAGGTCGGGCGTTGCGGGGTCGCGATCGACACCATCGACGACATGGAGCGGTTGTATGCCGACATCCCCGTCGACAAGGTGACCGTCAGCCAGACGATCAACGGGCCAGCCTGCGTGATCTGGGCGATGTACATCGCCATGGCGAGGAAGCGGGGGATCGCACCTTCGCAGCTTGGTGGGACCCTTCAGAACGACATCCTCAAGGAGTTCCACAGCCAGAACGAGTTCATCTATCCGCCGGAGGCATCCGTCAAGCTGGTGGTCGACACCATCGAGTACGCCACGCAGAACTGCCCCCGCTGGAATTCGGTCTCGATCTCCGGATATCACATCCGCGAGGCCGGTTCGACCGCGGTCCAGGAGCTTGCATTCACCCTGCGGGACGGCATGGAATACGTCGAGGCCGCCATGGAACGAGGACTGGACGTGGATACCTTCGCTCCGCGCCTGTCGTTCTTCTTCAATGCGCACAATGAGTTCTTCGAGGAGATCTGCAAGCTTCGCGCCGCGCGACGGATCTGGGCTGAAGCCATGAAGGAGCGGTATGGCGCCAGGAACGAGCGCTCGTGGTGGATGCGTACCCATGTCCAGACCGCGGGGTGCTCCCTGACCGAACAGCAACCCCTCAACAACATCGTTCGGGTCGCTTACCAGGCGCTTGCGGGTGTTCTCGGCGGGACCCAGAGCCTGCACACCGATTCGATGGACGAGACTCTTGGTCTTCCGACGGAGACCGCGGTGCGCGTGGCACTCAGGACGCAGCAGATCCTCGCCCATGAGACCGGGGTGCATCGGACCGTCGATCCTCTTGGCGGCTCCTGGTACGTCGAGGCCCTCACCGATCAGATGCAGGCCGATGCAGACGGCATCATCAAGGAGATCGATGACATGGGTGGCGTCGTCGAGGGCATTCACAAGGGCTACTTCCGACGTTCGATTGCCGAGGCGTCCTATCGGTTCGGGCAGGAGATGGAAGCGGGAGATCGGGTGATCGTCGGCGTCAATGCGTATCAGGACGGGAACGAAGAACAGCCGGTCGAGATCCTCCAGATCCCGCACCAGGTCGAGACCGACCAGTGCGATCGCCTTGCTCGATTCCGTCGCGATCGTGACGATGAGGAGACCGCGCGAGCCCTTGATGGGATCAGGGCGGCTGCTCGGAACGGTGAGAACGTGATGGAATCCCTCGTCGAAGGCGCCCTGAAGTGCTGCACGCTCGGCGAGATGGTTCAGGCGATGGCGGACGTCTTCGGCCGCTATACGGGCGGCCCCGAGTGGTGACACCGGCCTGAAATGGAGCTTGGGAGGGCCTCGCCCTCTCGGTGGGCCTTGGCCCGAGTTCACTCAGAAAAGAGCCTTCAGCTCCTTGTGAGCGGTGATTTTGCCGTCCCGGCACTCTGCCCGATGTATTTGATTGCCTGGGTGGCAGCCAATTCTTGAAAACTCGAATTCAAGCCTTGAGCCAGTCTCCTGCTGCATTTAACCTCTCAGGTGAGAGAGAATTTTCAGCGCGGCCGGCCTGCCGGCACCCGTCTGCAAATTCTGAAGGAAGTCTCCTTGGGAGGGGACTCTGGGACATGGGAAGGAATCGGCGAGCTTGTCTCTGCCCGCTTTTGCGTGCAGTGCAGGTTTTTCGTTGCTCCCGAGCGCTTGTGAGGCGCTCTTGCAAATGGGGCGTTGATGTCTGATTTGGGAAGAAAGTTTTAAGAGAAGAGAAGAGTAGAACTCATGAATAAGACCACAGTATTTCTTGCAGGAGTCGCCACCTTTGCGGCTTCCACCTCCCTCCTGGCTGATGTCGTCTGGGACGAGGACGTCGACGGTTCGCTTTCGACCGATCGATTCAACACGACAGACTTCGGTGAACTGAGCGTCGGTTCGAACAACATGATCTGTGACACCCAGTCCGGTATCAGCAAGTTCTTCACGTTCACGATCGCTGAAGGTGACGAGCTTTCCGCAATCATCCTTGACGACTGGATTTCCAACGACGACCTCGGCTTCCTCGGTGTCGTCACCGGCGACTACTTCAGCGTCGACCCTGCGAACCCCGATGTCACGCAGCTCCTCGGCTACGTGCACCACGGTGAGACCTTCGTCGGCGAGGACATCCTCCCGGCAATGGGTCAGGGTCCCGGCTCCATCGGTTTCACCGGCGCGCTCGGACCTGGCGACTATTCCTTCTGGATCCGTCAGGGTGGTGCTGAGCTCACGACCCAGGACCTGAACTTCGTCGTCACGCCGACTCCCGGCGCTCTGGCACTCATCGGTCTTGCCGGCATCTCGGCACGGCGCCGTCGTGGTTGAACCTGCACTCTTTGGGGCGCATGTTTCGGTAGAAAAGGACTGATGAAAATGAATAAGCAACTTGTCATTTGCGCCACTGCTGCAGTGGCTCTTGCGGCTACCACTGCCTCGGCGGACCTGATGTGGGACGAAGCGATCGACGGAGACCTCTCCGGTGATTACCTGAACCCCACCCAGCTCTTCACCAAGGGCGTGAACAATCACGTGATCTTCACCACGGTTGGTGCGGAAGCCAATGGCGGCAATCAGGATCGTGAGTACTTCACGTTCGAGGTCGCCGTGGGCTACCAGCTGAGTGCGATCATTCTGGATGCCTTCGAGACCGATCCCGAGACGAATCTCGGGTTCATCGGTGTTGCCGAAGGTTCGGTCTTCCCGACGTCACCGGAAAACGCTGATCCCACCACGCTGCTCGGGTACACCCTCCCCGGAATCAACAATGTCGGCAATGACATCCTGCAGGACATGGGGAACGGCGCGGCCAGTCAGGGCTTCTCCGGCCCGCTGGGTGCCGGAACCTACACCTTCTGGGCCCAGGAAACCGGTCCGAGCACCGACAACTGGGACCTGAACTTCGTGGTCACCGAGGTTCCCGCTCCTGGCGCGCTCGCGCTTCTCGGCCTTGGAGGACTCGTTGCTCGCAGGCGCCGCGCCTGAGCATCGATTCACTGACCCGAACCTGATCCATTCACGCCGCCAGTCCCCAGGGGCTGGCGGCGTTCTTCATATGGCATTGCCCGTCATTTGGCGCTGGTCATGATGATCCGCGTTCGTGGTTGCAACAGCGAAGTGTGCGGTACCCTGCACGTACCAGACCACACCCGGAGGCTGTCATGCTCGGATCTCATCGTGCCCTCTTCCTGACATGCTTGTTCCTGTCGATCGCGCCGATTGACGGGATGTGTCTCCACGCGGAAGGGCCTCGTCCAGGCACCAGCGGTCAGGAGGTTGACTCGCCACGTCAACGCACCGGCGAACCCTGGAACGACATGGACTACGGCCCCTTCCTCTCGGCGGTGGTCGAAGTCACGCCGGACAACATCGCACCCAAGGGGATCGCGGTTCCACTGGATGCGTCCGGACGGCATGCGATGCTCTTCGACACCGCGGAACTCCGCTGGGTTGCGGCCTGGACGGGAGACTTCGTCGCACTCAAGGGGATCGTCTACGACGGTCCTCATGGTGTCTGGCCTGGTATCGCAGGGGAGACCGCCTTCACGACATCCGCTGGTCCCGGGATCACGCATGGTGACAAGGCCCCATTCGAGGATCCAAGAGCGGTTCCGTACGGACCGCTTCCGACCGACCATGGGCGTTGGAAGGGGCTGGTCCGTGATGAGGACGGGCTCCTGTTCCACTACACGGTCGGTGACAGCCGGGTCTTTGAGCGACCGGGTGGGGAGCAGGATGGAGACCTCTTCGCCTGGACTCGTTCGCTCGAGTTCCATGACGTCACGGAGCCCTTTCATCTGAAGATGCTCGAGCTCGAGGACGGCGTGACACTTTCGGCGGAAGACGTCCGGGACTTGCCCGATGGGGGGGCACCCGAGCACGGGACCGAGTACCTCTTTCGCAAGGATGGCAAGCCGGTCCTGATGGTGCACGCCAAGGGAATCCACACCGACTGGAATCCAAGGCGACTCGGTTTCGCCGGCTCTTCCCTCGGATTGGATGACGAGGGCCGTCTGGTGATCAGCGTCTCACCGCCACTCACCGCTCGGGAAGACGTCAAGATCCCGGTCGAGCAGGCGCTGCCCGAAGGGGCGGGGCAGATCCGGCTGCTGATCGCACCCGTCAACGAGACGACCCTGCCCGCCTATCGAGCCCTTGCCAACCGCACCAACAGCACCGAACCCGCTCTGCTCGCCGGCGGTTGGAATGAAGGCTCCGAAGCGGTCTGGCCACAACGACTGACCCTTGAGGGCGAACTCGAGTTCGACAGCGGAGCGTCCGATGATCGACGGCTCGTCACGCATGGCCCCGATTCGGAGCCTGAACGTGTGATCCGCTCGCTGAGCCCCGGACAGAGTGCGCGTATCGTGCTCGATGACGGTACACCAATGAAGGGCACCACCGGCTGGTTGGATGAATCCGTGGTGTTGATCGACTGGGCGACGGGTGAGGAGCCGAGACTCCTTGCCGGTTGGGATGTCGAGGAGGGCATCGTCTCGAGTCGGCATGCAGGTCAGGGCGAAGGGCTGGACCTCGATGGCGTCGAGGTCGGTGAACGTGCGCTGGAATTCGATGGGGAAGGGCAGGCGGTCTGGAACAACGGTGTTGCGCTTGAGTTCCTTGACACGCCCCTCACTGTCGCGGCCTGGATCCGGACGTCGGAGGATGGCACGATCTTCTCCCAGGCGAACCCCGATGGTCCCTGGGTTCCGGATGGCAAGACGTTCTTCATCCGTGGTGGCCGGCTCTGTTACGACGTGGGTTGGGTGGGCGCGGTCTGCGGGGAGACCGAAATCGCCGATGGCGACTGGCATCACGTGGCCTTCACCTGGGAACCGTCATCGGGAAGGGTGACGCTCTGGGTCGATGGGGAGGAGGAAGCCGGCAAGGAACTGGCTCCCCAGAACACCCTGCCCGGTGCGGTTGTTCGTTTCGGATTCACGGCGGTGAACTTCCCCGCCCGACCTTGGTTCGTCGGTTCGATCGGAGGCATGCGGATCATCCAGCGCGTGCTCTCCAGCAACGAGCTGATGGCGCTGGCTTCAGGAAGCGGTGGTGCGCTGGTCGAGGCGGTGGCGATTCGTGGACTGACCGGCGACATCGACATCGTGGATGGTGCAATCGTCATCTCACCCGATCCCGTCGACTCCGAGGTCGGTGGCGAACTCCTTGAATGGTTCGGTCGGGCCGAGGATCTGCCCGAGTTCTACGAGTCGATCGTCCGGTACCGACCGGCGCAACCGAAGTCCTTCGTCATGGATCGCATCTCATGGCCGGTGGACAACCCCTGGCTCTCCTGGATGCGGTTCGGTGATTTCGACTTTCTCGATGGCGGTCGATCTGCGGCGATCTCCACCTGGAACGGTGATGTATGGATCGTGGACGGCCTCGACGCCGATCTCGACGAGCTCGCCTGGCAGCGGATCGCGAGTGGCTTGAGCCAGCCTCTCGGGTTGAAGACCCGTGGCGAGGAGGTCCTCGTGGTCGGTCGTGACCAGGTGACCCGTCTGGTCGATCTCGATGGTGATCGCGAGACCGATCGGTACGAGGCGTTCAACGTCGACACCATGAATGCACCGCACTTCCATGAGCCGGTGAGCGGACTGCAGGTTGATGCACGTGGCAACCTCTACTACATGAAGGGTGCTCGGCATGCGAAGGTGGCCTCCCATCCGCAGCATGGAACCACGATCAGGATGTCGGCGGACGGCAGCACGAGCGAGATCATCGCGTCCGGTTACCGCGCTCCCAACGGACTGTGGGTCGATGCGGATGGCGTCGTCTTCTGTTCCGACCAGGAAGGACACTGGACGCCCGCGAATCGGATCAATCGGATCGTTCCCGGTGGTTTCTACGGGAACAACTGGAGCGGCAGTCGCCTGGATCTCGAACCTCGACCGGACTACGACCCACCGCTCTGCTGGATCCATCCCACGGTCGATCGTTCGCCAAGTGCACAGGTTCGGGTGCCCATGGACACCTGGGGTGACCTGGCCGGACGACTGCTCGGCATCTCCTACGGAACAGGGGAGGTCTACCTGATCCTCGAGGACGAGATCGCCGGCATTCACCAGGGTGGGATCGTGCCGCTCCCGATCAAGCTCCCCACCGGAGCGATGCGAGGTCGTTTCAATCCCGCGGATGGTGATCTCTATCTCTGCGGTCTCTTCGGGTGGTCGTCGAACCAGACGGAACCGGGCGGCTTCTATCGAGTGCGACGCAGCGAGACGGTCCTGCCCATGCCGCTCGGTGTCCGGGCCGTCCGTGACGGCCTGGTGGTCTACTTCAATGCACCGATCGCGACGCCCGACGAGGATCTCGTCGATGCCTTCTCGGTCGAGGCCTGGAACTACGAATGGACCGGGAATTACGGTTCGTTGCAGTACGACATCAACACCGGCAAGGCGGGGATCACCTCGATGGCGGTCGATGGAGTCCGGTTGTCGCCCGATCGTCGAACGGCATGGCTGGAGATTCCCGACATGCAGACTGCGATGCAGTTCGACGTGGACTGGTCGCTCTTCTTCGAGGACGCCGGTGAGCAGGAGTCGTTCATCCACCTGACGATCCACACCCTCGCCGACGTCTCCGGCGAGTCCATGCTTGACTGACCTTCCAACCAGCAACGGATCCACATCCATCATGAAGATCACGCGCATCCAGGCATTCCAGGTCGACCTGCCCCTCCACGAGGGAAGCTACAACTGGTCGGGGGGCAAGTCGGTCACCGTCTTCGACAGCACCGTGGTCCGGATCGAGACTGATGAGGGATCGGTCGGGTTCGGGGAGATCACGCCACTGGGGCCGGTCTACCTGCCGTCCTACGCCGCCGGTGCACGCGCCGGGATCGCGGAGCTGGCACCGGCGCTGATCGGACTCGATCCTCGCGACGTCGACGTGGTGTCCCGAACCATGGATGCCGCGCTCAAGGGGCATCCCTACGTCAAGAGCGCGATCGACATGGCCTGCTGGGATCTGCTCGGCAAGTCCACCGGACTTCCGTTGGTCACGCTTCTTGGCGGGCGCTGCGGCGAGGACTTCGTCCTCTATCGAGCGATCTCACAGGATGCACCTGATGCGATGGCTTCGAACATCGGGGGGTACCGTGACGAGGGCTATCGCCGCTTCCAGTTGAAGGTGGGGAGCGACGTCGAAACCGACATCGCCCGCATCCACGCCTGTTCGGAGGTCCTGCGACCCGGTGACATCCTGGTCGCCGACGCAAACACCGGTTGGCTTCCCCACGAGGCGGCGCGCGTGGTCCGCGGGGTCTCGGATCTCGACGTCTACATCGAACAGCCGTGTCGCACCTACGAGGAGTGCCTGTCGATTCGTCGCAGGACGAATCACCCCTTCGTGATGGACGAGTCGATCGAGGATCTCGATTCGCTGGTCCGGGCGTTGCGTGACGATGCGATGGACGTGGTCAACATCAAGATCGGGAAGTTCGGCGGCCTGACGAAGGCGCGTCGGGCGAGGGATCTCTGTGCGGCACGCGGCATCGCGATGACGATCGAGGATGCGTGGGGGAGTGACATCGTCACTGCCGCCATCTCCCATCTCGCGCACAGCACCCCGACGGAGCTTCTCTTCACGGCGACCGACTTCAACTCCTACGTCACGGTGTCGACCGCGGAGGGTGCGCCTCGACGGATCGACGGTCGGATGTCCGCTCCGGATGCACCCGGCCTCGGCATCGAGCCGAGGATGGACGTCATCGGTCAGCCGTTGTTCGACTCCTCCGACGCCTGATCCTCGCGCATCCTGTTCATGGCATCGATGAGCGCGGCGGACTGTCTTCGTCCGTCCTTGACCTCGTCGATGTCGAGATCGAGCCGCAGCTCCCTGTTGACCCAGTCGATGATGCCCGAGATCCAGGGGCCCCACGGCACCGAGGCACCCTCAAGTGCGGTGCCTCCATCGCGGTTCCTGAGGCTGGTGTCCGCATCGGCCTCGAGCAGGGCCTCCACGATCCTGATCCTTCCCAGAAACGCCGCCGCATGCAGGGGCGTTCCGCCATCATCGTTGGTGGCGTCGATGTCGGCACCCGATTCGAGCAGTGTTCGCAGTGCATCAAGGTTGTCGGTCAATGCCGCCCAGTTCAGCGGCGTGATGCCCATCTCATCCCGTTGATCGAGATCATCGGAGGCGGTGATCGCCGTCTGCAGCGCGTCCATGTCACCTGAACGGATCGCCTCTCGCAGTGCATTGTCGGCGAAGCCGATCTTGCCTTCCTCCATCTCCGGGACAGCGGCTGTTCCGCCGGACTCCTCGAGCAGGCGTGCGCCCGCCGGTCGATTGCGTCGCACATCCTCGAGGGTCTGTTCAAGACCGACCACGACTTTGACGAACTCGACGATCAACGCGAGGTCATCGTTCCAGGGTGCGCTTGCGACCATCAGGGGTGTTTCGCCCCGCTGGTTTCGTGCATTGATGTCCGCACCGGCCTCGAGCAGGGCCCTGATCGCCTCGGTGTTCCCGAGGAAGGCGGCCGAGTGCAGCGGGGTGCCGCCATCATCGTTCCGGATGTCGGTCTTCGCGCCCCGTCGGACCATGAACGCGATGGTCTCGGGATCACCACCCATGGCGGCCATGTTCAGGAGTGAGTTTCGACCGGGTTCGGAGAAGTTCACATCCGTGCCGTCGCGGAGGTGCCTTCGGAGATTGTCGATGTCCCCGTTCTTCGCTGCGATGAATGGATCGGATTCCGCATCGGATTCACCGGGTCCGAATCCTCCCGGGCCGATGAATGCAGGCCCGGCGGCCGGTGCGGGCCACTCCGGCATCTCGCCGCCCGCGATCTCCGCCTCGACGACCTCCCTGCGGGTCCTGATGAAGTCCCGCAGCCCGCCGTAGTCGACTTCGAATTCCTGGGACCGGCAGAGATGGGGGGCCAGCATCGCCTCGACTCGTTCGGTCTCGGCGATCATCGCCTCCTCGTCCCAGTGTTCATCGAGCAGCAGCCGAAGTTCCTCGGCATAGCGTCGACGCGCGTCCGGGTCCTGATACAGGCGTTGACCGATGAGTCCCTGGGTCCTGACCGAACGCGGACTCGATCGATCCTCCCCGAGCGGGCCGTACGTCTCGAACAGGGCATCGGTGCCCCAGGGCATGAAGCGGAACTTCCCGCTCTCCGGATCGAGGTAGATGAAGAAGTTGTTTCGGTTGCCGGAATAGCCGTCCCAGAAGCTCAGCAGTCCCTCGAGGGCCCAGAACCGGTAGAAGGCATCCTCGTCCACGAGTTCCCAGATCGAATCGATGATGTCATGGTCGTCGACGGTCAGTTCCGCGACGCACAGCAGGTCGGTGCTGTCGCGGGCGACGTTCAAGACCTGGATCGCAAGGAGATTCTCTCCTTCGCGGAGGAGCGAGCTCTTCTCTCCCAGCTTGAACCTCTCGAACCGTACCGCGGCGCCGTCGGAGTTCGGCCCGGTCGCGATCGAATTCCAGGCGACATCGGTCGGCGCGTTGGCTCGTGCGATCTCCTCGCCGTTGAGGTAGGCGACGAACCCGTCGTCGAAGCGCATGCCGAGCGTGAGGTCCCCTCCGTTCCTGATCGCATCCAAGTCGTCGATCTTGAAGGGGATGCGCACGTGGACGGAGCCGGCTTCATCGAACATCGCATCACGGACGTCGAGATTCGGGCCGATCATCCGCTCGTAGCCCGACTGAGTCTCGTATCCGGTTCCCCCGACACCCTTGCGCCAGGCACTGTCGTCGAAATCGTTCAGGAACCAGGTCAAATCGTCGGAGTCGTCGTTCGGGACCGACACTCTCGTGAGTGTTCCACCTTCAAGCACGACCTTTCCGCCGTCGGGATTGATCGCCTTGACGAGCTGCTCGATCTTCCGGCGTCCCTTCTTCCGGGATCCGCTCTTGAGCTCAAAGCTGTCCTCCCATTCCGGATAGAAGTCGGTGACGGTTCCCTCGTACAGGACGCCATCCGCGCTGCCGAATTCACGCTCCAGAAGTGTCGGCTTCACACTTTCGACATGGCTGTAGACGCCGAGATTCCGCCCGTTGACGATCACCTGGGCGTAGCCGCAACGTGATCCGGGTGAGCCGGCTGCATCGAAGATTCCGTAGGTCAGGTACTGGCTCAGCAGGCTTCGGTCCTGCTTGTTGTTGTTGAAGGTGAGGGTGTTCACGCCACCGATGTCATGGCCTTTTTCGGTGTAGTCGAGCTTCACCTTCAAGGATGGACGTTCCTTGTCCTGGGAACCGATGAAGCCCTTCTTCCTGAGACCCACGCGTTCATGCCGGACGCCGTCGATGGTGACGTTCGCCTCGACGTAGCTGTAGGGGGACTCGACC
>JAKVBQ010000012.1:0-11097 GCA_022447205.1 Phycisphaerales bacterium
CTGAAGGCGAGCCCCGTCGCACGTCGGATCGCCGGTGAGCACGGCATCGAACTCTCCCGCATCCAGGGCAGCGGTCCTGGTGGCAGGATCATCAAGCGTGATGTTCTCGCCGTGATCGCGGCACAGCCCGCGACGGGTGGCGCACCCGCCCTCGCGCCCGGTTCGGCACCTTCGATGCTCTCGGGTGGCGAAGAGGCGCTCAGCGGCATGCGGCAGACGATCGCTCGTCGCCTCGTCGAGAGCAAGACGACCATTCCGCACTACCAGGTCTCCATGAGTTTCGACATGGAACCGCTGGTCGCGGTGCGTGCGCAGGTCAATGAACGACTGGCACCCCAGGGACTCAAGGTCTCGGTCAACGACTTCATCGTCCGTGCATCCGCACTCGCGATCCACGAACATCGCTACTTCAACGCGAGCTTCGGCGGTGATCGGATCCAGTTCCATCCCGGCATCAACGTCGGTGTTGCGATCGCACTGCCCGAGGAACGTGGTGGGGGGCTGGTGGTCGCCACCATCCGCGATGCGGACCGCCTTTCCGTCGCCGACATCGGGGCTTCGGCCCGCGCCCTCGCCGAGAAGGCCCGGACTCGGGGCCTCGGCATCGAGGACATGTCCGACTCGACGTTCACGATCTCCAACCTCGGAATGTTCGGTGTCGACCACTTCACCGCGATCATCAACCCGCCCAACAGCGCGATCCTCGCCTGTGGTGCGGCGCTTGAACAACCGGTGGTTCGCGACGGTGAAGTCGTGCCCGGCGTTCGGATGACGGCCACCCTGAGCCTCGATCACCGGGTGATCGACGGCGCGATGGCCGCTCGGTTCCTGCAGACCCTGAAGCAGTTGATCGAGAAGCCCGCGATGCTTCTGGTCTGATCGCCCCATCGATCTCGTTCCCCGCGAACGATCCTGATCGTAGGTCCTTCAGGATTCGCCGAGGAGTCGCATCACCTCGACCACGTCCTTGTCCCCTCGGCCCGACACGTTGATCACGAGATTGCGGGAGGAGTCCAGCTCTCTCGCCAGCCCGATGCCGCCGGCGACGGCGTGCGCGGTCTCGAGTGCGGGGATGATCCCTTCCGCCCTCGAGAAGAGCTGGAAGGCTTCGAGCGCCTCGTGGTCGTCGATCGACGAGTAGGTCACCCGACCGGAGTCCTTCCACCAGGAATGCTCAGGACCGACACCCGGGTAATCGAGTCCGGCCGAACAGGAATGGACCGGCATGGTCTGCCCCCATTCATCCTGGAGGACGTAGGAGAGCGAGCCGTGGAGGACGCCCGGTTCGCCATGTGCGAGTGGAGCGGCGTGCTGTCCCGGATCCTCGGAACGACCACCAGCCTCGATGCCGTGGAGCTGCACCGATTCGTCACCGACGAAGGGGTGGAAGATCCCGGCGGCATTCGAGCCTCCACCAACGCAGGCCACGATCATGTCCGGCAGTCCGCCGATCCGTTCGAGGCACTGGGCCCTGCATTCCCGTCCGATCACCGACTGGAAGTCCCGGACGATCGTGGGGAAGGGATGCGGTCCCACCACGGAGCCGAGGATGTAATGCGTCGCTCCGACGGATCCCATCCAGTCACGCATCGCCTCGTTGGTCGCGTCCTTGAGGGTCCTCGATCCGCTTTCGACGGTATGCACCTTTGCGCCGAGGAGCTTCATCCGGAAGACGTTGAGTGCCTGTCGCCTGACGTCTTCCGCACCCATGTAGACCTCGCACTCGAGACCGAGCCTGGCGCACGCGGTCGCGGTCGCGACTCCGTGCTGCCCGGCACCGGTCTCGGCGATGATCCTGCTCTTGCCCATTCTCTTCGCGAGGAGTGCCTGTCCGATCGTGTTGTTGATCTTGTGGGCACCGGTGTGCGCGAGATCCTCCCGCTTCAGCCAGATGCGTGCGCCACCGATCTCGTCGGAGAGTCGGTCCGCCGCATGGAACGGGGTCTCGCGTCCCACGAAATCACGGAGGATCGTCTCGACGTCGACACGGAACGCCTCGTCGGCAGCAGCCTCGATGTACGCCTGTTCGAGTTCGTCGAGGGCGGCGAAGAGGGTCTCCGGCACGTAGCGGCCCCCGAACCTGCCGAACCGGCCCGTCGTCGTCGAGGTGTCCGTCATTCGGTCGATTCCCTTCGTTGCCTGGAGTTCGCGCGCATCAGACCGAGGCTGGAGATCGGACCGGAGAGTGCGTAGGCGGTGAATCCCACCGCCAGGGTGATCTGCGGCCAGTTGCTGACAAAGACTATCGGCACGATCACCCGTGCCATGTAGCTGAAGTCCCTCTTCGGTGCGAGGTATCGATTCACGAAATGGGCGTACCGGATCCTGGAGACCATGGCGATCGCACAGAGCAGCGTGACGAAGGGGATCCCGAGTGCGAAGGCCTTCTCGAAGACCGCGCTGCTCGACGCATCGGGGCTCTTCGCAAGCAGGTGCTGGTGCAGGACGATCAGGCTCGCCACCGCACCCGCGGCTCCGGGAGTCGGCAGGCCATCGAAGAACCGGTGTGATTCGATGTCGTCGGAGGGGGTCTCGACCCTGAACCGGGCAAGCCGAAGTGCCGCACAGCAGAGGTAGACCGCGGCAGTGCCCCAGATCGCCTTGGCGAAGACATCGTCCGCATCCGGCCCGATCAGGGTTCCCTGGGTGGCATCCGCACCGTAGTACACATCGACCAGCCTCAGCATCATGAATGCGGGTGCCACGCCGAAGGTCACGATGTCGGCGAGGCAGTCGAGCATCGCGCCCACGTCACTCGTGGACTTGGTGAGTCGCGCCACCGAGCCGTCGATCGCATCGAAGAACATACCGATGAAGATCAGGATGCCGGAGACGGTGAGCGTGCTCCATTCGAAGATGGACGTCGGACCGACCGGTTTCGCCGCATAGTGGATCGCGGCAAAGCCGCAGATGAGGTTGCCGAGGGTCAGGAGGGTCGGGACCATCGAGATCGGCGGAACCTTCCGGGTTCTCGTCCTGGAGAACCTGGTCTTGCGCATCGGACGTGAGATGACGGTCGGTCTGGTCATGGGGAGGACTCCACGTCCGCCGAGGCGCGGCGTTCACGGTTGGTGGTCGGTGGGGGAAGCATCGTTGCGGGCACCCTCGGCACCAGGACGAGGATGATCCGCTCCGGCGATTCGCCCCGAAGTTCGAACAACGCGTGTCCGATCTTCTCCATGTGTTCGGCTCGTGTTCCCGGCGACGGGATCCGGGAGTCGAGGGACGGGTCGTCATCCGGATCGGGATCCTCCCCGATCGGAGGACCCACGAATGGTGGTGGGGGTTCGGGTGCGGGCGGGCGTCCGTGGCAGGTCAGCAGCAGCACCTCGCCCGGTTCCAGGTCGATGTTCCTGGCAAGTTGCTCCACGAACCGGCTCTTCGGTCGTTCCCTCATCAGAATCGAGGAATAGGGGCCGCGTTCCTGCTGGAATCGTGGCACGAGTTCCACGTGCATCCGGGCTCCGGCGAGCGTCGGCTCGACCCACGCGCGGGTCGCGATGCCGAACCGACCTCCGTCGAGGATGGTGCGCTGTCCATCGATGTTCAGGACATGACTCCTGAACCTGATGTCGCGGAGGTCCTGCCAGTCGATGACCTGTCCGCACCAGGCGCTCATCGAGGCATTGATTCCGCCGAGATCCTGGAGGAGCGTGGCAAGCACGTCTTCCTCGGTCTTGAGCAGCATCATCGCGTTCCTCTCGAGCTGCTCCTGGTTCTTGGTCTGGAAGGCGTGTCCCGCGTGGGTCTCGAGCATCTCGTCGAGTTCCGGGGATTCCTGGACGTGCCAAGTGAGCAGTTCGAGTCCGGTCTGGGATGCGCCGCTTCTCGGGAGCCCTTCCATCGACAACGTCCTGACCGGTGGTGCCTGGACCACGGTCTTCGGCTTGCAACCTCCGGCAAGCAGGAGCAACAGCAATGCTCCAGTCGTCCAGGAAGTCGTGCTCACTTGTCGTCGCTCCCGGGCATCTCGTTGATCCTGTCGATCAGTCTCCTGGTCAGGCCGAACGCCCTTCGGGTGTGATGGAAGTGGATGCGTGGCAGTTCGAGGTGGGTGTCCTCGCCCGGAAGCGGACCGGACTGCTCGAATCCTCCGCTTGCCACCAGATCCTTGAACTCGTCCTCGAGTGCCGCGACCTGTTCCTCCGTGAGCGGTGAATCGATCCTCAGGACCAGACGGTCCCCCACGTATCGTGAGGAACGGTATCGACGGTAGAACTGCAGGACATGTTCGACGGCCTGGTCGACGTTCTCCGCGATGAAGTAGAGGCCGGGATCCTCGGGGCTGATCCATCCGCATTCGAGGAGGTTGGCGGCGACGCCCTCTTCCCACTGCTGCCAGTAGTCGGAACCCTCGCCCTGGACCAGCACCACCGGGACGATGCTGCTCTTGCCGGTCTGCATGAGCGTCAGGCTCTCGAACAGTTCGTCCTGGGTGCCGAATCCACCGGGGAAGACCGCGATCGCATCGGAATGACTCACGAACATGAGCTTCCGGGTGAAGAAGTAGCGGAAGTTGATCAACTTCGCATCGCCTTCGATGACATCGTTCGCGGTCGTCTCGAAGGGGAGTCGGATGGACAGGCCGAAGGAGGCCTCTCTCTGGGGTCCTTCGTGCCCGGCCTTCATGATGCCGTCACCGGCACCGGTGATCGCCATCCACCCGGACTCCGCCATCTTTCGCCCGAAGGAACGGGCGGCGACGTAGTCGGGGTGGTCCTCCGGGGTGCGCGCGGAGCCGAAGATCGAGACCTTCCTGATCCCCGTGTACTGGTTGAAGATCAGGTAGGCGTACCGCATCTCCTTCAAGGCATGATTCATCAGCTTGAGTTGTCCGAGATCCGGTTCGTCGGACAGGAGCTTGAGGGTCGTTGCCAGCATCTCGCCGATCTGGCGTGCATCCTTCGGTGAGGCACCATCGAGGCGCTTGACGACCTCTTCGGCGAGCCAGTTGGGTTCGATCGTGCCGTCATTGCGACGTCGCATGGTTGCGAAGCTCCGGATGGATGGTCAGGGGAGGATACGGATCAACCTGGACCGCCGTCGGGCGGCTCGGTCGTGCCTTCGGTTTCAGGCGTGCTGTCCCCGGGGGCCGGACTGTCTATTCTCGCCGGTCCTCCGAACAGCGGCAAGGCCTCGAGCCTTGCTTCCGGTGCTCCGAGGGTCCCCCCGATGTCGATTGCGAAGAAGGTGCTGGTCACACCGCCGATAAGGTCGCTCAGGATGGGCACGGTTCCCCTTGGCGAGAGTCTGAGGGCAAGCTGCCAGTCGGTCATCGACATCTCGCCCTCGCCATCCAGCTGGAGGCTTGGGGAGCTCAGTTGGAACTCATCGAAGACCATCCGGTCACCGTCCACCGTGAAGCCGACCTCCCCGAACTCGAGGCTGTCGCTGACCGGCAGCATGAGCTGCGAGAGCTGCACGATGCTCAAGGTGAGGGGGGAGTTGGTCATCTGGCCGTCGACGACGATCAGGCGTCCCCGTCCTCGCTTGGACTCCGGTTCGTCAAGGATCCCGAAGAGCCTGACGTTGCCCAGGACACGCCCGATCGTGCCGTCCACCGGTTCGTCGTCGCGGACCCGGGTGAGTTCCTGCAGCGAGGCATCCTCGAGATCCAGTTCGAGCTCCCATGTGCCCAGGGCCATGTCGATCTCGATCTCGGCGACGGTGCGGCCGCCTGCGATGTCGCCCGAGATGTCCTTGATGAGGAGTCGGTCGTCACCTTCGATCAGGATGTTCGCTCGAGGTTCGGTCACCTTCCTGCCCTCGACATCGATACCGGTCCCGATGATCGGGGCGGAGAGTTCGCTCCGGAGCTTTCTTTCCGGATCCATGCGTGCGACGAGTTCAAGCCTCGTGCCGCCGTCGAAGTGGTCGAACTCCGGGCCGGCCGTGAAGCGTGCGCCTTCGAAGGAGAGGTCCGCCTTGAATTCGTAGAGCTCCGGATCGTTGATCGAGGCGTCCTGTTTCCAGACACCCCTGATCAGGCCGTTGGAGACCCTCAACGGTCCCTCGCTGTTGAAATCGACCGCCTTGAAGCCGGTCGAGAGCGGGGTCGTGAAGTAGTCGCTGCTTCCCTCGGGCAGTCGTTCGAGCTCGTAGTTCATCGCGAGATCGAGACTGATTCGTTCCCCGATGGTCACCGTGCCGTCGATGTCGATCTCGCCCGGCGCAGGGATCGCGGCCACGATGCCGTCCAGGGAGACCAGACCGGGCTGGATCCGGACCGTGCCGTCCTTGATCCGCGCCGAGATGCGATCCTCGGTGATGGTGGCCTCGATGTCCTCCGGTGTGATCTCGACCAGGTAGTCGCTCTCCACGGTCTCGGAGTCGAAGTACTCGTAGGTCGCCTCGAATCCACCGGAGGGCTGCATCTCAAGCCAGGAGGCCTGCACTCTTCGGGCTCCGAAGAGGTCGAGAAGCACGGGGATCACGGGCGATTCGAAGCGTCCGCCCTCGACCCCGCCTGCAATCGAGAGGGTCTCCTCGCCCGGCCCTCGTTCGGAGGTCCAGTCGATCAGCGCCATGCCGTGATGGAACTCGGGGGTGTCCAGGGAGAGGATCATGTCCCGGCCCTCCAGCCGTTCCGGCGTGATCCTGAACTCGCCGTTCCGGGTCTCGATGTCGACATCGGTGCCGTCCATGTCGAGGGTCAGCTTCCCCGGGCGGGCGACGACCAGTGAACGGGTCTCGTCCAGTGCGTCCCGCGACCAGTCGAGATCCGCATCGAACCGACCACGAGGGTCGAACCTGTCCCAGAGCGTGCGCGCCTCCTCCTCGACGTCCTCCGAAACGAGGTCGAGCAGGTACGCCTCGAGTTCGATGTTCCTGAACGCCACATGCAGTGCCTGTTCATTGCCCGTTCTGGAGATGTAGCCGTCGGCGGTGACCACCCCGCCACGTCGATGGCCGCTGAAGTCGGTCATCCTCGTGATCGTGGAGTCGAGGTGGATCTTCGCAGAGCAGTCATCGAGGATGAAACCTTCCGGCCATTCGAATCCCGCGCGCACGAAGAACTCCTGCATCGAAAGGTCCGGGGTGATCGAGCCATCCTCGAGTCGTGCATCGAAGCTGAGCTCCGGATCCTCGTTCTCCTCCGTGGCAAGCCATGTGCCTTCGAGATCGACCTGACCCTTGATGCCCAGGGCCTTCAGAGCGACCGCGGCTTCCGAATGCCAGCGTCCGGGCCAGTCCAGGGGGTTCTCCGGTGCGTCCTCCTCGCCTGGAGGCAGTGCAGCGAGGAGTGCCGGTGTGATCGAGACATCGATGGCGGCGAAGGAGATGTCCGGTTGGATGCTGGCGGTGTCGTTCTCGGTGGAGGTCTCCGTCTTGATCGAACCCCTGATCAGTCCGTTCCCACCATCGGGTGTGGTGAACTGGATCCCGTCCCCGAGGCGAATCATGTCCGGTTCCAGCGTGATCGTCGATGTCAGCACGTGCGTGGGGAAGGGGAAGTCGTTGAGCAACACGTCACCTTCGAGGATCGTGATGGTCCCGGTCAGGTCGACCGGCTTGCCCACCCCGGCCTCGCTGCTGACGAGCAGGTCGAAGTCGAACATGCCGCCGAGGACGAACGGTCCGGCGTCGATGATCCGCTTGAGTCGCTTCGACCTTCCGAGCAGAGCGGTGCGATCACCCTCGTCAAGTTCGTCTCCGGCCAGCTGCCTGAGGACCTCGCCTCGTTCCCGCTTCGCTCGGTCAACGTCCTCCTGGTCGGGAAGCACGCCGGCCTCCCGGAGTCTGGCCTCCGCATGCCGATCGAAGAAACGATCCCAGGTCCGCAGCCTCCAGCTGTGGAGTGAATTCCTGAAGACGTTGTCGGCCGGCACTTGTGAACCATGCAGGTTCACCTTGATCTCGGCCGCAGGACCGGGATCGATGATCGACCCCGTTGCACTGATCGTGCCGCCGTTGGGTCCGTTGCCGACCAGACTCCTGATGTAGACCGCCTCGTCGTCGAAGTCGATGTGGGCCCTGACGTTCTCGAGTGGATAGGGGAAGCGGGAGTAGCGACCCTTGCCGTTCTCGACCCGGACCTTGCCGGTGGTGATCGCCTGTCCCGGGATGAACGCTCCCGATTCGTCCGTCGTGGGCGGGTCCCTGACGATGTCGACCTCGATGTCCAGGAGCCACTCTTCGACACCGAACTGGCTGATGGTCCTGGCTGCCGGGGTGGGCAGGATCACGCCGGCACCGTCGCTTCGGATCTCGAAGTCCGGAACCGTGAGCAGCATTGCGAACGGGGCGACGCCGAAGACCTGTGATGCGATCTCGCGGCTCTGGCTCCAGTCGAGACGCTGTTCCACGACAGGGGCGAGGTCCATCTCGAAATCGAGCGTGACCGGAATCTCGTCGATGTCCGGGTCCTCGCTCCGGAGGCGACCCTTGAAGTCCTCCAGCGTGATCCGGTCGTTCTCGAGCGTGAGCAGGCCGGACTGCACCTCCATGATCGGCGGGGTGTTCGTCGGGGAGACCGCACCCTCGTCCAGCCTCGACCAGTCGATCTCGTCGTCGATGTCGGGAATCATCATCTCCGCTTCCGCGAGGGTGATCGAGGCGTAGAGGTCACGCTCGCCGTCCCATGCCGTCTCGATGCGGTCGATGTGTCCCTGGAGTTCCATGGCCTGGGCGGTGCTGCGCAGTTCCATCGGCATCATGCCGAGCAGGTTGGACTGCACCATCAGGTCGTCGATTGAGGCGTTGAATGCCAGCGAACCGGTGTCCAGTTCACCCTTGAGAACGGACTGTCCGGGTTCCTCCTCCGTCTTCTTCGTGACGAACTCGAACTCGAACATCCTCAACTTGCCCGGTACCGCGATGAGTTCTCCCGCGAGTCCGAGGCTTCCGGTCCGCTCCCAGGTGCCGTCGGTGTCGTTGCCCATCTGCAGTTCGAAGTCGGTCACCATGATCCGGTCCGGAGGCTTTCCACCTTCACCGAGTCCGGGTTCCAGCGAGAGGATGCTGAACCGACCGGGATCCGAGGCGTCTTCGGCCAGACGCACCAGCATGCCGTCGACCTCCGCGGTGTCGATCTCGAAGGAACCACGTCGCAACGCGGCGGAATCGAGATTGATCAGGGCGCGATCGATGCGGAGGACTTCGCCCGATGGTCCGCTCCACCCCGGTGCGCGAACGCTCAGGTCGGTGATCTCGAGGCGGGCCCAACCGACCCAGCGGACCCTGCCGATCTCGATGTCACCTCCGACAGTCGCGGTGATCTGCGGGCGGGCGATCGCTTCGAGGACGAACGACCGGGTGGCAAGGAACAGCCCCACGCAGGCAAGCAGCAAGGCACTGGCACAGACCCACAGCAGGCGCCTGCGAATCCTTCTGGACTTCCGGGGTCCTGGCTGTGGTTGTTCGTTTTCTGGAATCGACCTGACCTCGTCCTGGTTCGTCCCGGACCCGTTCTCCGGGGGAGGGCCACGTGGTGTGGCCTGCCTCGATGGCGACCCATCATTCTATCGCCCTCCGGGCTTGGCCTATACTTCGAGGCGATGAACCTGCTCTCCTGCGCCATCGAAGCCCCTCTCCTCGCGTCACAGGCACCTTCTTCGCCCGGCATCATGGGCATGGGCCTGATGATGGCCCTGGTCGGGGTGGGACTTCTGTTCGGCATGGCCTTCATCTTCAGCATCCTGCGCGTCGCGCGGCGCAGGATCGCGCGCGAACGATCCGACTTCCGGAACACGGCTTCGGGCGGAGCTCCCGTCGATGCCTGGCATGAATCCGGCATCCGGATGCCACTGGAGCCCGAGGCACCCCGGGAACCGGATACGGATGACGACCTGCCACCGACGGGGGGGCGTTTCTCGTGACGGCATCCCTTGATGGGCGCATCCTCGTGACCGGCGCATCACGCCGGGTCGGTCGAGCCGTCGCCATCGAGCTCGCCCGGCGCGGACTCGATCTCGTGCTCTGTCACCGGAGCTCGCCTGATGACTGCGAGCAGACGGCAGCGCTCTGCCGTGAGGTCGCACCGAGGCGGATCGAAGCCGACGTGGTGGAGCTTCACCTCGAGTCGGACGAACATGTCCGGTCGGTCGCCTCCGAACTCGCGGCCCGCGAGCTTGACGGCATCGTGCACAACGCCTCCCGCTATGTCCGGACTCCACTTGACACCCTTGATTCCGAGGAGGTCATGGAGCACTTCCGGATCAACGCGCTCGCTCCGCTGGTCCTGAGCGCACTGCTGGCGGGGAACCTCCGACGATCACGGCTGCCGCGAGGCGGGGCGATCGTCTGTCTCGGCGACATGCATTCGATGGGGCGTCCGCGTCGCCACCATGCAGGCTACCTCGCCTCGAAGGGTGCACTCGATCGAATCGTCGAGGCGCTTGCGCTCGAACTCGGCCCCGAGATCCGGGTGAACGGAGTCGCACCTGGTGTCGTTGCCTGGGCGGAGGACGACCTTGGCCCCGAGGAACAGCGCCGTTACGTCGAACGGATTCCGCTTCTCCGCGAGGGTTCCCTCGAGGAGGCTGCGGAGACCGTGGCGTGGCTGCTGCTCGATGCGGGGTACGTCAACGGAACGATGCTTCCCCTTGATGGCGGCCGCCACCTCGGCTGATCACCGCTCGGCAAGTCGTGCACGGACGGCCTCGACTTCCTCCGCCGGGGCACCGGCGGCGACCGCGGTGTCGAGCCAGGAGACGGTCAGTTCCGGTTCGCCGGCATTCAGCCATGCTGCTGCGGCGTTCAGTGCCGGCAGGTACGCATCCCGATCCCGCATGTGGAGAGCCTCCCAGGCTTCCGCCGCTCGTCGATGTTCGCCGATCGCCTCGCAGGCCAGTGCGATCTCGGTGGTGACGACGAAGGTGGCGCGTTCGAGTGGTGGCAACGCGTACAGGAGCATGGCCGCCTCCCTGGCGTTGCCCGACTCTCGCAGGATCCGTGCTTCAGCGACTCTGAACCCGCTGCTGCCCGGGGCGGCCGACCGTGCCTTCCGGATCGCTTCGAGGGCGTCGGTCGTGGCACCATCCTGTCGGAGGGCTTCCGCCAGGCCCGCCCAACCCCAGGGTTCCCTCGGATCGATCGTCGTCGCCTTCTCGAACCATGCCTTCGCTTCTCCGGTCCTGCCCAGGCCGGCGAGGATGT
>JAKVBQ010000012.1:11107-81591 GCA_022447205.1 Phycisphaerales bacterium
GATCGCATGCTGCGGATTGTCCGGTTCGATGGTGTCCGCTCGAACATGGAAGGCGAATGCCTCATCGAGTTCGCCGGCACTCTGGGCGGCAAGACCGGCCGCATGCAGGTGGATCGGGAGCGGCGTCTCGCCCGATCGCTCGATGAGCGCTCGATAGCACCCGAGTGCCTCCAGGTCGAGCGCCTTGCCGTCTCCGACCCCTTCCCGTCGTTCCAGCGCGGCGAGGATCACGAGGCATCGTCCGTGGGCATCAAGGGCATCGATCGAGTCCGGGTTCAGTGCCACCAGTCGGCGGGCGATCTGTTCGGCCTCCGCGGGGCGACCGTCCTCCAGCCACCGTTCGATCGCGAGCAGTCCCTCGTCGAATCGGATCGGATCGTAGTCGGTGCCCTCTGCATCGGTGGCGGGGGGGGCGACTTCGCCCGGGTCACGTGAACAACCGGGAAGGAGTCCTCCCAGCAGGATCAGGCCGGGAAGGAGCGACCTCCCGAGATGAATCCACTCTTCTTTCCGACCTCGACCTATCATGCACGCTCCATGAACACCGCTTCGACACCATCGGACATCTCTGAACTCCCGAAATCCTACACCCCAGGTGACGCGGAAGGACCGGCTCGAGCCCTCTGGGATCGAGAAGGGAGCTTTCACGCCGTTCCGAACGATCCACCGACGGGTGGGGAGCCGAAGCCGTTCTGCATCCTGATCCCCCCGCCGAACGTCACCGCCGCGCTGCACCTCGGTCATGCGTTCAACAACACCCTCCAGGACGTTCTCACCAGGTACCACCGCATGCGCGGGTTCAACACCCTCTGGATGCCCGGGACCGACCATGCCGGGATCGCCACCCAGACCGTTGTCGAGAAGCGTCTGCTCATCCAGGGGAAGCGAAGGACCGATTTCACCAGGGAGGCCTTCATCGAGAAGGTCAAGGAGTGGAAGGACGAGTACGAGGCGACGATCGTCGAGCAGCTCAGGATCATGGGGTGTTCCTGCGACTGGGACCGACTCCGCTTCACCATGGATCCGGTCTGCACGCGCGCCGTCCGCCAGGCCTTCTTCAAGCTGCATTCGGATGGACTGATCTATCGTGGCAAGCGTCTCGTGAACTGGGACCCCGTCTCGCAGACCGCGCTTGCCGATGACGAAGTGGAGATGGAGACCGTCGCCGGTCACATGTGGTACCTGCGCTATCCCCTGGAGGATGGTTCCGGGCACGTGACCGTCGCGACCACGCGACCGGAGACGATGCTGGGTGACACCGCGGTCGCCGTGAATCCCAGGGATCCGCGTGCCGAGGCCTTGCGCGGCAAGTCGGTGCGGCTGCCGATCTGCGGACGTCTGATCCCGATCGTCGAGGACGACTACGTGGTGATGCCCGAGGAGTTCGCTCCGGACGGCGAATCCAGCGACCCCAAGGCCGCATTCGCCACCGGTTTCCTCAAGGTCACCCCGGCGCACGATCCCAACGACTGGGAGATCGGGCAGCGACATGATCTCGATGCCATCAACGTCATGGCACCGGATGGTTCGATCTCCGACCGGCACGGATGGGATGACGTGACCGAGGAGGCACGGGCCTTCGTCGGGATGAGTCGAGAGGATGCGCGCGAGGCGATCGTCGCCTGGTTCAAGGACGCGGATCTGCTCGAGAACATCCGGGAGTACGAACATGCGGTCGGACACTCCTACCGGAGTCACGTCCCGATCGAACCCTATCTTTCCGATCAGTGGTACGTCCGCGTCACCGACGACCGCCTGCGTGGCGCCGCCCTTCGGGCGATGTCGGAGGAGGACTGCGAGGCCATGCCCGATGGTGTCTCGCCCAGGGGTGAGCAGGAAGGCGACGGTGGACTCACCTTCTTCCCGCCGAGGTACGCCAGGACCTTCCGGAGCTGGCACGAGAACCTGCGGGACTGGTGCATCAGTCGCCAGCTCTGGTGGGGCCACCGGATTCCCGTCTTCCTCCGGACCGTGGAGCCGGATCCCGATGGCAGCGCTGCGATGATCGAGGCGATCGATGCGGCCGAGGCTCGTGGCGAACAGAGTGTCGCGATCACCAGCAACTGGACCGAACGTGGCTGTACACACCGCGTCCGCCGGACTCCTGACGGACTGCTCGAGGAGCAGGTCTGTCTTCCCGCCCTCGAGGAGTCCGAAGAGACCGCGCTCGTGGCCGAACTCGGTGCCTCCGGGTTCGAACAGGATCCGGATGTCCTCGACACCTGGTTCAGTTCCGCGCTCTGGCCGTTGTCGACGCTCGGCTGGCCGGATCCCTCGCTCGAAGAGGGCATGGAGGGGATGCTCGACACCTTCAACCCGTCGACCGTCCTCAGCACCGCGCGGGAGATCATCACGCTCTGGGTCTCCCGGATGGTGATGTTCAACCGCTACTTCCGGGACGGTCGGTTGCCCTTCCGGCACGTCTTCGTGCATGCGGTGATCCAGGACGGACACGGCCAGAAGATGTCGAAGTCCCTCGGGAACGGCGTCGATCCCCGGGACATCGTGAAGACCCACGGTGCGGATGCCCTTCGTTTCGTGATGACCCAGCTCTCGACCGACACCCAGGACGTCCGACTTCCGGTCGACATGATCTGCCCCCACACCGGGAAGGTCTTCGAGCCGGAGATGATCCGGACTTCGGCAGGTCACATGGTTCCCGCCCCGGAGCAGAAGTCTCCCGGTGAGAAGGGAAAGACCATGGTCACCGCCTACGGGGTCGCGACCGGTCAGGTCGAGGCCTCCGAGGACCGGCCGCTGGCAAGCAACACCTCGAGCAAGTTCGATCTCGGTCGGAACTTCGCGAACAAGCTCTGGAACGCCACCAGGTTCGCCCTCGGAACACTCGCCCGTGCCGACGCGTCACCAGCGGGTCCGGAGGTCTCGATGGAGGGGGCGCCCCTCATCGATCGCTGGATCCTGACCCGGCTGCATCGAACGATGCACGCCGTCGAGGATGCGATGGACGGTTATCGCTTCAGCACCCTGGCCGATGCGCTCTACGACTTCGCCTGGCGTGACTACTGTGACTGGTACCTCGAGGCGATCAAGCCGACCGTCGCTTCCGATCCCCGCCAGTGCCAGGTCCTGCTCACCATGACCGACTCCCTGGTGCGCATGCTGCATCCGGTGATGCCGTTCGTGACCGAGACGCTCTGGCCGTCCCTGCGTTCCTGTGGGGAGCGCGGACTTCCGGGCGTGGTCCTGCCGGATGCCGAGGTGCTGGCGACCGCGCCCTGGCCGGACATCGCCTGCAGGGTCGATGACGGGGATTCGATCGCCAGTTTCGATCGTGTCCAGGCGCTCGTCGGCGAGGTCCGGACGCTTCGTGGTGAACGCAACGTCAATCCTCGACGAAAGATCAACATGCATCTTCCGCCTGGTGCGGCCGCGCTGGTGCGTGACGCCGGCGGCGTGGTCCAGACGCTCTGCGGGGCGGGTGAGGTCTTCGAATCGACGGCCGACGTGCCGGCGGATGCCGCGGTGATCGCGTTCGAGGGCGAGGAGCTGTTCCTGGCCGGTCTTCTCGACAGCGCCGAACTCGACAAGGAGAAGGCACGACTCGAGAAGCTCTGCGAGCAGAAGGCGAAGCAGGTCGCGGGCTTCGAGGGCCGACTGGGGAACCCCAACTACGTCGAGAAGGCGAAGCCCGAACTCGTCGAGGAGACCCGTCGGATGCTTGAACAGGCTCGTGCGGATCTCGAGGCGGCACAGGCTGCGCTCGGTCGCATGAGCTGAAGGAAGACAGACACCGCCCGGTCGCCCGGGCGGTGCTGGATGCGAAGGAACTCTCCGCAGTCTTTCCTGGATCGATCGCGCCTGTTCAGGTGGTGATCGCCTTGCAGTCGAGGATCTCGACCTTCGGGAAGTCGTTCGTGGTCTGAATGAAGTGATTCGCATAATTGGTGAAGAGGTTCGTGGTGGTGATCGCGAGGATCTCCAGCATGTTCTCGTCCGTCATGCCCGCTTCCCGTGCAGCCGTGACGTCGGTCTCATCCAGCCTGCCGCGCTTCTCGACGATGGCGAGGGCGAACTCGATGCATGCCTGAAGGAACGGATCGTTCGATTCCCCGCAGAGATTGCGTGCGGTCTCCTCGGCGTCGACACCGGAGAGGCCCGCGATCGTGGTGTGCGCGGACGCGCAGTAGTCGCATCCGGACATGCCGGCGACGGCGATCGAGACCTGCTCGCGGGTGGACCTCTCGAGGCTGCCCGCGGAGAGTGCCTGGTTGGTGAAGACCCAGGTCGCGAGGGCGGCGGGGGAGTTGGCGAGGGTGCCAACGAGGTTGGGGATGCCCCCGAGCTGCTTGTGGATCTCGGTCATCATCGGCTTGGATGCGGGGGGTGCGTTCTCGATGGAGACGGGTGCGATGCGTGGCAAGTGTGACACTCCTGGATTGATCTCTTCCCCTTGCGGGGCTCCTGTCGGGGAGAGGACGTTCCTTCCCGGACAGCGGGAGAACCCGGCTTGCTCCTGATCCGTTCACCAGTCGATGGATTTTCGAGGATCGCCTTCCGGCCCTTCCCGGTCATCGAATACCGCTTCCTCGGATTCCTTCGACCACCCGCCTGTGGATTGACTAGGATGCCCTCGTGAACAACGAGACGCCCCGCAACGCACTTCTTCGACGAACCTCCCTTGCCTGCTCCCTGACGAGCCTGATCGGCCTGCTGGTCGCGGGCTGCAGTCAGGGAACCCGGGCAGATCGACCGACCGGCGGTGTCCGGGTCGAGCCGATTTCGGACACGTCGTCCAATCGATCCTCCGCTGGAGCCGTCGCAGGCGTGCCGCTCGGAGCCATTCGGGTGAGCCCATGGGAGCCGCCGGTGATCGACGGTCCGGACGGCGTCCTCGTCGAGACCAGCAACTACGCCTTCCACACGACCCTCGAGGATGGCTGGTTGTATGAGAAGATGCCGGCGTTCCTCGAGAAGGCACTCGAACACTACCGCACCGCGATCATCGAGCTGCCCGAACCACGCAGGCCGCTCGAGACCTACATCTTCAGCGAGCGTGGTCAGTGGCAGTCCTTCACCCGGTTGATCCTGCCCGGCGAGGCCGGCCTCTACCTTTCGCTCGGCAAGGGTGGCTACACCACCGACAAGAAGGCCGTCCTCTACGACATCGGTCGGTGGGACACCCTCTGCATCACGGCCCACGAAGGCTGGCACCAGTACGCGCAGTCGATGTTCGCCGAATCACTCCCGGCCTGGTTCGATGAAGGAGTCGCCACCTGGATGGAGGGCTGTCGCTTCGATCGGTCGGCGGACGAGCCCACCTTCATGCCCTGGCGGAACTTCGAGCGATTCAACGAACTTCGACGTTGCGTCCGGATCGGACGCATGTACCCACTGTACGACCTGCTCGCCCAGCCTCCGGAATTCTTCCTGAAGAACGGTCGTGAACACCTGCTGGCCTACTACGCCCAGATCTGGGCCTTCATGCATTTCCTGATGGAGGGCGAGGACGGTCGCTACCGTTCCGGCGTGGAACGCGTGCTGGAGGATGCGAGGGACGGCCGGCTCGGTCGGACCATGGCGACCTCCCCGCAGCTCGACAGGCTGAGTGAACGTGAACGAGCGTCCCTCTCCGCGCGTGGACTGACCCTCGCGGTCGTCTACTTCAACGGTGACCTCGATGAACTCGAACGGGAGTACCGCGAGTTCATCCAGTCGATCTCCGGTCGGGGAGCCGGCGGCTCCGTGGCTCGTGGGCGCTCCCCCCTCGCCGAGCAGGCCTCCGAGTGAACCGCTCCCCATGTTGAAAGGGCCCCATCCCGAAGGATGAGGCCCTTGTCACTTCCCGACTCCTCGACGTGTTGGGAGCAGTTCCAGGCACCCCTCCATGGTGGAGTCGGCATCGGATGTGACATCGCCGGCCGAGCACGGGACGAATCACCTTGTCTCTGCTTCGAGGCGTGTTTTCGAGTCTTCAGGCAGGACCAAGGGCGCGGATGCGAGCCGCCTGTGCCGCCCCCAGGGTGCGCTCCGCGGCTCGTGCCACGCGTTCCGCGTATTCGGCATGCAGGACGCCCGGACCACCATTGGAACCCTGGTAGACCAGGGCTTCGCAGGCCGTCCCGTCTGCCCGGTGGATCAGCGCCCGGTCATGGGTGTACAGGCCTTCGTGGACCTCCTCGTAGGTGTCCAGTGCGACCAGGTGCACGTCATCCAGTCTCCAGAGCAGTCCCTCGACGACCTCGTCCTCCGCGGGTTCGATCGAGAGCCAGCCTTCGCGCATCGCGACGAGTCGGTGTGCCGGGAGCTGGCCTCGCTCGAGCACGGCCGCACCCGGGCATCGAGTCGCCATCGCTTCGATGTCGAGGTTCGCTCCGTAGGCGAAGTAGGTGATCGTCATGTTGTCACGCCGAGATGCCTGCAGAGGAACGCGACCTGTCGGTCCTTGGCATCGGGGGAGAACCGACCGAATCCCGCATGTTCGAACGGTGCGCCCGTCCGCTCCTCGTAGACATGGAGTTCGACCAGTTCGGGACGGTCGTATCGTTTCCGAAGGGTGTCCATGAAGACCTCCTGACCGGCGACATCGATCCACTCGTCGAACCTGTTGTGCACGGCGAGCAGCGGGACCTCCCGCCAGTCCTCGAGTCGATTCATCACGTCGATCCCCTCGAGTCGATCGTCATCCACGGACATGGTCTCCGACCTGAACGCACGGTTGCCGGTGGTCGCCTCCACTGCGGCACACCTGAAGTCGTGCTCCCGTGTCATCCGGAGGAGGGTCACGATGCCGCCCGCACTGATTCCACCGATCCCGATTCGCGTGGCATCATGCGTGTCCATCGAGCGAAGATCCTCGAGCACCGGATCCAGCTCCTCGAGCATCTGCTGGATCACGTCGACGATCGCTCCTGGTTCCTGGCGGCGGGGATCCAGTCGTTCCCCGTGTCCCGGGAGGTCGAGTGCACAGCTGGCGATGCCCGCTCTCATGAGGCGGATGTACCTCCCCGGGTCGAGTTCCTTGTTCGCGGTTCGTCCGTGCATCCAGATGAAGAGGGGGGCGTCCGTCGCTCCTGATTCCGGCCGGACCAGCATCGCGGGGACATCGCCGCTCAATCTCACGTGGCGGGCGTTTCGTCTGATCGAATTGGGCAGTTCGCCAAGAATCGGCATCGGGTCATGGTAGGCAAACCATCACTCGGGGGGGCTGTCCGGATACGATCTTGGCATGCTGAAGATCAACAGCGGTCAGTTTCGAAGCCGACTCATCTTGGGACCTCCCGACATGGAGCGTTCCCGTCCGATGCCCTCCCGCGTCAAGGAGTCGTTGTTCAACCTGCTTCGTGGCTGGTTCGAGGATGCCCGGGTGCTCGATCTCTTCGCCGGAGTCGGCACCGTCGGTCTCGAGGCCGTGAGTCATGGCGCTTCGGAAGTCTTCATGTTCGAGCGTGATCGCGAGATCCACGCCATCCTGCAGGCGAACATCGCGGAACTCGACTGTGGTGACCATTGTCGTGCCGTGCTGGCCGATGCGCTCGGTCCTTCCGTGCTCGCGCAGGCACCTCGTCCGGTGGACATCGTCTTCATGGATCCTCCCTACGCGATCATGGCCCAGGACTCGATGCGCCAGGCCGTGCTGGCCCAGGCCTCCCGACTCCATGCGGTCATGGCCGACAAGTCGTGGCTGGTGCTCCGAACTCCGGAGCCCCTGTCCGAGTCGGAGCGGGTGATCGAGGGGCTGGCCGGCCCCGAGGTGCACCAGTACGCCGAGGACATGCACGTCCATCTCTACTTCAAGGGACCGGATTCCTCCGATGAAGATGAAGGAAGGAGCACCTCATGACAGTTCTGCTCGCCGTTTTGCTCACCTGTGGCATCGCCCAGGCTCCCGCGGAAGAACCGACCGTGATGCCCGAGCAGGTCGCCGAGGCCCTTGCCCAGGGCTCGACGCTCCTCCTGCTGACCCAGGAGGGTCGTGATGATTCGGAGTGGCCCTACGAGGGCGTCTACCGGGTGCGTGCCCAGCCGGATGATCCGAAGCCCCTGGTCAATGGCCGTTCGGCGATTCCGATCGGATATCGAGTCGGTGGGACCGGGATCTGTTCGGAGGCCGTGTTCCAGGCTCCCGGATACGAGCAGGACGACCAGCGCCAGGCCGCGGTCCGCAAGGCCACGGCCTTCGTCTGCGAAGCGATCACCGATGACCGGATGGATCCGAAGGCCTACACCGGGAACTACGACGTTCGTGGCTGGGGCTACGTCTACGGTCTGCGCATGCTGCTGGCGCTTCGTGCCTCTGAACACGTGCCCGAAGGCATGGAGCAGACCGTCGACGAGACGATCCGCTGGTACATCGAGGCCTTGAAGATCATCGAGATCCCCAGGCTGGGCGGCTGGAACTACGCAGGGCGGAGCGGGACGTCACCTTTCATGACCGCGCCCGCCGTCATGGCGTTGTTCGAGGCCGAGAAGCAGGGGTTCGAGGTCGACGATGCCGTCCTGGTGCGCGCGATCGATGCGCTGGCACGTTGCGTCGCACCCGACGGGTACGTGGACTACGCCGCGGCAAGACAGGTCCGGGACAATCCGGGCCAGGTTCCCGGGGCCACCGGGAGGATGGTCGCATCGGAAGCGGCGTTGTACCTCGCCGGCCGGAGCGACCAGCAGCGTCTTCTTCGCGCGGTCGATGCGTTCTTCGAACACTGGGACGCACTCGAGGTCCGGCGCAGGAAGACCGGGACCCACATCCCGCCCTACGGGGTCGCCCCGTACTACTTCTTCTACGCCCATGCCTATGCGGCCGATGCGATCGAACTCCTGCCGGAAGCGGAACGTCCTGAACGTCGCGAGCGGCTGCGGGAGATCTTCTGGAAGATCCGTGAGGACGACGGGTCCTGGAACGACCGGGTGTTCGAACGAAGTCGTTCCTACGGCACGGCGATGACCATGCATGCGCTCCAACGGCCCTGGTTGCCGGGTCCTGCGACCTGGACGCCACCTGCGGTCGCGCCCGGAACCGATGAGGACGAACCACGCAAGCCGCGGCGGAGCGCGCCGGATCGACCCGGTCGCTAACGCGCCAGCCTGCGGATCATGTGCAGGTCCTGTTCGTTGGTGACCTTGATGTTCGCGGGATCGCCCTCGACGACGGCCACCGGGATGCCCAGCCTTTCGACGAGCATCGCATCATCCGTGGCGTCACCGATCTCGGCCTGCGCATAGGCATCGACCAGGACCGTTCGGGCGAAGACCTGGGGAGTCTGGACCGCGACCACGTTGCTGCGTGGGATCGTCTCCTCGACGAGGTGTGCAGCGGGGGTCCCGGTGTCTTCGTCGATGTTGCCGAGGATCGCATCGGCGATCGCGTCATCCTCGGCACTCCGGACGGTGTCCTCCCCGATCCGCTTCAGCGTGCTGGTGACACGCACACCCGGGATCACCGCGTCATGGACTCGTGCCGCATCCAGGATGCGATCGAGGAGTTCCGGGGTGATGTTCGGTCGTGCACCGTCGTGAATCGCGACGTGCGTCGCCTCCTCGGGGACCTCGGCGAGGGCGTTTCGCACCGATTCCCAGCGTTCCGTGCTGCCACCAGCGACGACGCTCGCGCCGTGGAAGCCGAGCTGCGCGCCGTAGCGATCCTTGAATCCGTCGAGGTCGTCCGGTGGTGCCGCGACGATGATCTGGCAGGTCTCCTGCCGCTTCACGAACGCTTCGACCGCCCTGAGGAGGATCGGTCGGCCACCAAGGTCCTGGGAGAGCTTGTCCCCGAAGCCGAAGCGGGTGGACTGACCCGCGGCAGGGATGATGACGGCGAGTTTCATGCCGGAAGCCTACCCGGAGAGCCGGCGGTCGTCATGCCCGCCCCTCGACCGGTCCCGATCCGTTGCGATAGCATTCGTTCATGAGCGAAAACACCATGGACACCCATCGAGCCACCACGATCCTCTCGGTCCGAAGAGGGGAGTCGGTCGCCATCGCGGGTGACGGCCAGGTCACCCTCGGCAACATCGTCGCCAAGCCGGATGCGGTGAAGATCAGGCGACTCGATGAGGTGGGGTCCGGGCGACGAGGGGTGCTCGTCGGTTTCGCCGGTGCGGCGGCGGATGCCTTCGCCCTCATGGAGCAGTTCGAGAAGCACCTCAAGGAATCACCGACCAATCTTCGCCGTGCCTCGATCGAGCTCGCTCGCCTCTGGCGGACCGACCGTGCATTGCGCCGTCTCGACTCGATGATGATCGTCGCGGACCTCGAGGCGACCCTGATGGTGTCAGGTCAGGGTGACGTCATCGAACCGACGGACGGGGTCTGCGCCATCGGGTCCGGAGGTTCCTACGCCCTTGCCGCTGCGCGTGCTCTCGTCGAGCACACCGAGCTCGGACCCGAGGAGGTCTGTGCATCCTCGATGGCGATCGCCGCGGGCCTCTGCATCTACACGAACGACTCGATCACCTCGCTGTCGCTGTCCTGATCAGTCGGTGCTCGGCCGCTCGCCGGTCTTCCGGTAGTGCCGTCGCTGTTCCGCGTACGCCTCCGGCGAGATCGTGAGATTCGGTTCCTCGCCGTCCTGCATCTGCTTCCAGAGTTGCTCGAGGGCGGGACGGCACCAACCGCACCCGGTGCCCGCACCGAGGCATTCACTCAACTGGCTCGCCACGCGTGGGCGTTCCCTGCGCAGGTAGTTGACCACCTTGCGCTGACTCACGTGGAAGCAGAGGCAGATGTCGCGGTCAGGATCCATCGCCGGTCATCTCCTCGATGGCTTGCTCGGGGGTCGTGGTTCGTTCGAAGATCGGCATGATCGACGAGACCCTGACCAGGTAGTCCAGCCGGACCCAGGGACTGATCTCGATGCCGCTCGCTCCGATCGCCGGTCGTTCGGTGGCTTCCTTCTCCTCCGAGCCCGCCGTGGATTCCTCGAGCTCGATCGCACTGAGCTTCGGTTCGAAGAGGCCCTTCATGAGCACTCGATCGAGCCCGCCCTGTGCCTGCCAGCCCTCGATGCGGGCCACCAGGGCCTCGTTGAGTGCGACGGTGAACGGTGCGCCTGCGGATACACCCCGTGGGGTGACCGCCTGCATGGTGAACACGTTGCTCCGTTCGTCATCACCTCGCTCGAGAATGCGGGCCGGCCAGGTGACCGACTTCCGGTAGGAGAGGTTCGTCCTCTGGATCCAGGAGTCGAGGGTGGCAGCGGACTCCACCCTGGCGAGTTCGTTGGTTGATTCGATGCCGAGTGCGAATGAGGGGTCCTTGGCGAGGTCGTGACGGAAGTCCCACTTCAGGGCCTCGAGAATCGATGCCGGGTTGTCGAAGACCGACGCAGGGCGTCTTGCTCCTCGCGGTTTGGCGGGGGCGGGTCGCTCGGCCTCCGATTGCAGTGGGAGCGGGCCGGGGTCTTCGGTCCCGGTGCCGTTCAGTTCGACGATCAGCCTGCGAAGTTCGACCAGCTGCGCTTCGAGCTCGGCCACCCGTTGGTTCAAGCGAGTGACCTCGGACTCGAGCTCCCGGATCCGCGTGCCCTGTTCCTCGGGCAGCTGCATCTTTTCCGAGTCGTCTGCGTACAAGAAGGAGGTGCCTGCAACGTGCCCGACAAGGACGAGGGCGAGCAGGCAGGCCACCGGTCGAAGCGTCCCCTGCGGTCGTCGTCGGGGCTTGAAACGGACCCTCCTCCTCGATCTGGCCTCAATGGAGGGGTTGGGGGATTCGGGTTGGAGAAAATCCGTCTGCATCTCACCCATGATTCTAGGGAATACGGTGAGGAAGGCCCATCTGGCCGATAGCATGGTAGGCGTCAACACCCCGTGGAGGATCATTCGATGTCTGACAGGGAGACCCCCCTCGAATTCAGGAAGCTGATCGGACTCGTCCGAGGTCGACTCGCTCTCGAGCGATTCCTTGCCGGCATCCATGACTGCCTCGTGGTCTCCCTGGTCCTGGTCCTCCTCCTGGTCGTCGTCTCCAAGCTCACGCCCGCGGTGGCTCCGGTGTGGTGGATCGTCTTCACGGCACTTGGCGTGGGGTCACTTCTCGGTGCATTGGTGCTGGCTCGACGGGGCCGGTTGTCGGACTCCGCCATCGCTGCACTGATCGACGAGCGTCTTGAACTTCGAGATCGATTCAGCACCGCGCTGCATTGCGCCGGTCGAGACGATCCCTTCGCCCGGGCGGCCCTCGACGAGGCATTGTCCGTGGCGCGTGATGCGGAAAACAGGCGCCGCCTTGCCCGCGAATTCGCTCCCCGCGCTCCCGGTGGTTCATGGGTCGCGCCCCTCATCGGGGTGATCGCCTTCGTGCTCTGGTTCAGCGTGCCTGCGGGCGATGTCTTCGCCTCGACCGACGAGGAGGGAATGCAGGCGGCCGACGAGGAACGACTTGCCGTCGAGGACACGATCAGAACCGTGCTCGACCAGATCGAGGAGAACCCGGAGCTCAACGAAGAGCTTGGGGACGTCGCGAACAACTTCGCGCTCGATGAAGGTCGCCCCGACGGCGAGATGGATTCGGAAGAGGCGCGTCGAGAGGCGTTGCGGAAGGTCTCCGAACTCGAGCAGCGACTCGACGAACTCGTCAACGGCGAGAAGGGCAAGGAGATGGACGCCATGGAGCGTGCTCTCTCCGAGATGGAGGACGTCGGGGACGGCGATGCTCGTGAACTGTCGCAGGCCCTGAAGGATGGTGACTTCTCCAAGGCACAGGAGGCCCTCGAGAAGATCGAGAAGGAGCTCGCCGAGCAGGACATGACCGATGAACAGCGTGCGGAACTCGCCGAGCAGCTCAAGGAGATGGCGGAACAGCTCAAGAAGGCTTCGGAGAACAAGGACGCCCTCAAGGATGCGTTGAAGCGAGCGGGTCTGGATCCCGCCCTCGCCAACAACCCGGAGGCCCTCAAGCAGGCGATGCAGCAGGCCGGCCAGCTCAACGAACAGCAGATGCAGCAGCTCCAGAACATGGCGAAGGCCCAGCAGTCCGCCAACTCCAGCTGCAAGAACATGAGTGATGCGATGTCGCAGATGGCGCAGCAGTGCCAGCAGGGTCAGCCCGGTGCCTCGCAGGGGCAGCAGATGCAGCAGATGCTCTCCCAGGCCGACCAGATGCAGCAGATGCTCATGCAGGCGAAGTCCGCCCAGGGCCAGTGCCAGGGCAACAGCGCCTCGAGTCTCGGCCAGAACTTCGCCAGCATGCTGCCCTCGAAGCCCCAGCCCGGCGATCAGCAGCAGCGTCCGCCCGGCAACGGTTTCGGCTCGCAGCCCAACGGCGGCGGCACCGGCAACGCACCGATCCAGGAGACGAAGTTCGGTACCCGGCTCCAGAAGGAACAGGTCGCACTCCAGGAGGGCGGCGACGTCATCTCCCGCCAGCTCATCGAATCCAGCAACCCCGTGGTCGGTGAATCCACCGTCGAGATCCAGGCCACGGCCGATCGCATCATCCGCGGTTGGGAGGAGGGGGCACGGGATGAACTCGTCCCGGCACATCGACGGGAAGGCGTCAAGGGCTACCTTGGTGAACTGACCCGGAGACTGAATGCCAGGCGACGAGCCGAAACCTCCGGTGACACCGAAGGCGCTGCGCCCGCCGGGGAGACCGGCGACGCTCCCGCTGAAACCGAGGCCGCACCGTCCGGTGAGTCGACTCAGTCGGAGTGATCACGCTCGTGCGCGTACTCGACCTGGGCACGTCCGCCATCATCTGCACGATTCTCCTGGCCACGTTGCTCCTTCACGGGTGTGACCGGGCTTCGTCCGACCCCAGGCCGGTCGTGGTCTACGTCTCCGCCGACGAGGCGATCGCGCGACCGATCCTCCAGCAATTCGAAGCGGCCACCGGCATCGAGGTCCTGCCGGTCTTCGATACCGAGGTCACCAAGACCACCGGCCTGGTGACACGACTGAGGTCCGAGCGGGAACGGCCACGAGCCGACCTGTTCTGGTCCAGCGAATGCTTCAGGATGATCGAGCTGGACCAGGATGGCATGCTCGCGCCGCTGACCGGGGCACCGTTCGACGACTGGATGTCCGGAAGGGCTGGTCTCTGGCGCTCCGATGCCGGAACCTGGCACGCATTCGCTCCGCGCGCCCGTGTCCTCGTGCATCGTGTCGAGGAGGCCGGTGAGCGTGAGACACCACTCCCGGGTACCTGGTTCGAACTTGCCGACCCTCGTTGGAAGGGGCGGATCGCGATGGCGGATCCGCGCTTCGGGACGACCAGTGGTCACCTCGGCGCCATGAAGGCCTACTGGATTCGGGACGGAAGACCGGAGCGCTTCGATGACTGGGTGGACGGGCTCGCGGGGAACGAGGTTGCGATCCTCACCACCGGCAACGCCGGCGTGGTCGAAGCGGTCGCTGCCGGCCGTTACGACATCGGCATGACCGACACCGATGATGTCTGGGCCGCCCGGGAGCGTGGCTTCGACGTGGCGCTCATCTACCCGCGACATGCCTCGGCTGATCGGGTCGGTGGCGGCACGCTGCTCATCCCCAACACCGTGGCGAGGATCGTCGGTGGTCCGAACCCCGAAGGCGCACACGCCCTTGCGCGGTGGCTGCTCTCCGAAGAGGTCGAGGATCTTCTGGCCCGTTCGAGTTCCCACAACATCCGACTCCGCTCCGACGGAACGGATCCCTACGACGTCCCTGATGTCCTTGACGTCGATCTCGTCGAGGCCAGTGCGCAGATGCCGGAAGCGATCCGGCGGCTTCGTGGCGCAGTACGGACCGGTGGCGAGGAATGAGCGCGACGTGGTGCTTGCCGGCACGACTTTCCGGTCTCCTGTCCTGTCTCCTCATCGGGCTGGCCCTTCTCTGGCCTGCAGCCTGCTCGCTCGGGTCGATGTTCGAGGCCGACCCGGTCGATCCATCGCTCCTTGACGGTTCCGCGTTCCTTCGCACCCTGGGATGGGCCGTTCTGGTCGCACTGGTGTCGATCCCGCTCGGGGTGGCGGGGGCATCCGCCCTTGCCCGGGTCATTCGTGGAGGGCGGGGAGCGCCGGTCGCGCTGTTTCTCGTGACTGCGCCGTTGTGTGTTCCCGGGTATGCCGTCTTCTGGTGCTGGTGGCAGTTCTTCGGGCCCGGTTCGACGATCGGTGCACTGGCACTTCGCATGGATGCCGCGGTGTTCCTGCGGGAAGTCGTGCTGCTGGTCGCACTCGCCTGCTGGTCCTGGCCACTCGTGACCTGGCCGCTGGTCCTCTCCCGATTGCATCGAGCCGATTCCGCCAGGGTGCTGGGAGATCTCGATGGCGCACCATGGCACCGGCGACTCGCACTTCGCTGGCGCGAGGATCGTGCCGCGCTTCTGCTGGGGTGTGCGCTCGTCGCGTTCCTCACGGCGAGTGCGACGGTGTCGTTCGATCTCGCTCAGGTGGTGACGGTCGGATTCGAACTGCGTGCGCTCGATGCGACCGGCGCATCCCCCGGTGCACTCCTGCGGTTGTCCCTGCCGGCGGTGGCGCTCGCCCTCGCGGGCGGACTCCTGATTCCCGGATTGCTTCGAGTCACCACTCGTCGCTGGCGTTCGAGTCGGGGACTGCGCATGGACGTCCCTTCGGGAAGCGCGCGGCCGTGGATGGTGCTGGGCCTCCTCGCCGGGGGGACGATGCTCGTTCCACTGGGCATCGCGATCCTCGGGGTGCGATCACTCGATCCGAGTCTCTTCTGGACGCTGCATGCCACCGCCGTCCTTCGGACCCTGACCGGAGCCTTGCTCGACGGTCTGGTCGGCGCCGCCCTGGCCGGTGCCATCTTCCTTCAGATCGTTCATGGTGGACGTTTCCTGCGCACCGTCGGCGTGGTGTTCGGGATCCTCTGGATCGGTGCCGCACTCCTGCCGTCGATCTCCATCAGTGCGGGGTTGACCGCTGCCTACAACGGTGACGTCCTCGGGCCGTTCTTCTATGACAACGGCCTGGTGCTGCTCCTCGGTCACCTCACGCGAAGTGGTGGTGTCGTGGCGGCGATCGCGATGGTGGCGGCATTCATCGAACGAGGCTCGAAAGCCGATGCACGTCGACTCGATCCGCCGCGCCTCGGTGGAGTCCTTCCAAGGTTCCGAAGTACGATGCTCCTCGCGTTCGCGGTCTCCGCTGTGGCTTCACTCGGTGAGCTCGTCATGACCGCACGACTTGCACCGCCTGGAGATGGACGGATCGCCACGACCCTGCTCAATGCAATGCACTACCAGCGTCCGGACACGGTCCTCGTCGCCCTGGCCGGCCTGGTCCTGACCGGCTGGCTGCTTGCGGTCCTGCTGGTGCGGCTCCTGCCGCGGACGTCGGGGTTCCCGGGCTCGCTCCTGCTCCTCCTTGCCGTCCTGCCGATCCTGCCGGCGTGCACCGAGGAACCTGCACCGAAAACCGGTTCGGTGGTTCCCTCCGACATCCTGGTGGGCGCACCCGGACGCGGCCCCGGACTCTTCGACTTCCCGCGAGGCATCGCACTCGATCCGACGCGTCCCGCCTTCTACGTGGTGGACAAGACCTCCCGAATCCAGCGCTTCTCCCTCGATGGGCGGTACGAGACCGGTTGGCAGCTCCCGGAGTGGCGGGTGGGTCGGCCGGTCGGCATCTCGGTGGCCCCGGATGGTCGGGTCTTCGTTCCCGACACGCATTACCACCGCATCATCATCTACGACCCGGAAGGCAACGAGCTGCAGCGGTTCGGTTCCTTCGGGACCGGTCCCGGCGAGTTCGTCTACCCGACCGACATCGCCTTCGGACCGGATGGTTCGCTCTACATCGCGGAGTACGGCACCAACGACCGGATCCAGGTCTTCGACCAGGAGGGGACCTATCTCCGGGAGTTCGGACGCTTCGGACGTGAACAGGACGCCTTCGCCCGACCGCAGTCGATCGCACTCTCCACCGATCGAAACGAACTCTACGTCGCCGACACCTGCAACCATCGCATCGGCGTGCATGCGCTTGACGGCACCTGGCTGCGTTCACTCGCGGGCCCCGGGACCGAGCCCGGTCAGCTCTCCTATCCGCATGGTCTCGAGCTCCTGCCCGATGGCACCCTGCTCGTGAGTGAGACCGGTACCGATCGGGTGCAGCGCCTCGATGCCCTGACCGGAGCAAGCCTGGGGACGTGGGGGACCGCGGGATTCCGCCGCGGTCAGTTGAGGACCCCCTGGGGTGTCGCCAGTGACGGCGAACGCCTCCTGGTGCTGGACTCCGGGAACGCCAGGGTCCAGATCGGACCGCTTCCCGAGCGCCGGCACGATCGGCCCTAGTGCGCCCCGACCGGCCGGTGCGAGCGCTCGTCCTTTTCCACGCTTCTGCTGCCGACTCGGGTAGAATCCGGACAGGAAGGGCGCGTTGACGAGCAATGTTCGAGGAACTTCCCATCCAATTCGAGGAACCCGGGTGGTTGCTGCTGCTCCTGCTGCTGGTCCCGACCTGGCTGATCGTGCTCCGTCATGGTGGAGCACTCTCCCGGACCCGTCGCGTCCTCACCCTCTCCGTCCGGGCGATCCTGATCCTGCTGCTTTCGATGGCACTCGCCAGACCGAGCTGGGTCGAACGTGGCGAGGCGCTCACCGTCACGGTGATCTCCGACGTCAGTCGTTCGATCCCCCTCGACCAGCGGGTTCGCTCCACTTCCCTGGTCCAGGAGCTCCTCGGAAACAAGAAGGAGACCGACGATCGCATCGCCGCGGTCGGTCTTGGTGCCGAAGCGCAGCCCAGTGCGAGGCCGGATCCCGAGACGATCGTCGATCTGGATGCCTACGACGGCGTGCGCACCGCGACCGACCTCGCCGCCGGCGTGGAGCAGGCGCTCTCGCTCCTGCCGGTCGACACCGCAAATCGACTGCTCCTGATCTCCGACGGGAACCAGACCCGGGGGAACGTCCTCGAGGCGGCGGAGCTGGCTCGTGCCAACGGCATCCCGATCGACGTGATCCCGATCCGCTACGAGTACGAGAACGAGGTCCTGATCGAGAGCGTGAAGGTGCCCACCCGGGCCCGTCTCGGCCAGACCGCGGACCTGAAGATCTTCTTCCGCAGCCAGAACCCGACGAGCGGTCGCCTGCAGGTCCTGCAGAACGACGTGCCGATCATCCTCGACCCCGAGACCTCGGCCACCACCGTGCGCGTCTCGTTGCCTGCGGGACCGGAAGTCCTGAGCTTCCCCATCAGTCTCGATCAGGGGGGTGCACATCGCTTCCGAGCGTTGTTCGAACCGGATGACGCTGCTGCCGACGGACTCCAGGAGAACAATCGCGGTGATGCGGTGACCTTCGTCGCCGGAGACGGACGGGTGCTGATCATCGACGGGATGGCCGGCGAGGGTGCCGCCCTGCAGAAGGCGCTCGAACAGGGGGGGATCGAGGTCGAGGTCCGGACCACGGACGCCCTCTCGATCGGTCCCGAGTACCTCAATGGATTCGATGCGGTGGTGCTGGCGAACGTTCCGCGATGGTCGATCGACAACGTCACCGACAGCACGCTCCGCTCCTACGTTCACGACCTTGGTGGCGGTCTCCTGATGCTCGGTGGTGACGCTTCCTTCGGCGCGGGCGGGTGGATCGACTCGCAGACCGCCAAGGCGCTGCCGGTCCGGCTCGATCCGCCACAGCAGCGCCAGATGGTGCGTGGTGCACTGGCGTTGATCATGCACTCCACCGAGATGGATCGTGCGAACTTCTGGGGACAGCAGACCGCGATCGCGGCGATCGATGCCCTGACCAGCCTCGACTACATCGGCATCCTCACCTACAACTGGGGTGGTCAGGGCCCCAACAGGAACGGTTCGAGCTGGGCGCTTCCGATGCAGGAGGCCGGGGACAAGCAGGCCGCCTATGCAGCGGCGAAGTCGATGGTCGTCGGCGACATGCCCGACTTCCAGGCTTCCTTCGAACTTGCCTACGAGGGACTCGATCCGCTGCCTGCCGGTCAGAAGCACGTGATCGTGATCAGTGACGGCGATCCGTACCCGCCGACGAGCGGCCTGATCCAGAAGTACATCGACGCCAAGATCACCGTGACCACCATCATGTATGCCGGGCACGGCACCGCGATCCATCGACAGAACATGCGGGTCGTCGCGGAGGCGACCGGTGGTCGCTTCTACAACGAGCCCAGCCCGAAGAACCTGCCGAAGATCTTCAACAAGGAGGCATCGGTCGTCGCCCGTTCCCTGATCAACGAGGGCGACTTCACGCCGGTGGTCGCCTCCTCGATCACCGGTCCGACCAAGGGGATCGGACAGGTGCCGAATGTCCGCGGTTACGTCCTCACCGTGCCGCGCAAGGGTTCTGCCGCCGACATCCCGATGACCATCCTCTCCAGCGAAGGGGAGGATCCGCTGTATGCCTACTGGAACTACGGACTCGGCAAGTCCGTCGCGTTCACCAGCGACCTGTCCGGTCGCTGGGGATCTGCCTGGACGAGTTGGAGCGGTTTCCAGCGCATGTGGGAACAGACCATCCGCTGGCTGATGCGTCCGGCCTCGCCGTCGAACGTGCTCGTCCGGACCCGCACCGAGGGCGAACTCGCGATCATCGAACTTGAAGCCTCCGAGGACGAGACCGGTTTCATCAACTACCTCCAGACGGACGCGCGGGTGCTTGCGCCGGACGGTTCGGTCGATGTCCTTGATCTCCAGCAGGTGGGGCCGGGTCGCTATCGAGGTGAGTTCGCGGCCATCGATGCGGGTGCCTACCTCGTCAACGTCGGCTTCCCGGTCCGGGGGAGCGACGGCGAGGTCGTGGTGCGCAACGTGCAGGGCGCGGTGTCGGTTCCCTATGCCAAGGAGTTCCGATCGGTCCGTGACAACGGAGCGCTCCTCGCGACGATCGCGGATCGCACCGGTGGTCGAGTGATCGAGATCGACACGAACCCCGAGTCGATCGACCTCTTCGAGCGCGGGACCCTCGAGGTGCCCCTGGCCCCCAAGCGGGTCTGGGATCTCCTGGCGATCATCGCCGCGGGTCTCTTCCTGCTCGACGTCGCGACCCGGCGCCTGTCCTTCGACACGCGTTCCGCACGAGAGGCCGCTGCTCGTGCGGTGGCTCGCACCGAAGAGACCTCCGAAGCCTCGGTCGCCGCCTGGAAGCGTGCTCGCAGCAAGGCGCGTGGGGGACGTCGAAAGGACTCGGCCGCTGCTCATGACCAGGACCAGGCAGCGGCTTCCACCGAGGGGACCCAGGAGTCTTCGGCTCCCGCCTTCGATGTCGCGGAGGAACTCTCCGGTGAGCCTCGCACGACACCGGACGCTCCGGCGCCACGTCCGCGTACCGAAGGTCCTGAATCCGGTGAGAGCAGTCTCGATCGACTGAAACGTGCCAAGCGTCGCGTGAGCGGTGAAGAGGACGACGCAAGATGAGCGAACTCGAGCATCTCCTGCGATCCGATGACCCGGCAGCGGCCTGCGAGGCCTTTCGCACCGCGTTCTCCGAACTCCGGTCGGAGATCGGCAAGGTGCTCGTCGGCCAGGATGACGTGGTGGAGGAGGTGCTCGTCGCGCTCTTCGCCGGCGGCCATGTCCTTCTGGAAGGTGTGCCGGGGCTCGGCAAGACCCTGCTCGTGAGGACCCTCGGCGATGCCCTGAGTCTCGACTTCACGAGGATCCAGTTCACGCCGGACCTCATGCCCGCCGACATCACCGGGACCAGCATCGTGACCGAGGACCCGACGACGGGGCATCGAACGATCACCTTCCGGCCGGGTCCCATCTTCAGCCAGCTGGTTCTCGCCGACGAGATCAATCGGGCGTCGCCGAAGTCCCAGGCCGCACTCCTCGAGGCGATGCAGGAGCGTTCGGTCTCCGCCGGTGGCACCACCCATCGGCTCGAGGCGCCGTTCTTCGTCATGGCGACGCAGAATCCCATCGAACAGGAAGGGACCTACCCGCTCCCCGAGGCGCAACTCGATCGCTTCCTGCTCAAGGTCACCGTCCCGTACGCACGTCGTGACGAGATGAACGAGATTCTCCATCGAACCACCGCCGGCATCTCGAACCAGGCGCGAAGCGTGCTCGATGGCCCGACGATCCTGGCCGCACAGGAGCTGGCTCGTCGCATCGTGGTCGCCCCGTTGGTCAAGGACTACATCGTCCGACTGGTGCTGGCGACGCATCCGGACGGTCCACATCAGCCGCGCGCCCTCGAGCACACGATCTCGGTGGGTGCGAGTCCGCGTGCCGCTCAGTCCCTGATGCTGACCGCGAAGGTGCTCGCGATGATCGACGGTCGGTACCACGTCTCGATTCACGACGTGGTCCGGCTGGCTCGACCGGTGCTCCGACATCGCCTGATCCGGACGTTCGAGGCCGAGACCGATGGGCGTTCCGTGGATGACATCGTGGATGCCGTGATCGCTGAAGTCCCGATCGATCCGGAACGGACCGAGCCGGTCCGGTTGATCCCGGGCGCTCTCAGTGGGGAGGAGCGATTCGGATGAGCAGCTTCTCCTCCGACCAGCCGAGAGTCGTGCGCCCCGAGCGGGTCGACGACCTCATCGATTCGGGATTGATGGCCCGACTCGAGCGGCTCGACGTCATCAGCCGGAAGATCTTCACCGGTCGTGTCCAGGGCGAACGGCGTTCGCGGCGACGGGGCATGAGCGTCGAGTTCGCCGACTTCCGACCCTACGTGCATGGAGACGACCTTCGTTTCGTCGATTGGAACATCTACGGACGGCTCGACCGGCTCTTCATGAAGATCTTCCTCGAGGAGGAGGATCTCTCCTTGATGATCGCGGTCGACACCAGTGCCTCGATGGACTGGGGGACACCGAACAAGTTCGAATACGCTCGTCGTCTCGCGATGGCACTCGGCTACATCGGACTCGTCAACCACAATCGCGTCTCGCTCTGTTCGTTCGGGGAGACCGGCGGACTCCAGCGCCTGTCGAACCTGAGGGGACGGCGCCGGACCAGGGAGATGGGGCAGTGGCTGCTCGATCTCGAACCCGGGGGAGCGGGCACCTTCGACGAGGCGATGAAGACGGTCGCGCATGCCCGAATGGGTCGCGGTGTGATGGTGGTGCTTTCGGACTTCCTCTTCAAGGAGGGCTACGAGCACGGGCTTCGCGCCGTCGCCGGTCGAGGCTTCGACGTCTTCGGGGTGCAGATGCTTTCACCGGAGGAACTCGAGCCCGGTCCACGCGGCCTGTCCGGTGACGTCAAGCTCATCGACCTCGAGGACGAGGAGGAGACCGAGGTCACCGTGAGCCAGAAGGTGTTGTCGACCTATCGGGAGAACCTGAACCGGTACTGCGGTGCTTTGCGGGACTACTGCGTGCGTCGTGACATCACCCACATGCTCGTGGACACCTCGACCGAACTCGAGGTCCTGCTCACGGAGTACTTCCGTCGCAGGGGGCTGCTCAGATGACCTGGCTGACACCACTCACCGGGCTGATCGTCGCGGGTGTGATCCTGCCTCCGCTGCTGCTGCTCTACTTCCTGAAGCTGCGGAGGACGTCCCGCTCGATCCCGAGCACCATGCTCTGGCGTCGTTCGGTCGAGGATGTCCGTGCCAACGCGCCCTTCCAGCGTCTGCGACCGAGCATCCTGCTCCTGCTCCAGCTCCTGGTGCTGCTCCTCCTCGTGCTCGCACTCGCCCAGCCCCAGTTCGACGGCTCATCCAGCGCAGGGGGTCGCACCGTCATCGCGATCGACAATTCCGGTTCGATGAACACCACCGACGACCCCTCCGGTCGAACCCGGCTCGAGCTCGCCAAGGAAGCCGCGGTCGCGAGGATCGAGAAGCTCCATGGCGGAGGCCTCTTCTCGGGCGGCACCGAGGAGATCATGGTCGTCTCCTTCGCCGATGGCGCGGAGGTCAGGACACCCTTCACCGACTCGCGAACCCAGGCGATCGCCGCGGTGCGATCGATCGAGCCCACCGACGAGAACACGACGATCGGTGAGGCACTCGAACTCGCACGTGCTTTCACGATGACGCTGGACCCCGAAGAGAGCGGAAGTGCGGAGTCCGTCGAGGAGCCTGCGATGTTCGAGGTGTTCTCGGATGGCAGGATCGCGGATCTCGACGACGAGCCCCTCCGAGGGGGGGAGTCGGCTCGCTACACCGTGCTCGGCGAGGAACAGACCGGGAACCTCGGTCTCGTCACCGTTGCCGCCGACAGGCCCTGGGACAAGCCGAACCAGATCCAGGTCTTCGCGGTCGTCGCCAATCATTCCATGGAGGACGTCAAGGTCGACCTGGAGCTCCGGGTCGGTGGCGTCGCGCGTGCACTCACCCCGGAGCCGGTGCTGGTGCCGGCCGGTTACGAGGATCCCGAGACGGGGGTCTGGAAGCCGGGGCGTGAGCGGGTCGTCTTCCTGCCCTTCGACCAGCCACGAGAAGCACGCATCGAGGTCCGACTCCTCCACGAGGACGATCTTGATGCGGATGACTTCGCACGCCTGGTCGTTCCCTCGCCGAAGCAATTGCGGGTGGCGCTGGTCGGGCAGCTCGAATGGTTCATGCAGAAGCTGCTCGAGGCCCAGAACTTCGAGCGCCTCGACCTGCTCACCGGTTCGCAGTACGAGGCGGCGATCGACGACGGCGAGACATGGGATGTCGTGATCTGTCTCGGGTATTCCCCGGAGACGTTCGTCCCCGGACGCTACCTGGTGTTCAACAGCACCACCGGGATCGATGCGCTCGAACCGTTCGGTGTCGCGGAGAAGGTCTTCGTCCGCAGCGTGCAGGATGAACACCCCGCGTTCCGGTACGTGGTGCTCGATGACCTCTTCATCTGGACGATGCCCAAGGTCGTCGCGGGTGATGATGCGACCGTGCTCACCGACGCCGTCGAGGGACCGCTGGTCGTCGAGATCGATCGTGCCGGGATCCAGGTGCTCTGGGTCGCCTTCCACCCGCTCGACTCCACATGGTGGCGACAGAGGAGTTTCGCGATCTTCGTGCCCAACGCGATCGAGTACCTCGCTTCGATCGGTGGTGCGGTGGTCGAGAAGGGACTCTCGCCCGGCGAGGCGATCTCGATGCTCGTGCCCGCGGGATCGACCGGAGGCCGCGTGACGCGACCCGACGAATCGACCGATGAGGCCCTGATCTCGCCCGACGGCATGCTGGTCTGGGGTCCGGTCAGGCGTGCCGGTTCCTACGGACTCTCATGGATCGGTCCGGACGGCACCGAGGGTGCCGCGGAGGTCGCGGTCAACATGATGTCCGAGGAGGAAGGCCGGGTCGGGGCGAGGGAATCGATCGAGTTCAGCGTGGACACCGTCAGCGGTCGTCGTGCGATCACGAGCTCGCGCAACGCACTCTGGCCCTGGCTGCTGGGCATCGGCCTGGTGATCCTGCTCTTCGAGTGGTACGTCTACTTCCGCAAGTCGGCCTGACGCTCAACCGTCGCCCGACTCCAGCTTCTGCAGGAGCTCCTCGTCGATCCCGAGGAACTCGTGCATGTGCCGGTCGTAGGTCTCCTGTGCATCCTCGTTCGAGAGATCCAGTCGAAGCTCGTTGATGACCTTCGTGCCCTGTCCGATCCAGTCCGACCAGGTCTCGGCCGCGATGTGCTCCGCGATCCATTCCCCGATCGGTCCTCGGAAGGGGGGGCCTTCGAGCTTCGTGCCCGGACGGCCGGTCCTGGTGCAGATGAAGGAGCCACTCGCCCGCAGGCGCTCGGCGGCCTCGTCGACTTCCGGGTCCAGCTGGGGGGCTTCCCTGCCGATCGATTTCAGGAGTTCGGCGATCGCGTCGCGTGGCATGACATCGCCTTTCGACGCGGCGACCTCGAATCCCTTTTCAAGGATGGCGACCGCCTTGTCCTCCCATCCGGCGAGGATCATCTCCTGCCCGCAGAGCTGATAGGCCTTCGACATCTCCGGACTGGCCGTCGTGCAGCGTTCGAACGACTGGGCGGCTTCGGCGTGCCTGCCGACCTTCGCATAGACGTTGCCAAGGCTGAAATGAGCCATCTCGTTGTCGGGATCGGCCTTGGCCATGTGCTCGAATCGTTCGATCCGTTCGTTCAGTTCGGCGAGGTTGTCGGTCATCCGTGGGTCTCCTGTGTCGGGCCATGATAGGAGAGAATGGCGGTCTGGTCCTGCCTGACACCCCTCCGGGCATCCCATTTCTCGCGGAGTCGCTACCCTCGTCCCCAATGGTCGACACACGAACAGATCTCTGCGGCGTCGAACTGGCCACCCCGATCGTCCTCGCCGCCGGCACCTGCGGCTACGTGGATGAGATGGCGGATGCCCTCGACCTGGGCAGGATCGGTGCCGTCACCACGAAATCGATCACCCTGGAACCCCGTCCCGGCCACGATCCGAACCGGATCCTCGATGCCAAGGCCGGGATGATCAACGCGATCGGTCTCGCCAACGTCGGACTGGATCGTTTCCTCCGGGAGAAGGCTCCGCTCGCCGCCACGGTCCCCACCCGCGTGATCGGATCGGTCGCGGGGGGGTCGGTCGAGGAGTACGTGACGATCGCCTCGAGCTTCGATGCCCTTGACGACATCCCGATCATCGAGATGAACGTGTCCTGTCCCAACACCCACGATGGGAGGCAGGCCTGTGATTCACCACAGCACCTCGAGTCGGTGGTCGCGGAAGTGCGTGCTGCGGTCAGCCGATCCAGGCTCCTCGTGAAGTTGCCGCCGAAGACCGACGGGATCGTCGCGCTCGCGGAAGCCGCGGTCGCCGGTGGTGCGGACGGCCTCACCATGACCAACACCCTCGAGGTGATGTCGATCGACGTGACCACGCGACGCTCGCGCCTCTCCCGGCCTCGCATGGGCTACAGCGGAACCGCGATCCATCCCCTGGTGGTGCGCCTCGTCCATGACGTGCATGTCGGATTCGCCCGGGCGGCGGGCGTGCCGATCATCGGACTCGGCGGCGTCGGCGACTGGGAGGATGCCGCGGAACTCATCCTGGCGGGGGCGACCGCGGTGGGGATGGGGACTGCCCTCTACGCCGATCCGCGCAGTCCGAACCGCGTGTTGGCGGGCCTCGAACGCTGGGCTCGCTCCCAGGGATGCGCCTCGATCAGTGAACTCGTCGGCGCATACAAGGAGTCCTGATCGTGGAACAGGTCGATCGTGAACGGTTCGATGCACTGGTCGAGCAGGAGGTCGCACTCCTGCCGTATGCGATCCAGCTCCTGCTGCAGGAGACACCGCTGCTCGTGGAGGACGAGCCCGCGGAGGATGTCCTGCGGGAGTTCGGACTCGGTGCCGCCGACGCGGACAGCATCTGCGGACTGCATTCGGGTGTGAACATTCTCGAGAAGTCGGTCGAGGATCTGCCGGACATGCCCGAGACGATCATCGTCTACCGGCGAGGCATCCTGGCGCTGGCCGGTGGCTGGGATGCCGGGGTGGACGAGGACGGCAACTCGATCGGAGGGACGGAACGGATCTCGCAGGAGATCCGGATCACGATCCTGCACGAGGTGGGACACCACTTCGGTCTCGACGAGGATGACCTGGACAAGCTGGGATTCGGTTGAACGCTCGCGGCCGGTGGCAGCCGTCGGGGGTCACTTGGCGAGTTCGCCCTTGAGGTTCTCGGCAAGGTAGAGGATGCGGTAGCAACCCGAACACTGAACCAGGTCGTCGTCGCTGTTCGTGAGCCTGACCACGGCGTCGAACGGGAGTTCCATGCTGCAGGATCCGCAGGCGTATTCGCGGTGTCGCCGGCTCACTTCACGCACTTCGCAGAGCGTCTCGCCCTCGGTGTCGTCGGCGACCTTGTTGAAGATCGTGAGTGCATGGTCGGGGATGGCGGATGCCGCCACGTCGCGTTCGCCCTCGAGTTCGCTGAGGCGGTCGCCGACGTCGACGCGTCGTTCCTCGAGTTCCGTGGCTGCCCGGTCCCTGATCGTCGAGCGTTCACTCGCCTTCTCGTCGATCTCCGCGAGCCTTTCGCGTTCCGTCTCGACCTGCTCGAGCAGTTCGAGGGCCTCGTTGTCGAGCTCCCCGGCCTTCTCCTTCAGTCCGCTCATCTCGGTCTGGACGGCGGTGTACTGCTTGCTGGTCGTGCTGGTGTTCAGTTCGAGTCGGAGCTTCTCGATTCGCTCGGTGAATCCTTCACGTTCGGTCTCGAGATTCGATGCCGATGCTTCCTTCTGCCTGATGTGCAGTTGGGCTTCCGCCTGCTCGTTCCTGATCTGCTCAAGTTGTCGGTCCTGGACCTTGAGATACCGCTCGGCGTTGTCGACTCGCGTTCGAAGGCCGCGAACCTGACTGTCGACGCGGTACAGGGTCAGAAGCTGATCGATCAGGCCCATGGGCACCTCCAGGGGGAAACCGCCGATGGTAGCAGAGCGACCGGCCTGCGTCGCCTCCTGATTTCAGGTTGTCGAGGGAACTCAGCCGAGCATCCACCAGGCGAGTGGACCGACGAGCAGGAGGCTGTCGAGGGTGTCCACGATTCCGCCGAGTCCGGGAAGCAGGGTGCCGGAGTCCTTGACCCCGGCGTCTCGTTTCATCGCGCTGCCGATCAAGTCGCCGAAAAGGCCGATCACCGCCGCGAAGACCCCGAACAACGCGCCGACGAGCACTGGATACTGGTTCCTGGGTTCGAGTCCCTGACTGGCCAGGGCGAGCAGAGCACCCAGGATCCCGGCGGCGAGGATGCCGCCGATCAAGCCTTCCCAGCTCTTCTTCGGACTCAGCCATGGAATCAGTCGTTTGCGACCGATCGAGCACCCGACCGCAAAGGCGCCGATATCGGCCATCTTGACGGTGAGGATCGCTCCCAGAATCACCCAGGCATCGTGCTCGGTCCTGAGCATCAGCCAGAACCCGAGGAGCCCACCGGAGTAGGCCACGGCCAACATGGTGCTCGATGCGGAGCCGATGACGCCTTCGGGACTCCGATCACGCATCGCGGCGGCGAAGGCCAGCAGGAGCGTCACCGCGAGGATCGTCATGGGCAGGGTGCCCGCCCCATCTGCGTTCCACCACATCGCGAGTGCGAGTGCCATCGAGGCCGGTATCGCCACGATCGACTCCGCTGCGCCTCCCGATGCCCTGATCAGGAAGCATGTCTCCCGGGCAAGCAGGGGGACGACGAGCGCCACGCAGAGGAAGGCGAGAATCGCTCCCTCGCGAACGGTCTCGCTGTCCGTGGCGAACATGACGTCGAGCCACACCAGGCCCGACAGTCCCGCGATCAGCAGAATTCCAGTGATGATTCGATGCTTGAGCACGGTGCCTTCAATCAGTACCTGGGGATCGACTGGTCCACGGCGTGTGACCAGAGATCGATGCCACCCGCCATGGAGCGAACGTTCTCGAAGCCCTCATGACGAAGCCACTGGGTCACCTGCAGGCTTCGAACGCCATGGTGGCAGTAGACGATGATCTCCTCGTCCTCGTGTTCGCGGAGTGGTTCCAGATGGTTCGTGAGATCATCCATCGGAACATGGATCGAGCCTTCGATCGAGGCGATCTCACGTTCCTGGTCCGTCCGGCAGTCGATGAGGACGACCTGCTCCGGACTCGAGAGGCGACCTGCGACCTGCCTGGGGGTGCATTCCCAGTCAGGGTTGAACGGATGGCCGATCGGCATCCCGTGTTCATCGAGGTTCGTCGTCTCGGACATCCTGCCTGTTCCTCCGGCCGGTCACCTGAACCCATCTGTCGTCGCAATGCGCGGGCGGGGTGATCTTCGGCATCCGACATCCTAGTGCCCATCCGTCTCCCATGCCCCCTCCATGTGTCGGGAGCCGGACTTTCGAGCTGGTGCCCGGCGATCGGTGGCGCATGCGCTAGACTTCATCCTCCCCGAGTCGTTCCGGGGCCTGAAGACCTCATCGTCGGCAGACAGGGATACTCGCATGGCCAGTCAGTTGAGAGTCGCCTTCCTCCTCGGCTTCCTCATGCTCCATGGGGCCGGTTGTGGTTCAATCGAGAGCGTCTACGACCTTCCCGAGGAACCCCCGGAATTCCCGACCCAGGACGCCGCGGAGATCAGCGATCGGCGTGGTGGAACCCATCATGCCACCGAGGTCGAGGGACTGATCTGGTACCAGACCTTCGGGACCCAGCTTCTGGTGCTCGATGCCAACGACGGTTCCGAACTGAGACGTGTCGAGCCGCTGCCCTTCGGACGTGCGGGCGCACTGGTCGACATCGTCCTCCTCGACGATCGGATGTACCTCGTCGCGGATGGTGATGCGGTGGTGGAGCTCGATCTCGACGATCGGAGTCGGCCCGTGGTGGACCGGATCAGGACGAAGGACGAGCTTGGTATCCGACCGCGTGCGATCGCCACCATCGATGGCGACGTCTGGGTTTCCGGTGATGGGGGCGTGGTGCGCCTCGACGATTCAGAGCCACCTCGACTGGCCGGGGAACGGATTCACGGGCCGGTGGTCGCCACCGATTCCGGACTCGCGGTCCCGGTCGGACGACAGGTCAAGCTGATCGATGACGGGCGCTACCTCGGTGCCGCGACCATGCTCGAGCCGTTGCCCGCGGATGCCGGGATCGACGGTGGGATGCTCTTCGCCTTCCAGGGGTCGGAGGGTGCCAGCGTGGGTGTGATGGGACCCGATGTCCGCCAGATCGACGACTTCGTCATGGCAGGCACGGTCCGGACCGTGCGACACGCCGACGGCAGGATCTGGGCGGTCACCGATACCGAGATCGGAACCGCGGAACTCAATGGTGACGGCACCCTTGGACCGGTCGAGTGGATCAAGGTGAAGGGGGCGCGGGATCTCGATGATGCCGGGCCCAACTACCTGGCGGTCGGTGGCACCTTCGGTCGCGCCCTCTATCGTCACCGTCAGGATTCGACCGGTGATGGTGACACCTTCCTTGCGGTCACCCGGGAGCCCGGGAACCTGCTCGCGGCCGTCGACGACGGCAGGCGGGTGCTGACCGGTTCGCCGGACGGTTCATGGCTCTACACCATTGGTGATTCGATCGAGATCGTCGATCAGCAGATCACGATGGACTCCCCGCCTTCTGACTTCGCCGCGGGCAAGTGGGGTGACATCCGGATCACCGAGGAGGGTGCTGCCGCGGTCATCCATCTCCAGGAGACCGATCAGGACTGGCGTCCACCGAACGGGGCGAAGATCCGCACGCTCGTCGTCATGGGAGACCGGATCTGGATCGGACACGAGGAAGGCCTTTCGATGGTCCGCATCAACGGCAATCAGGAGGCCGCGGAACAGGCCCTGTTCGGCATGCCGCCTCCGCCACGGATCGAGTCGGTCCGCGACCTGCGCATCTCGAGCGGGGTGTCCCACATCCTTCCGGTCCGGGTCGGTGACCAGGTGGTCTGGGTCAGCCCCAACGGAGGGATCGGCGTCGCCAAGGCCGAACGTGTCCAGAGCAAGGCCTGGGCGGGCCGGCAACGCTGAGACCCGGACGCCGGATCAGGTGTTCGAGCAGTACTTCCGGCACAGTGCATCACCCGAGCAGAGTGCACCGCGCGCCTTGCAGGCCCGGCGGCCGTGGAAGATCAGCAGGTGGCTGAGCAGGCACCAGCTGGGCCGGGGAAAGAGTGCCATCAGGTCTCGTTCGATCTTGCCGGTGTCGGTGTGTTCCGTCAGACCGAAGCGTGTGGAGAGTCGCATCACGTGGGTGTCCACGACCACGCCGTGGTTGATGCCGAACGCGTTGCCGAGCACCACGTTCGCCGTCTTGCGAGCGACGCCGCGGAGTTCGAGCAGTTCCTCCATCGTGGATGGGACCTCGCCGCCATGCTTCTCGGCGACCGTCGTCATCGCGGAATGGATCGCCTTCGCCTTGTTCCGCCAGAAGTTCACGGTCTTCACGTAGGGTTCGATCGCCTCGACCGTCGCTGATGCATAGTCCGCAGGGGTCGGGAACCGCTTGAAGAGCTCCGGAGTCGCCTTGTTCACGCCGACATCGGTCGCCTGGGCGGAGAGGATCGTCGCCACCAGGAGTTCATGCGGATTCTCGTGATCGAGTTCGCAGTGGGCATCGGGATAGCGACGCCGAAGTGCATCGAGGATCCGTTTCGCCCGACGCACGTCTTCTTCCGACTTCTCCGGGAGATCGAAGTCGCGCTTGCTGCGCGGTCCACCGGTCGGGATCGGCGCATGACTCATGTGGAGACCCTTCCCGCCGCTGGTTCGATCGGCCTGGTCCGTGTCCCGCCTGCCGCTCCGGCGATCGCGACGGTCAGGAGCAGGAGTCGGATGCCGAACAACGGCTCGGCGATGCGATGATCCGCATCGAATGCCGCGTAGGCGGTGGCCGCCTCCTCCCCGCGGTTCGCGGCTGCGGCATCCCGGTATGCCTGCAGGTTCTCCTGAAGCCGCGGTCCCATGAAGGCGTTCTGCACGACGACCAGTCCCAGGGCACCCGCCAGCGCGAGGACGCAGATCATCTGCCCGGGTCCTGAAGCGATCTTGAGCGGGGTGCGCAACAGGATCGCCAGGAGCAGCGCGGTGGGGGCGAGGAACCACTGGACCATGTCGCTGGCGATGAAGATCGGATTGGTCACGTAGCCCGCGACCAATCGGCCCATCCCCTCCGGGTCGTTCGCGAAGTGGTCCGCGTAGGTCGGGATCATCGCACCCTGTTCCGGAAGCTGCGTGAACGCGCTGATCGCGGCGATCCCGGGTGCCGCGACCATGGTGAACCAGAGGCAGGTCACCAGCCAGAAGAGGATGTGAAGCACGGTCCGCATGCGCAGAGTCTAGTCTTCGTTCGATGCCCCGGGGCGTACGCCGGGCGGCCGGGTCCTGCCGTTCCGCCAGCATTCGATCTTGAACACCGGGAGTCGTTCCTTCAGTCGGTCGATCGCCGCTCGGCATGCCCGGAAGGCATCGTCCCGGTGCGCGGCGCGTGCCTCGACCAGGACACTGTCCTCCCCGACTTCGACGCGCCCGACCGCATGCAGGATCCTGACCGACACGACATCGAACTCCTCGCCGATCTCACGAGCAAGTTCCTCCAGCAGGGTGCGTGCCATCGCCTCATGCACTTCGTACTCGAGTGCGATCAGCGGGCCGTGTTCAGGATGGTCCTCGCCCCTGGTCGTTCCACGGAACAGGCATTCCGCTCCCTGCTCCGCTCCTGCGGGGCGTGCGGGAAGACGGAGTGGCGCTGCGGCGAGATCTGTCATCACGTGGGCTGGCATCGTCTTCTAGCGTACACTCCCTTCGTGCTCGAGCCTTCCCTGCCCATCGCCGTCTTCGACCTGCCCCCGAAGCAAGGGTTGCTGGCTGCCGGCCGGCTTGGTTTCCGGGGCGTGACCCTTTCGGCGGCACAGCCCGGTCTCCGTCCACGTGAACTCGATCGTTCCGCGCGCCGGGGGCTGCTCGCCGAACTTCGTCGGCTCGAACTGGACTGCACCAGCATCGATCTCCTGCTCCCGAGGGAGCATTACCAGCAGGCCGAGCACGTCGATCGCGCCCTTGCCGCCACCCGGCAGGCGATCGAACTGGCGGACGACCTCGGTGCCCGAACGGTCTTCCTTCGCCTGCCACCCGCGGGTGACGACGTGATCGCCGGGGAGTCGGTCCGTGAAGTGGCCGCCGCCGCCGCGAATGCGCGCGTTCGCGTGGTCGACGTCTCGCTCGATGGGCCCGCCATGGCGGCGTTTGCCGATGGCGGGGAGCTTCCCGTGGCGGTCGGCATGGACACGGCGGCATGGCTTGCCGAAGGAGAAGACCCGATCGGCGGGATCGTCAGGCTCGATGACCGACTTGGTGGTGTGCGTCTGGTCGACCTCGACGGCAACGGGACCAGGGTCCCCGTCTCGATGGGCCGTCGCATCGATCTCGATGCGTTCAGGACCGGTCTCGAGGTCGGTGGGTTCGATGGGGCGGTGGTGCTCGATGCACGCGGATGGCGAGACCCGGTTCAGGGGCTCGTCCAGGACCTCGAGGCCTGGCGGGCCCTGCGTCCGTCAATCGGATGACCCGCCCCTCGGAGTCATCCGGTGGTCCAGTCGCCGAGCAGGATCGCAAGGTCGCTGCCGTCGACGATGCCGTTGCCGTCGAGATCCGCACTGCCTGACTGCACACCCCACTGACTGAGCAGGATCGTCAGGTCCGCACCATCGACGGTGCCGTTGCCATCGAGATCGGAGTCCGGTGGAAGTGTGCCACCGTGCATCCAGCCCGAAGCCGGGATGACGTCGTAGGGGGTCTCCGGTCCGCCGGCGAGGACGATGAGCCCTGCGCCGCCACCACGTTCGAAGAATTCCACCCTGATGGCATGCCAGCCCGCTTCGAGTGCGATGGTTCCGCTTCGCTCCACCATGCCGTGCAGTCCGTCGTTGTCGACCACGCGTTGATCGCCGATGTACAGGGCGGAACCGTCGTCGCTGTTGGTGCCGAAACGCCATTCGCCGGCTTCGGTCGCATGGACCCAGCCGTTGAACACCGCACCGACATCGTCGCTGAGTCCACTGCCCATGAAGGCCTCCCCGGTGGATGGATAGTCGATGTTCGGCACGACTTCCGAGTCGAAGGCCTCGAGGGTGTCGAAGTCGGGGAGCTGGCTCAGTTGCTCGAGTGCGTAGTAGGCGACCTCGATGCCCGGCTCCGCATCGATCGGATCGTCCGCGGGACGTCGCGGGTCCTCCGCCTCGATGTCGATCACCACGGTGCAGGTGTCCTGGATGTTCTGCGTCGGCGAGAACATCTCGGAGGTGTACGTGAAGGAGTCGAAGCCGAGGAAGTCCGCGGGTGTCGTGTAGCGCAGGGCCGGCGTTCCGTCCGGTCCCCAGTCGGGCACGAGCTCGATCGAGCCGCCTTCGACGGAGCTGGTGTCGAAGTCCACGAGGGTCGCCAGCTGGCAGTTGCTCCAGACGTCGTTCTGGATCACGTCGATGATCACCGTCGTGTTGCGATCGGTCTCGATCGCGTCATCCAGACAGAGGGTCTCGTCGGTCACGCCCAGGTCGCAGTCGGTCTCCGCGAGGTGGGTGGTCATGTTGGTGATGTTGGGTGGACAGAACTCGAGTCGGATGTTGGCCAGCCCGCCCTCGCAGCCGTGGCAGTAGCTCATGATCGTCGCGTTGGGGACGATCGAGCAGTCTCCGCCGGCACAGTCGTCGTAGGGGGGCGTGAGGCTGTGGGTGTGGGGGGCACCGAAGTTGTGACCGAGTTCGTGCATGAAGACCATCAGGTCCCAGTTGTTCCCGTTGTTGTTCTCGAGTGGATAGGGGAAGTTCGAACCGAGGTTCGCCGAGAGCGCGTAGCCCCAGTCCGGATTGCACACCACGCTCAACCACGCCACGCCGCCACCCAGTCCGCGACCGGAGAGGAAGTGTGCGAGGTCACGATCGATGTCCTCCATCTGCGCTTCCCAGTGATCACGGAACTCGTAGAGCTGGTCGCCCATCGCGGGTTGCGTCCAGGGATCCTCGGTCGCCCAGAGTCGGAGGTAGCTGATCACGAGACGCGTGTTCACGTCCCGGGTGTACACGTGGGATGCGGCAGCGACCATCGTCGAGACGTATCCGATGGCACCGGCGTCCGTGCCACCGAAGAGGTCCCGCAGTTCCACGTCGGTCTCGATCGCGAGCCTGACGCGCTGGCAGGGGAGCGGTTCACCATCCTCACCGGCAAGACCACCCTCCGTGCCCGAGGGCTCCTCGAAGGGATCGGGATCGAAGACGGGCTGGGCGATGTGGTCGACACCGCAGAAGTCCTTCTCGTCGGGTTGAGGGTAGAGGTCCATCCGGCTGATCATCGGTGCGCCACCCTCGCCACCATCGCTGACGAAGTAGGGCACCCCGCCGCTCCTGATCCAACCTTCGACGCCTGCTCCGGTGAAGGCGAGGAAGGCATCGCTGCCCTCTTCGCCACGAACCTCGCCGGCCATGATCGTCATCTCCGGGATCGGCAGCAGTCGGATGCCCGTGGATGTCATGAGTTCGATCCGGCACCCATCGACGAACGGGTCGATCGGGCGTACGACGAGGGTCACCTCGCGTCCATCAGGGAGGGGCATGCCGATCAGGTCGACCCGGCCTTCCCGTTCGAGCACCGAACTGATCCGTTCAAGGCGCGGTGCATCGAAGGTGAGTTCGCGAATGCCGTCGAGTCCTGGTGCGGCCGCTCGGAGGGGGGAGGGGAGCTGGGTCGTCAGGGGGTCACCCTGCCCGCTCGCCGGGAACGTGCTCATGGCGATGGCAACAAGAACAGTCAGCGTGGTTTGGCTGGAACGCACCTGGATCTCCCTGTCTGGAATCTGATGTTTCCACGGCCTCGCGGCCATGCGTGCTCGATCCAAGATACGCGGTTTCCACCGCCATGTTGCTCCAAAGATGGTGGAAGGGCCGGATTGAGCCGCAGGGCCTTTCCTGCCGTTTCTCAGGGTGCCGGATCCTCCGTGCCCGCTTCTTATTGGTCCGGGTGGAGCAGCATGTGCATGTGCGCGAGCTGGGGCAGGATGAGTGCACGCATGCCCAGTTCGATCGCCGGCGTACTCCCGGGAAGTGCGAAGAGCAGGGTCGACTTCGTCGGGGTCCTGGCCACGCCTCCCGTCGCCCGGGAGAGCATGGCCGCGGCACCGATCTCCTGATGGCTGAGAGATCGGAAGAGTTCGCCGAAGCCGGGCAGTTCGGTGGTGAGCCGTTGCTCGAGGACTTCGATCGTTCCGTCCCGTGGAGCGATTCCCGTCCCGCCGGTGCAGACGATCAGGTCCAGTTCCGCATCAAGGAGTTCGTCGAGCGAACGCCCGATCGCCTCGGGATCCTCCCGGGTCAGGGTTCGGACGGCGATCGAATGGTCCTCCGCCTCGAGCAGTTCGACGATGCGGTCCCCGCTCCGGTCGTTCGCCGTCGTCCTCGAATCCGAACAGGTCAGGACGCCGCATCGCAGGCCACCTGCCTGTTGGCGTTCCCTGGCCGCATCCTGGTGATCTTGATGGCTCATGCCTGAGTTCCTCGCGTCGGGTCGTTATCCTCACACACATGAGGATCCTTGGACACGGTATCGACCTGGTCGGCGTCGAGCGTATCGACGACCTGATCACCCGACATCAGGCGCGATTTCTCGATCGGTGTTTCACCGTTCGGGAACAGGCGTACTGTGAAAAAGGGGGCATTCGGCGTGCGGAGCGGTATGCCGCTCGATTCGCCGCGAAGGAGGCGGTGCTCAAGGCACTCGGACGGGGGCTTCGATCCGGTCTGTCCTGGACGGACATCGAAGTGGTCCCCGATGCCTGGGGGCGTCCGGACGTCGGTCTGCAGGGCGTTGCGGCACAACTCGCTGAAAAGACAGGGATTGTGGAATGGCACCTCAGCCTGACCCATGTGGAGAACTATGCGAGTGCCAGCGTGATCGCCGTGGGAAGTGATCCGGGGTGCTAGCATTCGAGCTGCCATGAGACGTGGAAGCAAGCTCACCCTCTATGAACTGATGACCCAGGCCGACGGGAACACCGAGGTCGGGGCGGCCACCCGACAGGAGTCCGGCAGCCGCATGCTGCGGGTGCCGATGGGCTATGCCTGGGCAGGGGGTGCGATCCTCGTGGTCCTCATGTTCGTCGCCTACCTGGTCGGGTTCCAGCGTGGGGGGCGTTCCGCCGAGGCGAGCATGGTGCAGGACCGGATCGAGGCGGAGGATTCGAATCGACTGCTCCAGCAGGCCTACGAGGTCGAGCCGGTGACACCGGTCGAGGAGGCACCGGCGTTGACAGCTGGATCCGGGACGCCCGTCCAGGAGACCACGGTCGCTTCCGATCCTGCCCCACCTCCCCCCAACGTGGGTGCTGGGGACCCTCGGACGTCCGGCCTGAACTACTACGTGATCTGTCATCCGAGCGAGGACAAGGTTGCGGAGCTCATTCGTTTCTGCCGCTCGAACGGGCTTGATGCCCATCGGGTCTCCACCAGGAACGGGAACGCCAAGGTCATCGTCACCCCCGGTTTTCCCTCCGGGGGCAGTGGGAGCGAGGATATTCTCGCCCTCAAGACCAGGATCCGGCAGGTCGGAATCCTCTGGAAACGCCACGATCAGGGTCAGAACGAGGATTTTTCGACCTACTACGCCGAGAAGTACCAGCCCCGGGCCGCCTCATCGGTTGATTGAATCGGGCTCAGGTGGCATACTGTTGAGCTCACCTTGAAACCGGAGCGGAAGCGCCATGAGTCTTCACAGCAGCCTCAAGACCAAGTCGGGTGCCCTCAACCAGCACCGAAACGTCCTGACCCGTGCAGAGCGTGTCGAAGCGCTCACGTCCAAGGAGCGCTTCGATCCCACCACCGATTCCCCGATCGGCATGGTGAAGGTCGCGAGCCGCAAGACCGTGGTCAAGAAGAAGCCCTCCAAGGCCGCCGCAGCCGCTGCAGCAGCCGAGGAAGAGTCCTCCTGACCTGACTTCGCCCGCTCGGCGACCCTTGTTCCTCGTGCCATGCCCCGCCCGCACCGTCGGTCGTTTGTCGTCGTGTCACCCTGCCGCGTGAGCCGAGCGCCTAGGATGTCGACTCGCCTCGAACCCGAAGGGACGTTCCATGCCGGAATCCCACACTCAACTCGACATCGCCTCGATGCTCTCGAAGCGGGCTCGCTCGATCGACGCATCAGGCATTCGCCGGATCTTCGAGCTCGGCGTGAAGTTGAAGGATCCGATCAACCTCTCGATCGGGCAGCCGGACTTCCCGGTGCCGCGTGAGATCAAGGATGCCGTGATCGACGCGATCGAATCCGACAAGAACGGCTACACCGTCACCCAGGGCGAAGCCTCCGTGCTCGCTGTGGTCCGCGAGCATCTCGCGGAGGAGATGGGCTGGGACGTCGACGATGAATCGATCGGCGTGATGCTGACTTCCGGTACGTCGGGCGGCCTGGTCCTCGCGGCGATGGCGCTGCTCGAGGAAGGTGACGAACTGATCATCCCCGATCCCTGGTTCGTGCTCTATCCCCAGCTGGCCCGGCTCACCGGTGCGACGCTGGTCACCTGCGACACCTACCCCGATTTCCGGATGACCGCGGAACGGATCGAGTCGCTCATCACCGAACGGACGAAGGCCGTCATCATCGACAGCCCGGGCAACCCGACCGGTGTCGTCCTCGATTCAGGTGAGTTGCAGGCGATCGTCGATCTCTGCCGACAGCGCGGGGTGGTGCTGATCTCCGACGAGATCTACGACGAGTTCACCTTCCAGGATGCCCTCGAGGACGGGTACTGCCCGTCGCCGGCACGCATCAGCAAGGACGCCCTCATCATCAAGGGGCTCGGCAAGACGTTCGGTTGCACCGGTTGGCGGCTGGGCTTCGCGGCCGGACCGAAGGCACTCATCGAGGAGATGACCAAGCTCCAGCAGTTCACCTACGTCTGCGCGCCGTCCATGGCCCAGCAGGCGTTCAAGGCACGACCCCACGTCGACATGAAGGAAGAGGTGGCCTCCTACGAAGGGCGGCGCGACCTCGTCATGGAGCGGCTGGGTGCGGTGACCGAGGTGGTCGTGCCCGGCGGTGCGTTCTACGCATTCATCAAGGTGCCCGAACACCTCGGGATCAGCGGGACGACGTTCGTCGAACGCGCGATCGAGCGCGGTGTCCTCATCATCCCCGGTGCGGTGTTCAGTGATCGGGACACGCACTTCAGGCTCTCGTACGCGGTGGCCGAGGATCTGCTCGTCAGGGGCCTCGACATCCTCGTCGACCTGATGCAGGGTTGAGTCCCTTTCTTCGAACTTTCCTCCTGAACGAGCGAATGGCTCAGGTCATGGTGTGACTTGTCATCGACAAGCACGCCACATCCTGAGCCATCCACTTCGTCGCCGACCTTGACGAGTTCCGGTCGGCGGCGTTTTTACACGTTCCGGCAGTCGCCGGACGGGGTTTATTCGTTGCCGCTGAGGCCTTCGTTGGCATTCGGGGGGGCGATGACCTTCGAATCATCGATGGTGTTCCCGCGTTCTCCCGCGCCATCTTCACAGGCGGCAAGACCGAATCCGAACAGGCACGCGCTGGCGAAGCAGATCGTGAATCGTTTCATGGTTGCAGTGACCCTTCTCTAAAGAGGAAGCCCGAAAGGAAGAGATGAGCCGGAAGGACGGCTCCCGGTTCCACTCGGATCAGGCGGGCCTTCCCGTCCGAGTGTCGCCCCGTCACTGGATGTGACCGGGTCTGTCCGGCCGGTGTCCTCGAGGGACGCCGACTGCATGTGCGTATTGAAACGGAGCGACGCGGGCAGCGTCAAGCTCTGGAAGCGATGTGACATGAATCAATACGGTGCCCTGCCTGGCTGGATGCGCGTTTTTCGACAGTCGTTGCCCGGCCGGGGTGTTCAATCCACGATTTCGACGGCCAGGGCGCGGCCGGGAGGGGTGAGGCTGCGCCATTGCGTGTGGTAGGTCTCGTCGTTGTCGCTCACCGAGATCCGGATCGCATCCTGCTCGGCCAGTGGAGTCGGTACGTGGATCCGCGCATGCCAGCCTGCAGGGCCCGAATTCAGGGCAGTGCGCTTGAGGGTGCTGGTGCTGCCATCCGGCAGGAGGCGCGTCGCGTCATCCTCCGCGATCTCCCAGTAGATCGTCTCCCGTGCCGGCTCATCCGCAGGACCGAACTCGATCAGGACGGCATCCGCCATCGGATTTCTGATCCGTTCCGGGATCGGCCTCCTGTCCGGACCCGGTCCGGCGAGGAGGTCCCCCTCGGACATGATCTCCACCACGAGCAGGCCGTCGGCGTCGAGGGAGAGCAGGCATTCCGGGTCCGCTTCGACGGTGTCGTAGACGGAGAACGTCCAGGCGCTGGCCGGGAGGGAGATCGACTCACCACCTCTGGTGAGGGCGATCGGATCTCGTTCGAGCGGGATGCGTCTTCGCAGGAGCACCGGGACCTCGCGCCCCTTGCTGTCGGTGAACGTTGCGGTGATGTCGAGCTGGGGAGGTGCCCCCGGGGTGTCGCTGGCCGGTGCCAGTGAGGTGACCTTCGCCTCGATCACGGTGTCGGTTCCCGGATCGAGCGTCACGCGTTCGTCCACCATGATCATGCTCCGTGCGCGACCGTGCATCGTGTGCGGATTGAAGGTGTCCACGTTGGTCAGGCTCCGCCAGGTCGCGTGTTCATCGATCTCCCAGGCGCCCGGTGCCCGGGAGGGTTCGATCGTGAAACTGACCGGCTGCTCGAGCGGGTTCTTCAACCTGATCGGCACCGTCCTGGTGTACGCCCCGTTCGTGGTGTCCGGGAGGCTGCCGTCGATCGACGCGACATCAGGACCGTTCTTCAACTTCCAGACCTTGTTCTGGTCCTCGACGATCACGAAGTCATCGGGCAGGGTGGTGCCTGCGATCTGGTGGTGGAGGGCGAATCGCTCGCCATGCGGTCGGTCCGGGTCGAGGTGGAGGTGGCTGACATGCTGCACCTGGCCGGTGAGCGGATGCTGGTCGATCATGCCGCCGCAGGTGCCGAGGATGTGGTACTCGACCCCGTCCCGCGGGACGTCCTTCTGCATCGAGTGGAAATGCCCGGCGATCACCGCGTCGACCTCGTGCTCTGCAAGGACCGGCTGGACACGATCCCACCAGCCGACCGAGGCGTACCGCCAGAGCGGTCGATGCATGAGCAGGATGATCGGTCCGTCACCGGCCTCGGCCAGCGTTGCTTCCAACCAGCCGAGCTGGTCTTCGGAGAGCTGCATGCGTCGGTCGCCCATGCCCTCGTCACTGAAGAGGATGATCACGGTCGCGCCGCCGATCGTGACGCTGTAGTTCAGGGGCCCGAACCGGGTGCGATAGCGTTCGGCGAACCGGGTGTCGGCCGGGTCACGATCACCGGAGATCACATCATGATTCCCCGGTGTCGGATAGAACCGATCCGCGAGCGGTCGGACCGCCTCGAGATACGCATCGACCTCCCGGTCGTATCGATCGCCGTCCCGGGTGTATCCCTGAACCATGTCGCCGACCGTGAAGACCGCATCAGGGCGTCGTCGAGCCAGGTCCTCGACGGCACCGAGGAGGTAGGGCATGCCCCAGTCGCGTCCGGTGGTTCGGTCGGGGAGGATCGAGATGCGGATCGAGCGATCGGGCAGCGGCGCGGCGATCGACTGGCCGTTGACGGCCTGCCCGTTCTCATCGAGTTCGAACCGGCCGTCGTCGAATGCGGGAAGCCTGGTTGCCGGAGGCTCCTGCGCTCCCGGATCGGAACCCGATGCAGTCGGGATCAGGATGAAGGATGACAGGAGTGCCGTCGTTCCCGGGTATCGAGCGGTTCTTCGGATGCTCATGGTGGTCGCCTCGCAAGGGGTTCACCTGTCGAGAATACGCCAGCAGCGTGGTCTGCGCCCCCGCGCCCGCGTCACCTGGTGGTTCGGGGCGAAAGAAAACTCCGTTGAAGCATTGCTGCTTCAACGGAGCGGAGGGGAGAAAGATGCTCGTGAGATTCCTGGACCAGAATCTGGTGTGTCGCCCGCGGTGTGTGTCAGACCTGACTGTTTCTCGTGGCCTTCCGGGCACTCATGGGCTGCTGCCCGGTGCGCATGGACGGAAGGACACGTACGGAGGGACAACACCGTTCGTACGCTCTCCTTTTCGTTGAGATTGGAGAAATCGCTGCAACTTTTCCGTTTTTCTCGCTCTTGGCAGGGAAGAGAGGCCGTTATCAGCCTTCAGGCATCGTGATCGGGTCCTCGCCGACCACCCGGGTGAAGAGCGATTCGATCGCCTGGGCGCGCTCGCTGGAGCGGTGCCCCTTCACCATCGCCTCCCTGGCCCGAGTCCCGTTGGCCGCCCTGAGCTCGGAATCGAGCATCAGCGGGGTCAGTGCTTCCTCCCAGGAGGAGGTCGAGGGTCGGGGGAGGAGCGTCGTGCCCTGGTTCGGGCCGAGGTAGTCGAGCCAGGGTTCCTGCACGCTGACCACGGACGTCCCCATCGCCATCGCCTCGAGGATGATCGGTCGGACGCGATGCTCGGGGACCGGCCGGAGGACGAGGTCGGTCGCCGCCAGCAGTCGTTGCATGCGGACCGGCTCGGAGACCACGGTGGTCAGGTCCGCGAGATCGAATCGCCTGACCTGCCGCCAGATCCGCTGGTTGGCACCGGGGCGGAGTTCGAGGACGAATCGCGCGCCCGGCCCGGTATCGCGGAGGTTGGACAACGCCTCGAAGAGGGCGCGGTAGTGTCCCTTGCCTTCGCTGCTGCCGAGGATCGTCATGGCGAGCGGTCCGTCCTCGTCACGTCGTCGGAGGCTTTCCTCTCGTTCGGTGATCGCGATGCCGGGTGCGACGAGTTCGAGTTCCGCCTTCGGGTGCTGGCGCTCGAGAATGTCGGCGAGCGGACGGGTCGGTGCGATGAGGCCGGCGATCGGCAGCGCGCGTGCGACCCGTCGCACACCCCGGGCCTCCTGGTGCCCGTCGACCTGGACCACGATCGGTCGCTCGAGTCCGGCGGCGAGGCCCGTCGCGATCGGCCATGCCTTCTGCCCGGCGGCCCAGACCAGGTCCGGCGCGTCGCGGTCGAAGTGTTCGAGCAGTTCCTGCAGTCTCGTCCTGCGGAGCCATGGTGCGCATGCTTCCGGATACGAGACCGATTGTTCGAGTCCGATGGGACGGTCCGCAGGGTGATCGTCACCGAAAGGCGGATCAGGCCGGACGACCGTGACGCGGCAGCCGTTCGCGGTCAATGCCACGACCAGCCGACCGAACTGCGCATGCTCGGTGCGCAGGCGCTCGCGATCGAGGACCAGCAGGGCATGGAGCGGCATCAGGAACTCGTTTCCGCGGCGTCATGCGCCTGCAACGGATCGAGTGCCTGCACGAGTTCCGTCGGCATCCGGCATGGTCGTCTCGAGGCGAGGTCGATCCAGGTCCAGGTCGAGCGTGCCCGGGCGACGGGGCGATCGTCATCGAGTCGATGGATCAACGTGTCACGACGGCATGAGGTCCGGCGGTGGTCATGGATCCAGGTCGCAGCGACGAGCTGTTGATCGGCGAAGACCTCCGCCAGGTAGTCGACTTCGTGGCGTGCGGCGAACCAGACGCGTCCCTGCCTGGCGAGTTCCATCCGGTCGTGGCCGAAGGCCTCGCCCGCGAGTTCGGCGACCCGGTCGATCCAGGCGAGGTAGGTGACGTTGTTCACGTGCGGCACCGACCTGCTCAGCGAGCCCTCGTTCACCTCGATCGTGAAGAGGCGGGGGCGGGGGTGTGGCAGCCCGGGGGGGACCGGCGTGCCGTGCGGTGCGGGCAGGATTCTTTCGCTGCTGCTGCTCATGAATCGGCGGGCATGTCCTGCTCGATCGACTTCAGGTAGGTCCACGAATAGATCCCGGTATCGTGACCATCGGAGAATCGGATGCGAATCGCGTAGTTCCCGATCAATTCGGCGTCGGTCGCGGTCAGGGGGGCGTCCGAACCGGGCCTGGTCGGAAGCACGGTGAGCGGATTCCGCTCCATCTCCTCCCGGAGCGCCCTCTGCTCGGCGCTCGGAGACATCCTCCTGAGCCACCCCAGCGGGTAGAACCGGCTTGATCCGTCGCTCCAGTGGATGGTCAGACCGCGGGTCCGCTCGAGATCCAGGTGTTCAGGTCGAATGTCCATGGTGTGGATTGTAGTGCCCCGCCCCAGAGAACCTAGAATCCACACCATGATCACCCCAGACCACGTCGCCACCGAAACCGACGACCTCGTGTCCGACCACCCGGCCGATCAGCTCCTTGCCGCGATCGACCGCGTGGGTTCTCCCGTCTGCGTCGGCATCGATCCGGTGCTGGAGCGCCTGCCCGAGGACTGCCTCGTGGCGGGCGAACCGCTGCCGTCGATCGATCGATTCTGCCGCGGGGTGGTCGAGGCGGTCGCGCCGCATGTCGGGGTCTGCAAGTACCAGTCCGCCTGTTTCGAGCGATACGGTGCGGCGGGTGTCGCGGTGCTCGAGGGGCTGCTCGCCCATGCCGAGCGTCTCGGCATCGTGGTGATCCTCGATGCGAAGCGAGGCGACATCGGCATCTCGGCTCGACACTATGCCGCCGCGGCCCGGGGTCGAGCGCCCTGGGTCACCGTCAACGCCTACCTCGGCACCGACGGCATCGAGCCGTTCCTCGAGCATGGTGGTGCCTTCGCTCTGGCGAGGACCTCCAATCCGGGTGGTGATGCGCTGCAGCGACTCGAACTCGCCGACGGTCGTTCGATCGCGGAAGCCGTCGCCGATCTCCTCGCGGAAGCGGGGGACGCGCACCTCGGTGCCTCCGGGTACAGCGCGCTCGGTGCGGTGGTCGGTGCGACCAAGCGCGCGGATGCCGAACGCCTTCGAACCCGCATGCCTCGACAGCTCTTCCTGGTGCCCGGCTACGGCGCACAGGGTGGCGGTGTCGATGACGTCCTGCCCTGCTTCAACTCGGATGGTCGCGGGGCGGTCATCACCGCGAGTCGATCGGTGATCTATGCGTTCGACGCGGATGGCGGGGGAGCCTGGACCGATGCGGTCGGTCGGGCGGCGCGACAGCTCGCCACGGAGATCGCGGACGGCCTCGGACGCAGCTGAGGCCGTTGACACGGAGGATTCAATTGGACAGGACACGCATCGTCATCCCGCTCATCGTCGTCGCCCTGGTGGTGCTGCCACTGGCCTTCCGTCGTGACGTGACGGAGGTGCCGCCGGATGCGACGAAGCTCGTCATCGTCTCCCCGCACAACGAGCAGATCCGCTACGAGTTCGGCCGTGCCTTCGAGCACTGGTACCTCCAGGAGCATGGCGAACCGGTCAGCGTGGTCTGGTCGACGCCGGGTGGCACCAGCGAGATCCGTCGGATGCTCCGGGCCCAGTGGCAGGCCGCGCTGGTCGAAGGTCGTCCCGTCGGCGGTGATGCCGACCTGATGTTCGGCGGTGGAACGTATGAATTCATGGAACTCTCGAAACCGGTCACGGTCACGATCGATGGCGAGGAACGCACCGCGACCGTGCTCGCACCGCTCGAGTTCGATCCGGCCTACCTCGCTTCCGTCTACGGATCGGATTCAAAGGTCGGGGGCACACCCCTCTACAGTCCCGAGGGCTACTGGTACGGCGCCGCGCTGAGCGGTTTCGGCATCGTCTACAACCGTGACCTGCTCGCACAGCTTGACGTCGCGGACCCGGTGGTCTGGGCGGACCTCGCCGATCCGCGGCTCGAGGGGTACGTCTCGCTGGTGAGTCCGTTGCAGTCCGGTTCGGTCACCACCGCGTTCGAGGCGATCCTCCAGAGGCTGGGCTGGGTCGACGGCTGGCGGATCCTGAGACGGGCCGCAGCCAATTCGCGGGGCTTCGCCTCGAGTGCGCCGATCACGCCGCTGGAGGTCTCCGCGGGTGAGGTGGCCGCCGGCGTCTGCATCGACTTCTACGGGCGGTACCAGGCGCAGGCGATGAAGGCCGGCGACATCGCCTCCGGCGTGCGCGATCCCGCCCTGCCCGATCGCATCGGGTACATCGATCCGCCGCGACAGACCGTGATCGATCCTGATCCCGTGGCGATGCTCCGGGGCGCTCCGCATCCCGAACTCGCCAAGGCGTTCATCACCTACGTGCTGAGCCCGGAAGGGCAGGCCCTCTGGCAGTTCTCCACCAGTGAGCGTGCGATCGACGGGCTCGGTCCGGAACGCTTCGAGTTGCGCAGGATGCCGATTCGGCGCAGCATGTACGCGATGATGGATCGGTTCATCGACAAGGTCGATCCCTACGCGATCGCGGAACCGGTCAGGTATCCCAATCGAGCCTATCGAACCTTCATCCCGTTGCTCTTCGATGCCTTCGCGATGCGGGAACCGGAGCTGCTCACCGAGGCGTGGACCGCGATCATCTCGCACCCCGCCTACCCCGCGGGCGCAGGTGTCGTCACCGCGGACGACGTCGACGATCCCGATCTCAAGGCGATGCTCGAACAGTTCGACGCGATGCCGACGGTGGTGGGGCCCGATGGCGTGACGTACGACATGTCCGACCCCGAGGTGCTCGCCACCGTGAAGGCCGGCTGGTTGCGCGGCGGTTGGAACGAGGACGGACTGTGGCCGGAATTCGCAGAACCGGCGATGGTCCTCCGCCGACACTGGGGTGAGTGGTTCGCTGATCAGTACCAGGCGGTCATCCGCCGGACCGGGGAGCGGCATGCGCGTCTCGACGCTCTCGATCGGTGATGAACTGACCACGGGTGCGACCGTTGATCGCCATGCCGCATGGCTGGCGACCCGGTGTGCGGCACTGGGCCTTCGGTTCGAGGAGCATCGGACGGTCGATGACGATCGTCATCGGATCACGCGCGCCTTGCGTGAACTTGCCGCTCGGTCCGACCTGCTCGTCGCGACCGGCGGACTCGGACCGACCCTTGACGACGTGACACGCGAAGCCCTGGCCGATGCACTCGGCGAGGAACTGGTCATCGACGAGGCGGCACTGACCCGGCTCGAGGCGCGCTACGCCGCTCGCGGTCGGGTCCCGGGGGAGCGCAATCGTCGGCAGGTCCTGCGGCCGGTCGGTGGCCGCTGCCTGCCCAACGACAACGGCACCGCGCCCGGACTCGAGGCCGTCCTCGATGACTGCCGGGTCGTGGTTCTTCCGGGGCCGCCGCACGAGATGCATCCGATGTTCGAGACCCACGTCGCTGACACCCTCGATTCGAAGGGTGACGCCGAAGTGCCCGTCACGATCAACGCCTACGGTCTTGCGGAATCGAGTGCCGGTGACCTGCTCGGCGAACTCGCGGCGCGGGATGCCTCCCCGCTCGTCGGGATTCGGGTGAGCTGGTCGATCCTGGCCGCCACGATCCGCGGTTCCGGGATCGAACCGGTCGCTCGTCAGGTCGAGGAGCGGTGGCGCCCCTTCGCCTACGGCCGCGACGAGCAGACACTCCAGGAGGTCGTGGGTGGCATGCTCGGGGCACGTGGCGCGACGATCGCGACCGCGGAGAGCTGCACCGGCGGCTTGATCGGGGGGCGGATCACCGAGGTCGCCGGTTCCAGCGGCTGGTACGGCGGTGGTGTCGTCACCTATTCCAACGAATGCAAGGAGCGACTGCTCGGCGTGCCGAGCGAGTTGCTCGAACGTCGTGGCGCGGTTTCGGAAGAGGTCGCGGTGGTGATGGCGATGGAGGCGGCTCGTCGCTTCGGTGCCGACTATGCGTTGTCCACGACGGGCATCGCCGGTCCCGGTGGCGGTTCGGAGGAGAAGCCGGTGGGGACGGTCTGGATCGGGGTGTGCGACACCACGGCAGGACACCCACGGGCCTGGGCAAGGCGCTTCCGCTTTCCGGGTGACCGGACCTGGGTTCGTGATCGAACCGTGAAGAGTGCGCTCCAGATGCTTCGGTTGCACATGCTCGATGCCTCGGTCCCCCTGATCTGGGAAGAGACATCGTGATGCGACCGGTGGCGATCGGCATCGGATCCAACCTCGCGTCGGAGTGGGGCGGGCGTCGGGCGACCATCGAACATGCGATCGAGGCGGTGGCCGCACTCGAGTCGGTGACCCTTCGGGCATGCAGCAGCCTCCACGAGACCGAACCGGTCGGGGGTCCCGAACAGGGGCCCTTCCTGAACGGTGCGTTGCTGGTGGACGTGTCCGAACACCTTTCGCCGGAACGACTCCTCTCGGAACTGCACCGGATCGAGCGGGCACACGGCCGGGTTCGTCCGGATCCCGTGCGATGGGGGCCGCGGACCCTCGATCTGGACCTGCTGCTCTTCGGTGACCTGGTGCGCGAGGATCCGGCACCGATCCTGCCGCATCCGAGGATGCACGAGCGGTCGTTCGTCATCGAACCCCTGGCGGAGGTCGCCCCGGACCTCAGGCATCCGATCCTCGATCGAACCATGATCGAACTGCGCTCCGCCCTCCAGACCTCCTAGAATGTCCTCATGCGACCGTGCACCCTCTTGATCGCCCTTGCCGCAGCCCTGCCGACCCTTGCGTCAGCGGATGAACTCCTCGATCCCGTGATCGAGCGGGCGCGTGGCGAGGCGACCTTCGCCGTCGAGGAAGTGCTCACCGTCACCGCGTCGCAGGACGGGGTCAGTCGGACCTCCGATCCGGTCGAGATCCATGTCGAACGGACACCTGACGGTCGGGGGCGGATCGATCTCCGCGGCTTCACGGTCTTCATCGACCAGGACGACCTGTCGGTGGTGCATGATTCGAACGAGGACGCGTACGTTCCCGTCGCGCATGGCGGTCGACCGATCGTCTCGATGCGTCGGCTCTTCACCGACGTCCCGAGCATCTGGTCGGTGCTCGCCTTCTCGCCACCGAATGACGACGGCATGCTCGTCGATCTCCTCCCGGCAGCGCGCGGGCTTCGCGCCACCGCGGTCGCGACCGACGAGGCGATCGATCACTACAGCCTCGAGTCAGAACATGCCTCCGGACGCTTCGACCACACCGTGCCGGGCGGACTCGTCGTCGAGGTGACCGGTGGTGCGTGGGTGCCCGCCGGCGCACGCCTTCGCTGGGATGTCGTGGTGACGCCGGGTTCCCCGCGGGGGACCGACTTCCAGCCGGATGGACGCAGGGCCCTCGATTCCATCGCCGCGCTGGTCCGCCCGACTCGGCCGCCGGTTTCCGGCGAACCTGCACGGTCTCTGGCGCTCCCCCTGGCATCCGGCGGTTCCTTCGAGCTCGCCGAACAACGCGGCAAGGTGGTGATCCTGGATTTCTGGGCGAGCTGGTGTGGTCCCTGTCGGAAGGCACTGCCACGCCTCGATCGCCTCGCGACCGAGATGCAGGAGGCGGGACTGCCGGTCACCGTGCTGACGATCAACACCTCCGAGCAGGAACGGGACCCCGGACGACGGACGGCGTTCGTGCTCGCGCAACGGGAGGCGATCGGTTTCTCCCTGCCGGTGGGCATCGACATCGATGGAGCGGCGGCACGAGCGTGGGGGGTCAACGCCCTGCCGACCACGATCATCATCGGTCCCGACGGTGTGCTCTCCAGCATCCACAAGGGTGCGGGACCCGACTACGAACAGATGCTCGAGGAGGAGGTCAGGGGCCTGCTCCAGCAGGATGACGCGCCCTGAGTCCGGTCGGTTCGTGGGCGGACGGGGTCGAGCCTGCTAGCATGTCCGTGCACGCATGCACCGCGTGCGATGACCAGGGCTCGACCGGAAAGGGCACGTGATGAGCGACGATGCAGGCATTGATGTGGGGAACGAGGCTGAACAGGACCTGGTCACGGACCTGTCCGGCAGCCGGATCCTCCTGGTCGATGACAACCAGCAGAACCTTGAACTGATCCAGGCCTACCTTGAGTCGCTCCCGGTCGAGATCGAGACCGCACGTGACGGGGTGGAGGCGATCGAGGCGATCGAGCGGGAACGGCCCGACCTGATCCTCCTCGACGTGATGATGCCGCGCATGTCCGGCTTCGAGGTGTGCCAGAAGCTGAAGTCGAACACCGAGACCAGGGACATCGTGGTGATCATGGTGACCGCCCTGCACGAGGTCGCCGACTACGAACGCGCCGTTGAGAGCGGCACGGATGACTTCCTCTCGAAGCCCGTGAACAAGCTCGAACTGCTCACCCGGGTCCGGAGTCTCCTGCGCGTGGCGCTGCTTCGTCGGCGCCTCGACCAGCTGATGGGGGACTGAGCCCGCCGAGGGCACCGAACTGCCGTCAAAATGCAAGCGCTCGCACCTTGAAGGCGCGAGCGCTTGTCCACGACTCCGCTCGTTGTCTCGAGACCATTGCGCGCTGGATCCACCCGGGGCGCAAACGGCTCTCCGCTTCAGTCACCCGGCCTTGCGCCAGACAACCGCGGGCGTGTCTCCTGGACGGGCCCACCTGCTGTTCCGTCCACGAGGCTCAAGTGTCATTTCAAGATGATCGAGGTAGCTGCGGAGCTGGTCCTGCCTGAACTGCATCAGCCAATCCCTGGACGAGCTGGGGTTGGTCTCGAGGATGAGGTCGATCAGGCGGTCCTTGTCGAGCATGGTGGCGAGCTCCGGCTGTCCCGGATGCTGGATCCGGGGGGGTGTGGTGGCTCGGGCTCCGCCCGTCTCATGCACTCCGTTGCGGAAGATGGCATCGGCAGGACCGGCCGCCGGGCACGAGGCCACTTGGTGATGCCGAGATGCCTGGAATGGTCTTCTTATCGGCCAGCCTGGCGGGCACCCACGTGATGGTGGGTCGCGGACCGACTCGACCACAGCGCGTTGTGGTCGTGAGCCCGGAGGCACAATCTGGAAAAAGGCCCGATTTCGTCCCTGGCGCCTCGTCGGGGCTCAGGAGGACTCGCCGTCGAGTTCCTGGACGACCTTCATGGCGATGAGGTCCTGGACATCGATCATGCCGACGGGGGTGCCCTTCGGATCGACCACGGGGATCTCGTCCACCCTGAGCTCCCGGACCAGTCGAACCGCGTCCCGGACGAGGTCGTTGGTGGTGAGGTGGCGCGGGCTCCTGGTCATGCAGCCGGCGATATCGCTGTTGAGTGCGGCGGTCGGATCCTCGGCCCGGTTCACGAGGCGTCTGAGGTCGCCGTCGGTGAAGATGCCGCTCAGGCGTCCGCTCTCGTCGACCAGGAGGATCGCCCCGGCTCGTCGGTCGCCACCCGCTTCGCGGAGTGCCTCGCGGACCGAGACCCGGTCACTGAGGATCGGCAGGTTGTCGCCCACGCGGAAGCGCAGGACCTCGGTCACCGGCCGGAGTCCGGCTCCGAGCATGCCACCCGGATGATGCTTGTGGAAGTCGTCCGCCCCGAAATCCCGCCTGCGGGCCAGGGCGAGTGCCAGTCCGTCGCCCACGGCCATCATCGCGGTGGTCGAGGCGGTGGGAGCGAGGTTGAGCGGGCAGGCCTCGGTGATGCCACCCAGGTCCAGATGGACGCTCACGCTGCGAGCGAGGGTCGATTCCGGCGCGCTGCTGATGCCGATCAGGGGGACGCCGTCGGCCTTGAGGATGTGGGCCAGGCTGATCAGTTCCTCGGTTTCACCGCTGAAGGAGAGCAGCAGGACCACGTCGCCCCGGCGGATTCGTCCCAGGTCACCGTGGACCGCCTCGGCGGGATGCACGAAGTTGCTGGGCTGCCCGAGGCTCGAGAGGGTCGCGGAGATCTTCGCTCCGACCAGTCCGGACTTCCCCATGCCCGCGATCACCACGTGTCCGGAGCACGGTTCGAGGAGGTCGAGCGCGGCGCCCCAGTCCTTGATCCGGTCCGGCACCAGGGCGGCGAGGCGGGCGACGGCGTCCGCCTCGGCACGGAGGACTTCGGCGATGAACTCGCCTTCACCCGTTCCCGGGGTTCGATCGTCGTGGATGTCCGCTGGTTTCTTCACATCCAGAGTGTACCCGCCCCGGGTTGGCCGGTGCGAAACCGAATGTGGACACCCTGCATCCGGGCCGGGCCGCGGTACACTCTGGTACCGATGAAACCGCTTCAGGATGACTACCAGGTCCGTTTGTCCAACTTCGAGGGTCCCCTCGACCTCCTGCTCTTCCTGATCCGACGGGCGGAGATCGACATCCACGACATCCCGATCGTGAAGATCACCGGTCAGTACTTCGAGTACCTCAAGCAGATCGACGAGGTCGACATCGAGCTTGCCGGCGAGTTCCTGGTCATCGCCGCGACCCTCATCGAGATCAAGAGTCGCACCCTCAAGCCACCGAAGACCGTCGACGGCGAGGAAGGCCCCGAGGATGTCGGGGAAGGTCTCGAGTCCGCGGACCCGCGCTACGAACTGGTCCAGCAGCTCCTGGCCTACCAGCGCTACCGCGTCGCCTCCGAACGGCTCGACGAGCATCGATTCGAGCACGCGATGCGCTACAGCGCGAGTGCCCGTCCGACCGACGCGCCCTCCGACGAGGAGGACGAGGACGACCGCGCACTCGAACTCGACGACGTGCACCTGGGTGACCTGGTCGAGGCGTACCAGCGGATCGTCGAGGCGGTCGACTTCGGCAAGATCGGCGAACACGAGGTCGAGTACGACGACACCCCGCTCGCCCTGCACGAACAGGACCTGCTCGATCGGATCGAGCGCGAGCCCTCCGGTCGCATCACGCTGCAGCGCGTCTTCGTGGGTCGACGCCGGATCGAGATGATCGGCCTCTTCCTCGCGGTGCTCGAACTGGCCCGGAACCAGAAGGTCCGGGTGGTCCAGGACAAGGTCGACGACGAGATCGCACTCGAGTACGTCCCGGAAAGCGAACGCGAGCTGCCCGAGGAGGGTGAGGACGGTCGTTTCGAGGGCGCGGCGGCGTCAGACGACGACGTGTCCTCCGCGGGACTCGAGGCGGAACCCGTCGAGACCGAAGACTGATTCCAGCGACTCGTTCGGACGACCGGCGGTGCGGTGCCTGAGGGTGCGGTACAGTTCGTCATCCTCGTACCGGAGCCATGCCATGCCGATCCTGTCCCGTCTCGTCCTTGCCGTCGCCTGCCTGCTGCCGGCCGCCTGCAGCGCGGTCCATGTCTCAAGCGACTGGAACCCGAACGTCGACTTTTCGACGCTCGACACCTGGCGCTTCGCGACGCCATCATCCACCCACCCGGTCGGGGGGGCGGTGAACCAGGACGACTTCGAGAGCGACCGGGTCGCCTATGCGATCAAGCGGAACCTTGCGAGCAAGGGCTTTCGGGAGGTCGAGTCCGGCATGCCGGCGAGCTTCCTCGTGAGCTACCACCAGGTCGTGAATTCCGAGATGTCGATCGCGAAGCTGAACGACTACGCCGGGTATGGCGACATCGGGATGGATGCCGGTGCAGGTACCGGCGTTCCGCTGCATTCGGGATACGGCCTGTCCGAGGACCCGTTCGTCAACCACTACATGCAGGACACCCTCTTCATCGACATCTCGACCGACGACGGCGGGACGCTCGTCTGGCGGGGGAGCGGTGCCAGCAATCGCGGCCGACCGCGCAGCAGCCGGAACCAGCAGGACTCGGTGGACAAGCGGGTGGACAAGATCCTCGCCGACTTCCCACCGGCGGGTTGAGGGTCGCTCTCAGCCCGCGCCCTGCCAGGTCTTCACGGCCTCGATCGGCCAGACCAGCATCAGGATGTTGAGGGCGAGGTTGTCCCGGATCATGATCGCCATGAAGACCTCGAAGGCGACCGCGAGCGAGAGCGTCGCGAGTGCCGGCAAGCGGCTTGCGACGAGGAAGCCCAGGCTCATGAAGACCACGTCGAAGCTCGAGTTCAGGACCGAATCACCGAAGTAGTCCAGGGCGATCGTCGCCTCGCGGTAGCGTTCGATGATGAAGTCGGTGTTCTCGAGGATCTCCCAGCCGCATTCGACGATCACCGCGAGCATCAGTCGGATTCGGACCGGCCTGAAGAAGCTCACCCAGCGCGAGAGCAGCCACGCCAGCCAGTAGAAGAGGAAGCCGTGGGTCACGTGACTGAACGTGTACCAGTCGGAGATGTGCTGGGAGTTCTCCGCACTGACCACTTCGCCATGCCAGAGCTTGATCGTGCCGCAGGTGCAGATCAGCGGCCGGCCCATCAGGAGGAGGATCACGATCGTCGCCCCGAGGATGCCGGCGAGGATCAGGAGCGTGGTCGCGAGGCCCGGCTCCCGAGGGGCTTTCGTCACGCGTTTCAGCTCGGGAGTCGACTGCATCAGGCGCCTTTCATTGGCTTGATCGAGGCATCCATGGCTTGGCGCACCATGCTGCGGATCAACACATGGAGGTAGGCGTCGTTCAGTTTGCTGCAGTCGGTGTTGAAGAGCACCGCCCAGCTGTAGCCATCGTGCCGGAGCACCATGATCGTCGAGGTGCTCCCGGTCAGCGCCCCGTTGTGCCATGCATTGCAGGTGTTACCTGTCGGATTCACGAGCCAGCCCCGCGCATACCAGGAGGCGGATCGTTCCGGGGTTGGAGGCGCCCACATCTGCTTGATCGAGTCGCGCTTGAGGAGGGGGGATCGGTCGAGGTCACTGAACGCACCGGCGAACCGTGCAACGTCCGTCGCGGTCGCGATCCAGCCACCGTGGGCGTCCATGACCTCCTGGTCGTGGATGTAGCCCATGGGCACCCTGCGTTCGGGTTCCTTCCAGGAAGAGACGGTGCGTTCCTTCTGGTCGTGGTAGACCACCTCGTCTTCGAGTCGCTCTTCCGGGAATGACCGACCGATCGCCATCGAGGTGATCCCGATCGGCTCCAGAACGCGCTCGCGCACCGCCGCTTCGTAGCTCTTGCCGGTGACCTGTTCGATCACCCGGCCGAGCAGGCAGTAGCCGAAGTTCGAGTAGGCGTATTTCGTCCCGGGGTCGAAGTCGAGCGGCTGGTCGATCATGTAGCGGATGACCTCCTCGGGAGTCGGTGCCTGCTCGAGTTCCAGGGCCTTGCTGATCCGGCTTTGCATGAACATCGGGTCCTGGCTGACATTGCGATCCCAGCCCGCCCGGTGGGTGAGCAGGTGCTCGATGGTGATCGCACGCAATCGAGGGTCCCGGCCGTCGGAGCGGATCTCGACCCCGAGACCGATCAGGTTGAAGGGATTGTCACTCAGCGAGAGCTTTCCCTGCTCGACCAGCTGCATGATCGCGACCGCCGTGATCGGCTTCGAGATGCTCGCGATCCTGAATCGAGAGGCGGGGGTGACCGGGGTGCTGGCGGCGACGTCGGCCAGACCGTAGCCGCCCTCGTGGAGCACACGGCCGTCCTTCATGATCGCGATTGCCGCACCCGGCACGCCGTGCTCCTGCACGAAGGCCTTCATCATTCGGTCGACCGGTGTGAAGTCGTCGGTGGTGGTTCCCTGGCTGCCATCAGGTTGATGATCGGAAGCGACGACCTGTGGAACGAGCAGGGCGATCACCGCGAGGAACAGACTGGCCGTGAACGCCTGGGATCTTGAAGAGCGTGACGTCATCATCGGGTCTCCATCCATTGTCTTCATGTCGAATCAGCCTTGCGGCGCGTAGATCATAACGATGCCGACCGCCACCGCGAGCAGCACGACCGAGAGCGCGCCCATCCCGAGGAGTGCAGCACTCGAGGGCCGGTTCGGGGCCATGGCGGCCATGTCATGGCCGCCATGTTCGTCGCCGCCATGCTGCATTCCGGCATGGCCGGCGTGCATGTCATGACCGGCATGTTGCTCATGGCCGGCGTGCATGTCGTGCCCGGCGTGTTCGCCGCCGTTCATGTCGGCCATGTCGGCCATGCCGGTCATCGCGTCATCCTGCTTCTTCGGTCGGACCGTCATCATGCCGTGCTTGAGGTGTCGCGTGACCAGCCACCAGTTCATCGGATAGGCGCAGAGGAACCCGGCGACCAGCGCGATCGACATGATGAACCAGAAGGCCGGACTCGACGGAGCGCCGGCACCCTCCACCGCCGGCATCCAGAACTTCGAGACGATCAGCATGCCGACCATCAGGATGTTCATCGAGAAGAACTCGGGGATGAACGTCATGCGCAGTGACTTCAGGTAGTCGCCACCCGCCATGTCGCGCATCGCGAACGCCTGGAAGAAGAGCCAGCCGAACCCGAAGCCGAGGCCGTACTCGAGTGCGATGTCGACCGCCATGCCGAGATCCAGCATGCTGCCGATCGCGGCACCGACCACGATGCCGAGGCCGTCCCCGGCCGCGCAGTGCATCGTCGAGCCGAGCACCTGGCGCCAGCGCGCCGAGACGTATGCCTCGTGCGTGCCCGGCAGCGGCTCACGGCAGCCGAGCACGTAGAAGAACGCACCCAGCGGACCCGCGAAACAGGTGAGGATCACGAAGCCCCACTTCATCACGGTGGCCTCCGGAGTGGTGAGGATGTCGATCGCGACGTAGGCGACGGACAGACCGGTGAGGATGAACCAGAGCAGCATCACACCATCGAGCATGTCGCATCTCCCTTGCATGCAGGCGTCGGAGTCATGCTAGCCGGTTCGGGTTGATCACACCACGCCGATGCCGATGTCCCGGCCGCCGCCATGCATGGCGGACCACTGGTCGAGCGCCTCGAGGAAGCGGGGGCCGTAGCTGCGTCGTTTCTTCTCGCCCACGCCCTTGATGAAGCCGAGCGTGGCCATGTCCGCGGGCCGGTGCCGGGCCAGGGCGCGCAGGGTGGTGTCGGGGAAGACGACGTAGGGCGGTTTCCCGATCTCATCCGCGATCTCCCGGCGCAGCGTGCGCAGCGCCTCGAAGAGGCCGCGCTCGACGCCATCCCAGGAGGCGTCCTCCGCCGCGCTCGTGCTTCGGGTCTTCTTGATCCGGGGCTGGAGGAGCGAGACTTCGACTTCACCACGAAGGAGCGTCGGTGACTGCTCATTCAACTGGACCACCGGACGATCACCCGGGGTGCGTGACAACCAGCCCTGTTCGATCAGCTGGTGGATCAGGTTCGATACCGCGCTCTTCGTCAGGTCGGCAAGGAGGCCGTGGGTCGAGAGTTCGTCGTGACGGAGTCGTCGGATCGTGTCGGTGTCCGCGCCGCAGAGGACGTCCGCCACGTGCTGGACCCCGAAGCGGCTCTCCACCCGGGCCACGCAGGAGAGCACCTTGCGTGCGACGGTGGTGGAGTCCTCGAGGAGATCGACTTCGCCGAGGCACACATCACAGGACCCGCAGTTCTCCTGTTCGTACGTCTCGCCGAAGTACTCGACGATCGAGCGGTGCCGGCAGATCGCATTGGTCGCGAGGGCGTTCATGTCGGCGAGGAGCTGTTCCTGGGATTCGAATCCCGCCCGCAGCGACTCCGGGTCGTCGGTCTCCGCCATCGCCTCGTTGAAGGATCGCTCCGCCAGGCCGCGCCAGCGTTCGACGTCGGCATAGGAATGCAGCAGCACGCACTCCGCGGGGTCGCCGTCGCGGCCGGCGCGTCCGGTCTCCTGCTGGTAGTGCTCGATCGAGCGGGGCATCGAGGCATGGATCACCGTGCGCACGTTACTGCGGTCGATCCCCATTCCGAAGGCGACGGTGGCGACCACCACGTCGAGTCGCTCCCGGGCGAACTGTTCGTGCACGCGATCCCGCTGGTCCCGGGTGAGGCCCGCGTGGTAGAACGCCGCGTTCACGCCGTCCTTCCGCAGGGCGTCCGCGATCTGTTCGGTGTCGCGACGACTGAGTGCGTAGATGATCGCGGCCTCGCCGGCGTGGCGATTCACCTCTTCGAGGATCTGCTTGCGCCGGTTCTCCCGAGGTCGGATGCGGTAGGTCAGGTTGGGTCGGTCGAACGAACCGACCATGACCTCCGGTTCCCGCAGGTTCAACTGCTGCAGGATGTCCTCGCGAACCCGGGGGGTCGCGGTCGCGGTGCAGGCATGGATCGAGACGCCCGGGATGAGGTCGCGCAGGCCGGCCAGTTGTCGGTATTCGGGGCGGAAGTCATGGCCCCACTGGCTGATGCAGTGTGCCTCGTCGATCGCGACCGCTCGGACGCCGATCGTGCGCAGGAAGTTCGGGAGGGCGCTGCCGAGGAGCATTTCGGGGGAGAGGAAGAGCAGTCGATACGCACCCGCCTCGAGTTCGTCCCGGATCGCGCCGCGTTCGGCATGCGTGAGGCTGCCGTCGAAGGCGACCGCGGGGATCCCCGCTTCGCGCAGCCCGTCGACCTGGTCCTTCATGAGGGCGACGAGGGGGCTGACCACCACGTCGAGGCTGTTCGCGACGAGCGCGGGCAGCTGGTAGGTGAGGCTCTTGCCGCCGCCGGTCGGCATGACCAGCAACGAGTCCCGGCCCGCGAGGTTGGCGGCGATCGCCTCGCCCTGGAGGGGGCGAAGTCGGTCGAAGCCCCAGTAGCGGGCGAGGGCTTCGGCGACGGCCGGGTTGTCGATCGTGACGTCCATGTCCGGGAACGGCTCCTTGCCCCCCGATGGTAGCGCGGCACGGGGGGCTGGAGGAACTCTCCACGGTTCCGAGTGCACATCGGCACGCTGGTGTCGTACGATGGCGGGATGACCACCATCGACACCACGACCAACGAACTTGTCTCCGTCAACCCCGCCACCAACGAGCCGGCCGGCAGCGTCCCGATCACCCCGGTCGACGCGATCCCGACGATCGTCGGTCGCGCCGCGATCGCCCAGAAGGCCTGGGCCGCGAAGACGATCGAGGAGCGCGCGGAGATCCTGCGCCCGATCGGCCCGAAGCTCCTCGAGGCAGCGGAACGCGTGGGCACCATCCTGACCCGCGAGATGGGGAAGCCCCTCGCCGAAGGGATCGGTGAAGTCACCTACGCCGCGAAGGGCTGGACCACGGAGATCGACGAGATCGTCGCGGCGCTCGAGCCGACGGTCCTCGAGGACGACAACCGACGAACCAACCTCTACCACGACCCGCTCGGCGTCTGTGGTGCGATCACGCCGTGGAACTTCCCGGTCCTCATGCCGCACCAGGCGATCCTCCCGGGTCTCCTCGCCGGCAACACCGTGGTCCTGAAGCCCTCGGAGGAAACCCCGCTCTGTGCGCAGGCCTACTGCGACGTGATCAACGAACATCTCCCGCCGGATCTCCTCCAGGTGATCCACGGCGACGAGAAGCAGGGGAAGGCCCTCGTCCAGAGCGACGTCGACCTCATCGTCTTCACCGGCAGCAAGGCCGCGGGCGAGCACATCCTCGGTTCCGCGAGCAACGGCCTGAAGCGCGTGATCCTCGAGCTCGGCGGCAAGGACCCGATGGTCGTCCTGAAGGACGCCGACATCGACGCCGCGGTCGAGTTCGGGGTGCGCAACGCGTTCCGAAACGCCGGTCAGGTCTGCGTCTCCACCGAGCGCATCTACGTCGACGACGCGATCCACGACGAGTTCGTCGAGCGCTTCATCGCGAAGACCGCGGAGCTCCAGCAGGGTGACGGCATGACGGAAGGCGTCAACATCGGCCCGATGATCTCCGCCAACCAGAAGTCACTGGTCGTCGACCAGCTGAACGAGGCGATCGCCGACGGCGCGCAGGTCGTCCACGGCGGTGGCGAGATGGACGGCAACTTCGTCCCGCTCACGATCCTCACCGGCCTGAGCCACGACATGCGGATCATGAACGACGAGACGTTCGGTCCGATCGCCTGCATCCAGAAGACCACCAGTGACGACGAGGCGATCCGCCTCGCGAACGACACCCCGTACGGTCTCGGTGCCTGCGTCTTCGGCGAGGTCGAGCACGCGACCCAGGTCGCGCGGCACATCGAGGCGGGCATGGTCGGCGTCAACTCCGGCTGCGGCGGCGCGACGGGTTCACCGTGGGTCGGTGCCAAGCACTCCGGCTACGGCTTCCACTCCGGCCCGCTCGGTCACCGGCAGTTCTGCCAGGTGCGCACGGTGTCCGTCCCGAAGGGCTGAGCCCCGGGTCTCGTTGCATCTTCCCGAGAGTGGTCTTCACGCATCATCGGGGCTGCAGGGCTCAGTGGGCCTGTCGCGCTTCACCGTCCTGGTCGGTGTCCAAGTGCCATGCACGTGCGCCGTGAAAGGGAAGCGGGTCCGGCGGCTGGGAGGCCGTGAATGCGTCCAGCAGGCTCATCGGCTTGAAGGCCGGGAACCGCATCTGCATGTCGGAGCGGACGGGATCGGGGAAGAAGACGTCCGCCGTCTTGATGTTCAGCCATTCCTCACGTTCGGAAAGCACCGTGCTGTCGGTCACCGTGTACTCGTACCCCGATTCGGCTGCTGTTGTGAGGATCTCGAGGTACTCAACGGGGGTTCGGCCATCGGTCGGAGTCGGCGCATCCGGTACATGCTCCTCGACCACCGTGAGTTCGAGTTCCGGGAGTGGGACCTGACAGCGCCGGAGCACGAGCCTGAGCTGGGACATCAGCCTCGTCGCGCTCGTCGCCATCTCGAAGCTGGCTCCGCTGAAGAGGCGGATCGGCATTCCGGTGTGCACCACTACGTCGAGCGGTGTCGACTCGTGCGGGATGAAGAGGATCGCGCCGGCAAAGGATGACGCCCAGTCGAGGAGCCGCAGCGGATCGTTCGAGGCGTCGGCAGGTGCGACTCGACGCTCGCCGCTGCGATCGAAGATCGACACCCAGGTGCGGTCCTTGCCGAGCAGGCTGATCAGGACCACCGGGTCATGGGTCTGTGCCAGCCGCCGTGCATGGCGCTCGATCCAGAAGGATCGGGTTCGGGGGACGGTGGCCCAGAGCAGCGTCTCGACACGTGGCCCATTCGCGCCGGATTCGTCCGTGCCGATCGCGGTCAGGATCGGTGGCAGCGGTGGAACGAGATCCGGGTGAGGCAGGGGGCGCACGCGTGACGCCGGATCGGGTGTCTCGTTGTGGACGGTGATCGCCTCGTCACCCACGGTGGGCGTGTCTTCGTCCAGTTCATCCGTGTCGGTCTTGGTGCACATCGTGCTCCTCCTGCGAGTCCGTTCGAGGGGTGGAACAGCATCATTATAGCCGGAATCATGCGATGCTTTTTCTCCACGATTGCTCCACGATCCGGTGCGCTAGAGTGTTCCCATGCAGGAAACGAACGTACAGGACGTTCCTCCGATCGAGCCGCCCCCACCGGATGAACTGCCGCCGGGTTCGTGACAACGTCCTCTCCGGGGTCGGCCTGCTTCGACGTTGAGTCCCCGTTCCACCCATGGTCCGGGATCCCTCTCTCCGGTCGGGATCTTCATCCGCCGGTCCCTCGGTCGACATGGCTCATCCCCGACCGTCGTTCTCGAATTCACATGACAGGCTGGAGGGATTCCACCTGTCCGGCAAGGAAGTTCACCTTCACTCTGGCTCCCGGAGCGGGGGGTACGCCGCAGGCACCATGGGCGACACGGAGCTGGAACGGTTCCGCGTCCATGTCACCTGTCTCACGGACCATCAAGTCGAAATAGAGGTCCCCGTGCAGGGAGGTCTGGCTCGCCTGGAGGATCTCGAGGTTCATGGCACCGAGGAAGGGGAGTGTTTTTCGAGCTGGCTGCATGGCACCATCATGACCGAGTGGGAGACCGTACGCCAGTCATCAACGTATGCTTTGGCCACCATGGTCGATGATGCCGAACAACATCTGGACGGAGACCTGCTGCTGCACGCCTACATCAACGGGATCTTCCCGATGGCGGATCCGGATGAAGGAGTGATCGAGTGGTTTCGCCCCGACCCGCGTGGAATTCTCCCACTCGACACGGTCCACGTGCCCCGATCACTCCAGCGACGGGTTCGTTCCGGTCGTTTCGAGGTTTCCGTGAATCGATCCTTCGAGGAGGTCCTGCGAGCCTGTGCGGTACCACGTTCCGCCGAGAACGGCTCCTGGATGGTCGAGGACCTGCTGTCGGCCTACCTGGAGCTGTACGAACGAGGGTTCGCGCATTCCGTCGAGGCGAGGCGGGATGGAATGCTCGTGGGTGGCCTCTATGGGGTTCAGGTCGGTTCGGCATTCTTCGGGGAGAGCATGTTCAGTCGGCCGGAGTCCGGAGGGACCGATGCCAGCAAGGTGTGTCTCGTGCATCTCGTCGAGCGCATGCGTGCTCGCGGGTTCATGCTTCTCGACACCCAGTTCGTGAACGATCACCTGCAGCAGTTCGGCTGCATCGAGATCCCGGCCGCCGAGTACGACATCATGCTGGCGGAGGCGATACGCCAGCCCCGTTCGTTCCATGATGGCTGAACCCGGGTTAGCCGGTCAGCCTCGGTCCTTGAACTGGGCCATGTCGGCCCCCATGAGCCCGACCTTGATCCCGTTGGCCTTGAGGATCATCACGGCCCGTTGATTGATGCCCAGGAGCATCAGCAGCCCGATGCAGGGCACCAGCACGATCAGGCCGAGCAGGATCCCGATGATGATCGAGTTGAAGGCCCTGCCCGCGAGGAGGATCGTGGTGATGAACGCGATGATCGAGGTCACCCCGTACAGGCTGGCGAAGCTCGCCGCCATCAACCCGATTCCATTGGGGGCCTCGCTGTCCCGGGTGATGGAGGCGAGGATTACGAAGAGGAAGCAACCGGCGATGCACCAGAGGAGGAGCTTCTGGGCGCCGGCGATGTGCTTCAGGTGCTCGGGGGAGAGTGCGGTGTCGTTCATCGGATGGTCTCCAGTTGGTGGTGGGCGGGGTGCCCGGGAGCTTCAGCTTTCGAGAGGTTTCCTCATCGGCCTCGTGTTGCCCGTTCAATTCGCTCGGATATCAGCTGGAACGCCTTGATCGGAGCGTCCTGATCAGGGTCATGATCTCCTGATGTCGTCGAGCCCGGTCCTCGATCGTCCAGCCCGGGGCATTGTTGCGAACCTGCCTTGAGGCATTGGTCTGGTAGGTGCGTTCAAACTCTGCGAGATCGATCCAGTCGAGACACGTGGCCAGTCGTTCAACGGCCCCGGGCACCGATCGCCAGTCGTTCCAGGTGCTGAGGACTCCGTTGATGTGTGCGGTCACCGCGAACCCAGGCCCGAGGCAGAAGAGGTCCTCGTGCCTCTGCCAGGTCATCGGTTCGTTCTCGGTTTTGCGGTCGTATTCGCGCCTCTCCTCGGAGTAGCTTGCGAAGAGTCCGATGCTGGACTGCCGTCCGAGCGAACCCAGGCCTTCGAGGGCCTGCAGTGCACTCTCGTCGTCGCCCCTGGCGATTGCCTCACTCGCCTCGAGGGCCAGTGCATGTCGCAGGCCTTCGGTCTTTAAGGCGGCACCGGGACCGAAGCGCCCGTTCAGCGCCAGTGCCTGACGAACCATGGGGCGAACCCGCTCCTGCCAGAGTTCCAATCTCGAACCACGCTCCACCCCGGGAACGAACGGCCTGCCACTCTCCGTGCCGGTGGCCTCGAAGTACTCCTGCCAGAAGGCGTCACTCTGGTCCGCGTCGAAGGAATCATTGACCTGTTCGACCAGGACCGTCCAGCGCCGACCGTCCTCTTCAGATCCACTGAAGGAGGCGCTTGGGAAGAGTTCACCCAGTGGTTTCCAGTCCTCGAGCTCGGGGTTCCAGGCGAGGGTCTTCTCTGAATGTCGACCACGAGCACAGTCCGCAAGGAGCTGGTCGGTGGTCCAGGGCCCCATGCTCCATTCACCCCACTGTGTGAGCCAGCCGTCCTGTCCGGTGCTGGTCTGCGTCCGGGCATCGGTGGTGGCCGTTGAAGGGGTCTCGCTCTCGTTGCATCCCGGCAACAGGAGCGCTGCGAAGAAGGTGGCGGACATGAGTGTGCATCGTTTGAGTTCGATCATGGCTGCCTCTTTCATTTCAGGAACTGCACGGTTCCAATGAGCTGGTCCTTCAGTGTGTACCGGACGATCAGGATGCCTTCGCTTCGTTCGCCTCCGCCGGGCGGAGTGCGCCACCAGTGTTCGAGTTCGACGCAGTGGTCGTCGGTGGTGAGCCGGTTCGTGACACGTGCCCCGAAGGACCAGTCTTCGAACATCGGTCGATAGCGCTCCTTCAGCGCTTCCCGCCCCGTGTAGGCGATCGTCTCGCCATCGAGGACGACGACATCCGGATGGTAGCAGTCGCTGAACGCATCGAGGTCCGACCGGTTGTAGGCGTCGAGTTGTCGTGCGGCGAGGGCTTCGATTGCCTGCATGAACTCATCATACCCTTCGAGGGGATGGCCCACCATCGAGTACACTCCTGCTCGAGCGGCACGGCCTGGGTGCCAGCACGATCGACCCCGGAAGGAGGCTTGCAGATGAATCCGGACGACAACGCGTTTCTCGAGGGTTTCACGGAATCGTCGATTCCCGAATCGACGCTGGGTGAACTCCAGGCGGTCTTCGGTGAGTTCGACATCGAGTTCCACGACGTCCTCGTTCGGACCCATGAGCATGGTGTCGACGTGGTGGGTGATGCCTCCTGGACCGAGTTCAACGAGGAGGGCTCACACAAGGTCGCTCGCCGGGTGATCAGGACCTTCATGTTCTTCCATCGTCCGAACACCACCCTGCCCGAATTCTCGATCCAGGCGAAGCGCGGCCTTGCGGGGCGCTTTCTTCTTGGGATCACGGCACGCCTGGTCGGCATGCCGACCTTCGAGCTCGAGGGTGAACCGGCCTTCAACGAGAAGTTCAACGTGGTCACCATGAATTCGGAATCGGTGAAGGTTCTGCTGGGCCGCGAGATGATCGACGGCATGGTGGCGATCGAGAACCTCAACCTCTCCTTCGTCTCCCGAGGCCTGCTCTTCACCAGACATCCCGGCGTCTACCGATCGGGTCGCGCCAATGACGTCCGGACCGACGGCCATGAGCAGGACGAACGTGTCGGCGGTGACGATCGGATTCGTTTCATCGAGGATGCGATGACCGTCTGTGCGCCGGTCGCGAACGATCCCGACATCGGTCGCCGTGCGGCGGATGCGGTCGAGGGCAGCTACGCCGAGGAAGCCTTCCGCAACGTGACCGAGCAGGGGGGACTCGTCGGCAAGGCCTTGAAGAAGATGACGGTCACCTCCGAGATGCTCGCCCATCTCGAAGGGCATCCGGTACCGCGCAGGGACATTCCCGATCCGGTGCAACGCAGGGCCTGGCGAGGGACCAATTTCCCGCTGGTGATCCTTGCAGTGCTCGGGGCCGCTGCGCTTTCAGTCGCAATCGTCGTCCTCCTCAACGGTGGCGGTGGCGCCGAATGGATTCTCCTGCTGGTCGGGCTCGTGGCATACACCGTGTTCGGGTTCGTCCTTGCTCACCGCATGACGCGCAAGCGAATCATCACCCACGGCCGGGTCGTCCCCGGTCGCATCAGCGCGGTGGAGAAGACCGATACCAGCATCAACGATGACGTGGTCCACGCGATCACCGTCCAGCCTGAAGAGGCCGGTTCGGAGCCGATCATCGCGAAGATGAGCTCCCAGCCGGCCAAGTCGGCGCGGCGCATGATGGAACGCGACGAGGCGACCTGGGTGCTCGTCGATCCGAAGAAGCCGAGCCGCGGCATCTGGCCGCATGGTTGGACCCTTGAGGCGATGGCCGACTGATGGCTCCCGACCCGAGAGAAGTCGCCTTGCGTGATGCCCGACGCCTTGCGGTGGTGCTCAGCGAGCTCGGACATGACGTCGCTCGAATCGGATCGGGTTGGATGGCCTCGGACCTGCCCGGTTCCTGGGCGGATCATGCATCGGGACTCGGTGTCGACGGTCCGGTCGATGAAGAGACCATCGATCGACTCGTGGCGTTCTACGGTGAACGTGGGCGCACCCCGAAGATCCAGGTCACGCCGTACCAGCACCCGTCCCTGTTCGAACGGCTCGGCGCTCGCGGCTTCTCGGTTGATGAACTGGACTCGATGCTGCTCCATGATCTCGAGCGCATGCCCGATCCCATCGTGGTCCCCGGCCTCGCGTTCCGGTCGATCGATCCGGAGAACGAGGAGGATGTCGCGCTCTTCAGGGATTCCCAGGTCGCCGGGTTCTTCGATGCCGAACCGGTGCCCGCTGGTTACCTGCCGATCACCGAACGGGTGGCTCGGTCGATCCGTTGTCGGCTCTGGCTCCTCGAACTCGACGGTGTCGTGGTCGGAAGCGGGGGACTCGAACCGTTCGAAGGATCTGCGGTCCTGATCTGCGGATGCGTGCATCCGGAAGCGAGACGTCGCGGCATCCAGTCCGCCTTCATCCGGTACCGTGTCGAGCAGGCGCGTGCGGCCGGACTCGACTACGCGATCATCGGTTCCGAACCGGGTGCGGGGACCGAGCGGAACGCACTCCGCGCGGGCTTCGTCCCGATGTACACCCAGTTCTCACTTCAACTGCAGAGACCTCGCGAGGCACCGTCCTCCGGAGCTGATTCAAGGAAGGGTGACACCCCATGACCATCGAGACCCTGACCGAGTTCTTCATGTGGGGTTCGATCCTCGGCTGGTGCGTGATGGTCCTGACCGGGCTCATGTGGCTGGTCATGAAGGACTTCGGCCGTCGGATGCACCACAAGCTCTTCGGTATCTCCCCCCAGGTCGTCGACATCGGGATCTACGCCTACCTCGGACTGCTCAAGGTGGCGCTCCTGGTGTTCTTCTTCATTCCCTGGATGGTGTTGCTGATCATCGGGTGAAACCGGCACCTTCGACTGATCATCCACGCTCATGGCTGATCATCGAATACGGGCAGGACCGTCTGCTGGGATGTGTCCTGAATTCTCTTCTGCAGCAAGGATTTCGCCATGAAAGCTCTCTTCGACTCATGGTGGTTCAGGATCCCCTTCGCCTACTGGCTGCTCGGCATCCTGCTGTATCCACCGGTCTACGACCAGCCCGGTGACGGCTTCGTCCGGCAACGGGTGTGGGCGTGGGCGTTCATCGGTGATGATTGGAAGGGAACCATGCTCGTCGACTGGGGCACGATTCTCTGGCAGTTCTGCATCCTGGTGACGCTGGTCACGATCGTTCGCTGGGTGGTGGGTCGCATCGCCGGCAGGCTCAGGTCAACACGCAGCACGAACTGATCGGGTGCTTCCGGTGCGTCGGCTCACACGTTGAAGAGGAAGTTCACGACGTCGCCGTCCTGCATGGCGTACTGCTTGCCTTCCGAACGCAGCTTGCCCGCTTCCTTGATCGCCTTCTCGGTCTTCAGTTCGAAGAGGTCGTCGACGTGGAAGCATTCCGCACGGATGAAGCCTCGTTCGATGTCGGAGTGGATCGCGCCCGCGGCCTCGGGAGCGCTGGCACCCTTGGGGATCGCCCAGGCACGGATCTCCTTCTCGCCCGCGGTGTAGAACGTGCTCAGGCCGAGGAGATCGTTCGCCGCGCGTGCCATCGCGCCCAGTGCCGGTTCGGTCAGGCCCATCGACTCGAGCATCTCGGCGCGGTCCGCCTCCTCGAGCTCCGCGACCTCGCTCTCCAGGCGTGCGCACAACGGCACGAACTGCCCGCCATGCTCCTCGGCATGCCCGGCGACCACCTTCGCCGACTCCGAGGAACCGTCGAGCTCATCCTCCCCGACGTTCGCGACGTAGAGAATCGGCTTCGCGGTCATGAATCCGTAGGTCTTGAGGACGACGGGGTCGTTGCCGCTCCAGGTCCCGTTGCGGACCGGCATCCCCTCATCAAGCAGTGCCTTGCAGCGAGCGAGGACGTCCGCGCGATGCTTTGCATCGGGATCGCCGCCTCTTGCGACGCGTTCCGCCTTGTCCAGGTTGCTCTCGATCACGACGAGATCCGAAAGCAGCAGTTCCGACTCGATCGCATCGATGTCGCCGACCGGATTGGCGGGGCCCAGCCCCGGATCGTCATAGCAGCGGACGACCTGACAGAGCGCGTCGACGTTGCGGATGTGGGCGAGGATCGGTCCCAGTGCCGAGCCGCCGGATCCGGTGGGGATGCCTGGAATGTCGACCACCTGGAGATTCGCATGGATGACCTTCTGGGTCGGGATGAACTCCGCGATCCGGTCGAGGCGTCCGTCCGGGATCGACGCCATCCCCATGTTGGGCTTCATCGAGCCGGGCTGCACGGGGATCGCGTGGGCGGTGAGTGCCTGGAAGAGGGTCGTCTTGCCGACGCCTTGAAGACCGATGATGCCGCATTCCATGGGGTGTGCTCCGAGGGGGGGTGGAGATCGTACTGCAACGAAGCTGCTTTTCCTTGCCCCTGTGCCGAGACAAACCGGATTCCGTGGAGGATACTGTCTCTCACGAGATGCGCATCGTCCGATCGAAACTGCCGGTCTTCTTCCATCGCAGGCTGCTGCTGGTGCTGGTGGCCGGTTTCGCCCTGTCCCTCCTGCTCGGTGCTCGGCTGGTCCAGCTGACCATGATCGAGGGGCCCGGTCTTCGTGCCCGAGCCGAGCAGGCCACCCGGAGGACCCGGTACCTCCCGACCTGGCGGGGAACGATCCTCGATCGCAACGGGGAGATCCTCGCCCGGGACACCGCGAGCTGGAGCCTGGCCGTTCCCTACGAGGTCATCGCAGGGAACTGGGCGGTCCGACAGTCGGAGCGCGAGGCTCGGAACGAGCTCGGCAAGGTCACCTGGTCGTCACTCGATCCCGATCAGCAGGGCGAGGCGATCCTGGAGCGCCTGCCGGCCTGGGATGGACTCGTGGATCGATTCTTCGCGGGGATCACCAGCCGGACGCCGATCGAACCGGAGCAACTCGACAGGCGCCGGAGTTCCGTCCGGTCCTCGATCGCACGCATGTCGGCACGCGTCAACGAGCGACAGCGCAGCGCCTTCAAGGAACGGCAGGAGGCTGACGCGGCTCGCATTCGAGGCACGTTCCGACCGCGTCCGATCGCGGAGGAGACCCAGCCTCATGTGCTGGTCACCGAACTCGACGACGACACCGCCTTCACCACCGAACGCTTCGCCGACGCACTGATCGAGGAAGCGACGGAACGACTTGGTGGAGAGCGGCCGGAGCCGCTGCTTGAACTGGTCGACGGGCACCAGCGTGAACACCCGTGGTTCGAGGTCGAGGTTCCGGTCGACGGTTCCAACTTCCCGACGCCGATCCGGGCGCCAGCAGGGGGCACGCTCGTACTGGACGGGCTTGCGGACCATGTCCTGGGATCGGTTCGATCACGTGTTCAGGAGGAGGACCTTCGACGCCGTCCCTTCCGGGGCGACGTTCCTCCTGAAGAACGGGACCTCGGCGGGTACCGACCTGGTGCCGACATGGTCGGTGCGCGAGGGATCGAGGCCGCCATGGAGGATCACCTGAGGGGCAGCCTCGGTGTGAAGTCGACCGACCTCGAGACCGATCTGGTCGCCATCGAGCCCGCGCTTCCCGGTCGTGACCTGCAGCTGACCCTCGATATCTCGCTGCAGGCACGTGTCCAGGCACTGCTCGATCCCCGGGTCGGTCTGGCCCGCGTCCAGCAGTACCACTACGGATGGCGGGGTGACGGCACGCCGGCTCCGACCAAGCTGCCGATCGGGACGCCCCTGGACGGTGCGGTGGTCGTCCTGGACATCGAGGAGGGCGAACTCCTCGCGATGGCATCCACCCCATCGTTCACGGAAGGTGCTCGAATGCCCGTGCCCGAGCAGGCAGCCCGCGCACCCTTCATTCATCGCGCGGTCGAGTCGACCCACCCTCCGGGTTCGATCGTCAAGCCGCTGATCTACGCGGCCGCGGTCACCGACGGTCTCATCGACGTGGATGCGGCGATCGAATGCAACGGCCACTACCTGCCCGATCGCAAGGACCGACTCCGCTGCTGGATCTATCGGGAGGCCTACGGCTTCTCCACTCATACCGCGAGCATCGGAGGGCCGCTGGACATCCGGGAAGCGTTGATGCGGTCCTGCAACATCTACTTCTACACCCTGGCGGATCGACTCGGTCGGAAACGCGTGGCGGAGTGGTACCGGCTCTACGGTCTCGATGAACCGATTCGGACCGGTCTCTACCACGAACGGGAGGTCGTCGCCCGGGACTCCGACGAGTCGGGGTCCAGATACGTGACTCGAGGATTCGGCGAGACCGGTGGGAACGTGCCGGATCGCGCGTCATCCGTTCCCGCCCTCGGGATCGGTCAGGGGGAACTGACGTGGTCGCCGCTGCAGGCCGCCAATGCCTACGCCACGTTCGTTCGGGAAGGCGTCATTCGCGACGCGACCCTGATCAAGGATGCCTCGGTGCGCGAGCCGCGTCGTGGCGGAGATCTGGAGCTCGATCCGGCGGCGGTGAGCGCTGCGCTTGAAGGCATGCGTCGCGCCATCGAGGACGAACGTGGAACCGGTCATGCGATCCGGATGCAGGGCGGACGTCGGCACGTGGTCTTCGACATCCCGGGCATTCGGGTCTGGGGCAAGACCGGCACCGCGCAGGCTCCGACCCGACGATTCGACGGTGACGGGGATGGTCGATTCGACGGACCGGACGATCATGTCGCGCGAGGTGCCACCCATGCCTGGTTCGTGGGTCTGGTGGCGGAGTCCGATGCCGAGCGGCCGCGGTACGTCATCGCGGCCCTCCTCGAGTACGGAGGCAGCGGGGGGCGAGCCGCCGGTCCGATCGTCTCCGAGGTCATCCGCGCGTTGATTGCCGAGGGCTACCTCGATGGCGGTGCCTCGTGAGTGATGGCACCGTCCCGGCTGACCGGACCTCGCCGTCCTTCGACGGCACGCTCGAGGAGCTGCGTGCATCCGCGCGGCCGATCCATCGCACCGGCGTGGCCTGGGTGAACATGGGCTGGCTGGTGGTCGTCGTCGCGATCATGCTGACCCTCATCGGGGTGGCGGCGATCGACACCACGTTGCCCGGCTCGGCACTGCGTCAGTTCGCTCATCTCGTGGTGGGCATCGTCTTCGCGATGCTGATCGCGATCCCGGACTACCGACGTCTTCGTCGTTTCACCTGGCCGCTCGCGATCCTTTCCGTGCTCCTGCTCGTCTTCGTCCTGATTCCCTTCGTGCCGGAGGAGATCGTCCGCCCCCGGCATGGCGCTCGTCGCTGGATCAACCTCGGCCTGACCGACATCCAGCCGTCGGAGCTCGCCAAGATCGCCTGGATCGCCCTGATGGCGGAGTGGCTGGTCCGTAGACGGAGCCATCGTTCCCTCAACGGGTTCCTGCTGACCTTCCTGGTGACGTTGGTTCCCTTCGCCCTGATCCTCGTCGAACCGGATCTCGGGACGGCGCTCCTCTTCATACCCACGCTCATGGTCATGCTGCTGGTGGCGGGCGCACGATTCCGCCACGTTCTCATGGTCCTGGTCCTCGGAGCGGCACTCGGTCCACTCGCCTACTTCACCCCGGGGGTGCTGAAGCCGCACCAGGTGGCGCGTGTCGATGCGATCCTGGCGCAGCTGCGTGGTGATGACAGCCTCGACAGCGCGGAGGGATTCCAGGCGGCCCGGGCACGGCTCATCCTCGGCTATGAGGACTCCAGCCGCGGTCGTCGTGTCCAGGTGCCGTGTGTACTTTCGATTGGCCAGAAACGTGA
>JAKVBQ010000013.1 GCA_022447205.1 Phycisphaerales bacterium
ACGTTGTCCTGGTCCTCGGGGCTCCAGGGATGGTCCGCATGCCAGGCGGTCTCCGCGTCGATGAGCACCTGCACGTCCTCGATCAGCACCCTGAACTCGATGCCGCTCGCGCGCAGCGCGTCCATTCGATCCGGGGGGATTCGGAAGTCCAGTGAACCGACACCGATCGATTCGCTCCAGCAGTCCGGGGAGAGCACGAGCATCGTCTGGAGCTCGCGAATCGAGTCGAGCTCCACGCGGACCACGGCATGCCCGTCGAACCGGGCGGGGCCCTCATCCTGTGCGAGTGCGGGAACCGCGCAGGCGATGGTCGCGAGAAGGCAGCTGGTGAATCGGATCTTCATGGCTGGTTTCCATCTTCGGTGAGGAGTGGGGGGATGGTCCTGTATCCTGATCTTCCCCCCCTGATGCCGTTGCGGCAAGGTTTTTCCACGCAGCGATCTCATTTCCGCCGTGGGAATCGGATTGCCGGGGGTCGCTCCTCCCGATAGCCTCGAAAACGCATGCTTCAACTCGCGCTCATCCTCGCCTCCATCAGCTCGAACTCGTTCGTGCCGGCATCGCCCCTGGAGGACATCGAGGGCATTCGGCCGTTCATGGAGACCTGGTGCATCGGCTGCCATGAAGGTCGGCGTTCGAAGGCGGATCTCGATCTCGTCGTGATGCTCGATCGGATCGAGGCAGGCGAACTCCCCGCGGCGATCGATCGCGTCATCGATCGACTGGATGAACGGGACATGCCGCCATCCGAGGAACCGCGTCCTGGAGAGACCGAGTACGACGACGTCATCCACGCCCTCGAGTCACTGCTTGCACGCCGGGCGGAACGACCGCCCGCGCGCACCACGATCCGTCGCCTCGGTCGATACGAGTATGCGAACACCATTCGTGATCTCCTCGGTGTCGAACTGTCCATCGAGGATGAGCTTCCCGCCGATGAGATCGGCGACGGTTTCGACAACAGCGGTGACGTCCTCTCCGTGCCGCCGCTCCTGCTCGAGAAGTACTTCGATCTCGCCGAGATGATCGCGTCCGGTGCGATCGCGGATTCCGACCAGGTGATCTCCACCACCGAACGCTTCAGCCTCGACGACCTGGAGGCGACCAACCGTGGCGTGCTCAGGCGTTCGGTCTGGATGCTTCCCACCAGGGGTGCGGTGTTCGCGCGTCACGCCATTCCCGCGGCCGGTCCGTACCTCCTTCGTGCGCGGGTGCGTGCGCAGCAGGCAGGACCGGATCCCGTTCGGATGGGGCTGGTCGTCGATGGCGAGATCCTCGAGAGCTTCACGGTCGAGGGCGCGGTCGACGACGCGATCGAGATCGAGACCGAGGTCGACCTGGATGCGGGCGTGCGCGATGTCGGGGTGATGTTCCTCAATGACTACTGGAATCCCGAAGCGACCGAGCCGGCCGACCGTGATCGCAACGCGTTCGTCGAATGGGTCGAGCTCGAGGGGCCGATCCGAAGCGTCTATCCCACGAAACTCCAGGCGCGGCTGCTCGACCGCCATGGTTCCCCGGACGAACCGGCCGCCCTGCGTGCGATCCTCGGCTCCCTTGCGTCACTGGCCTGGCGTCGGCCGGTCGAACCGAACGACGTCGATGCATTGCTCGCGTTGTCCGACGGGGAGGAGCCGGGATGGGATCGTGTCCGGACCGGCCTGCTCGCGATGCTCGTCCACCCGCGTTTCCTCTTCAGGATCGAGGCGGAACCGGCGCCGGGTCTTGCCGAACGGCGACTCGATGGCTGGGAGATCGCGACGCGGTTGTCCTACTTCCTCTGGTCGACGATGCCGGATGGACGATTGCGCCGTGCCGCCGCGACCGGTCAGCTGGACACGCCCGAGGGTCGTGCGCGCGAGGTGCGTCGCATGATCAGGGATCCGAGGTCTCGGAACCTCGCGCGTCACTTCGCGACCCAGTGGTTGCAGATCCGATCCGTCAAGGATGCGATTCCCGACGATGAACTGTTCCCCGGCGTGGATGATCGACTGCTTCGCCTGATGAGCGAGGAGACCGAGCGGTTCTTCGACGAGATCCTGCGCAAGGGTCTTCCCGTCACCGACCTCATCGACGGTGACTGGAGCTGGTTGAACCAGCCGCTCGCCGCGCACTACGGGATCGAGGGGGTGCAGGGCAACCGGATGCGCAAGGTGCGCATCGCCACGGAGGGCGAGAAGGGCACCGGCCTCCTCCGACATGGCAGCATCCTCGTCTCGACGAGCAATCCGACCCGGACCTCGCCGGTCAAGCGGGGGAAGTGGGTGCTCGAGGCACTGCTCGACGATGCGCCGCCGCCTCCGCCACCCGGCATCTCCGGACTGCCTGATGATGGTGCGGTCGTCGGTGAACTGACTCTTCGCGAGATGCTCGAGCGTCACCGAAGCGATCCCGAGTGCGCCTCCTGTCACCTGCAGATGGATGCGCTCGGTTTCGCGCTGGAACCGTTCGATGCGGTCGGTCGACCCCGGACCGAGCAGGGCGGGATGCCGATCGATGCACTCGGCGAACTGCCCGACGGTCGTCTCGTCGACGGACCCACCGGACTGCGCGACGTCCTGCTCGATGCGATCGGGCTCGCCCGCTTCCAGCGGTCGCTTGCGATGCACCTGGCCACCTACGGCCTCGGCCGAGGTCTCGACCTCCGGGACGAGGCGATGCTCGACCGACTTGTGGGTGCACTCGAGGAAACGCCCACCCTGGAGCGTCTGATCCTCGAACTTGTCGAGACCGATGCATTTCTGCTCCGACCTGCGCCGATCGAGGTCATAATGGAGGGTGAAGGAACGCCATGAGGTCACCCGGTCGTCAATCCCAACCGATCAATCGACGAACGATGCTGCAGGGACTCGGCGTCGCGATGTCGCTGCCCTGGCTCGAGGCGATGATGCCGAACAGCCTGGTCCGCGCCGGTTCCATCGTCAGTGGATCCGCGCCCGTCGCCTCGCCGCTTCGCATGGCCTTCCTCTTCATCCCCAACGGCGTCGATCCCGACGGCTGGTATCCGCAGGGAGAGGGTCGTGACTACGAACTCTCGCCCGCGCTCGCCCCGCTTGCCGAACATCGGGAACACTTCAGCGTCCTGCGCGGACTCGCTCATCGGAACGCGATGGCGCTTGGTGACGGGCCTGGTGACCACGCTCGTTCCGCAGCCTGCTTCCTCACCGGAGCGCATCCCTACAAGACCGCCGGTCGCGACATCCGGGTCGGCACCTCCGTCGACCAGCTCGCCGCCCAGGCACTGGGTGACCGAACCCTGCTTCCCTCCCTCGAGATCGGTTGCGAGCCTGCACTGCAGTCCGGCAACTGCGACTCCGGGTATTCATGTGCGTACAGCGCGAACATGTCGTGGCGAAGCCCGACCCAGCCGAACCTGAAGGAGATCCGTCCTCGCGAGGTCTTCGAGCGACTCTTCGGGATCAATCGACCCGGCGAATCCGGAGACGAGCGTGATCGGCGTCTCGCCGCGCGGAGGTCGATCCTCGACTACGTCCGTGATGACGCACGCCGCCTCAACGATGCGCTCGGTTCGACCGACCGGATGCGCATGGAGGAGTACACCGAAGGTGTCCGTGCCCTCGAACAGCGCATCGAGAACCTCGAACGCGCGACGCAGGACCCCGAGGAATTCGCCTCGATGAAACCGATCGAGGGCGTGCCCGCGGATTACCGCGAGCATGTCGAACTCATGAACGACATGCTGGTCCTCGCATTCCGTCTCGACCAGACCAGGATCTCGACCTTCATGCTGGCCAACGAGGGTTCCAATCGGAGCTTCCCGTTCCTCGGCGTGAAGGAAGGGCACCACCACATCTCCCATCACAAGGGCGACGAGGGCATGATCGAGGGCATCCAGGCCATCAACCATTTCCAGAGCGAGATGCTGGCGGACCTGCTCACGAAGATGCGCGCCGTCGAGGAACCCGACGGGACGCTCCTCGACAACTCGATGATCGTCTACGGAAGCGCGATTCGCGACGGCAACCGGCACAACCATGACGATCTTCCGGTCATCCTGGCTGGTGGTGGTGGCGGCACGCTCGATCCCGGACGTCATGCCCAGTGGTCGAAGGGGACGCCGCTTTCGAACCTCTACGTCTCGATGCTGCAGCGCATGGGGGTCGAGGTCGACGCCTTCGCCGACTCGACGGGCGCCCTCAAGGGAATCTGAGCCCCATGCAGCTTCTCGATGCCGAGCATTCGTGTTTCACGGTGGGGGCACCGGAAGCCGGCGACATCGACGTGCACCTCTTCGATCTCGATCGGGTCGATCGTGTCGAGGCATCCGATCTCCTCGATGGCGAACAGGCGCGCTCCGAACGGTTTCACAAGCCGGAGGACGGCCGTCACTTCCTCGCGCGTCGGGTGCTGCTCAGGCAGCTCCTTGCGCAGCGGACCGGACGTGCGCCGCATGAACTCGGTGCCACACCCGATGCCCATGGACGTCCGGTGATCGACGGCATCGAGCCGGTTCGCTTCAACAGCAGCAGGACCCGCAACTGGTTCGCGGTCGCGATCCATGCGGGCGAACGGGGGACACCCGGCATCGACATCGAGTGCAGCCGCGAGCTTCCCGACTCCGGTGCACTCTCGCGCCGGGTCTTCTCGCCGGAGGAACGTGCTTCGCTCGGTGAGGGCGTGGATCCCGGAAGCGATCGGCTCTTTCGGGTCTGGACCCGCAAGGAGGCGGTCCTCAAGGCGGTGGGTCGCGGCCTGTCGATCGATCCGTCCCTGATCACCGTCACGCTTGCGGATGACCTGCAGGGTGATCGGGTCGATGTTCCTGATCCTGCGTCAGGCGATTCCTGGCGGGTGTGCCTCTGGGATGTCGTCGATGATCGTGCGCCTCGCGGCCTCTTTCTGGCGGCGGCGCTCGCCGCTCCGGCCTGACGCTGTATCCTGCATCCATCATGAAGCACTACCCACGACTGGCGTTGGCCGCACTCTCGCTCGCACTGCTCGCGATGAGCGCGTCCCAGGATGGCACGAACGGCAAGGACGACGGACCGGACTTCGGCGAGACCGTCCAGCTCTTCAACGGCAAGAACCTCGATGGCTGGACCGCCTTCTTCCGTGACGGCAGCACCGATCCCGCCAAGGCGTTCTTCGTCGAGGACGGCATCCTGAAGTGCAAGGGACAGCCGATCGGCTATCTCAAGACGAAGAAGAAGTACGACTCCTTCGAACTCATCGTCGAGTGGCGTTTCGATCCCGAGAAGGGTGCCGGCAACAGCGGCGTCCTGATGCGGATGATCGGCGAGGACAACGTGTGGCCGAACTCGATCGAGGCGCAGCTGCATTCACGCAATGCCGGTGACATCTGGAACATCGGCGACTTCGAGATGACCACCGATGCGAAGCGCACCCAGGGGCGACGCACCATCAAGGCCGCGGACACCAACGAGAAGCCCCTCGGCGAGTGGAACCGCTATCGCATCCTGATGGACGGCACCGACCTCGTCCTCGAGGTGAACGGTCTGGTCCAGAACGTGGCGAGTGACTGCAAGGTGGTCGCCGGCCCGATCTGCCTGCAGTCCGAAGGTGCCTGGATCGAGTTCCGCAAGGTCGAGCTGCGCGAGATCAAGCCCGCGAAGTGACTCGTTTCGGGATCGTTCCGTCCGACTGACGGTCCGTTGTACGCTGTCTTCATGAAGCACGCTGCAACCATCGTTCCGTTCATCCTGCTCTCGACACTCGGCTCTCGCGCGGAGGACGTCACCGATCGGTACGTCGTCCCGGAGGGCCTGTCCGTCGCCAAGGTGGCCGAGAGCCCCGAGGTCTACAACCCGACCGCGATCGACATCGATCCCGAGGGCCGGATCTGGGTCTCGGAAGCGGTGAACTATCGACAGTGGAACGGACGCAACCCCGGTCGTCATCACGAGGAGGGGGACCGCATCGTCGTGCTCGAGGACCTCGACGGTGACGGTGTGCACGAGACGTCACACGTCTTCGCGCAGGACGAGGACCTCGTGGCCCCGCTGGGGATCGCGGTCCTCGGTGACGCGGTGGTGGTCTCCTGTTCGCCGCACATCCTCGTCTACCACGATGACGACGGTGACCTCAAGGCCGATCGACGCGAGACGCTCCTCACCGGGTTCGGTGGCTTCAACCACGACCATGGCGTCCACTCCGTGGTGCCCGGCCCCGACGGTCGCTGGTATCTCGCCGCCGGCAACGCCGGCCCGCACGAGGTCACCGGTTCCGACGGCAGTCGGATCAGTTCCGGTTCGATCTACAACGGTGGTGGTCCGGAACACGCCGGCAACACGCCCGGTCGGATCTCGAGTGACGGGCGCGACTGGACGGGTGGGATCATGGTGTCGTTCCTGCCGGATGGTTCCGACCTCCGCGTTCACGCACACAACTTCCGCAACCAGTACGAGGTGGCACTCGACGCCTTCGGCAACATGTACACCGAGGACAACGACGACGACGGGAACCGTGGTTGTCGCACCACCTGGGTGATGGAAGGTGGCAACTACGGTTTCTTCTCCGCGGACGGGACGCGTTCCTGGCAGGCGGATCGACGGCCCGGACAGAACACCTGGATCGCCCACTGGCACCAGGATGATCCCGGGGTGATGCCTGCGGGCACCCAGAACGGTGCCGGGGGACCGACCGGGGTCGCGGTCTATGAAGGTTCGCGTCTCGCGCCGTGGATCGACGGGGCGGTCCTCGACTGCGATGCCGGTGCGGGTGTCGTCTACATCCATCGACCGACGATCAACGGCGCGGGCATCGACCTGCCCGCGTCGGTCCTGATCTCCGCGGATCCCGGTGAACACGGGGATCGTGCCCGTTGGTTCCGGCCGAGTGATGTCGCGGTCGGTCCGGATGGTGCGGTCTACGTCGCCGACTGGTACGACCCCGGGGTCGGCGGTCACGGTGCGGGTGATCGTGAGGCGTACGGACGCATTCTCCGGATCGATGCCGCGGATCCGGAGGCGACTGTCGAGTCACCGGCCCACCCACTGGTTTCGCCCGCACCGAGTGTCCGCTGGAACGCGATCGAGGCGATCCTCGAAGCGGGTGAGGATGCGCTTCCGGATCTCGAGGACCTCTTCTTCTCCGATGACCGGCGTGCCCGTGCACGAGCGGCATGGATGCTCGCCGGGATCAGGCCGGATGGTCGTGATCTCCTCCGCGAAAGCCTGCTCGACGAGGACCCCGGCCTGCGACTCGTCGCCTGGCGCGCTCTTCGCGAGGCGGGGGAGCCGGTCGTGCCGATGGCGCGCATGGTCGCGCGCGATCCGGATCCCGCGGTTCGCCGCGAGGTCGCGATCGCTCTTCGAGACGAGGAGTGGTCGGAGATCGACGACATCGTGATCGAACTCGCCCGGCGACTGGATGGCACCGATCGCGTCGCGGTCGAGGCGTTCGGACTCGCCTGCGACGGCAAGGAAGCGGAGGCGTACTCGACGCTCGCCCAGGAATTCGGCGGGCTGCCCGCGAACTGGGACGACCGGTTCGAGGCGATCGCCTGGCGACTGCACCCGGATGGTGCGGTCGACGGGCTTGCCGGTCGTGCGATGGACCGACTGCTCGGCCGTGCCGAACGTCGGCGTGCCGTCGATGCGCTTGCGTTCATCCCCACCGAGGACGCGGCGAAGGCGATGGTCGAGATCGCTCGACGCGGTCCCGATGACGTTCGTGGCCTCGCGTCATGGTGGGTCGACATGCGGAGTGGGAACGACTGGTCCGACCACGAACTCCCCGGCGGATTCGGTGAAGGCGATCTCGAGGGGGCGACCCGTGCGTGGTCGAGCGGGGTGGTGGTCGAGGGACTGCATCCCTTCGAGATCGACGTCTCCGATGCCGCACAGGTCGTCTTCATCGTCGATCCGGCGGGAGGCGACAGCTACGACTGGGCGGACTGGCTCGATGTCGTCTTCATCGACGAGTCGGGCGGGACCCGGGCGTTCGCCGAGATGGACTGGATGCGCGAGCAGACCGGATGGGGTTCCCTCAATCGTGATCGCAATGCCGGAGGTGCGCCCCTGCGTGCCGGGGGACGGGACTTCGCCGAGGGGGTCGGGGTGCATGCGCCCTCCGCGATCATGGTGGGCGTCCCGGACGGTGCGGTTCGCCTCGCGGGGTTCGGTGGTGTCGACGAGGGTGGGACCGGACAGGCGGGCAGTTCGACCAGGCTGGAGTTCCAGGTCTGGACGAAGCCGCACCGCACCTCGATCGACTACGGACCGATCAAGGAACGGATCACCGACGACTCGCTCGATGCGGGCACGCGGACCGCGGCGGTGCGTGAACTCGCGCGAGACGGCAACGGTGGCTTCGTGCTCCTTGCGATGAAGCGGGAGGGCGCGTTGCCGGAGGTGGTCGAACCGATCACCGCGGAGGTGCTGCGTGCCCATCCCGACATCACGGTGCGTGCCGCCGCGCTCGAAGCGTGGCCGCCGGTCGCCGAGGGCGTCACGCTGCCATCGGTCGAGGAACTGATCGCGATGGTCGATGCCACCGACGATCAGGGGGTTGCCGCCGGGCGCACGGTCTACGAGACCGTCGGACTCTGTGCGAACTGTCATGCGTTCCGTGGTGCGGGTGGTGCGATCGGTCCCGACCTCTCGATGATCGCACGCAAGCTCGACGCCCGAGGCATCATCGACTCGATGATCAACCCGAACGCCGCGATCTCCTTCGGTTACGAACTCACCACGGTCGAGACGACCTCCGGTGGTTCGTTCACCGGGACGGTCATCGCGGATGGTCCGGTGGTGGTGCTTCAGGATGCGGAGGGCTTCCGCACCAGCGTGCCCGCCGAGGAGGTCGCAAGCCGCGCAACGATGGGCACCTCGCCGATGCCCGGCGCACTTCCCACCGGTCTGTCCGCCGAACAGATCGCGCAGGTCACGAGCTACCTCCTGAGCGAGGACTCGCGGGTCCCGGTCTTCGGTGAGCCGATCCAGCTCTTCAACGGCAGGAACCTCGACGGTTGGACCGCTCACTTCCAGGACGGATCTCGTGATCCGGCGAAGGCGTTCTTCGTCGAGGACGGCATCCTCAAGGATCTCGGCAACCCGATCGGCTACCTCAAGACGATCGACGAGTACACCTCCTTCGAACTGGTCGTCGAGTGGCGCTTCGATCCCGAGAAGGGCGCCGGCAACAGCGGGGTCCTGATGCGACTGCAGGGTGCGGACAAGATCTGGCCGAACTCGATCGAGGCGCAGCTCTGGTCGACCAATGCCGGTGACATCTGGAACATCGACGACTACCCGATGACGACCGACAAGGAGCGCACCAACGGACGACACACCGTGAAGGCGCATCCCACCAATGAAAGACCGCTCGGTGAGTGGAACAGCTATCGCATCCTCCTCGATGGGGAGAACCTGACCCTCGAGGTCAACGGGCTCGTGCAGAACGAGGCGATCGACTGTGCCGTCCAGTCAGGGCCGATCGCCCTGCAGGCCGAAGGCGCCTGGATCGAGTTCCGGAAGGTCGAGCTTCGCCCGATCATCGGCCACGAGTAGACTCTGCGGCATGAAGACACTTCTTGCCGCCGTCGTTCTCTGCACCGCCTCCGCCTCCGCCGACGACTGGGTCGCCCTCTTCGACGGGACCACCCTGGACGGCTGGCAGGGTGACCCCGCGATCTGGAGCGTCGAGAACGGCGAGATCGTCGGGCGCACGACGCCCGAGACCAACCGGACCACCTACCTGCATCGCGACGGGGTCTTCGACGACTTCGAACTGGAGTTCGAGATCAAGCTCGAGGGCGACACCGCGAACAGCGGCATGCAGTACCGCTCCCGCCGACTCGGACCGGAGGTCGGTGACGGCTGGGACCTCGCCGGCTACCAGGCGGACTTCGATGCGAACCACAACTACAGCGGCATCCTCTACGAGACGCGCGGTCGTGCGATCGCGGCGGTGCGCGGCGAGTCGAAGCGGTTCATGGTCGACGGCTCGACCCGTGACCTCGCGCCACCGAAGACCGACGCCGAGCTCGGCGCGACCCTGAACGACGACTGGCACCGTTACCGCATCGTCGCGGACGGGGAACGACTGGAACACTGGATCAACGGCACGCGGTTGCTTCTGGTCGAGGACGCCGCCCCGACACGGACCGCATCGGGCAGCCTTGCGCTGCAGGTCCATGCGGGTGATCCGATGGCCGTACGCATGCGCAACATCCGGATCCGTCCGCTCGGCAGTGGGCGCCTCGATCTCGGTGGTGGTCCCGATCCGGACGCGGAACCGGAGTGGATCTGGGCCGCGGAGGAATCGCGCGACGGCGAGCAGTGCACGCTGATCAGGCCCTTCACCGTCGACGGTCCCGCCAGGATCTCGATCGTGGCGACCTGTGACAACGCCTTCCGACTCCTGCTCGATGGCGAGGAAGTCCTCGCCGGCACCGACTGGGGCAGGACCTGGAGCTGGAACGGCTCGATCGAACCGGGTGAACACCTGGTGCGCGTCCACTGCACGAACGAAGGTGGTCCGGCGGGATTCATCGCACGGATCATCCTGCGCCACGAGGACGGCACCGTCGAACGAATCCTCACCGGTGAAGGCTGGCTCGTCGAATCGACCGACACCCGGCGCTTCATCCGTCCGATGCCGGTCTTCTCCCACGGGACGATCTCCGGCCATGACGGTCCGTGGGGCAACGTCATGCAGTCCAAGCGTGCCGAAGGCACGCGGACCTGGTCGCTCCCCGACGGCTTCGACGCGGAACTCATGGTCTCTGCGCAACCGGGCGAGGGTTCCTGGGTGTCCTGCGCCTTCGATCCGAAGGGCCGCCTGGTGATCTGTCCGCAGTACGGTCCGATCCAGGTCGTCGAGTTCGCCGATGACGGGACGGTCAGTGCGGTCCGACCACTCGCGGACGAGAGTGGCGAACCCCTCGGATACGCACAGGGACTGCTGCATGCGCACGATGCCCTGTGGGTCAACATCTCCAAGGGGCCCGACGACGGTGGGGGGCTGTGGCGCCTTCGCGACACCGACGGTGACGACGTCTACGACGAACGCACCCGGGTCGGTGTCTACGGCAACGGCAGTGAACACGGGTGTCACGGCGTGGCGCTCGCACCGGACGGTTCGCTCTGGGTCGTCAACGGGAACTACACCAAGCCGCCACGCAGTGTCTCCGAGGAGTCACCCTTCCGTGGTTGGGCGGAGGATCAGCTGCTCGAACGACAGTGGGATCCGAACGGCCACGCGGTCGGGGTCTCGATGCCGGCAGGCACCGTGCATCGCTACGACCCCGTGACCGGTGAGTGGACGATGCTGGTCGGTGGTTTCCGCAATGCCTACGACCTCGCCTTCAGCCCGGGTGGTGAATGCTTCCTCTACGACTCGGACATGGAGTGGGACATCGGCACGCCCTGGCACATCTGGCCTTTGGTGCACCACGTGGTGCCCGGTGCCGACTACGGCTGGCGCGGTGGCAACGGCAAGGCTCCGATGTGGGCGCCGGACCGCATGCGCACCGTCTGCGCCACCGACGAGTCCTCGCCGACCGGCGTCGCCTTCGGGACCGACAGCAGCTTCCCCGAACCCTGGCGGAGTCGCTTCTTCATCGGTGACTGGTCGTACGGTCGGGTGCTCGCGGTCGACCTGATGCCGGATGGATCGACCTACACCGGCACCGTGCATGACTTCGCGCGGGGGACTCCGTTGAACGTCACCGACTTCACGTTCGGACCCGACGGGCACATGTACCTCCTCACCGGTGGTCGTCGGACCCAGAGCGGTCTCTACCGGATCGCTTCCGACGTCCAGGTGCCGGTCGGCACCACCACCCGGCTCGCGGAACTCGAGGCGACCACCGCCGACCTGCGTGCGGCGCGCCATGCGCTGCAGGCGGATCACCCGACCGACTTCGCGACGCTCGAGCCTGCGCTCGACTCCGAGGACCCCGCGCTTCGGCTCACTGCCCGCAACGCGGTGCGTGACGCCGGCGCACTCGGGTACCTCGGCGAGGTGCGTGGACACGACGGCCGTGCCGTGGTCGAGGTTCTCCTGGCGATCGCCCAGGAGGGTGAGGGGCCGGATGTGATCGCGAACGTCTGGCTCGACGCCTTCGAACGTGGGGACGATGCCCGGCGACTCGAACTCATGCGCGTCCTTGCGATCGCGATCGCACGTGGTGGCGAGCCCGATGAGGCGAACCGCGTGCGTTTCCTCGACATGCTTGATCCGCTCTTCCCGACCGATGCCTTCCAGTTCGATCACCAGTTGCTCGAACTGCTGGTCGCCCTGGGTGCGATGGATCTTCCTGAACGCGCCGTCGATCTCCTCCTGAGCGATCCCGATCCCGCACACCAGCTGGGCTACGCGATGGCGATCCGGAACCATCCCGACGACTGGAACGAGTTCACGGTCAGCGGCATGCTGGAGTGGACGAAGTACGCTTCCGACCTCCACGGCGGACACAGCCTGCGCGGCTTCGTGAACGCGGCCCGCGAGGACCTCGCCCAGACGATCGATCCCAACCTGCTGGTCGGCTATCGCATGAATGAAAGCGTCGCGGCGATTCCGGTCGATCCCGAGGCGGAACTCGGTCGCATGCCGGAACACGTCCGGGTGTGGACCGTCGCGGACCTCGTGCCTCGACTCGACGAGGTGGGAGCCGATCGGGACCTCGAACGCGGGGCGCGGGTCTATCGAGCCGCCCTCTGTATCCAGTGCCATCGCTTCGATGGTGACGGTGGTGCCACCGGTCCCGATCTCACCGGCGTCGCCGGTCGTTACTCACGGGAGGACATGCTTCGTTCACTGATCGAACCGTCGCACAGCATCAGCGACCAGTACGGTCAGTCCGCGGTGATCCGCAATGACGGGACGCGGGTCGTGGGTCGCGTTGTCGGCCTGTCCGACGAGAACGTCGAAGTGAACACCAATCCCTACGGTCGTTCGATCGTGACCATCCCGCAGTCCGAGATCCGGGAGACGGTCGCGGTCGACACCAGTGCGATGCCTGCGCACCTCCTTGACACCCTCCGCGCCGAGGAGATCCTCGATCTCATGGCGTACCTCGAGAGCGGTCGCACGGCGAACGACTGATGAAGGAAGCCTGAATCGTGCAGCTCGACGTCGAGATCACACCACTTCGCCGCTGGATGCTCCTGGTCGGTCCGCTGCTCGCGGCCGCCGCGGGGTTCGGACTCTGCCTGGGTGGTCACGATGGACCGGTCTGCTGGACCGCGGCGATCACCGTGCTCTGTGCGGCGTGGTGGGTGACCGAAGCGCTGCCGATCCCCGCAACCTCGCTGATCCCGCTTGCACTGCTGCCGCTCACCGGAGTCCTCGATCGGAACGAGGTCTCCAATGCGTACGGTCACTACCTGATCCTCCTCCTCATGGGCGGCTTCATGCTTTCCAAGGCGATGGAGAAGACCGGCACCCATGAGAAGGTCGCCCTCGCGATCATGCGGCTGGTCGGTGCGAACAGTCCCCGTCGCCTGATTCTCGGGTTCATGATCGCGACCGCGACGATCTCGATGTGGGTGAGCAACACCGCCACCACCCTCGCGATGCTGCCGGTGGCCCTGGCGACTCTTGCGTTGCTCGACGACAAGCGCGTCGCGGTGCCGCTGCTCCTCGGAATCGCGTTCGCCGCGAACATCGGTGGGATCGGCACGCCGATCGGCACACCTCCGAACGTGGTCTTCATGGGGCAGTACGACGAACTGCTCGCGACCGGCGGGGACGACTCGCTCCGACCGTGGTCGTTCGCACGCTGGATGATGATCGGGATTCCGGTGGTCGCGGTCTTCGTGCCGCTCACCTGGTGGTGGTTGACGCGGGGTCTTTCCGGGGGTGATGCGGTGGCCCTGCCCGAGGCGAAACGCTGGACGAGCGCACAGCGCCGAGTCCTGGTTGTCTTCGCGATCACGGCATTGCTGTGGATCTTCAGGAGCGTTCCCTTTGGAGGCTGGTCGGCGATGATCGGCGTGCCGAAGGGGATCGGTGACTCCACGGTCGCGGCGCTCATGGTGATCGTGATGTTCCTGATCCCTGACGGCAGGGGGTCGCGACTGCTCGATTGGAAGAGTGCGGGTTCGATTCCCTGGGGGATTCTGCTCCTCTTCGGCGGAGGTATCGCGCTCGCCCAGGGGTTCAAGGCGTCCGGCTTGAGCGACGTCATCGCGGCGCAGCTGGTCGGGGTCACGGTCCTGCCGGAATTCCTGATGATCCTCGTGATCTGCCTGGTGGTGACCTTCCTCACCGAGGTCACGAGCAACACCGCGATCACGGTGCTCCTCATGCCGATCCTGGCCGCAGCCGGCCAGGCCGCGGGGATCGATCCTGCTCGGCTGATGATTCCCGCGGCGATGAGTGCGTCCTGTGCGTTCATGATGCCGGTCGCCACCGCGCCCAACGCGGTCATCTTCGGCACCGGGAGGATCCCGATGCGCCGGATGAATCTCGAGGGCGTCGGACTGAACATCATCGGCGCAGTCGTCATCACCGTGATCACCACGGTCGCACTCTGAGGTCCTGTCCCGGCTCCTGGGGCGGCAATCGCGGGAAACCTCCGGCTGCCCTGTAGTCTTGTGGTGGTTGGATCCGATATGATCCTCGTTCGCTTGAATTCCCGATCGCAGCTGCGTTCCGGCTGGATCCCCTGACTTCTGGAGTGAGTTCCGTGGACGAAAGCAACACTTCACTGATCTACCTGGGCCTCATAGGCGGCGTTCTCGGTCTCGGTGGCGGCCTGGTGGCCTTCTTCTTCGGCAAGGTGCTCTGGGGGAGCCTCGAGGAGGTTCCCGAGGACGGCGACGGCGACGACGAGGAAGCCCTGGCCTGATCGCCTTGATGCGCTCGGCAGGGTCGGGAACCCCTTGATTCGATTCAAAACGAGGATCTGGACGTTTCCAGCGCGATGTCACGTGGTACTTTTGGGTTCCACCTGATCTCGATGGAGCCTGTCCAGATGCATCCGTTCGCACGACCTGTCGTTCTTCTTGCTGCCTGCATCACCTGCGCCCTGCACGGTGACTCGAATTGCTACGAGCCCCATGATGATCCAGGGTGCGACGACCCCAAGTGCGAGGCCCTGGTCTGCAACGAGGATCCCTTCTGCTGCGAGGCGACCTGGGATGCCAATTGCGTGGAGATCGCGCTCGATGTGTGTGAAGAGGACGACAACGGCGGTGGCGGTGGTGGTGGCGATGACGCACTGGGTTGCGACGACGCGGAACTCATCGACACCGTCGGTGACTTCCCGTTCGACAACACCTTCTCGGAAGCAGCGATCGACCTGAGCGGAACGTGCGACCCCGGTCCTTCCGGCAACGACATCCTCTACAAGCCGGTCTGGTTCCGATGGACCTGCCCGGAGGATGACGCCTACATCTTCTCGACCTGCAACCAGGCCGCGTTCAACACCCGCATCGCGATCTTCGAGGGCAGCTGTGATCTCGAGACCACCATCACCTGTCTCGACGACACACCCGGTTGCGGCGTCTTCACCACCGAGATCGGCCTCAGTTGCGAGGGCGGCACCGAGTACGTCGTCTGCGTCGGCTCCTACGCGCCGTTCCTCTTCGGTTCCGGCACCCTCACCATCGAACCCGCCCAGCGCATCCTCGTGCGCGAAGTGGCCTGGACCACGGATCTCGGTGCTCCCGAGGACATGATCTACGAGGCCTGGGAGCCTGCAGGAGGCGTGACCGACTGGGACGGCTGTCTGCAGGATGCCGCGAAGAACGGGGATGAACTGGTTTCGATCACCAACGCCGAGGAGAACACCGTGGTCGCGGCGCTCTTCTCCGGGTTCTCCTCCGGCTTCCAGGCGTTCGGGCTCTACCAGGATCTCGGTTCCTCGGACTACTCCGAACCGGCAGGTGGCTGGTCGTTCACCAATGGCGATCCCCTGAGCTTCACCAACTGGTCTCCGGGTGAGCCGAACGACACCGGCAACGTCGAGCATGTCGGGCAGATCGGCGCCTCCGGTGCCTGGAACGATCTCGATGGTTCACGCGCTGAATGGAACGCCTATGCGACCAGACGACCGGGTACGCCGTTCCGTTACACCTGGTCCAAGGAGGACGGCGGCAACGGTCATGAGTACGAGGCGTTCGCCCTCCCGGTCGACATGACGATCCTCGAGGCCCACGCCTACGCGGAGCAGAGGGGCGGCCATCTGGTCTCGATCAATTCATCCGCTGAGCAGGCGATGCTCAACCAGTACGTGATCGATGCCTGCTACAGCGAGTTGGCGATCGTCATCGGCCTGGTGCAGGACCTTGATGCCGCCGACTACGTGGAGCCTGCCGGTGGTTGGAAGTGGTCGAGCGGCGAACCGCTCGAGTACACGAACTGGAGGACCGGCGAGCCCAACGACAATCCCGTCGGTGAGAACTTCGCCGAGATGTACGACAACGGCACCTGGAACGACCTGCAATCCGGATCGGTCGCCAAGGCGGTGATCATCGAGTACGGAACCGATGTTTCCGACTGTCCCGAGGATCTTGACGGCGACGGAATCGTCGGCGGTGCGGACCTCACCATCCTGCTCGGGATGTGGGGCCAGTCCGACGAGAACATCGACCTCGACGGCAGCGGGGCGGTCGACGGAGGCGATCTGACGATCCTCCTCGGGGCCTGGGGTCCCTGCTCCTGACCCGACCTCGGGTGGATTTTGAATCACGGTCGGTTCTGATAGCCTGTACGCCCTTTCAAGCTTCCACAAGGCGTACCCCATGCATCATCACCGTGTTCTTCTCGTCCTGATCTCATCCGTCCTGTGCTTCTCCTGCGGCGTGCACGCCGTTCAACAGGAGGAGACCTCGTCAGATGCCACATCGAACCAGGTGGTGATCGAGGTGAAGGGCGGCGATCGCATCCACGGCAAGCTTGTCAGCGAGGATGATTCCGCAGTGGTGGTGGTCTCCCCGATCCTCGGCACGATGACCCTTCCCCGCGAGCAGATCGATTCGATCAACTACGACGATGCGGCGGCGAAGAAGGCCGCGGAAGAGCGTGAAGCAGCCAGAAAGAAGGCTGCCGCAGAGGCGGCTGCGGCCACGGCACCCAAGAGTCCCTGGTCCGGAACGGTCAACCTCGGGTACACCTACAGCAACGCGACATCCGTGACCAGCGCGCTGAATCTCGGCGGCTCGATCACCAAGAAGACCGAGCTCGAGACGTTCAACCTGAACGCCAAGTACTTCTACGCCTACGACAATGGCGCGGTCACCGACAACGACGTCGTCGCCAACATCAGCGACACCTGGTACGTCACCAAGGACAGCCCTTGGAACTACTTCGTCCAGGGCGCCTACCAGTGGGACCAGTTCCAGGACTGGGAGCAGCGCTTCAGCCCCTATGGGGGCGTGGGCTACGCCCTGTATCGACTGGATGACCTCACCTGGAACCTCAAGTTCGGTGGTGGTGGCACCTGGGAATACACCGGTGATCGTGGATTCGACACTCAGTTCCTCTTCGAGACCAATGTCGACTGGACCATCGATGAACTGCAGTCCCTGACCGCTTCGGTCCGGTTCGCTCCCGAGGTGTCCGACTTCGCCAACTACCTCCTGACCGTCAGCACGAACTACAAGTTGAGGATCGGCACCAAGTCGCCGTTCTCCCTCAACCTGTCCGTCCTCGACATCTACGATCCCAAGGCGACCGGCGACAGCTCGACGAACGACCTGAAGGTCGTCGTCTCGCTCGGATACGACTTCTGACGAAGAACCTCGTTCAGCCGCCGGCAAGCGCGGCGTCGACGATCGCCTGGGCGTCGCCGAGGATCTCGTCGACGTGCGCCTCGTCACGGAAGCTTTCCGCGTAGATCTTGTAGATGTCCTCGGTCCCGCTCGGTCGGGCCGCGAACCACCCGTTCTCGCTCGTCACCTTCAGCCCGCCGATCGGCGCTCCGTTGCCGGGCGCCTCGACGAGCTTCGATCGGATCGGCTCGCCCGCGAGTTCGCCTGCCGTCACGTCATCCGGTGACAGGCGCTTCAACCTCGCCTTTTGTTCATGGTCCGCCGGGGCGCCGATCCTCCGGTACACGGGGCTGCCGAACTCAGCACCGAGCCGTTGATAGTGTTCGCCGGGGTCGCTTCCGGTCCTCGCCGAGATCTCCGCGGCCAGGAGGCACATGATGAGACCGTCCTTGTCGGTGGACCACGGAGTGCCGTCGCGTCGGAGGAACGAGGCGCCTGCACTTTCCTCGCCACCGAAGCAGAGCGTGCCTTCGTGGAGGCCCTTCGCAAACCACTTGAAACCGACGGGCACCTCGTAGGCGTCCCGGCCGAGACGGCCGAGCACGCGGTCGATCATGCCGCTGGTCACCACGGTCTTGCCGACCATCATGTCCGTCGACCAGTCGGTCCTCGTCTCGATGAGGTACTCGATCGCGACCGCGAGGTAGTTGTTCGGGTTCATCAGCCCCCGTCCGGGGACGACCACCCCATGGCGATCCGCATCCGGGTCGGTTCCGAACGCGATGTCGAAGCGATCCTTGAGCGCGACCAGTCCCGCCATCGCCCATTCACTCGAACAGTCCATCCGGATGCGACCGTCCTTGTCGACGTGCATGAAGGCGAACCGCGGGTCGAGTCGGTCGTTGACGATCTCGATGTCGAGTCCGTGCCGTTCGGCGATCGGTGCCCAGAGGGGGAGGCTCGAGCCGCCGAGCGGATCGACACCGATCCTGATGCCTGCGTCCCGGATCAGATCGAGGTCCAGGATCTCCGGCAGCATCTCGATGTAGGGCGCATGGAAGTCGGTCTCGACGAGGCAGGGGTCACCCGATCCGCCGATCGATCTTCTTCGGACCGAGCGATTCCCGTCGACGAGGATCTCGTTGGCTCGATCCTCGATCCATCGGGTCACCGAGGTGTCCGCGGGTCCGCCGTTGGTGGGGTTGTACTTGAAGCCGCCATCCTCTGGAGGATTGTGCGACGGCGTGATCACGATGCCGTCCGCGAGACCATCGGTTCGACCGCGGTTGTATTCGAGGATCGCATGCGACATCACCGGTGTCGGCGTCGGCAGTTCGTCTCGCTGCACCATCGTTCGAACGTCGTTGGCGACGAGCACCTCGCAGGCGGTGCGTTGCGCGCAGGCGGAGAGGGCGTGGGTGTCGACTCCGAGCAGGAGCGGCCCATCGGTTCCGGCGTGCATCCGGTAGTCGCAGATCGCCTGGGCGATCGCCAGGATGTGCGCCTCGGTGAAGGTGCCGTTCCCCGGTGTGCCCCGATGCCCGCTGGTGCCGAAGATCACGCGTTCGCCGGGGATGCCCGGGTCCGGGGTGCGATCGACGTACGATCGCCGCAACTCCTCGACATCGATGAGCAGGTGTTCGGGGGCGGGCTTTCCTGCGAGATCACTCTGGGCCATGTTGTTGCTCCGGGGGACGACAGGATACCTTGGGACACGAGAATGGAGTCACGACATGATGCGATTGCCGATCCTGCTTCCGACCGTGTTGATCCTCTTCGGAGCGTCCTCGCCCGCCTCTGGCTGTCAACAGGATGATCGACACGCCGCGGCGACCGCTTTCCTGGAACTGCTCGAGGACGACGAGCGTGCTTCGAGCCTCCGTGGTTTCGACCATTCGTCACGTCATGGCTGGTCGTTCTTCCCGGTCCGTCGGGAGGCCCTGCGGATCGGTGATCTCGACAAGGAGGAGCGTGCCGCACTGGAAGCGTTCCTCGGCACCGCCCTGAGCCCCGCTGGAATCGCGAAGCTGAGGGATGTCCTGGTGGTCGAGGCGGTGAGCGATCGTGGCGGGGGTGTCGTGACCGGTCCCGAGGAGTACCACGTCACCTTCTTCATGAACGAGGATCCGGATGCACCCTGGGCCTGGCGGCTCGAGGGCCATCACGTCGCCCTCAACCAGACCATCGTCGACGGGCGGGTCATCTCTTCCACGCCGAGCTTCCTCGGTTCCGCGCCGATCCGGGATCGAAACGGACTGGAACCGCTGCGTCGCGAGATCGACATCGCCCAGGCGTTGACGAGATCGCTCGACGACGAACTGCGGGCGCGTGCGGTGCATGACAAGGTCCCGCGGGAGATCGTCACCGGCATGAAGGTGGACTGGGCAATGCCTGATGCGGCGGGGATCACGATGGCCTCGATGCCGGAATCATCACGCAAGATGCTTCGCGATCTTGCCGAACAGCATGTCGCGATCCATGCGGATGACGTGAGTCGACCCTTCTTCGAGCGCTGGGATGCGACCGATCCCGCGGGGATCTCGTTCGCCTGGTTCGGTTCCGTCGAGAAGGACGGTGCGCACGCGTACCGCCTCCAGGGTCCGGGCTGGGTGATGGAGTACGTGAATTTCCAGGGTGGCGCGAACCATGTCCACACCGTCTGGCGAAACCGGGAAGGTGAGTTCCTTCCGATCGCGGGCCGCTGATCCGGAATCGACATCGACGACATGACCACCGAACAGGACACCAACAACCGGTTGCGCTTCGAGGTCGATGGCATGCACTGTTCGTCGTGCGTCGCGCATGTCGAGGATGCGCTGCAGTCGGTCCCCGGCGTTGATTCCGCGGCGGTCAGCCTCGCCGACTCGACGGCCGACGTCCGGGGCAGCGGGCTCGACGAATCGACGATCGTCGATGCGGTCCGGAATGCCGGGTACGGGGCGGCTCCGATCGCCATCCGCCGTTCGGTCGCCGAGGAGCGTGACGACCTCGAACGCAGGATGGAGGCCCGGTCCGCTCGCTGGCGGAAGCGCGTCGTCTTCGGCCTCGTCACCTGGCTGCCACTCGCCTTCGTCCACTGGTTCGGTGGCCTGGTCGGGGTGCCGATGGGTTCACTCGTCGTCCAGTGGGTGATCGCCGGTGTCGCGACGTTGTCCTTCCTCTACGTCGGGTCGGCATTCTTCAGTTCCGCCTGGGACGCGCTTCGGGTCCGGACCACCAACATGGACACCCTGGTGTCGATCGGTTCGATCTCCGCCTACGGGTTCTCGCTCGTCGAACTCATCCTCAGGACGACCGGTTCACAGAACGTCCCGTTGTACTTCGTGGAGGTCGCGGGCCTGCTTGCCTTCATCGCCTTCGGTCACTGGCTCGAGGCACGAACGACGTCCTCCGCGGGAAGCGCGCTGCGCAAGCTGCTCTCGCTCCAGCCCGACGAGGTGCTCCGGCTTTCGGGGGCTGATGACGACACTGGTGAACTGGTCCGGACCTCCTCGATCCGGCCCGATGACTTCTTCCAGGTCCGTCCCGGTGACCGGGTCGGCGTGGACGGCATGATCATCGATGGTCGTTCCGCGATGGATGAATCCGCGGTGACCGGTGAGCCGCTTCCGGTGGAACGCGGTCCCGGCGAGCCCGTGACGGCGGGCACCGTGAGCACCAACGGGCGGCTCGTGGTGCAGGCTTCGACCGACGGGGACTCGACCACCATCTCCCGCATCGCGGAGATCGTCCGGAGCGCGCAGGCCACCAAGACCCGCATGCAGCACATGGCGGACCGCATCGCCGGCGTGTTCGTGCCGATCGTGCTCGTGGTCTCCGTGGTCACCTTCGCCGCCTGGTGGCTGCTTGGAGGTGAAGGCGGAGTCGCGGAGGGCATCATCAACGGTGTGACGGTCCTCGTCATCGCCTGCCCGTGCGCCCTCGGACTCGCCACACCCACTGCGGTGATGGTGGGGTCCGGTGCCGCCAGTACCCAGGGCATCCTGGTTCGCTCGGCGGGTGCGATGGAGTCCGCGGCAGTGATCGACATGGTCCACCTCGACAAGACCGGCACCCTCACTCGTGGTCAGCCGCGCGTCGAGGATGCGGAGGATGCGGTCCTCGCGCGTGCGGCGGCACTTGCGGCGGGTTCCGCGCATCCGCTCTCCGTAGCAGTGGTCGAGGCCGCCCGTGAACGGGGATTGGAGGTGCCGCGTGGTGCGGACCTCATCGAACATCCCGGACGCGGGGTGTCGGGCACCGTGGATGGTGTCCAGCTTGAACTGGTCTCCGCTCGCGTCGTGAGCGAGGAGGGACTGGGTGACGTCGGCAAGATTCCCGAGGGGCGCAGTTGTTCGGTTCTCCTCGAGCATGGTGAGGTTCGTGGTCGAATCACCTTCTCGGATGAACTTCGACCTGATGCGCCAGCGCTGATCTCCGCGCTGCGGGAGATGGGGATCGAGTCCGGTCTTCTCACTGGAGATCGCCGGGGAGTCGCGTTGCAGGTGGCACGAGCCGTCGGCATCGACGAGGCCAATGTCCATGCCGATCTTCGGCCCGAGGACAAGGTCCGCCTCGTCAGCGAGTCGACGGGTCGCGTGGCGATGGTCGGGGACGGGATCAATGACGCCGCGGCGCTCGCTGCGGCGGGTGCCGGCGGTGGGGTCGGGATCGCGATCGGTGCGGGCACCAACATCGCGATCGAATCCGCGGACATCATCATCCCGGCCGACCGTCTGGTCACGATCGTCGACAGCGTGCGCATCGCGCGTGCGACTCGGAAGACGATCCGAGAGAACCTCGTGCTGTCGTTCCTCTACAACACCTGCATGATCCCGGTGGCCGCGTTCGGCCTGCTGGGTTCGTCGGGTCCCCTCATCGCCGGGGCCGCGATGGGCATGAGCAGCGTCTCGGTGGTGGTCAACTCGCTGCGCATGCGGCACCGGCTGCGCACTCGCGGATGATCGCTTCGAACTTGACCACGCCTCGCCGGGTGTGAACGGGCAATATGCAGAGGCATGGTCCCCTGGCCTCCAGGCACCACCGCCATCACCATCTCGAAAACCCCGGGAGGAACGAGATCCGGCTTCCTATACTGACACCGGAGGCAGCAATGAACGAAGACATGACCAACCTGGTACCTCTGGCCCTTGGACTCGGCGGCGGTGTCGCCCTCGTTCTCGTGATCTGGGCGGTGTTCGCCATCGTGAACAAGATCAAGGGCACCGAATGACCTCTTTGGCTCCGTCTGGCCCACGAAAAGCCGGTCAAACGCAGATTGCACAGCTCAGGATCGGCATGTCGCGATCCAGAACGCGGCCACCCTGCACCTGACATCGCGTTGGAGACGAGCAGGGCGTCATCACCCGCCGTCGCAGCCACCCCAGTAACCCAGCAGCTGGGCCAGGTCGGCGCCGTTGACGGTGCCGCTCTGGTCGAAGTCCGCACTTCCGGATCCACCCCACTGACCGAGGAGCAAGGTGAGGTCGGCGCCATCGACGGCACCGTTGCCATCGAGGTCACCAGGGCATTGGGTGGCCTGGAACTCGTAGCAGCCCATGTCCACGGTCGCACCGGCGATTCGCGCCTCCCCGTCGAGATCCAGGTCCCCGTCCAGGATCACCTCGTTCGTGCCCGTATCGATGCAGGGCGAGCCCGAGGCGAGGTGGTAGTCGGAACCATCTTCGACGAACTTCGGGTCGAGGTCGATGTTGCCGGTTCCGGTGACTCCACCGGCGACGTTCGAATAGGCGACGCTCAAGGTCTGGACGCCGCCACCACCGCCACCGCCGATCTCCGGCTGGATGACCGCATCGTTGTTCCAGAGGATGCTGTTCACGATCTCGATCATGCCGCCACCGCCACCGCGGAAGATCGCACCGCCGCGCTCGTCCGCGATGTTCCCGGTGATCGTGTTGTTCGTCAGCAGGGCGCTGTACCTGAGGGCCATGGCGCCACCCACCTTCGCGGAGTTTCCGATCAACAGGTTGTTCGCGAAGTAGGCCGGTTCGTTTGCTGGCTCCTCGATGCAGAACACGCCGCCGCCGTCCTCGCTCGCGGAGTTGCCCGAGAAGACGTTGCCCACCACCTGAAGCTGCATCGGAATGGCGAACTCGAAGCTGTTGTTGACCGCGAGGCCTCCGCCGTCCTGGTTCGGAGCGGCGTTGTCCTCGATCCGGTTGCCGAAGATGACCGGGGATCCGTTGCTGACGAAGATGCCACCGCCGGTGTCCGTGGCGGTGTTTCCACGGATCGTGTTGCCGCTGATCACCGGCACATCGCCGGTCAGGGTGAACGAGACCACGATCCCGCCCCCGTATGTCGCGGTGTTGTCCTCGATCACGTTGTCAACCACGGTGGCGGTCGAGTTGTTGTAGATGAACACCCCGCCGCCGGTCTGGTTGTTGCCTTCGGTGTTGTCGTTTCCACGGATGACGTTGTTCCGGATCGTCGCGTCGGCATTGATCGCCCAGACGCCGCCGCGCGTGCCGCCGGTGACGGTGAAGCCTTCCAGCAGCTGATCGCCGGACTCCGCGTCGTTGAAGACCACGGCGGGACCGTAGAGCGGATCGGCGACGATCGTCGTCGCGTCGGGTCCGTCCGAACTCACCACGGCGATCGACTTGCCGTCCACCACCACGGAGCCCTGCCAGGTGCCTGGTCCCACCACGACCGTCGAACCTTCCGGGACGATCCGCGCCGCGCTCGCGATGTCGTTGAACTGGCCCGGCACCGAGTAGGTGCCCGGGATGTAGCACTCGTCCGGGAGTTCGTCGCCGTCATCGTCGGGGCTCCGCCCGCTGCTCACGTCGCAGAAGTCGTCGATGCCGTTCTCGTTGCAGTCCTCGTAGATGATGACGCCCCGGGTGTCGATTCCCCGGATCATCCAGTTCCCGGTGAAGAAGCTTTCGGTGGTTGCGAACTCCACTGCGTTCGCGGAGAGATCGTCGGGATCGATCTCCTGGTTCGCGCCGATGATCCAGCTCTGGCCGAGGGCGTGCGGTGCGTCGGCGTCGAGGAACCCCGGCCAGCCGTCGGCGGTCTGCACGATGCCGCCGACGAAGAACGAGGTACCCGGTGGTCCGATCTGGACATCCGGGATGTTGATCGTGAACCAGGTCTCCTCGGTGAGCTGGACCAGCCGCGTGGCGGAGCTGAGCAGCTGAGCATCGGTCGGATCACCGTCGCCGTTCGGGTCGGACCAGACACCGACCATGAACGTCAGTCCGTCGTTCAGGTCGTCGATCAGGAGTTCGATCGAGGTGATGGTTTCGATGTCCTCGGTCGCGATGAACCGGTTCAGCCAGCAGGTCCAGCTTCCGTCGGAACGCACCAGGACCTCTCCGGAGCCATCGTCGTAGACGTAGCGTGCGGGTTCGGCCTGGCAGGAATCGATCTTCCCGTCCTTGTTGCAGTCGAGGTCCGGTGTCAGGGCAAGGTCGCAGGAATCGGGCACGAAGTTCCCGTTGCAGTCGGACCCCGGTGTCTCGAGCTCGATGGGGTCGTTGATGCCGTTCCCGTCACAGTCGGTCGGTGTCGCGTCGAGCAGGAAGTCGACGGGCAGGGCGGTCCGGGTGATCCGGAATTCGTCGATCGTCCCGCGCACGAACTGGTTCTTGTCGCCGAAGGTGTTCTCATGTCCCCCGATGAGGAGAGGGCCCGCATCGTAGACCTCGGAACCGCTGCCCCAGGTCGGCCAGTAGGGCTTGATGAAGCTCAGCGTCTCGAAGTCCCCGTCGAGGCCGAATCGGAGGGTCCGGTTCGTGACGTCGTAGACGAGACTGACGAAGTGCCAGTCGGTGTCCTCGATGGAGAGCGTGCTCACCACGGTGAAGGTCTGGGTGCCGTCCCCGCACTGGAAGAGCAGTTCTCTTCCCGAGTTTCCGAGGTCGCCCGCCTGCACCAGGAACCCGTAGTCGAGCTCCGCGCCCGGCGCATTGACCGCCTTCTTCTGGCAGAGCCATTGGCGCTGGTTGCCCCCGTTGCTGTTGCTCACATGGTCCAGCCGGACCCACGCCTCGATCGAGAAGCTCGTGTAGGTCATCCGGAAGAGATCACTCTCGTCCTCGACCGTGACCAGCCCGCCGGTGGTGCCATTGATCCATTCAAGGTTGACGGCGCCATCGTTCTGGTACTCGTAGAGGGGGACCTCGTCGACACCCACATCGATGACATGGGTCGCGCGGGCGTTCATCATGCCGTCTGCGCCGTACGGACCCGAGTCGACGGCGATGGATCCTGCCCCCTCCTCGAACCGCCAGTACCCGGAGACATCGATGCTGTCCGACCAGGTGATCGTCGTCAGGCTGAGCAGGGCTGCGATCGGGACGAGTGCCATTGTCTTCATCGATTGCTCCTTCAGCAGTCAAAAATACACTCGGTTCCATGAGGAACCGAGTGTATTTCCAGAAATTGCGGATGGTGCCATGGTCGGCGCAATGGGCGATATAGGACTTGAACCTACGACCTCTGCCATGTGACGGCAGCGCTCTAGCCAGCTGAGCTAATCGCCCGGGTCAGTCAGTATACAGGACATGGCTTCCACTCACGATCATCGCTCGTGAAGGCCTCCAAGCGGGTTCTGGTGCCGCCTGCTGCGGTTCAGGCTTCGATTCTTGTTCGCACGAGTTTCGCGATGCGCCTGATCAAGGCGGTCCGTGCACCGTTTTCCGAACCCGTTCGGTCGACCCGGCTCCAGGAGGGATGGCTTCGTGCACGTCGCAGCAGTGCGAGGGTCTCCTTCAGGAAGTCGTCCTTCAGGACCAGCTCCCGGACCGCGATTCGTCTGGTCGCTGCGTGGCCGCGGGTGCACATGCCTCGTGCCAGGTCCAGTGATCGGGCGAGGAGCACCTGCAGCGTCGCGTCGCCCGCGCGAAGTTCATCGCCGCCTCGCAGTCGTCGGTAGAGACGCCGTCCCTGTCCGGCAGTCGAGCCGAGCAGGCCGCCGACCAATGCCCCGATGCCGGCCGCCGCTCCGAGACTCATGCCGCCGAGGGCAAGGTCGATCATCGCTCCGGTCGCCGCGCCACCCGCCGCACCGGCCGTCGCCCCGACGCCGGACTGCTTGAGTGCCTCCGTCGAGAAGAGGTCGATGCCGAGGCGACCCTGCGTGCATTCGAGCAGCGCGGCATCGGTGTCATCGTCCGTGAACTCGAACGCGGCGAGGATCGCGCGGTGGGTGAGGCGTTCATGCTTGCGCAGCGCCGCCTGCAGGACCTGTTCCGCCTCCAGCACTCGTTGGCGATCCTCGCTCGAATCATCCTGTTCCCCGGCGGGTTCCACCGGGACCACGTAGGCCGAGGCATCGACCAGAAGTTCCGCGATCGCGTGTGCGGCCCTCTTGATCGAACGCACGCGTCGTTGTGTCCGGTCCTCGATGAGGGCATCGATCGCCTTGCGATGGGGTTCCGAGAGCACCGACATCGCCTCGAAGAGTCGACGTTCGTCCTCCACGTCGTAGACCACGGTGTCGAAGCTCGCCGCGGCGTGCAGGCCGAGCCTGGCGAGGGCCTCCCGCCATTCCTCCGCACGGTTGGACTCGTCCGAGACGAAGTTCATCACTGGAAGAAGGGGGCGTCCGCATCGCGTGAGCAGTTCGATTTCGTCGAGGTAGCGGGGAAGGATCCTGTCCCGGGCATCGATCACGTAGAGCACGAGATCCGCGACACGCGCCTGCCGGATCGACTTCGCCTCCTGTGAGAATCGACCGCCCGCCTCGCTGCTTCCGAGGAATCGTTCGATGAGTGACGGTCCGTCGTCCCGTCGGTCGGTTCGCATGCAATCGACGAGTTCGAGCAGTCCGATCGAATCCTCGAGTCCCGGCGTGTCCCTGAAGTCGGCTCTCGGTTCACCGTCGGCGAGGAGTGCGATCGATGTGACCTCACGGGTGGTCGCAGGGCTGGGCGAGACCTCGCCGAACTCCGCGTCGCGGGAGAGCGTCCGCATGAGCGACGTCTTGCCGGCATTGGTGTGGCCGACCACCGCGATCTGGAAGATGTCCTTCTGTTCGCTCATGTGGTCCGTGACTCGTGTGATGCGATGACGATCCTCGAACGCCACTTGCTCAGTGCGTGGGTGGCACTCTCCATGTCGGGCAGTGCGGGCGGATCCTCGGTGAACACCTGCTCCATGATCTCCTGGATGTGGCGTTCACCTCGACCCTGGAAGGTGAGGATGACCGCATGCAGCGCCGCCCCTGCAATCGCCTCTCCACGGGCTTCCGCCTCGGACCGGGTGTCGACGATTTCCGCGGTCGGCTCATCGGCGAGTGCGGCGATGCCTGCTCCTGAAGCCGCGCCGGTGGCAAGCCAGACCGGTAGTGCTGCGAGGACCGCGGGTGCGACCGTGCCCGCGGTCGCGAGACAGGCGAGTGCCCCGACCGTTCCACCGACGGCAGCCCAGCGGCCCGATGCCAGGAGGCGATCGGGAAGAAGTTGCAGGACGTTTCGACCCGCCCTGGTGATCGTTTCCCGTGGATCCTGCATGAGGTCCTCGGTGCCCGGCAGCGTCCACAGGTTGCCACCGGTTTCCGCACCGGCACAGCGGGCGACAGCCTTGTGCAGGGCGAGGCGTTCCTTGTCGCTCGGTGCTCCATGCCACCTTCGCATCTGGGAACCGATCTCCGCGAACGCGGCGTCGATCGTGGAGATCGGTCCGCGTTCGATCGGAAGATTGGGACGTGCGCTGCCACTGACGGCTTCACTGAGCTGTGCGCGAGTGGTGGCGGTCAGGTTGTCGAGGTCGATTTCGTGCAGGTGACCGCCGACCTCGAGTCTTCCGACCAGTCCTCGCCAGTCCTCGCTTCGACGTTCCAGTGCATCCGAGTCGACGCGGGTCCGGAATCGTTCGCCTCCGGTGACGACGACGACGAGTACCGGCTGTTCCGCCGCCTCGTGGATCAGCTCGATCGATCGTGCGATGCCGCGGTCCGGTGTCGTCGACATGTCCACGACCACCACGAGTCGGGCCGGCAGGGTCGTGGCGTGCCGCAGCCGCTGGACGGTGGCGATCCGATCCTCACGGCTTTCGACCATCCCGAGATCGTCCGCGGGTGCGCCGGACGGTGGGGGCCAGCCACAGGAGGGGGTGTCCAGTTCGATGCCGACGATCGCCGACCCGATCGACTGTCGATCAGGCGGTGGTGGTGCCTCGTCTGCGTCGGGGCCCGGGTCGCCATCGACCAGTTCGATCGCCTCGACCCTGACCGCCTGTGGTTCCGTCAGTCTTCGCAGCGGCGCGAAGCGCGTGCCTTCCACTTCCGGTCGCCAGCTGCGGCGGAGACCGCTCCAGACCATCAGACAGAAGAGGAGGAGCAGCAGTCGAGGAGCGAGCCCATAGAGGACCACGCTGCCCATCAACAGTCCGCTGAACGCCTTTCTCGCTTCATCACCCGCGCCGGCAAGGGCACCGGTCGAGGGATCGATTCGTGCGGCCTTCACCTCCGCCTGGTCCGGCACGTTGAAGCCCACCCATTCCGGGGCGATCGAGATCGCCTGGGCCGCTTCCTCGAAGAAGGCATCGGAACCGATCGTCGTCTCCCAGCCGAAATCGAACTGACGCACGGAAAGGACACCGATCAGTGCACCGAGCAGGCCGACGTTGAATGCGAGCCACGCGAGGTTGGTGACACAACCCAACGCCCATCGCGAGCGTGCGCCTCCGAAGTCCGTTTCGGCGACGGCCGCCGCCGCCGCACGTCCCTGGCGATGTCGATCGCTGTCCCGTGCAGTGCTTCGCAGGCTCATCCGACTCGAGATCCAGCCGGCCGTCCCGAGCAGGAGGCCACCGATCGACCATCGTCGAAGGACGGCGCCTCCGAAGAGCAGCAGCAGCAGCCAGATCGCGAGCAGGACCGTCTGGCCTCCGAGCACCGCACCCAGCAGCCAGAAGATGTTCACCGGTCGTTCGCCCTCGACCTCGAGGCTGCCCATGCCGGCCAGGACACCTGCCCCGCACGCCACAAGCATGCCGATCCCGAGCGCGATCCTCGTCCATCCACGTATGCCACGGATCGCCGCCGCGAGGGCCGGGGCGTCGGTCTGGGCACCGGCCACGTCATCGAGCTTGCGGACGATGGGGGCATCCGGGTCACGCGGTTGCGTTTCGATGATCGGATGTGCATCCGGGTCGCCGTGGATGAGGTTGGCGACCGAAGTGGCAAGCAGACCCGTCGGATACGGAGGATCCGGACGGTGGCTGGCTGCATCGACTTCGTGGTTGCTGCTCACCATGCTGCTGCAGGCTGACTCGGCTTCATCCCCATCGGGGTGGGGCATGCCGGTCGATCACCTGACCCGGGTCAGGTTGGATGCCCTGCTCCATGTTGCGGTTGCGAGATCGACGCCCTGCATCGAATGCAGGCGGCTCTCCCGACCTAGGCGTCCTTGACGGAGGATCCCTCGGTCGCGTTCTCGTACATCGCCGACTTGGCGGCGTCCGTCGAGTCGTCCTTCAACTGGGCGGTGGAACGCGAGGATCGTGTCGATTCCTCTTCGATCTCCTGCTCGATGCCCTTGATGCCCTTCTTGAACTCCACGATCGACTTGCCCACCGACCGCCCGACCTCCGGCAGCCTGCGTCCGAAGATCAGCAGGCCGAGGATCAGGATGGCCGCCCACTCCCATCCCCCGGGCAGGCCGAAGGCGAGGGTGGCTTCCGTGGTGAGTCCGAACGACATGGTGAAGGCACTGGTCATCGAGTTGATTCCGTCCGCGGTCCCGGCGCGGGTCCGTTTCAACCATTGTAGCGAGCTGCGTGCTCAAGGCGCCCTCTCTCTTCAAACCAGCTTCATCCGGATCGCTTGAAGCAACTGGTACGATTCGGTCGATTATTCGGACTGGCGCGCTGTCACGGGCCCTGTTGGAGTGGTCTTCACGCGTCATGAAGGGATTTTTCATGCAGTTCAGGCCTCGAATCACCTCCGCCGACCCATCCGAACTTTTCCGAATTCGCCCCCTGCGATTGCATCTTTTTGGCGCTTTCATCGCCGGAATGCTGCTCGCGGGCTGCTCCTCGACGCCGGAGGCAGCCAAACCTCACTACGACCGGCCCCTTCGCCAGGGCGAGCAGGCCCTGCGCAAGATCGACTCCGGTCAGGTGCGACCCCTGCTGGTCGAGGCCTGGTCGGCACAGGAGGACGGCCTCGAGGACTCGCTCCAACGGAGTGAGACCTGGTATTCGAAACCGTCGAGTGCCTCGCGTTTTCCCTTCCGGACCCAGGGTGAGACCATCACCCACCAGCGGGCGATGGAGAGCGTTGAGGAACTCAAGGTGATCCTGGCCGCAAGCGGTTCCGCCGAGGAGTTCGCGGATCGGGTCCTGGACCGGTTCGACGTCTACCAGACCGTCGGATGGGATGACCGGGGCACGGTGCTCTTCACCGGCTACTACGCCCCGATCTTCAAGGGAAGCCTGCATCCTGCTCCGGGTTTCACGCATCCCCTCCATCGCAGGCCCGACTGGCTCCTCAGTTCGCCCGAGGGTGTGCCTTTCGGAATGCGCGCGGCGGATGGACGCATCGTCGATTCCCCGCCTCGTGCCGAGATCGAGTCGAGTGGAATGCTCGAGGGACTTGAACTGGTCTGGCTGCCGAATCGACTTGATGCCTACATCTGCCAGGTCAACGGTTCGGCGAGGATCGAACTTCCCGACGGTCGAATCATGCATGTCGGCTATGGGGGCAAGACCGAGCGGCCCTACACCGGACTCGGCGAGTCGATGCTTCGCGAAGGCCTCCTCCCGAAGGAAGGACTGAGCCTCAAGGCGATCCAGGCGTACTACCAGCGAGAGCCGGCAGTCGTCGACCGATTGATCGATCGCAACGAGAGCTTCGTCTTCTTCACCGAATACGATGGTGACGGATGGCCTGCCGGTTCACTCGGGGTTCCGGTGACGACGCGCGCCTCGATCGCGACGGACAAGTCGGTCTATCCTCCCGGTGCCGTCGCACTCGTCGACACCCGTGCCGTGCAGTCGGATGGCAGTCGTGAGCGATTCGTCCGGCTGGTCTGCGACCAGGACACCGGCGGTGCGATCGTCGCCCCCGGTCGCTGTGATCTCTTCATGGGGATCGGTCCGCAGGCTCGCGTGCTTGCCGGCGGACAGTACGCGGAAGGCACGATGTACTACATCTTCCGCAAGCCGGGAGCGATGGTGACCCAGGTCGACTAGTTCGTTTCCCTCGTCATCCACCTGCGAGGACCGTGCCTGGTTGCATCAGGCGCCGATCTCTCGAATCTTGTCCATGATCTCGTCCGGCATCGACTGCTGGGTGGCGTATCGACGGACCCTCGATCCCGAACTGTGATCGCCTTCCGACTTCGAGGTGGCGTCGAACGCGATCCGTCGCCCCTCGGTGGCGTCATCCCGGACCAGGTCCCGGACCGGGTCCGCGCAGGCGGTGAGCTCGAAGAGGACGTCGTCGAAGGCATCGAGCCTGACCGACTCGTCGACGATCAGCAGGAGGTCCGCCGCACTGGACTCGACGCCCACGCGTTCCCAGATCGATTCGATCATCCGGTGGACGGCATCGGTCCCGCACGGGCCGGGGACTGCGGCCACCGTCAGTCGTCCGGCACCCCACTCGGGCATCGACCAGCGGAGGTCCTTGATTTCCGCGATTCGTGCTTCGGCGGCTCGTCGTTCCTCGGTGGTGTCGATCCGGGGCATATCCAATGAACGTGTCCGGGTCCGATCGCCTTCGAGCTTTCGAGTGGCGTCGAATCCGATCTTGCCGCCGGCCCCGAGTTCCGGTGCGGCCTGGTCCAGGATGTCCAGGGGACCTTCGGTGAGCTGCAGGTCCCAGCGGAAGTCGCATCGGGTGAGCACGGCTTCGAACATGGCACGTTCGTCATGAATGTCCACATCCTCGTCGACGACCATGATCATCTTGGTCCATGCCATCTGGCCGGCTCCCCAGACCGAATGCATCACGCGTCGTCCCTGCATCGGGTAGGCCTTGCTGATCTGGATCGCGGCACAGTTGTGGAAGCAACCGAACATGGGCAGGTGGTAGTCCTCGATGTCGTGGACGATCGTCTTCAGCAACGGAAGGAAGACGCGTTCGGTCGCCTTGCCCAGGTAGTAGTCCTCCATCGGTGGTGCGCCGACGATCGTCGTGGGATAGACCGCGTCGCGACGGTGGGTGATCGCGGTGACCTCGACGATCGGATAGCGATCGGGGAGGGAGTAGAAGCCGGTGTGATCCCCGAACGGTCCCTCGAAGACCGCGCCCGGACCGAGCGGTTCGCCGTTCGACGGTTCCCAACCGATCGGTCCGCATTCGGTGGAGACCCAGCCCTCGATCACGATCTCGCTGTTGGCAGGCACCCGGATCGGGACGGTTCGTGCCTCGACCATCGGAATGCCCCGTCCCATGAGGAAGCCGGCCATGAGCAGTTCGGAGATGCCCGGTGGAAGCGGGGCGGTCGCCGCATACGGAAGCACCGATTCGCCGCCGAGGCAGATCGCGATCGGCATCGGCTTGCCGAGCTTCTTCCAGCTTCGCCAGTGATTCGCGCCATCGTGATGGACATGCCAGTGCATGGCGAGATGGGTCTCGTCGATGAGCTGCGATCGGTACATCCCGATGTTGTGACTGCCGGGCTTCGCCTTGCCGGCGTCGTCGGCATGGATCGTGTGCATGCCCGCAAGCGTGATGTACCGGCCCTGTCCCTTCGCCGTGCCCGCCTGTTCCGCGGTCATCGGGTAGCCGACCGCCTCGGGGTCCCCGTCGAGCGGCCACGCCTTGATCATGCCGAGTCTCGTGAGGTCGACCTGGCCTTCCGAGGTCAGCTTGACGACCTCCTGGCAAAGCGCGTGTCGTCGTACGGTACGTGGTGGGATCCGCAGGAGCGGGAGGAATTCGCGTGCCTTCGCCAGCAGTTCACCCAGCCCGCGTGGCGGGGTCGGCTTCGTCAGCGATGCGATGCGTGCCGCGATCGATTCAAAATCGGAGCCGAGCGCGAGCTCCATGCGGTGGTAGCTCCCCCAGAGGTTGATCGCGACGGGGAAATCGCTTCCTTCCACGTTCTCGAAGAGCAGGGCGCGTCCGCCTCGGTCCTCGTGTCCGGGATCGAACGTTCCCGCCACCGCGCTTCGTCCTCGGGCGGACGACTTGCTCTCCCGATCGGCGATCGCGGCGATCTCGAGGATCGGCGAGACGGGGGTGTCGACCCGGAGGAGTTCGCCTCTGGAGTCGAGTTCCTTGATGAAGCTGCCGAGGGAGTGAAAGGACATCACGTCCACGATATCTCGTCAGTGCTCCGAGGTCTTCCTCCCCGGACCGCTTTCCCGTCGAAGCACGTGCCTTCCCGGTCTGGTGGACGCCCTCTCGATGCTCGCCGCACGATTCCCCAGCAAGTATGCTTGTTCCGTCCCTCCTGCATCCTCTGGGAAGAACATGGGTTCCGATTCACTCGCCATCGACCTGTCGCACGTGTCCAAGATCTACCGAGGTGGCATCCACGCCCTTCGGGACATCGACATCCAGGTCCATCCCGGCGAGATCTACGGTCTGCTGGGCCCGAACGGTGCCGGCAAGAGCACGCTCGTCAAGATCATGATGACCGTGGTGCGACCCACCCATGCGACGGGAAGTCTCCTCGGCGAACCACTCGGTCGGAAGGCCACCCTGGCGCGGGTGGGCTACCTGCCCGAACACCACCGTTTCCCGCTCTGGCTGACCGGACGACAGGCGATCGAGTTCTCCGGTGCGATGTCCGGGGTCAGGAGGGTCCTCCGCAGGCGAAGGACCTCGGAGCTCCTCGAGAAGATGCGCATGACCGAATGGGAGAAGGTGCGCATCGGCTCCTATTCGAAGGGCATGCAGCAGAGAATCGGTCTGGCGGCAGCCCTCGTGAACGATCCCCGACTCGTCCTCCTGGACGAACCCACCGACGGTGTCGACCCGGTCGGCAGGCGGGAGATCCGCGACATCCTCGTGGAGATGCGGGAGGAGGGACGAAGCGTCCTGGTCAACAGCCACATCCTCTCCGAACTGGAGATGGTCTGTGATCGTGTCGGGATCCTCGTCAAGGGATCGGTCGCGATGCAGGGGACCATGGATGAACTGACCGCGAGCAGTCAGCGCTACGAGATCATCATCAAGGGCGGGCCGCCGGAGTGGATCGGTGAGCATGGACTTGCCGCGAAGGCCGTTGATGGGGGCCTCACGAAGCTCGTGATGCCGACGACCGATCCCGAGTCCATTCAGCCGGTCCTCGACCGTCTTCGTGCGTCTTCCTGCACGATTCACGCGCTCCAGCCGATCCGGGAATCCCTCGAGGACCTCTTCCTTCGTGCGGTCACCGATCCCGAGACCGGCAATGCGCTCATGCCCGGCGCGAAGGGTGACGCCCTCATCGTCCCACCGACCTCACCTCGGTCGGATCTCGAGGATGGGGAGGGTGGCTCATGACCCAGACCCTTGCGCTCCTTCATGCCGCGTACCGAGAGCTGAACGCACGCAAGCTCTTCTGGGTGACGATGGCGCTCTCCCTGCTGATCGTCGCGGTCTTCGCCGCGCTCGGCATCAATGAGAACGGCATCACCATCCTGTGGTGGGAGTTCGATCTCGAGTTCGTGAACACCAGGTTCTTCCCCCGGGAGGTCTTCTACAAGGTCCTCTTCACGACCTTCGGCATCGGGTTCTGGCTGACCTGGCTCGCTTCGATCCTCGCCCTCATCTCCACCTCCAGCATCGTGCCGGACATGGTGAGTGGCGGATCGATCGACATCCTGCTTTCGAAGCCGATCGGACGAACGCGTCTCTTCCTCACGCGGTACTTCACCGGCCTGATCTTCGTGACCGTCCAGGTGTCGGTCTTCACGGTCGCCTCCTTCCTGCTCATTGGAATCCGGGGCGGGGCCTGGGAGCCGTGGTTCCTGATCGCGATCCCCCTGGTCGTGGTCTTCTTCTCCTACCTCTACGGCGTCTGTGCCCTTGTGGGGCTCCTCACCCGTTCGACGATCGTGTCGCTGCTGGTGACCATGCTCTTCTGGCTGTTCATCTTCGGCGTCCATTCCGGCGAGGAGATCACCCAGTCCGGCAGCATCGCCTACGAGCTTGATCTCAAGCAGGTGCAGGCGGATCTGGCTGAAGCGGTTGAATACGGGGATCCGATCGAGGTCACGGAACCCTTGCAGGAGGTCGTCGATTCGGTGCAGGCGAGCTACGACACCTGGGCCATGACGCATGCCTGGTTCTACGGAGCGAAGTGCATCCTGCCCAAGACCTCCGAGACGATCGGGGTGCTCGACCGCACCCTTCGAAAGAATGCCGGGCTTGAGGTGGGACTTCCCGAGGAGACCGAGGGACGTCGTCGCGGGCCTCGCAGCGGCAACATGTTCGGAACGACATCGCGTGTTCCCCAGCGCGAGATCGATCGCATCCAGTCGGAGCGGAAGGACAGCCGAAGCCTGACCTGGATCATCGGCACCAGCCTGTTGTTCGAGGCGGTGTTGCTCGGGATCTGCTGCTGGCTCTTCTCAAGACGCGACTTCTGAGTCGAGCTCGATACCTCTGCGTGTCGCAGCCTCGATCGCCTCGTTCATCGCATCCCTGAAACCCCGTGCCTCCAGTGCAGCGATCGCCGCCGCCGTGGTGCCGCCCTTGCTCGTGACGGCGGCACGAAGTGACTTGGGATCCTCTTCTCCCGCAACAAGTGCGGTTGCGCCTTGGAGCGTCCCCCTGACCAGTCGTTCCGCGGTGGCCCTGTCGATGCCCTGGTTGGTTGCCGCATCGATCCAGGCTTCCGTGAGCAGGAAGACGTAGGCCGGTCCCGATCCGCTGATCGCGGTCACTGCGTACATCTCCTCCTCTCGGACTCGAACGACCTCGCCGACGGTCGCGAGGATTTCCTCCGTCTGCTCGAGGTCCTCGTCGGTTGCCCCGATTCCCGGCGCGACTGCCGTGATCCCGGCATGGATCCGGCAGGGGGTGTTGGGCATCGTCCTCACCACGCGGGCATGCTCGCCCAGCGGTTTCCTGATCGCCTTGCTCGAGAGTCCCGCCATCACGCTCATGACCAGGGTCGGGCGGGGCAGGGTCCCGAGGCCCTCCGCCACCTCGTGGAACATCTGCGGCTTGACCGCCAGGAGGATCCGCTTCGCCTCCCTCGCGTCCGCGAGCGCCTCGGTGGCGGGAATCCCCGTCTGCTCGCATCTGGAGCGAATTTCAGCGGATCTTTCCACCACCAGGATCCGCTCCACGGGGAATCCATCCGCGGCAATCATGCCGTCCAGGATCGCTCCACCCATGTTGCCGCAGCCGATGATCGCCAGTTCGATGTCCTGATTCATGCCTTCAGGCTCCTGCATCCCCGAGGTCGCGTCAACCGGGGTTCTTGCCGCGTTCGCCTTCATTCCTGCCCGTTCCACCCCTATAGTGTGCCCCGGAAGGATCGCCGAACCGCATGCTGACGCTTGACTTCGAAGAACCCGTCCTGGAAATCGAGAAGCAGATCGACTCCCTCACCAGCGGGGACGATGCGGATCGCTACGCCGATGAGATCTCCCAGCTCCAGGAGACGCGTGACCGTCTTCTGGCAAAGACCTACGCCTCACTCACACCCTGGCAGACGGTACGAGTCGCGCGACATCCCAACCGGCCTCAGAGCTCCGATTACATCCGGATGATCTGTCGGGACTTCTGTGAGCTGCATGGGGATCGTCACTTTGGCGACGATCCCGCGATCGTGACCGGCTTTGCACGCATCGGTTCGATGAAGGTCCTGGTCGTCGGCCATCGCAAGGGGCGGACGACTGCCGAGAAGATCGCCTGCCACTTCGGATGTGCACATCCCGAGGGCTACAGGAAGGCGTTGATGAAGATGCGCCTTGCCGAGAAGTACGGGCTGCCGATCGTCTGCTTCATCGACACCCCCGGGGCCTATCCCGGTGTCGGTTCCGAGCAGCGAGGTCAGGCCGAGGCCATCGCCATGAATCTTCGTGAGATGAGCAGGATGAGAACCCCGATCATCGCCGTCGTGATCGGCGAAGGTGGTTCTGGTGGCGCGCTCGGGATCGGAGTTGGTGATCGCGTCGCGATGCTGGAGCACTCCTGGTATTCCGTGATCAGCCCGGAAGGCTGTGCCGCGATTCTCTGGAAGGAAGCGAACGAGGAGACCAACAACCTCGCAGCCAGTGCTCTTTCGCTCACCGCTCGACACAATCTCGAGAATGGCCTCATCGATGACGTGCTCCAGGAGCCCGCGGGGGGGGCGCATCGGGATCCCGAGGGTGCAGCTCGTTCGATCGAGGCCTGGGTCCTTGATCAGCTCCGCGATCTGTCTCGGTTGAAGCCGGATACCCTCGTCCGCAGGCGGTTCGAGAAGTTCCGAAGCATTGGGGCGATCACGACTCGGGTCGCCGAGTCCGCTGCCGATTCCCCGGACTGACCGGCTGACGCCTGCGCATCTGTTTGACGGTGCATGGAGGGGTCAGGTACCCTTTCCGGTTGGAAACGAGTCAAGCAGCAGGACTTGTGCCTGAGTAGGGCCGCCAGACCGCTGCCGTGGAACAGCTTGTTGGCCAAGAAGAAGACCAAGAAGAAGGCAACCAGACGACCAGCGGCTTCCGGCCGCTCTGGGGGGTCCTCCAAGAAGACCGCCAAGAAGGCTGCCAAGAAGACCGCGAAGAAGACCGTGAAGAAGGCCGCCAAGAAGGCTGCCAAGAAGACCACGAAGAAGGCCGCCAAGAAGGTCGCGAAGAAGGCCGCCAAGAAGGTCACCAAGAAGGCCGCCAAGAAGACGACCAAGAAGACGACCAAGAAGACGACCAAGAAGGCGACCGCTGCCGCCCTCAAGAAGGCCGCTGCCGCAGGCAACACCCGATCCGTTGCTGCCGTTGCGGCTGCTGCGGAACCAGATGCCGCCGGCTATGTCGTCATCAATGGTCGTCGTGTTCGCATGATCTCCACCAAGGGCGTCACGACCACCAAGAAGAAGACCGCGGCCAAGAAGGTCGTCGAGGTCGAGCAGCCGATGGTTCCCGTCAAGGTCAAGACGAAGCTGGCGAAGAAGGATCTCGACCAGTATCGAATGCTGCTCCTGCAGAAGCGGGCTCAGCTGCTTGGACTCCTGCACGGCATGGAGAACGAGGCCCTTCGATCCAACGGAGGGAATCTCTCGAACATGCCCCTCCACATGGCTGACGTGGGTACCGATACCTTCGATCAGGATCTCGCGCTGGGCATGGCCGAGACCGAACGCAAGCTTCTCGAGGAGATCTACGCTGCACTCGGCCGGATCAAGGACAAGACCTACGGCATGTGCATGATGACCGGGAAGTCGATCCCGAAGGCTCGTCTCCAGGCCAAGCCCTGGGCGCGATACACCATCGAGGCAGCCCGCAAGGTCGAGAGCGGCTTGCACCACTGATGAACTGCAGGACCGGGCAGTGCGTGGGGCAGGCTCTTCCAGCTTGGCGTTCGCCGGTCGCCTGGCTCACGCTTCTTCTGGTCTTTGGAAGTGGTCTGCTGCTGGATCTCTGGTCGAAGGACTGGGCTTTTCGCTCGGTCGCTGCAGAGCCGGTCGTGCTTGATCGCGAAGTGATCCTGTCCGATCCTGATTGGAAGCCGCCGTACCACGAGAGTCTGGTCATTCTGCCCTTCGGGCTGCTCGACTTCGATCTTGTCCTGAACCACGGCGCGGTGTTCGGAATCGGCCAGCAGAGCCGGATGATCTTCATCGTCTTCACGATCGTCGCAGTGACCGTCGCACTCCTCGTCTTCGCCTTCTGGACGAGAGCGTCATCCCATGCGGCGCATGTCGGCATCGCCCTCATCCTGGCAGGTGGTCTCGGCAATCTCTACGACAGGGTGCTTTTCGGAGCGGTGCGTGACTTCATGCACCTTGCGCCGGGTTGGGATCTTCCCTTCGGTTGGTCCTGGCCGCGGGGGGGCACCGGCGTCTTCCCCTGGGTCTTCAACGTGGCGGATGTCCTGCTCCTGATGGGGATGGCGATACTCATCCTCCGCAGCGGGAGCGCCCCGGATGACGGTGCATCCTCACCTTCCGATGAGACTGATGGCGCTCTCGACATCGACGAGCAGGTCGATCGGGAAGCTGTCGCCTAGTTCATCCGGTTCGATCGCATGCTCGAGGGTGAACGGGCCGACCGCTGTTCTCCTGATCGATGCACAGTGCCCTCCGGTTCCCAGAAGTTCCCCGAGCTCTCGTGCCAGGCTCCGGACGTAGAAACCCTTGCCGACGTGCAGGTCGAGCTCGAGTTCCGGCCAGTCGTAACGGACGACATCGATGTCATGGACATCGACCGGTCTCGGCTTCATCTCGGGCGTGCCTCCGCTGCGTGCCATCTTGTAGGCGCGTTGCCCGTTGATCTTCATCGCACTGAAGACCGGAGGGCGTTGCATGATCGTTCCCTTGAAACGGTCCAGCGCGATTCGAATCCCCGCTTCGTCCGGTGGAGATCCTCCCGTGACTTCCGTTCTTTCGCCTTCCCTGTCATCCGTGGTCGTGAAGGCGGAGAGGTCGATGACCGTCCGATAGCGTTTCGTGGTGGCCATCATCAGTTCGATCGCCTTGGTCGCCTTGCCCAGAGCCAGGACCAGAACACCGGTTGCCAAGGGGTCGAGCGTGCCTGCATGGCCTGTCTTCAGCCCTCCGGCCTTCCGACGAACGATCGCCACCGCCCTCATCGAGGACATGCCCAGGGGCTTGTCGATAACCAGAAAACCGGGTGGTATGGCTGGGTCCTTGTCCATGTCAGTCATCCCGCTACACTACCTGACTCCCGGACAGGTGTCCGAGCGGCTGAAGGAGCGGCACTGGAAATGCCGTGTACGGATTTTTCCGTACCGTGGGTTCGAATCCCACCCTGTCCGCTTTTCTTGTTCCAGATCCGACCGGGCGGATCGCATCGGGCTGTAGCGCAGTTTGGTAGCGCGCTTCACTGGGGGTGAAGAGGTCGCAGGTTCAAATCCTGTCAGCCCGATTGAAATGGGCCGCCCGAGAGGCGGCCCATTGTCATTCCTGGCGTTTGTCGCATCTAGTCCTCGAGCGGTCGCTGCCCGGTGTATTCACTGAACACGCCCAGCTCGATGTGGCGATCCACGTTCTTGAAGCCCGCCGCCTTCATGGCCGCGATGATGCTTTCCGGTGGAACGCAGTGTTCGATCGTCTCCCAGTAGTAGGACATCAGCTCCTGCGCTGGCTTGCTCCGGGTCGTGAGTCGCGTGAACGCCGGGACCACCAGCCTCAGGTATGCCTTGAGCATCATGAAGGCCATGCGTGACCGTGGCGGCGTGATCTCCAGGATCAACACCGTGCCACCCGGCCTGAGCACCCGGAGGTATTCCCGGAAGGCGTTCTCCAGGTCGTCGACGTGCCTCAGTGCGTAGCCCATGGTCACCATGTTGAAGCGCCGGTCCTCGACCGGAAGCGATTCCGCCTTGCCGACGTGACTGGACGTGACCCGGCCCTCCGCCTTGGCGACCGCGAGCATCCCCTCACTGGGGTCGACACCGACCACTTCCCCCGATTCACCGACGATGTCGCGAGCATGGCCTGCGATGACGCCCGTTCCGCAGCCGACATCAAGGAGCTTCATCCCCTTGCGGAGACGTGCCCGAATCAGTGCCTGGCGCCGATAGCGGTGCCCGGTTCCGAGGCTCATTCCGCGGTTGATGTGGTCGTAGTGGGGTGCTGACTCATTGAAGAGCTTCGCGACGAGTTCGAGTCGTTCCTCTTCGGTCTCGAAGTAGCCGGGAATCACCGGATGAGGTCGGGTCGAGCCGGTGTCTGTCTTGTTCATGGTGGCGTTCGTCACGACTGCAACATACGTGGCACGATGACTTTCTTCAATACGTGGAAGGATCTCTCGTGCTTCTTCCCCGGCGATCCTGCCTCAACGGCAACATTTCGTGTCGCAGAGGATACGTTTGGGGATCTGGGCGTCGAACGGTGCAGACTCCCCCGTCCTGCCGGTGCCCTGTGTGCCCCCTCTGGTCATCCACAACCGTTGATGGGCCAGGACGCTTTCATCGGGTGATCACTCCCCGGCATTCCTGGTGTCGGCGAATGCCTTGATCGCTCGTGTTCTTCCTGCGGATTGATCCACGATGGGTTGTGGATACGTGCTCGGGTTCCACAGACCGCCCGTCATCTTGCTCGGTTCATGGATCTCCCTTGCAGGGAGATCGGAGAGTTCCGGAATCCAGCTCCTGATGAATGCTCCGTCGGGATCGAACCGCCGACCTTGAGTCGTGGGATTGAACACCCTGAAGTAGGGCGCGGCATCGGTTCCCGTGGAAGACGACCACTGCCAGCCACCATTGTTGGAGGCGAAGTCCATGTCGATGAGGTGTCTTGCGAAGAAGGCTTCTCCACGTCGCCAGTCGATCAAGAGGTGCTTGCTCAGGAACTGGCTGGTGACCATGCGCAGCCTGTTGTGCATCCACCCGGTTGCCACCAGGCAGCGCATCGCTGAATCGACGATCGGATAACCCGTCCTGCCCTCGCACCATGCCTTGAAGGAGGCTTCGTCATCTCTCCAGGCGACCTGCTCCGTCTCGGGCTTGAACGCGCGATTCCTGCAGACGTGCGGGAATTCATGCACGACGTTCTTGTAGAAGTCCCGCCATGCAAGTTCACTGATCCAGACATTCAGTCCTTCCGCCGCTTCAGGGTGCCTTTCAGCGTGCCGCCATCCCATCGCGACGCAGGTCCGTGGTGAGAGGGCGCCCACGGCCAGTGCCGCTCCGAGCCTGCTCGTGCCGTGTACCGAAGGAATGTCACGATCCCTGCCGTAGTCCGAGCCTCTTTCGCGCACGAATCGTTTCATGGTCTTCGAGGCTTCGACTTCGCCCACCGGCCACGCGTCCATCGGCACGAATCCCTCGAATTCCGGGATCACTTCCGGGAGTTCAGCCGGCGGGGGGGGTGGTTGTCGCATCGGTTCCGGGCGTTCGTGCATGCTTCCGGCAACATGGTCACGGGCAGCGGGAAGCCATGCCTTCCTGTATGGAGTGAAGACCTTGTAACCGGTGTCGCTGCCAGTCCGAACTGATCCAGGTGGAACCACGACCTGATCATCATGCTCATGGACCTGAAGGCCGGACTCGGACAAGAGATTTCGTACTGCCTTGTCCCTGGCGACTTCATCGACTTCGTGTTCCCTGCCCCAGTGCACGTTCGTGCACGCCAGATCCCGGGCCAGTTCATGAATCGCTTTCGGGGCGTCCAGATAGGTATCGACCAACTTCACATGGAGCTGGATGTTGAGTTCCGCAAGCTGATCGGCCAGCGATGCAAGTGAGCGCCTCATGTATTCGACGTGGTTGGGACCCAGCCCATGCCGGCGCCACTGGCCTGCCGAGACGAGGAAGCAGGCATCGACGCGATCATTGTTCTTGCATGCAAGAGCGAGTGGCGCACAATCGATGGTGCGCAGGTCACGGCGATACCACACGAGTCCCGACATCATCATCCGTTCCTGGCGGAGCCATTCAATGAGGAAGGGCCCGACCGTACCGGTTGCGGCATCGGTCTGGCCCTTCTTCAAACAGAGAAGAACACATTGGATTCCATAGGCATGAATGCCTTGTTGTCCTGGCTGAAAGAGGGCGGTGGAGGCACCCGTTGGGCACGCTACGTTTTGGGAGCCATCCACCGCCCGAATGGGGGGCCTGCATGGGGGCTGACCTGTCTCGAGTGGCTTCTGGCACGGTGTGTCCTTCGGACCTCGTGTCGGGGTGTGCCAGAGTTGACTTCGCCACTTGCAGGTTCCTGCCCTGTGCAGGCTCTATTCAGCTAAAACGTTCAAAACGTTCATTCCGATTTGGATAGTAGCCTGATATCAGGGATTTGAGGACTCTTTTTGGGGCAAATTTCGTCAAAACGTTCATAATTGTCCCTGAATGCCATACCGTCTGGCATTCTTCAGGGATGCTGCCCCAGGCGGGGGGCTGCACCGAGGACTGGATCACTGCATGAACAGGTTCGTCTCACCCAAGGAACTGGCAACCTCGATCGGGGCGAGTGAGTCCTCGTTGAAGCGCTGGGTCGACAACGGCCATCTCGAGGTGACCAGGACTGCCGGTGGGCATCGCCGGATTCCGATCAATGAAGCCGTCCGTTTCATTCGTGATCGCGGGCTTCATCTGGTCCGTCCGGACGTTCTGGGCCTTGCCCCAAGCCTTGATCTCACTCAGGAGGCCCATCTGGAGCTTCCCATGGGCAAGCGCCTCTCCAGGTTGCTGATCGAAGGTCGAATGCAGGAAGCCCGGGGCCTGATCATGGCGCTCTTCATGGAAGGCATGACCGTCGCCGAGATCGCGGATGGCCCCATCGCCACCGCCTTTGAGGAGATCGGGGAGCTCTGGCACCACTCTGAAACGGGCATCATCATCGAACACAGGGCGACGGAAGCCATCATCTACGCGATCAACGTGATTCGTCCGTTGCTCGAAGTGGACCCCGGAGAGACATCGCTGACCGCGATCGGTTGTTCTCTTTCGGGTGATCCCTACATCCTGCCTCCGTTGCTGGCTGCCGTCTCGATTCTCGAGCTGGGATTCAGGTCGATCGCGCTTGGCCCCGATCTTCCCTTCAGGGTGCTTGCGAACGAGGTCAAGCGTCTCCGGCCCGAGTTGATCTGGCTGAGTACGAGCCTCGTGCCCGATCCCAAGGGCGTTTCCGCCATGCTTGCCGAGCTTGGTGAGGAGGTCGCCTCCTGGGGTGGTCTCATCGTCCTGGGCGGGCGGGAAGCCCATCTCCTGGACTACCCGGAATCACCGGCAATCCAGTCGTGTTCAAGCATGCAGGGCCTCGTGGAAGTGGCCGGCTGGATCGATCGGACCAGAAGATCAGACGATACAGCCGCCTGATTCCGCTCAATCCAAGCCCTCATTTTCGGCCTCCAGGGTGTTTTTCCCCCCTCCGAGGCCTGAGAAGTCCCCTCCTGGGGGCTTTCATGCAATGACTTTCGGAAATAATGTCGGCTGACGGACGTTCTCATGACTGCCAGATTCCTACCTTGTCCGATGGAGTTTCCATGGACCATCCTGCCGCCCAATCGAGTCATGCTGGAGCGACTCCTCGTCTCATCCTGTCCGGTTTCTTCGTGATCTCATGCTTCACCGGGACCGTCCTCGGGCAGTCGGAAGAAGTCCTGTCCCAGCAGGACGTCGCCTTCTTTGAATCCAAGATTCGCCCGATCCTCATCGAGCACTGCTTCGATTGCCATGCTTCCGACTCGGACCGCATTCGAGGTGGGCTCGTTCTCGACTCGAAGGAAGGTTGGCAGGTCGGCGGGATCTCCGGGCCCGCCATCGTTCCCGGTGACCCTGATGCGAGCCTTCTGATCGAATCGATCCGATGGGAGGACGAGGACTTCCAGATGCCGCCACGTCGGAAACTTTCCGACTCCGACATCAGCCTCCTCGAGGAGTGGGTCAGACGAGGAGCACCCGACCCCCGAGTGACCGTGCTGATCAGTGCAGAGGAAGGGCATGCCCTCGCGATTCCGGGTGGCGGCGTGCCCAAGGAGGCGGGCAAGGACCATTGGGCCTTCCAGCCGATCCTGTCCCCTGAAGCGCCGGAAGTCTTCAACGAGGACTGGGCGGACTCCGACATCGATCGATTCATCCTTCGAAGACTCGAGGAGGCCGATCTGAAGCCGGCACGTGATGCAGATCGCGAGACGCTCATCCGACGCCTGAGTTTCGATCTTCGGGGCATCCAGCCTTCGCCGGAGGACATCGAGGCCTTCGTGTCCGATCGTTCACCTTCCGCGTACGAACGTCTGGTCGACCGCTACCTCGGTGATCATGAGTTCGGTGAGCGGTGGGGGAGGCACTGGCTTGATGTCGCCAGGTATGCCGAGTCGAGTGGCAAGGAAAACGATATTCCATACCCATACGCCTGGCGGTACAGGGACTGGGTCATCAAGGCATTCAACGAGGACCTGCCTTATGACGAATTCGTCCGCGCGCAGATTGCCGGGGACCTTCTTCCCGTGCGCTCCGTCGAGGATGCGACCGATCAGCTCGTCGCCACCGGATATCTCGCGATCGGTTCCAAGAGCCATCAGGAACGAAACCGCCAGCAGTTCATTCTCGATGTCGCTGACGAACAGATCGACGCGATCACCCAGGGGATGCTCGGCCTGACCGTGTCCTGCGCCCGATGCCATGACCACAAGTACGATCCGATCAGTCAGAAGGACTACTACCAGCTTGCCGGGGTCTTCATCTCAAGCGAGCCTCTCTTCGGCGGATCCGCGACGAATCGCTCGATGAGTTCGGACCTCTACACGCTGCCCGGCAGGGATGACATTCCGCTGGGCATGCCGATGCCTGCCGAGGTGTATGAACGAATCCTCTCCCTCGCCGACAGGACCGAACGTGAGATCGAGACACTTCGCGAAAGAGCCCAGACCGAGGGAAGAGGCAGTTCAGCGTCGCAGATGCTGCGCCTCGCCACGAATCGACTTGCTCCCCTCGTCGATGCCATGGAGCGCTATGACGAAGAGGGCAATCCCACCAGCGCGATGTATCGAGCGATGGGTTGTCGCGATCGGGATGGTGCCCGTGATGCCAACCTGCTCGTTCGAGGAGAACTTGATCAGCCCTCCGACCTCGTGCCCAGGGGCATTCCCCCCATTGCACATCTCGAGGAGCCCCTTCTCGTTTCGGAAGGAAGCGGTCGTCTCGGTTTCGCGGAGTGGATCGTCTCGACCGACAATCCGCTCACGTCTCGAGTCATGGTCAACCGGATCTGGCTGCATCTCTTCGGTGCGGGAATCGTCACCTCCACCGAGAATTTCGGGTTGGAGGGCAAGGCCCCGACGCATCCCGAGCTTCTGGACCATCTCGCCTCCAGCTTCATGGCCCAGGGCTGGTCGACCAAGTCGCTCATACGTGAGATCGTGCTGAGCCGCGCCTATCGGATGAGCTCGAGGAGCAATGGCGCGGGTCCTCGGATCGATCCGGAAAACACCCTGTACTGGCGGATGGCACCGCGTCGTCTCGAGGGCGAGGCGATACGTGATGCGATCCTCGTGGCTTCAGGCACCCTGGAAGGCACGCCGCAGGTCGGGTCACCGGTCGCCTGGGCGGCCGGCAGGGCATCCACGAGCCAGATCCAGACGCTTCTCCCGTCGAACCACCGTTCGGTGTACATGCCGATCCTGCGTGGGACGGTGCCTGCCTTCCTGGACACCTTCGACCTGGCGGAACCATCTTTCGTCGTTGGTGATCGTGATGAGACCAGTGTTCCGTCACAGGCCCTGTACCTTCTCAACGACCCCTGGGTCACCGAGCAGGCCGACGTGATGGCCAGGGAGCTCCTCGGAATGAGGGCCGACGACGAGGAGCGGGCACGCGTGGCGTTCATGAGGACGCTCGGTCGAGAGCCGACCGCTTCTGAAATGGGTTCCGTGCGCTCCTTCTTCCGGGACTTCGGCCGACTTGATTCTGAAGGCAATGCCTTCGAGCAGCCCGAAGGCACGAGGCGTTTCAACGAGGGCGTGGGCAATCGATCGCAGCGACGCGCTGCCATTCGGGAACGAATGCGTGCCCGGGGCCGGGACATCCCCGAACCACTCGATGCCCGTGAAGTCGCGTGGAGTGCATTCTGCCAGTCGCTCTTCGCCTGCGCTGAATTCCGGTACATCAACTGAGGAGACGGACCATGACGATGTGCAATGATGGTTTCTGCAACAACCGCTCCTATGCACTCTCACGCAGGGACATGCTGAAGGGTGTGTCATGCGGATTCGGCATGCTGGCCTTCTCCGGCATCGCGCAGGCGATGGCCCTGCGCACGATGTCCCAGGACAATCCGCTTGCTCCCAAGGATCCGCACTACGCGGCCACCGCGAAGCGTGTCATCTTCCTCTGCATGGCGGGGGGGCCGAGCCACCTCGACATGTTCGATTACAAGCCGAAACTGGTCGCGGATGACGGCAAGGCACTCTCCTCGGGACGTCGACGGAATGCGAAGCTCATGGGATCTCCGTTCAAGTTCTCCCAGCATGGAGAGAGCGGGACCTGGTTCAGCGAACTCGTTCCCAACATCGCGACCCATGCCGACCGGATCTGCATGTTGAATGGAATGCACACCGACATCCCTGCCCACGCGCAGGCCTTCGTCCAGATGCACACCGGTTCCTTCCAGTTCGTGCGGCCGTCCCTCGGCGCATGGACCTTGTACGGGCTTGGCACCGAGAACGAGAACCTGCCCGGGTTCGTGACGATTTCGCCGCCCGGGGGCAATGGTGGCGCCCAGAACTATGGCAGCGCCTTCCTGCCTGCGATCAATCAGGGGACCCGCATCGGAGGCGTCGGCCGCAATGCCGGTCGCGGTGATGGCGGAACCCAGGGAGCGATTCCGAACATCGCACAGGATCGACTGACAAGGGCGGGTCAGCGTGAACAGATCGATCTCGTCCAGAAGATCAACGAGGGCTCCATCCGAAGAGGTGGGGACACCGAGGAGATCGAGGGCGTCATCCAGAGCTACGAACTCGCCTTCAGGATGCAGGACACCCTGCCTCGTGTCCTCGACATCGCCAACATCGACCAGCGCACGCGTGATCTCTACGGACTCGACGCGGAAGCCACGTCAGGCTTCGGACGCCAGTGCCTCATGGCCCGCCAGCTGGCGGAGAATGGTGTGAGGTTCATCGAGGTCGGCGCCGGCGGCTGGGATCACCACCGAAACCTCCGGCAGTCCATGGCTGACAGTTGCGAGAGCATCGATCGTCCCATCGCCGGCCTCCTCACCGATCTTGAGGAGCGTGGCATGCTCGAGGACACGCTCGTCCTCTATGGCGGGGAGTTCGGGCGGACTCCCGACGCACAGAACGGCGATGGCAGGGATCACAACGCAAAGGGCTTCACGATGTGGATGGCCGGTGGGGGAGCGAAGGGCGGCTTGACCCATGGGTCGACCGACGACTACGGAGCCGAGGCCGTCGATGGCAGGATCCACATCCATGACTGGCATGCAACGATCCTCCACATGCTCGGGATGGACCATGAGAGCCTCACCTACCAGCATGCGGGTCGCGACTTCAGACTGACCGATGTGCATGGGAACATCGTCAGGGAGATCCTTGCCTAGCAGTGCAAGTCGCTCCTGCTCGATCGACCTCCGGTCGACCGAGGTTTTCAGTTTTCATGCCGTCGGGGCATCGTCGCGCTCAGGAACATGGCCCCCAGCTCGCCAGGACGATTGCAAGGTCGGCGCCATCCACGGCACCGTCCCCATTGAGGTCCTCCTGGCATCCGGTGCATGCTCCCCAGCTTCCGAGGATCAGCGAGAGATCACTGCCGCTGACAGCGCCATCTCCGTCGAGGTCCGCAGGGCACGTCGAGCAGCTGGAGGCGATGATGTTGCCGCCGAGGTCACCGATGTTCCCGGATGTCTGGGAGGGACTGTTGCCGCAGATGGTCGAATCCTGAAGCGTGGTGTACTGCGTCGCCCGGATTCCGCCACCGAGGAGTCCGCAGGTGTTGCTCACGACCTCGCAGTCTTCGATGGAGTTGCCGTACCTTCCGTTGAAGATTGCGCCGCCGTTCTCGAGTGCCTCGTTGTTCTCGAGTCGGGACCCCGTGATCTGGCAGTCGAGTGATCCCGAGTCGAGATGCACCGCACCGCCATCCTCGGTCGCGCTGTTGTCATTGAACGTCGAGTCCGTGATGACCACGGAACTTCCGTCGCTCGCACCGATCGCGCCTCCATCACCGTCGCACTCGTTCTCGGAGAAGGTGCTGTTGCTGATCGTCACGCTCGCACCGCCTTCCGTGAACACGGCGCCGCCCCTGTAGTCGTTTGGTCCCGAGACGATGTTCCTGATGAATTCGCAGTCATCGATCTCGACCGTGCAGTCATCCAGGCAGAGTGCCCCGCCTCGATCACCCGACGAATTGTCGGAGAACGTGCACCCGATGAAACTGCAGGGATCATTCGAATCGTCGTTGTAGATCCAGACCGCTCCGCTGTTGAGGAAGCCCTGTCTGTTGAATGTGAACGTGCAGTTGACTGCATTGATGACGCCGGAACTGCTCCTGACAGCCGTGCTGTCCGGATGATTGCGTATCTGGCATCCGACCATGTTGAGCGTGTTCGGATGCTGTGCACCGGTGTAGCGGACCGCGTCGATCGCATCGGCCCATGATCCGGCGTCATTCGCATCGAACACGCAGTTCACGAGGTTGGTCGGGCTTGAATTCAGGTACAAGGCGCCCCCGTGAAACACGGCGTCGTTCCCTGTAAAGGTCGAATTGCTCAATTCGAGCGAAGGGCAGTCCAGTGCGAAGATGGCCCCTCCGTTTCGGAATCCTGTCCCGACGTCGATCATGGACTGGTCTGAGAAAGTACAGTCATCGAACGTGAATTCTCCGAGTTCGAGCCAGCAACCCGACCCTCCGTAGGAGGATTCGTTGACCTCGAAGTCCGAGTCCGTGACCTGCATTGTCCCGATGTTGTCGAAGTAGATCGCTCCTCCGCTCTTGCCGCTGTCATTGAGCCGGAGCAGGGAATCGGAGATCGTCAGGGTCCTCTCGCCGCCTTGATCGAGTGGATCACCCACGTAGATCGCGCCGCCTCTCTCGTCGGCCTCGTTGTCAAGGAGGTTGCAGTTCCTCAGGGTCACTTCCCCAGTGCCGATGATGGCGATCGCTCCGCCACCTGAGCTGTCCGCATCGGATGCGATCACCGATCTTCCCCCGACAAGCGATGAGTTCGAGATCAGGCTCGTCTCGGTGTCTGCAGCCAGGCAGATGTGTCCGCCGTAGTAGGATTCATTCGAGTTCATGGTGGTGTCGTCCATGTTCAGCCACCCCATACTGAGGGCTCCGCCACCGATCAGTCCCGAGTTCCCGGAAAGGACGGACTGATAGGTGCTGAAACTGGAGCCTTCCGCGACATAGACACCTCCGCCGTAGATCGCTGCATTCGTGTGCAGGGTGCAGTCGTGGATCGTGGCACTGCCTCCATCCCAGATGTTCATGGCTCCGCCATAGCTGAACCATCCAGAGACGATTCCCGACCCTCCGGTGAGCACGAGGTTCTCGAGGAAGACGCCACCATTGAACGGAGTGTTCGCGATCTCGACCACCGTTCCGCTGGAATTGCCGTCTATGACGACATCACCCGGGTCTCCTTCGCCGATCACCCAGCACGTCTTGTCCGAAAGAACGAGATTCTCGTTGTAGGTTCCTGGTTCGACCATGATGTACCAGCCGGGACCACCTGATCCGGGTATCGCATCCCATGCCTGCTGGATCGTTGGATACTCCGAAGGCACGTAGTACGTGTCTGCAAGTCCAGAGTTGGACGCACTGACTACAAGGAATGCGATCACGGTGGCACATCTGGTCATCTTTGGTCTCCTCCGTTGCCCGGCCTTGGGCAACACGTGTTCAGATTCACGTTACTCAATCTTCGAGCTGGCTGGAACCACAGTCTCCCCAACTTCCAAGGAGGTAGGCCAGGTCCGTCGCATTGACGAAGCCGTCCTTGTTCAGGTCTGCGACCGGACTCGAGCCTGCCGGGCCCCATGCCCCAAGCAGGAGCGCGAGATCGGCGGCATCGACCGTTCCATCACCGTTGATGTCTCCGAAGCAGTCCGACTCCATCCCGCCGAGAGCAGCCATCCAGCCGGGCAGCGGGCCCTGGAGTGACGGGGTGGTGGCGGTCACGAGGATGTCGTCGATCCCGTCATCGTCGAGCCGACCGACCAGGATCCTGTTGACCCCGTTGCCCTCGAAGAGCGTGTCGCTCTCGAGGCAGAACGTCGTGGTGCTCGTGATGTCCGTGTCGTTCCTGAGGATGCGGACGCTGCTCGATCCGTTTCCGTCGTCGACGAGCACCGCGATGTCGAGGTCGCCGTCGCCATCGAAGTCGCCAAGGTTCGTGGCAAGACACTCGTTCTCGACTGCAATCGTGATCGCGGGATCGTAACTTCCTGTTCCGTTGCCCATGAGGATGGAGATGCTCTCGCCCGCCCTGTTCGCGGTCACGATGTCCTTGCTGCCGTCCCCATCGAGGTCGCCGGCGGCCGCATCGACCGGGTCGGTGTCGACCTCGTATTCATCCCATGAGAGTCGAAGGTCGAGCTGGTTCCCTGCCGAGGTGTTCCCGACCTGGACCTTCCCGGAATCATCATCCGCCTCGTCCTCGGATTCGCCGCCACCCTCCGATCCGTTCGCGTTCTTCTGCGGTGTGCTGCTGCCGAAGGGCACTTCATTCCGGCTCTTGCCGGTTCCCGTCGGTGAGATCCTCCGGATCTTGTGCAGGGGTATCGATGAAGAGGCGGATCCCAGCGAGATGGCGAGCGAAGACACGTTCTGGAAGGAAACGACGCTGCCATCGGTGTCGTTGTTGACGACGACATCGGGTCGACCATCGAAGTCCAGGTCGCCGACCCAGGTGCCGGTCGGCTGCGCCGTTCCTGCCGGAAGGTCCACGCTGGTGTCCTCGTTCAGGACGTCATTGAAGATGATCGTGCCCGGTACCGTCTGGTTCTGGAGAACGTGCACGGTGCCGCCTGCCTTGTTGGCGACGATTGCATCGATCCTGCCGTCCGAATCGAGGTCGCCGGCGGCGAGACCGTTCGCGGACCCGCTGATCTTGACGGTGTTCACCCCGATCGCCAGTGCATCGAAGCCGTTCCAGAATCCCCCAGCGGTTCCCAGGTTCTCGATGATCCCGACGTGGGTGAACTCCTGACCTGCCGGATTCGTGAGCGAGATGATGAGATCGTCGTCTCCATCACCGTCCACGTCGGCAAGCACCGCGTCCTCGATCCCGTCCGGTGCGATGGAACTGAAGTAGGCATCGTCGAACTCGGTGTCCGACCCGGGGACCAGTTCGATGGTCGCTTCCGAGGATCCGCCCTGCACGGATTCCTCGATGGCGAGATTCACGGAGACGCCGTCGGGGATGTCACGGGCGACGACCAGCTCGAAAGTGTCCGAGATCGATGAGGCACCGAGCAACGGTACCGGCACGCCGAGGGAAGGCAGGCCGTCCTTGCTTCCCCGGATGCCGAGCGTGCCTCCCAGCATCGCATCGCCGGTGAGCAGCAGGTCGGGCGTGCTGTTCTTGTCGTCATGAGGACCGATCTCGAATCCGATGAAGCCGGATGGTTGGGTGTACGCTCCGTTCGAAGTGGCGGACTGCATGTAGTCACCCAGCAGCTGCGTCTCGTTCACGAACAACGTCCCGTGGTTCAGGATCGATGGTGCGAACGTACCTGCATGATCGACGAAGGTGCCGGCGTACAGTCCGACGCTGGCTTCCGGACCGATGAGGATGTTTCCGTCGAGCATCCTGAAGGCGACGTTCGAGAACTCCATCGTGCCGGCTTCCAGCGTGACCCTGCCGGCCTCGATATCGAGCCCATTGATCATGAGCCTGGTCGTTTCGCCGGTTCTCTGCAGGACGTCGAAGCTTCCCGGCTGTCCCGCAGGGGTCTGCATGTACAACCCTGTTCCTGAAGGGGCTCCGAAGGAGGCTTGCAGTGCCATCGATCCGCCATCGAAGGTGAAGCTGTCCGTCGATTCCTGTGAATCAAGCCACCCGCTGTTCATGTACCCCGGGGTTCGGACCAGGGCAGGCAGTCCGGGATTGGGCTCCGCGTTCTCGAACCAGTTGGTCTGGTCCATGAACGGAAGGCCCATGCCTCCCGCCTCGTCCCAGACGGCCATCCGGCTGGAAAGTCCGGAGGTGTCGAATTCACTTGCGCCGAAGTCGATGGTGCCTGTTCCGATCGGGAGCGTGACGAGCGGGTCATCGATGTCCCTGGTGTTCTGGTAGACATCCTGGTCGGAGACGGGCTGGATCGATGGTGAGCCCCGGTCGACTGCGATCGACAGCGGTGACAACCGGAAGTTCTCGTCTCCGGTTCCGCTGATGCCGTCCGCACCGAACTCATCCGCGAAACCCGCGGAACCGAGGACCAGACCGTCTCCTGCCTCGATCGTGGCTTCGTCCTGGTCATCGAAGAGCGTGTGGGAGAAGTCGTTGCCCGACAGGGGAGCATCCTCGCCCAGTTCCGACTCCATTCTCAGCATCTGCGACCCAGAGTTGTTCGAGAGGATGCAGTTCATGACGGTGGTGACGGCCACGTCCATCTTCATGCCTGCCATGATCGTGTGGATGGCCGGGTCGCGAGGCGAGACGTTGCCGCTGAAGGTGCAGTTGAGGACCGTGCAGGACGATTCGGGAATGTAGGGTTCGGGGGTCGCGACGATCGCCGCTCCGGCGGAAGTCGCGAAGTTTCCGGTGAAGACGGTGCTTTCGACCAGGAAGATCCCCGGATCCTTGAAACTGGCGTCGCTTCCGATGGCCAGACCGCCCGCCTCGTTGCCCGAAAGGTTGCCCTCGAATCGCGTACGCAGGACCGTCGCGGCGTTGAGGCACATCAAGGCCGCCCCTCCGCCACTGGAGCCTGCCGTGTTGTTTCGGAAGATGCAGTCCGTGATCACGACGGACGAGTTTTCGTCGGCGTAGAGTCCGCCGCCTCTTGATGCCGCGGCATTGTCACTGATGATGCAGTCGGTCAATCGGAAGGCGAGGATCTTCCCGAAGGGGTCGCCGCCTCCGCTGCTCACGATCTCGATGCCGCCGCCGGCACCACTTGCAGCGTTGCCGCCGCTGATCGTGAAGCCTGCCACCTCGATGATCCCGTCGCTTCCACGGACCGTGATCACCGTGTCGTTCACTCCGGAGGTGTTCGTGATCGTCGTCTGTGAGGGCCCTCCCGAGCTCATCAGCAGGATCGATTTTCCGCCGGTGTTCAAGGGCCCTTCGTCATAGAGACCCGGTGCGACCAGGATCGTGTCACCGTCGACCGCGGCAACGAGGGCCGTACCGATCGTCGGGTAGTCACCCGGCACCTCGAGAACATCCGCATGGGCATGGTGTGAAGCCAGAGCGGATGCTGAAGCAAGCAGGAGCATCATCGTCTTGTAATAAGTGGACACGAGGTGCCTCCATCCTTCACTGGCCGTCGCCCCGGTGTTGCCGGGACTGGTTTCATTGTGGCCCTTTTCCCCGGTCGAAAAAGGGGAAATGCGGGAATCGACCAACAGTTCGTCGATCATCCGGCCCCTGGTCCGTCAGGGGTCCCCGTCACGCTTCCGCAGGGTGAACAATCTTGCACGGAGCTGCTCAAGGGCAAGGTTCTCGGGCATCGATTCCGCGACGGGCTGGATCAGGAGCAGGGACTCCTCCAGGGCGTCGTTCGCTCGCCGTTCATGTCCGGATTCCATCAGGATCTCGTAGACGGCTTCCGCCACGCGCCCGAGGTCGTTTCGATACTGTTCCTCTTCCGGAGCGGAGAGGCACACCGAGGTCATGCCCCCGAGCGATTCAACCAGCAGGTCGGGCCCGCGATCGTCATCGGTGTGTGCATCAAGGTATGAACCGTAGTGGTAGCAACTCCATGCCACATCCCATCGATGACGCACGGAGTTCTCGTCGGATGCGAGGTTCGCCCTCATTCGTTCGAGTGAAGTCGACCAGAGATCGTTCGATTGATCGAGCTCGCCACGTTCCTCGAGGATCCAGGCGAATCGTCTTTCCAGGAGTGCGATGTCTCGATTCAGGTTCCAGTTCTCCGGATCCTCGGCGAGAAGCTCCCTGTTCCGTTCGAGTGCTTCGTCGTAGTAGATCATCGCCTTGCCGAGATCCCCGTTGTCCAGGAGCAGGTCTCCCGTCTTCATCAGGATGCTGAAGAGACGTTGCGTGCTGATCTCGTTCCGGTCGGAATCCTCGTAGACCGAGATCGCCAGCGACCTCGACTCCTTGAAGAATTCGTTGGCTTGCTCGATGCCCTGCTCGTCGCCTATCCAGTAGAGGACCTCGCCTCGCTTCTGCAGGAGGCGCGAGAGGTTCCCTCTCCGGTAGAGGTCGACCATGGGATCGTCGGAAGGCGATCTCAGGATGGCTTCTGCGGAGACATATTCATCGAGTGCCTCCTCGATCCTGCCGACGCTCGTCGCCTGCCTGCCCCCCAGGAGATCGCCCAGGTTCTCGTGGGCCACGGCGATCTCGTCATCGAGATCCTCCTTGTCCGGTCTGGCCGCCTTGAGCTCGTTCAGGTACTCCCTGGCGATCTTCGTCATCATCTGCTGGGCCTGGTTCGACCCTTCCAGGTTCTTGATCTCCCTGGCGATGGGCCCGAGCATTTCCCTCGTCAGGTTGCGGACCTGTTCAAACCTGTCCTCGGCGAGCGTTCTTGCCGCGCTCTCCCTTTCGAGTGACTCCTCGAGGGCGATGTTCGCGTTCTCGGCATCCTCTCTCGCCCGGTCCGCTTCGATGGCGAACAGCACGATCCCCACGACACCGATGATGATGGCGGCGGAAATGCCCATGATGGCCGTCGCCATCGGTTTGTTCTTCCTGGCATATCGCCTGATGATCTCGCTCATCGAGGGAGGACGTGCCATGATCGGCTCGTCCGCGAGGAAGCGCTTCACGTCATCCGCGAGATCGCCTGCCGACCTGTACCTGCGTTCGGGCTCCTTCTCGAGCGCCTTGCCCGCGATCACTTCCACGTCATGTGCGATCTCTCGTCCGAAGGTCGAGAGCCTTGGCGGCATCACGTTCTGGATCACCTGGACGGCTTCCGCGATCGCGATCCGTCTGAGGTCGTACGGGAGCTGGTCCGCAAGGAGCTCGTAGAGGATGACGCCAAGTGAGTACACATCTGCGCGAATATCGATGTCGTTCGGATCGGCGGAGCACTGTTCCGGCGACATGTACTGAAGCGTTCCGATGAGCTGGCCGACGTTCGTCCGCGCGATCGTCGCCCGCGTATCGGAGTCGGATGCCCGAGCCACGCCGTAGTCGATGACCTTCGGCCTTCCCTCCTTGTCGACCAGGATGTTTGCCGGCTTCAGGTCCCTGTGGATGATGCCGCGCTGGTGACCATGGGAGACCGCTTCGCAGACCTTCGTGAAGAGGCTCAGTTTCTGGGTGAGATCGAGTCTCTTCTTGCGGCAATAGACATCGATGGGTTCCGCACTGGCGATGAACTCCATGGCGAAGTAGGGGATCTTCTCGCCATCGAGATCGAGCTCGCCCGCGTTGTAGATCTGCGCGATGTTCGGGTGTCGCAGTCTTCCCAGGATCTCCACCTCGAACTGGAATCGCTCGCGGGCCGCCGGTGAGACGATCGCCGCCCGCAGGATCTTCAGCGCGACGGATCTCTGGGGTTTCTTCTGGATCGCCTCCCAGACCTGCCCCATGCCTCCGGAACCGATGAGGCGCTTGATCGAGTAGGGGCCGAGCTTTCGTCCGACCAGCTGCCGGTGGGTCGATTTCAGGTCGGAACGGACATCCTCCACGCCGGGGGTCGGCGGGGGGGCGTTCTCGCCGTCAGGAGCGACGGTGGCCGCTTCACTTTGGTCCTTCACGGTGGGCGTGGTGTGTTCCGCGAGGGTCCCGGCTTCCGAGTGCAGTCGTGCGCGCAGCTCATCCGCGGTGCGGGCGTCGATCGATTCCAGGCGGGTCTCAAGCTCATCCGGCTGGAGATCCCTCAGCTCATCCATGAGGTTCCTGATGCGATCAGGGTCGTTCCGCCGATCTCCATTGGATTCACCCACGTCGAGCTCCTCTGGACGGACCTCTGGTCCGTACGTTTCTGCATCACAATGCTAGTGGGGTCCATTCCTCGTGTGACGGCAACCCTTGAAGATTTCGAATCAGTCCCGCTCTGGAGGCCATCAGCGTCGATTCGATGGCGTTATGGTGTCGGCCCATGATGCATCCATCGAGTCGCCTCCTCTCATGTGCCGCAGCCTGCCTTTTCGCAGTTCTCGCGGTGACCTGCCATGCTTGCGCGCAGGAGGCACCATCCGAGACGACGGGAGTCGGAGTCATGTACGAGTCCGCCACGGTCGCCTTGACGACCGCCTCAGGCGTGGAGCGCGTCTTTCCGTATCGCCTGATGCGTCCCGACCCGGAGGTCGCAGGTGACAGCCATCCACTGGTCGTGTTCCTCCACGGTGCAGGTGAACGTGGGTCCGACAATCGCAGGCAGCTGACCTACCTTCCTGAGTGGATGGCCAGCGAGGAGCATCGCAGGAATCATCCATGCTTCCTGCTGGCCATGCAGTGTCCTGAGGGAGAGTTCTGGGCGCCCTACGACAAGGAACGGGACATGGCTCCCATCCCCGGACCTCCTGTCGATGTGCTCCTCGCCTTGATCCGTGCCATCGACGAGGTCACCGATGCCGAACCGATCGACCTTGAGCGGGTCTACCTCACCGGTCTGTCGATGGGGGGGTACGGAACCTGGCGACTCGCTTCGCTCCAGCCCGGTCGGTTCGCCGCAGTCGTCCCCATATGTGGCGGCGGTGATCCCGCGGATGCGAAGGCTCTTGCCGGACAGTCGATCTGGGCGGTGCATGGCACCAGGGATGCTGTCGTGCCCGAGCGCCGTTCACTGGACATGGTGGAGGCGATTCGTGCCGCCGGGGGCGATGTGCGCTACTCCGCACTTGAAGGCGTGCACCATGACTCCTGGACCCCGGCCTATCGGCGTCTGGGCGTCATCGAGTGGATGTTCGGGAAGAGACTGCCCTCAGGAGCGCAGGGCGGGACGGATTCCGAGAAGCCGACCACCTCGAACTAGAGGCGGCGGTCATCCGGTTCGGGTTCAATCCCGATCCCGGACGCTTCCCGCGATCCGCAGCACGATCTCCTCCTCGCCCGGAACGTCAGTGCGTACCCTGACCTGACCCATGATCGAGGTGTTCACGTTCCCGGTCTTTCCTGCGAGGACCAGTTCGTAGGCCGAGCCTTTGCTGCCCTCGACGGGTGTGAACGCGACCACCATGTTGTCGGGTCTCGCGTTCTCGACTTCCGCGCTGATGATGTTGAAGGGGATCTTCCCCTCCCGGCGAAGCGTGAGGCTCTTCTTGAACTCCTTGTTGGTGTTCAGGATCATCAGCCTGAAGATCGTGTCCGAGCCCCTGATCTCGCCTTCGATGCTCGCATTCATGCCGACCACGGTCGTCTTGGGTCGGGTTTCGCCGGAGACCGGGTCGGTGAGGTTGCCCACGATCTGCAGTGATCCGGTGTACCAGCCCCACGGAATGTCGGGCTTCAGCGCCACTTCGACGCGCCAGGACTTCTTCCTTGCACCGGGCGTCGAGATGGGAACGATCCGGGCGGTCGCATATTCCCTGAGCTGACCCAGCACCTTGGTGGTCTTCGGTTCATACGAAGGGATTTCCGCGGTCATGATGACCGATTTCATGTCGCCCGTTCCGGTGATGACCGTTCCGAAGGCGAGTGACTTGGGGGTCGTGCTGACCGTCGTCGACACGTTCGCCTTGATCGTGATCGTCTGGACCGGATTCACCGAATCATTCGTGTGCACCTTCACGAGCTTGGTCTGGCTTCCACTGCCCTTCGGCTTGAAGGTCAGCTCGATCTCCGAGCCTTCGCCCGGTGCGAACAGCTTCTGATCAAGAGCGGTGGTGGTGCAGCCGCACGTGGGCTGGACTCTCGTGATTTCAAGGGTCTGGTCGCCGCTGTTGAGGAAACCGACCTTGACGGTTCTGGTCTCGTAGTCGGCGATGGGGCCGAAATCGACTCGTGGTTCCGCCATGTAGAGCATCGCCCCGCCGGTCCTGATCGGTGGAGACTTGGTCCCGGCCTTGGCGGCTCCCGTTGTCCCGGGCGCGTTCGCCCTGGTCGTTGCGCCACTCGGTTCTTCCGGGGTCGTGGGCGCCGAGGACGCTCCAGGACCAGGCTTGCCTGCCGCGCCTTCATCCCGGCATCCTGTCGAGAAGACCAGGAACCACGCACAGGTCAGGATGGTGATGCATGTGGTCAGTCGACGGCTGAAGAGGGATTCCATTTGTAGCTCCATGATGCTCCTGCGAGCAGATGAGCGTACATCGTAACCCTGCCTTGGCTGCATGTGAATAGATCGCCATCAGGTCGGCCGGTTGGATCGATATCGCCCCCCATGCCTGAAGGGTCCCCAGCGAGGAAACCGGAGGGTGACCCTCCTCGTTGCTCAATCCTTCGGACTGAGGACGATCGATCGAAGGTTCATGAGTCCGCCCCCATCCACCGAGGACGCCCTTGCCGTGATCGTGACAAGGCCTTCCTCCGGACCGGTAACGGTTCCGATCATCCGTTCGGTGAAGCTGGACCAGCCACCGGTCGGCTCGTCGATCACGACAGTCAGGATCGTGTCACCGATCCTGAGTTCGAGGGTGCCGCCTTCCTCGCCGTCCGCACACGCATGGTCGATGAGGATCTCGTAGTTCCTCCCGGGTTGCAGATGTGCCTGCCATGATGCCGTCGCTGATGCATTGTTCCAGTAGCCGAGATTCTCCGGCATCGAACCATCGCTCGACTCGTAGCGCTCCAGCTTGAGTGAAGGCCCTTCGATCTCCGCTGAACCCGCTGCGAGTCGGACCATTCCGTTCTCGTCGGGGCGAATGGAACGATCGAAGATGGGTTCGCCTTCCAGTTCGAGTCGGAGCACCGTCGCATGGGGATAGGGGTGCAGGCCATCGAGGTCGATTCGATTGCCGTCGATCGGAAGCACCCGATCGGATTTCCTGTCACCGAGCATCCGGGCGGAACCGATCGGCGTCACCAGGCCGTCCACGACGAGGACGTCGTCCTCCGGCCAGTCGAACACGTGGAGGTAGAGGGCGTCCCCCTTCAGCGTGCTGCGTCCCCAGTCAAACATGCCTCCCTCGGGTCCGGCGGTGGTTCCGTGGATCGCTTCGCCGTTCACATCCAGCCACCTGCCGATCGCGAGGAGTCGATCGACCATGATCACCGGGATCCTTCCGTCCGCGGTGGGACCGATGTCGAGGAGCAGGTTGCCACCCTTCGACACCAGGTCGATGAGCATCCGGACGCACTCGGTCCTGCTCGAGTAGATGTCGTAGCCTTCCGCCCTGTTGAAGGCGAATGAATGGCCGATCCCCCTGCATTCCTCGAAGGGCCTCGCCTTTCTCATCCCCATGCCCGATGAGTTGCCGAGGCTGCCGTACTCCGTGGTCGAGAAGTCGCCGGTCTGCCCGCGAAGCCCCTTGCCCCACCGGTCGTTGACGACGATCTCCTCGTTCGGACTGTTCTCGTAGATCCATTCGAGGATCTCCCGGCTCTTCCAGAGCTCGTCCGGATGATCCCATTCCCCGTCTGGCCAGAAGACATCGGGTTCGTAGTTCTCGATGATCTCCTTGATCTGGGGGATCATGACTTCGTCCACGTACCTCGGCTTGTCCTCGTCGTAGAGCGGGTTGTGCCATTCCATGAAGGAGTAGTAGAGGCCGGGCCTGACCCCATGATTCCGACATGCCTCGAACAGGTCGGCGATCAGGTCTCGCTTCGGGCCGACCTCCATGGCGTTCCAGGGGTAGCCCCTGACCTCGCTCGCCTTCTCGTTCGGCCACAGGCAGAAACCGTCATGGTGCTTGCTGGTGAGCACCATGTACTTCGCGCCGGAGCGCTTGAAGATCTCCGCCCACTCGTCCGGATTCCAGAGTTCCGCCCTGAATGCCGGCGCGAACTCCCTGTATTCGAAATCCTCTCCGTAGTTGGCGTGGTGGAAGTCCCTGACCTTGCCTCCGTGTGAATTCGTGTCGTACCACCACTGGTACCACTCGCTGTAGGTGCTCGTGTCACAGAACGAGGGCACGGAGTAGACGCCCCAGTGAATGAAGATGCCGAACTTGGCTTCCGAGAACCACGCCGGCGTTTCGTGACGGTCGAGTGAAGCCCACTCCGGCTCGTAGTCCTTCATCGTGGAATCATCCTGGTACGGAACGCAGAGGGACAGTGCGAGAGCAAGGCTGCAGAGTGGCATGACCGGATCTCCTTCATGTGGCCTGATCGTACCAATCGACTGCCGACGAGGCAGCGGCCCGGACGAGGTCCGGGCCGCTGTCGTCACGGTGGGTTCTCCGTGGGGTTCATTTCCCACCGCGCCGTGGTCATGGTGAACGGGTCCACCCGTTGGTCCCGCTCTCAGAGAATGGAGCTCGCCGCTTCATGTCGCGTGGCACTGCTCGATCCGTTCGTCCGGGCCTTCATGCCGGGAGTTGCGTTCTTCTTCATCTCGAAGTCTGCATCCAGGCGGACCTCCGCCTTTCGCTTGAGTCCCTTGCACAACCAGGTGAGTCGAACGGGCCTGCCATCGGTGGCCGATGCGATCTCATCCTTGAGAGCGGTCGGGCTCGCCTTCCTGCCGTTGACCTCGAGGAGCACGTCATTCGTGTCGATGCCCGCGACGAAGGCCGGGCTTCCGGCGACGACGTCGTCGACGACACAGGTGCCGAGGGGGTCGATCGCGACATGATGAGCGAGCTCGCTGCTCACCGGCCTGACGGTGAGTCCCAGCACGGGCCTGGTCAACGAGGTCGTTCCTTCCTCGTTCGCACCGCTTTCAAGCGTCATTGCGTCATTGATGGGAAGCCGGACCCGATCGATCAGCATGCCGTTGAGGTCCCTGATCTCCGCCATGCCGTCTGCATCGACCGTGACCGAGTTCCCGGGGAGCAGTCCGCCGTTCAGGGTCGCCACCGGAGCGGCACCCGTCGCGCCGGAGATCTCCAGTACATGGATCCGGTCCCCTGCGACATTCGAGGTGTTCCAGCGGCATGCGAGTCGTCGGTTCACCGTGTAGTCACCTGCTCCATCGACCGAGGTCGTGGTCGAGACGCATGTGATCCTGCAGTTTCCGTTTTCGATTCCGTAGAGGTTGTCGTTGATGGTCGTCATGATTGGATCTCCTTGTCTCGGCCCGGCTGCCGTCGCGTGTTCGGCGGTGTCGAGCCATTGGGATCTACGTCCGGCGGATACCGGGGTTTTCGATTCCGTTCGAATGGCGCAAAGTGTCAGGCGATTGGCGTGGAATGGTGGGGAGACCCCGGTTTAAACCGGTTAGCATTGCCTTCATGAACACCAGACAACGAAGAATTGCTCTCCGCTCCGCATGCATGCTCATGGTCACGTGCTCCGCCGTCTTCGGTCGGCCGCAGGAGGAACATGACGTTGAAGCTGTCGGAATGGATGGTGCCAGCTCCGAAGTCGTTCTCCATCCCGAACCCGTCACCAGCGATCATCAGGTCGAGATCAACGGGGAGACCGTGCACTACCGTGCGATCGCAGGAACCCAGCCGCTCTTCGAGGAGAGCGATGGTTCGGTCAAGGCGGAGGTCTTCCATGTCGCCTACCTGAAGCTGGAGCGTGAGGGTGAGGAGTGGGTGCATCCGGATCCTTCGACGCGTCCGATCCTCTTCCTCTTCAACGGAGGTCCCGGATCGTCGAGCGTCTGGCTCCATCTGGGTGCGTTCGGGCCCCGACGCGTCCTCATGGGTGACGTCGGTTCACTCCTGCCTGCACCCTGGCAGGTCGTTCCGAACGACGCCTGCCTGCTCGATGTCGCCGACCTGGTCTTCATCGATCCCGTCACCACCGGATACTCACGTGCCGCGGAAGGCGAGGACGATCACCAGTTCCACGGTCTCGAGCAGGACACCAGCTCGGTCGCCGAGTTCATCAGGTTGTTCGTGTCGAGGAACGGGCGATGGCAGAGCCCGAAGTACATCGGCGGCGAGTCCTACGGGACCACGAGGGCGGCGGCCCTTTCAAGCAGCCTCCAGGATCGACACGGGATCTTTCTTGATGGCGTGATTCTCGTGTCCAGTGTCCTGGATTTCGGGACGATCCGATTCGCGAGGAACAACGACCTTCCACACGCGCTCTACCTTCCGACCTACGCGGCGACCGCCTGGTACCACGAAGTGCTCGATCGAACCGACTTTCCAACCCTGCGTTCCGCCATCGATGCCGCGGAGTCATGGGCCTTGTCCGACTACCTGCATGCGCTCGCGCAGGGCAGTTCGATCGACCCGGCAAGGAAGTCTGAAGTGGTCGAGGGCCTTGCCCGGCTCACCGGTCTTTCGGAGGAGGTGATCGAACAGGCGAACCTTCGTGTCGGTCCCGGACTCTTCCGCAAGGAGTTGCTGCGTTCCGACCGGGAAACCGTCGGCCGTCTCGATTCCAGGTTCACCGGCTTCGATGCGGACGCCTCCGGAAGCAGGCCGGAGTACGACCCCAGTTACAGCGCGATCCAGGGTCCCTACACCGCGGCGATGAATCACTACGTCCGCTCGGACCTCGGGTACGAGAGCGATCTTCCCTACGAGATCCTCACCGGGCGCGTCCATCCCTGGGACTACTCCGATTTCGAGGGGCGATACGTCGATGTCGCAGGAAGACTTCGTTCGGCGATGGTTCGGAATCCGGAACTCCGGGTCTTCGTCGCCAGTGGGTACTTCGATCTCGCAACACCTCATTTCGCCGCGGACTACGTGCTTGATCATCTTGAACTGGAGCCCGCGTTCCTCGAGCACATCTCGGTCAAGTACTATCCGGCAGGCCACATGATGTACGTCAATGACGACCTGCGTGTCGGACTTTCCCGTGATGTCCGGTCATGGTTCGAAAAGTGAAGCGAGCGAAGGCTCGATGAGCGATTCCGAACCGATCGGATACTGTTTTTCCTGTCGTCATCCACTCGTCGCAACCGAGCTGGACAGCTGTCCGGAGTGCGGGTCCTGGTACGACCCCGAGGATCCTCGAACAAGCTACCGACGGAAGCCCGGTCGACTCGCCCTCATGATGATGCAGCCTTCAAGGCTGCCCTCCTGGCTCTTCGGCTTCGCGCTCGGCGCGCTCTGCATCGTGGCGACCAGCGTACCGGGTGGATACTCCGGCCTCGTCATCATCATGCTCATGGCGCTCACCGTCTCCGTGGTCGCATTCGTTCTTGACTGCCTTGTCTCGATGACCACCTCCTCCTGGGTGGGTCGCTCCTGGTTCTTCGAGATCAGACCTGATCCCGTCCGTCGGGTGTTCCGATGGGGCCAGCTCAGGTGGTTCGTGGCTCCCACGCTCGTGTTCCTGGCCCTGTGCGTCTCCGTGAGCGGGCTCTCGGCACGACTGTCCTTCTGGTATTCGCGTGCCGCACTCCATGAGCTCATCCAGGATGAGTCGGGCTCGGTTACAGGCACACGCACCATGCAGGTTTCCGGTTTCAGGGGGCTCTATCCGGTCAGGAGTGTGACGATCCACAATCCGACCGGGCGGAATGTGGAGTGGGCGACGATCTGGATACGAGATGCAGGCTTCATCAACATGGTCGGCTTTGCGTTCGTTCCCGATTCGAACGATGATTGGTGCGAACTGGGCAGTGCACGCAGTGGAGGTACCGGATGGCGATACAGCGGCGATTGGTTTCTTGTGGAGTCGGACTTCTAGCCGTCACCTTCATGGTCGGTTTCGGCGCGGAGTCCTCGCAGGTCGATGAACTCGGTGATCAGGCCGTCTCCGTCGCCGATCCATCGAGACTGTCTGACTGGCATGACCTGCTGGGTTCCGAACCCCACGTTGCGGGAACGCCCGGGGATCAGCGTGAGATCGAGCGCCTTGCCGCGGCATTCGAGGCGATGGGGCTCGAAACCGAGGTGAGGGAGTTCAAGGCGTACCTGCCCCAACCGGTCAAGGCCGAGGTCGAGATCCTCGGGGGCCGGAGCCTCGCGGTCGATGAGAAGGACTCGCGTCCCCGTGGCGTGATTCGACTCCCGCTCACCGAACGAAATCTCCTTGAGGACCCGTCCTCCCGACATCCCGGCCTCTCCTACGGTTGGAACGCGTTCAGCGGTTCCGGGGAAGTCACGGCCGAAGTGGTCTACGCGAACTACGGAACGAGGGAGGACTTCGATCGTCTCGATGAACTGGGCATCGATCTGAATGGGAAGATCGTGCTCGCACGCTATGGGCGCAACTACCGTGGCTACAAGGTGAAGTTCGCACAGGAAGCCGGTGCTGTCGGTCTCCTGATGTATCTCGATCCCGCGGACTATGGTTACACGCGTGGCGAGACCTGGCCGAAGGGGGGGTGGGCGAATCCGACCTGCATCCAGCGCGGTTCGGTGCTGGTCCTGCCCTACAAGGGCGATCCGCTCACCCCGTTCGTGGAAGCGACCGAGGACGCGGACCGACTCGATCCGGCTCATGTCGGTTTCCCCTGGATTCCCGTCCAGCCGATCGGCTACGCGGCGGCATCCATGATCCTCGCCAGGATGCAGGGTGCCGAGGTCGAGGATGAGGCCTGGCAGGGCGGGCTTCCGATGCCGTATCGGATCGAGGGCGGTCCGGAACTCAAGCTCCGCCTGATGGTCGAGCAGGACCGTGAACTCCGCACCAGTGCGAACGTGCTGGCACGGATCGAAGGAGCCCGTCATCCCGAGCAGATCGTGGTCGTCGGTTGCCACCATGATGCCTGGGGGTTCGGAGCCGCGGACCCCCTTGCCGGCACGATCGTGCTCATGGAAGCGGCGCGAGCATTCGCCGATGCGGCGGATCGTGGATTCCGACCGGATCGGACGATCATCTTCGCGGCATGGGGGGCCGAGGAGTTCGGCATCATCGGTTCCACCGAGTGGGTCGAAGGCAATGCCTCGACCCTGCGCGAGCAGTGCGTTGCGTACGTCAATCTCGACATGGCGGCAATGGGTCCGAACTTCGGTTCCTCCGCCACGCCCGTGCTTCGAAAAGCCGTCGAGGAAGCGGTCGCTTCCGTTCCGCAGGCGGGCTCTGACGAGGACCTCACTCTTGCCGATACCTGGGCGGGTGGTCCGGATGGTCCTTCGTTCGGTGATCTCGGAGGCGGCTCCGATCACGTCGGTTTCGTCTGTCACGTCGGAGTCCCGGCGATTCGACTCTCGGCAGGGGGGGCACCCGGTGTCGCGTACCACTCCAACTACGACACCCTGGCCTGGTATCGCTCAACCGTCGGCGATGACTATGAACCCGCCTTGATGGTGACTCGGGCTTGCATACGAGTCCTTGCGAAGCTTGCCAACGAATCACTGCCTCCCTACGAGTGGGTGACGGTGGTCGAAGAGGTGAGGCGACATGCCCTGAGACACCTGGACGCAGCAAGGGCGTCGGGGATGCAGGCCGATCTTGCCGGCTTGGACCAGGCATGCATGCGACTGGAGTCTTCGGCACGCAGTCTCGAGGCGAGCATGCATGCACACGATGGCGAACTCGAGCCGGCGGTTCGCAGGGAACTTGGTGAAGCCATCATGGCCGCGGAGAGAGTCTGGCTTGATGAAGGCGGGCTTCCGGGCCGGCCCTGGTATCGCAACACCTACATCAGCGACGATCCCCAATCCGGGTATTCGGCATCGCCCCTTCCCGAGCTCCACGCCGCCCAGCGGGCGGGTGACAGCGATGCATTCAATGCCGCCGTCGCGGCTTGTGCGATCCGGGTTGATGCGCTGTCAGACCGCCTGGGCGCGATAAACAAGAGCTTGAATTGAATGCCCGCGGGTCTGGCGGTGGCTGGCCAGAACCCCCGAAAGGCCTGATTTTCGGTTCCAAGGCCCTCCACTCCCCCCTTACCGGGGTTTTTTCCTTCCTCCCGGACTTCTGTGGGCTATTCTCATGGGACAAGCCATGCGCCCGAACATCCCCCAATCGAGCCCTTTCGGCTCCCGAGGGCTGGTGTACGGTTCATGTGCCTGTGTCTTGTCGTTGAGATTCTTACCCCCACACCAGTCTGCACCAAAGAACTGATTCGCAATCGGATACACACCATGAACCTCAAGAACCTCCTTTGTGGCGCACTCCTCTCTGCATCATTCGCAGCCTCCGGTGCCGCCCAGACCATCGACACCGTCCGCGTCGTGAACGGTCTCAGCCGGCCGATCTACCTGACCGCCGCGCCTGGTGACTCCGAACGCCTCTTCATCGTCGAGAAGCGCGGCAACATCCGGGTGTTCAGCATTCCGGACAACCAGCTTCGATCCACGAGCTTCCTCAACATCGACTCGATCACCGGCGGCGGAACCAGTACCAACAGCGAGCAGGGGCTCCTGAGCATGGCGTTCCACCCCGAGTACGAGACGAACGGTTACTTCTACGTCTACTACACCAACAACAGCGGCAACGTCGTGGTCTCCCGATACAGCGTGTCCGGCGATCCCGAGGTGGCGAACTCCAGCACTGCGACGAGCGTCATCACGATCAACCAGCCGTATTCCAACCACAACGGTGGCCAGATCCTCTTCGGCCCCGACGGCTACCTCTGGATCTTCACCGGTGACGGTGGTGGCGCGAACGATACCCAGCAGTACGCTCAGGACATCACCAACCAGAAGAACGGCAAGATCCTGCGCATCGACGTCGACCGTGACGGCAGCGGCTACTCGATCCCGTCCGACAACCCGTTCGTCGGGACGACCGGTGATGACGAGATCCTCCACTACGGACTTCGCAACCCCTGGCGCTGCAGCTTCGACTTCGAGACCGGCGATCTCTACATCGGCGACGTCGGCCAGAACGCCCGCGAGGAAGTCAACGTGGTCCACCACACCGAGCGTGGCCTCAACTTCGGCTGGCGCTGCATGGAAGGCAATCGTTGCACGAACCTCTCCGGCTGCACCTGCAACAGTTCCTCGCTCACCGACCCGGTCTTCGAATACAACCAGGGTGGTTCGACCGGCTACTGCATCACCGGCGGTTACGTCTACCGTGGTTCCGCGATCCCGGACCTTCAGGGCACGTACTTCTTCGCTGACTATTCAACCACCAACATCTGGAGCTTCCGTTACAACGGTTCCGGTGGTTACACCAACTACCAGAACCGGAATGAGCTCGAGACCGCTGGCAGCTACGGCGTCGACAACATCGGCAGCTTTGGTGAAGGGCCCTGCAATGAGCTCTACATCCTCGACCAGTCCGGTGGCGAGGTCTTCAAGATCATCGACGTGGCCGATCCCAACGCGGGATGCAACGTCGAACCCCCCGAGGTCTGCAACGGTGACGTGAATGGCGACGACTTCGTCGACGGCACCGACCTCAGCATCGTCCTGGGCTTCTGGGGTGATTGCAGCGGGTGCCCGGCCGACGTCAACGAGGACGGTCTGGTCGACGGCGTCGACCTGAGCGTCGTGCTCGGCTACTGGGGCAACAAGTGCGATTGAGCATGACGCCACTCGCATCATGAGAATCTCCTGACGGCCCGGCGCAAGCCGGGCCGTCATGTTTTTCCGCCGGCGGGTATCCTGCGGCGCGGGATACCGCATGCCCCGATCAACGGACGAACAACCCGAACGACGCGCCGAAGGGTCCGGAGCACCTGCGCAGCGTCCCGGCACGGGACGTTCCACCGGCCTTCTGGGGCTGGCAGCCCTGGGGGTGGTCTTCGGTGACATCGGAACCAGCCCGCTCTACGCCTTGAAGGTCTGTTTCAGCGAAGGCCATCTCGAACCGGTGCATGCCGACGTGATGGGCGTCCTGTCCCTCATCTTCTGGTCCCTGCTGCTGGTGATCGGTGGGAAGTACCTGCTGGTCCTGCTGCGACTCGACAGTCGTGGTGAGGGTGGCATCTGCGCGATGCTCGAGCTCGTCCGGGGTGAACGCCTTTCCCGGAAGTGGCAGGTCCTCGCCATCGGAGCGACGGTGGGTGGGGCGGCACTGCTCTTCGGTGACGGTGTCATCACGCCGGCGATCTCCGTGCTTTCGGCGCTGGAGGGGCTCGGCGAGCATTCCACGGAAGCCTCCAGGTACACGATGCCGGTCGCCGTGGTGGTGCTGTTCCTGCTCTTCGCCATCCAGCGCTTCGGGACCGGGAGGATCGGAATCCTCTTCGGTCCCGTCATGCTGCTCTGGTTCCTCGCGATCGGAGTCTTCGGAGCCGTCTCGATCGCCGAAAATCCAGGGATCCTCGCTGCCGTCGATCCACGCATGGCCTTTCTCTTCGTGCACGGTCATGCGGGACCCGCCTTCGTCGTCCTCGGAGCGGTGGTCCTGGTCGTCACCGGAGGTGAGGCGCTCTATGCGGACCTCGGCCACTTCGGCAAGCGACCGATCCGACTCGCCTGGCTGTTCGTGGTCTGGCCGTCACTGGTCCTCAGTTACTTCGGACAGGGCGCGCGCCTGCTTCATGATCCTTCGGCTCGCGAGAACCCGTTCTTCGCCATCGTCCCCGAGATCCTGCTCTGGCCGATGATCGTTCTCGCGACGTTCGCCGCGGTGATCGCCTCCCAGGCGATCATCTCCGGCCTCTTTTCGCTGGCAAGACAGGCGGTCAACCTGAAGCTGCTTCCCGCCCTGAAGGTGGTCCACACCTCGCCCGACCACATCGGCCAGATCTACGTCCCCGTCGTCAACATGCTCCTCGGGATCTGTTGCATCGTCCTGGTGGTCGTCTTCCACCGGTCCGATGCGCTTGCTGCAGCCTATGGGCTTGCGGTGACCGGGATGATGGCCATCAGCACGCTGATGTTCATGCTCGTCGCCAGGGTCGCCCTCCGGTGGCCGGTGTACGTCGTGTTTCCACTCGGTCTGGCCTTCCTTTCCATCGATCTCCTGTTCCTCTCCGCGAACGCCCTGAAGATCCTCGATGGCGGCTGGATCCCGCTCACGATCGCATTCTTCGTGATCGTCGTGATGAGTACCTGGCTGAGAGGCGTCCATGCGGTGATCCGACAGTTCCGAAACCGATCGATCAGCTTCACGGCGTTCAGGAAGTCCTGGCCTGAAGGAGGTGTCGAACGCATTCCCGGCACCGGCATCTTCCTCACCTCGCTTCGAATCGGCATTCCCGCGTCGGTGACCACCTTCCACCGCAACCTCAAGGTGCTGCACGAGAAGGTGGTCCTCCTGAGTTTCAACGTGGAGGAGATCCCATTCGTCGACGAGGACCAGCGAATCAGAATCTACAGGATGCCGGAGGATTTCTGGCACGTGACCGTTCGCCATGGGTATCTCGACGAGGTGAATGCTCCGAGGATCGTCCGTCAGGCGATCGAGCAGGGCCTCCCGATCGACGAGGAGACCGCGACCTACTTCGTTCGTCAGGAGATCGTCGACATCACCGGTCGAAGCAGGCTGGCACGTTGGCGGAGGCGACTGTTCCTGATCCTGCATCGGAACGCCTGGCCGTCGGTATGGGCCTTCTGCCTCCCTCCGAACAGGACGATCGCGATCGGAATCGTCGTTCGCGTGTGAAACCCGTTCCCGTCCGGTCCGGATGCTAGGATCACCACATGCACGGACACACCACATGCACGGTCTGCGGTCTTACCTCGCTCCTGTTCCTTCTTGCGTGTGACGGTTCCTCGAGCGGGACGCCCGCTCCAGAGGGGACTCCGGCCGTGGAGACAGCTCTGCAGGATCCACCGCCAGTCCCCCCGAGTGCAGTCGATCAAGCCATGCCCGCCGGGGGCGTCGGTACCGCATCCAACGGCGCGTTGCAGGTCATTCCCGGGCGATTCGAGCTTGGTGACATCGCTCCCGGTTCATCCCACGAACGGACCTTCCGATTCCGGAACATCACGTCAGGACCGATCAAGATCCTCAGGTCGGTGGCTTCCTGCAAGTGCACCGCCACCACCGATGTCACCAATCGGGTGCTTGCGCCGGGTGAATCGATCGACTTCATTGCGGAGCTGTCCGCGCCCCGTACGCCAGGCCTCAAGGAGGCCAAGGTCCAGATCATCGTCGACGGGGGGCTCCCTCCACTGACCCTCCAGGTCATTGGTGACGTCGCCATGCCGATCAAGGCTGCGCCCACCTATGTCGGTGGGCCCAAGGGCGACACCATGCGTGGCACGGTTCGCCTGGAATCGAAGGATGTGCCGTTCAACATCATTTCAGCAGGCGGTGCGCCGGCGGATCATGTTTCCCCGACCGAGTCCTCGAGCAAGGTGCATGATCTCTATTGGAACCTCGAAGATGGTTTCGATCTTGATTCGAGGATCTGGTGGGTCGTCTACACGGATCACCCCGAGTGTCCGGTGCTTCCCTTGCGTATTCGCAATCCGTTGACCGGGAGTCGTGCCGACATGGCACGCTATGACCGTCATTGGATGTTCGATGAAAATGTCGTCAATGCCGGTCGGATCAGGGCGGGAGAACCGGTCGAGTTCGATGTGGTCATCGCACACTACAACCCCCGCGGGCGCGGTCAGGTCGTCAAGCCGACGTGGCGCAACGTTCTCTCAGTCGCATCGGCGACACCCGGTGTCGATTCCCGGATGGTCGCGGTGACGCCCATTTCCCGGGATGAGATCCGCATCCGTTTCAGCATCACCCCGGAGCCGGGAACCTCGGGGCCCCTGTACGCCTTCGTCGATGTTGAAACCGACACCGGTACCGGACGGTTCGCTGTTCTTGCCCTGGTGGATTGATCCACGGGCCACGCGCCAGGACCCCATGCCGCAAACCAAGGATTCATCACAGCCGCCTTTCCTCGCGATCGAGATGTCCCAGCGTCTCGGTTCGATCGCGCTCTCGTCATCGGGCATCGTCGATTCGATCGAGTTCGAGTGCGGAGGTCGTCAGGATGACCTGCTGCTCCCCTCGATCGACGAGCTTCTCTCTCGTCACGGGGTCCGACCGGCAGCGCTCGGAGGGATTGCCGTCTCGATCGGACCGGGAGGATTCACGGGGCTCCGAATCGCCGTTGCAACGGCCAAGGGCATCGCCGAGGTGACCGGTTGTTCCCTTCATGCCGTCCCAAGCGGACACGTCGCATCGGAATCAATCACGCCCCGGCCCGATTCCGGAGTCCGGGTGGTCGTCCTCTCCGCTGCGAAGCAGGGGACCTGCTGGATCACCTCGCTCGAATGTGAACCGGACTGTTGGAGGGAGCTTCCCGGTACCGGCATCAGGCCGGTCGATCCCCCGACTGACGAGGTCATCTCGATGTGTCGAGGTGCGATCGTGCTCATGGATGAGCATGTGCCGGAGGGCTTCAGGAATGCTGTGGAAGGGATTGCTTCCAGCGTCCTGACACCGACACACCGGGCCGATGCCTGCCTCCGACTCGGGGTGCACATGGCAGGGTGCGGTGATGCCATCGATCCACTCGAGCTGTTGCCCCTCTATCCGCGGGAGCCGGAGGCGGTACGGATCTGGCGGACAAGGGACTGATAACCTCGTCACTCGCGTCAGCAGCAGCTGGACAACCCGCATTCCTCGCCAACTTCCCCCAAACTCGCATCATCGTCGGGCCGATAGAACCACCGCGAAGGGCATGGCACCTTCGTGGCAGGGGTGGATTTCCCTCCCCTGAGGAGGCGACCAAGCGATGAGCTCGAACAACGAGGAAGTCGGTCAGCAACACGGCAAGCAGGTGTTCACCACCGGTGAGGCCGCGAAGGTATGTGGCGTCTCCCAGCAGACGATCATCCGCTGTTTCGATAGTGGGAAGCTCCAGGGTTTTCGCGTGCCCGGCTCTCGTTTTCGGCGCATTCCCCGCGGAGACCTTCTCCGATTCATGAAGAGCAACGGCATCCCCGCTGACGCACTCGGCGGGGGGCGCCCCCGCGTCCTCGTCGTCGATGACGACCAGGCGATCATCGATCTCGTGACGGAGATCCTCGGTTCCGAGGATCGCTTCGATCTCATCACGGCATCCACCGGTTATGACGCAGGTCTGCTCACCGAGCGTCACCGCCCGGATCTGATCCTTCTTGACTACATGCTTCCTGACATCAACGGGAACGTGGTCTGCGAACGCGTCAAGAGCAATCCGGAGACCAGTGACACACGGATCATCATCGTTTCAGGCGCGACGGATCGTGATGAGATCACCTCGCTTCTGGAGAAGGGTGCAGACGACTTCATAGCCAAGCCCTTCGCTCCGGACGAACTGCTCTCCCGTGTCATGGAACTGACCAGCTCCTGACGGATGCGAATGCGAGGCGCGGCCCTTGGCTGAGAACAAGCACACCGATGCCGGGAACCGCTCCGTCGATTCCCTTCTCGATCGCCTGGATGCCCTTCCCACGCCCAGCCCCGTTGCGATGCGCCTGCTGACCCTCCTCGAGGACGACTCGAGCAGCGCACCCGAGGTCGTGCAGCTCATCTCCTCCGATCCTGCACTCGCCTCCAGGGTCGTCGGGACCTGTGCAAGGCATCCCCGGTATCGAGCTTTCAAGATCGACACCCTCGAACGTGCGGTAGCCCTCCTTGGTTTCGATGCCGTCCGTGTCGCCGCCCTCTCGGTCCGTTTCTTCGAGACGATCTCCGGCTTCACGGACGATGAGTCGGAGTCGATGAATTTCGACATCGACCTCTTCTGGCGACACTCCCTGACCGTTGCGGTGATGGCCGAGCGGATCGCCCAATGCGGCGGCAAGGTCGCTCCTGCGACGGCGTTTCTTGCCGGTCTCATCCATGATCTCGGCCACCTTGGTCTTTGTGCCGTCGCACCCAGGATCTTCCAGTCCGCATGCGAGATCGCGGAGGTCGAATGCTCATCGCTTGATTCGATCATCACGCGCCATCTCGGCGTGGATGGTCGTTCCGCGGGAAGGCGGATCGGAAGCCGCTGGAGGCTGCCCGAGGGACTGATCGACGTCATGTGGCTGGTCGACCAGCCGGTCGAGGTGATGAGAGGAACGACTTCGCCGGACCTGCTCATGACCGTCTCCCTCGCCGATGCACTGGTCGCTCGTGACCATGTCTGCATCCAGGGGCATGGATTCCGTGCTTCCGCGATCAAGGAATTGTCCGAGTCGCTGGGCGTCGACATACCGATGCTCCAGTCGATGCGTTCAAGCGTGTTCGCCGAAGTCGATGCTCGAGCCGAGGCACTCGGCCTCGAATCCCTCCCTTCAACCGAGGTTCTCCTGAGGTCGGTGACACGCGCCAATGCGGTCCTTGGGAGGTTTGCGCTCGCCTATCGGGACCAGACGGCACGCATCGACCGGTGTGAATCGGACATCGAATCACTCGTGCGTTTCCACCAGTCCGGTCCGTTCCGGACGATTTCCGACGTGATCGACGGTGTGGGGGACTCCGCCCGATCTGGTGTCGGTGGCGCGACCGCATGCGTGATCATTCCGCCGCTTGAGCCAGGCATGGAACCGATCATCCGACTGCGTGGGGAGGACCACACCCAGTGCGTCGCATTCTCCACCGGCATGCCGGCGGACGTTGCCCGGGACGTTCTCTCCCGGCATTGCCTTGAACGGCAGGGGAGCCCGGTTCATCTGGAACTTCGTGATGGAGGGAATGCCGTCATCGTTCTCGGTCGATCCGTCGGAAGCCCGGACTGCGCGTTCGAACCGAGTGCTCCGCTGCGATCCGCCTGGACAGCGGCCATCGACGACGTGTTGTCTCGTGAGCGTGCGGACCGCCTCTCCGAGCGGCTTGCGGATGCCAATCGTGAGAACCTCGCTCATCGTGAGACGATGTCACAGGCCAGGGCCGCCGCCGCCATCGGTGCGATCGCGGCGGGTGCGGCACATGAGATCAACAACCCCCTTGCAGTCATCATGGGGCGTTCCCATCTGCTGGGCAGATGCCTTGCCGACACCGACCTGAGTTCCGCCACCAATGAGATCCAGGAAGCGGCCCGGAAGGTGTCCGATCTGGTGGAGGCGCTTTCTGAATCGGTCGCTCCGATCGACATCCGCAGATCCGAAACCGATCTTCCCGGTCTGCTTGCCCGGGTCGTCTCGAGCCTGGATGAACGGGGCTGTGGTGGCGTATCGATCAGGTGTGCCGGTGAGATGCCTCGAGTCATGCTCGATCCCGATCACATCGGTTCCGCGGTCTGGGAGCTGCTCGACAACGGACTGAGGGCGGCTTCGGGTGATCCGATCACGATCGACCTGCGGCTCATCGAGGGGCGTATCCGCATCCAGATCATGGATTCAGGTCCCGGTTTCACCGAGCGAGCTCTGGAACATGCCTTCCAGCCGTTCTTCTCGGACCAACCTGCAGGTCGCCGAGCCGGTCTCGGCCTTGCAAATGCCCGACGACGCGTCGATGCGCACGGTGGGACGATCTTGATTCGCAACAACTCCTCAGGTGGAGCCATTGTCACGATTTTTCTTCCCTTTCTTACGGTGACAGCCTCCCCAGATCGACTCCTCGATGAAGGTTCCCGACGAGTTGCCTGAAATCAGCCTTCGAATGCGCCGATGTACTCGGCGGATGAAGAAGGAGGCAAACGGTGACCATGAACTTCGATGCAACCAATGATGGCGACCGAGAGGTCGATGACCGGATCTCCGTACTGGTCGTTTCCGACCAGGATGAGGAGCGACTGATGATGGAGACCATCATCGGTGAAGCAGGTCTTGATGTCGCCACCTGCAACAGCGCGTCTTCACAGGCGATGCTGGCCACGTCGGGAGCGGACGTCGCACTGCTCTGCGCCGAATGCAAGGAGCCCGAGCTCCTGGTGAATTCGCGCCGTCTTCGCCCCGAAACACCCATGCTCATGGTCGGTGAATCGATCGACGTGAACCAGGTGGTCGAGTTCATCCGAAACGGTGCTTGTGACTACATCCAGATGCCGTGTTCGCCCGAGAGCCTCGTCGAACGCATCCGTTCAGCGGTCCAGACCGGGAATCAGGAACGCGACCGTCGCAAGCGCCTCGAGCGGCTGAAGGGGATCTGTCGACGGCTCAGCCAGTCCAAGCGTGAGATCTCCTGTCGACTCGACGAACTCCAGCAGGATCTCGAGACCTGCCGTAACGACGTCACCCAGCAGATCGACCATGCGGCTGCAACCAGCGAATTCCGCGCCCTGGTCTCCCAGGAGCTGGGCGTCGAGGAGGTCCTTCGAACCGGACTCGAGTACATCCTGTCGAAGACCCAGCCGACGAATGTCGCGGCATTCCTCGCCAATTCGCCCACCGATTTCTCCCTTGGCGCCTACGTCAACTACGACTGCCCCCGAGAATCGGCGAACCCCGTGCTCGACAAGCTGGCATCGACCGTCTGCCAGCACGTTGCCATCGAGGATGAGTTGGTTCGATTCGAGGACGTGGAACAGTTCGTCGAGGCCATCGGCGAGGAAGCCGAGATACTCCGCGGCAACGAGATCATCGCGATGCCCTGCAGCTCCGATGGGGAGTGCATGGCCGTGCTCTTCTTCTTCCGTGATGCCGGGTCACCGTTCACCGACGAACTGGCCGGGACGCTCGACTGTCTTCGCGTGATCTTCGCGGAACAGCTCGCCACCGTCGTGCGCGTGCATCACCGGATGGAGGCCGAATGGCCGCCTGCTCCGGCTGAGGATCACGAAGAAGGCACCGACTGGGGCTTCGGCGACGGCCCACTGGCCGCCTGATCCGAGGTCTCCTCGGAATTCTTGACCGGGCATGCGCCGACATCCGCCAGGATCGTCACGCCACCTCGAACCTTGTCCCCGACCCTGACCAGCGCCTTCGCGCATTCCGGGTGGGGGATGATGAGCTCCGTGGTCGATCCGAACTTGATCATGCCCCAGCGTCGTCCGCGTTCGATGGTGTCACCTTTCGCGATCGGGCACACGATTCGCCTGGCGATCGCTCCCGAGACCTGCCTCACTCCCAACTTCATGCCTTCCGGAGTCTCGAGTTTCACGAGGTTGGATTCGTTGACCCGAGCGGACTCCTCGGTGCGTGCGTCCAGCCACAGGCCGGGTCTGTACACGATCTCTCGAACCGTCGCAGTGCAGGGCGCTCTGTTCAGGTGAACGTCGAGAACACTCAGGAAGATCCGGATCAGCAGGGCAGGTCCTTCGGTCGCTTCGTGGTGGTCGAGGATCTCGACCTTCGAGATCCGACCGTCGGCAGGGCTCACCCAGTCGGTCTCCTTCGTGGTCGCTGCACGCCTCCCCAGCGGGTCACGAAAGAATCCGGCGACCACGATCCAGGCGAGTGCGGCGACTCCCATGAGCCACCACCACTGCAGGTACCACGCTGCGACAGCCAGAACCGTGCAGATGACGGTTGCGGTGATCCACTCCCTTGCTCCATATGGAGTGAGCAGCATGCCGGCCTTCAGGTTCCGTGGGTCGAAGGATCAGTCGGTCGCCCGGCCGATCACGAAGCCGACACCGATCAGCAGGAACAGCAGGACCACGGGAATGCAGAGCCCCAGGATCAGGCTGCCCGAGATCGCGTTTGCGACGTTGCTTCCGCCTCCGGAAAGCACCGTGATGACCATGAGGCCCACGACGACGAGTGAAAGGGATGCCGCGATCATCGCTCCGAGTCCGAGGCCGCTTGATGCGCCGTCGTACTCCTCTACGATCATCGGTGCCGCCATCGGGCTTGCGCCGAATGCCGCGCCGACACCACCGCCGGCATCATCTTCTTCCATCCGCCTGAAGATGCCGCTCGCGCTCGAGGGGATCTCGATCGGATCGTCGTCCTCAAAGGACTGGTTCATCAGCTCGGCGCCGGCCATCGAGTCATCCGATTCCCGGGTGAGGTCGAGGAGTTGGCTGCCTGAGCCGAAGGTCTCGAGGTTCATGTCGTCGTCGCCTTCGGTCAGCTCCTGTCCGAGTGCGGTGTCGAAGGCGCTGATTCCGGTCGCTTCGTTGGAGTCCGCCAGCCCGATGGCGCTGCCGCTGGCACTGCCGTCGTCCAGTTCAAGGACTTCGGTGAACGAGTCCTCGAGGCTCACCTGGTCACCCATCGCGGAGTCTTCCAGGTTTCCGCCTTCGTTGCCGGTGGCGATCAGCTCGACCTGCTCGGACTTCACCATCACCTGGTCGTCCTGCTTGAACTCCTGGAGCTTCCCAGCGGAGATGAGCTGCTGAACTTCCTCCACGGACTTGCCGAGTCGACCGGCAGCCTCTTCGAAGGTGAGGAACATCTTGGACATGGACTCTGCTCCTGGCTGGCCCCGCTCGTGATCAGAGGGGGGAGATGGCCTTGTCTGGCGGGAACGCTCCACACGGCGTGGATCGGTCTTCGGAACTTCATTGTTCGAAGCGCCAACCCCGGCGGTTCTGTCCGCTGGGTAGTCTTGGAAGGTACCCCGCCACCGAATGGGCTGCAACCGTTCACCCCGCTCCCGGATACCCTGACGCTGATGAATCGCTCCCAGGCCAGTCCTGCCACCTCTGAAAACGAGGATTTGACCCTCCTCCCGGTGCCTGTGGATGCCTCCAGAGTGGCTCAAGCCCTGATCGACTGGTTTCCGGACGCAGCTCGTGACCTGCCCTGGAGACGTCATCGGAGCGGCTACCACGGTCTGGTCTCGGAGGCGATGCTCCAGCAGACCCAGGTCGATCGGGTCGTCCCGGCGTTCCTGCGCTTCATCGAGCGATTCCCGACCTTCGAGGATCTGGCCGAGGCTTCCGAGGAGGATGTCGTCGCCAGCTGGCAGGGGCTCGGCTACTACCGTCGTGCCCGGAATCTCCACGCAGCCTCGAAGATGGTGGTGGAGTCCTTCGGGGGTTCGCTTCCGCACAGCCTTGAAGATCTCCAGAGTCTTCCCGGGGTCGGTCGCTACACGGCTGGAGCCCTCGCTTCGATCGTCCACGGTCAGCCTGCACCGATCGTCGACGGAAACGTCGCTCGTGTCCTCGCACGCCTTGCCACGCATCCCGGCACGCCCGGTGAGCGTGCGTTCGAAGCCTGGGCATGGACCTTGGCGTCCGATCTCGCAACCGCTGCCTCCCAGCCCGGTGTCGCGAACGAGGCGCTCATGGAGCTTGGGGCTCTGGTCTGCACCCGTCACGATCCCGACTGTGCAAGATGCCCGCTTCGAGAGGACTGTCGGGCGCACGCTCGCGGAGAGCCCCAGCTCATCCCGCCGCCTCGCCGCCCCGTGACCCGGAAGACCGTCCACCACCATCTGGTCCTGGTTCGACGGGACGATGACGTGCTTCTGATCCGTCGAGGCGAACGTGGCCTGTGGGCCGGGATGTGGGAGCCCCCGGCAGTGGAGTCATCCCGACTCCTGGATCCCGAGGATGTCATCAAGGGTCTGCCGGCCCGGGTGAACGCACTTCGGGCGGTAGCGACCTTCGAGCACCGAACCACGCATCGTGATGTCGTGTTTCACGTGCATCATGCCGATGCCGGCGACCCTCGGACCGATTCCGAGGTCAGGTGGCAACCGCTCGATCGGCTCGGCGACATCGGGATCTCGAACCCTCACCTCAAGGCGATTGCGCTGCTTCCGAACTCGGATCGAAACCGTTCCTGACGCGAATCACGCGCTGGCGGTGCCGGCGGTCTCCGCCTTTTCCGGCGCTTCGTTCGTTTCCGCCTGGCGTGTCGGATAGGCGATGCGTCCGTGGTAGATGGCGCACAGGCTCTTGATGATCGAATCCTCGACGGCATGCAGCTCACGGAAGCTGAGCGGACATTCATCGAACTGACCATCCTCGAGTCGTTTCCTGCTCAGAGTCCGAACGAGCGTCTCGATCCTGCTCGGAGTCGGTTCTCCCATCGATCTCGTCGCGCTTTCGACGCAGTCGCACAGCATGAGGATCGCAGCCTCTCGGGTCCTCGGCTTGGGACCCGGGTACCTGAAGTCGAACTCCTCGATGGTCTCCTCCGCACCTTCCTCCTCGGCCTTCGAACGTGCCGCGTGGAAGAAGTACTCGACGAGTGTGGTGCCGTGATGGCTCTCGATGAAGTGAATCAGGATCCGAGGAAGTCCGTACTCCCGAGCCAGCTCCACGCCGTCCTTGACGTGTCCGGTGATGACCAGCAGACTCATTGCCGGCGAAAGCTTGTCGTGCTTGTTGGGACCGCCGGCCTGGTTCTCGATGAAGTAGTCCGGCTTGTTGATCTTCCCGATGTCGTGGTAGAGCGCTCCGACGTAGACCAGGAGACCGTCCGCTCCGATCTGTTCGGCGGCGGCTTCCGCGATGTTCGCGATCTGCAGCGAGTGGTTGTACGTGCCGGGTGCACGCTGCTGCATCTGTCGCAGCAGGGGGTGTCGCGGATCCCGCAGTTCGCTGAGGGTCAGTCCGGTGGTCAGCTGGAACATGCGTTCGATGCTCGGGAGCGCCCCCAGCATCAGGAAGCCGACCAGATAGGAGGCACAGATGCCGGATACCGCGTTCGCGAGGATGAGGTTCACGGTTCCTGCCGCGGCGGGGAGCTCGATCAGGCCCGGCAGGCTGAACATCATCGCACTGACGATCGCAGTGATCGTCGAAGCCCGGATCAGGGCGCGTCGATTGCGGATCTCCTGAAGCAGCGAAGCCATCGTCGCGCAGGTGATGATCTGGGCCACCACGATTCCGACGCTCTGGTGCAGGGTGATCGCGACCATCAGGCTCTGCGCCACGGCGAGGAAGAGCGCAAGCCGCCTGTCGTAGGCCAGTGCCATGATGATGACCACGATCAGCGTGGTCGAGACCGAAGCAAGCACCGCGAGGCCCGGGAGCTTCACACCGATCACCGTGGCGAGGGCCGTTGCTGCAAGGGGGAGCACCAGACTCACCGACAGTCGAAGCGAGTTCCTGGCGATCCTGGGGTAGAACGAGGTCGCGTATCCGGTCAGGAGCCCGCAGAGGCCGATCGCCATGCCCGCAAGGCCGAGGATCACGAGGATGAGTTCGCCCTGCGCCTCGGAGGTCTCCTGGTAGGCCGCCATCGATTCCTCGATGCGATCCACCTGGTCCCTGGTCAGCACTTCGCCGGGGAGTGCGATCACCTCGCCCCTGCGGTGCGCGGTCTTGACCGGCTCGATGCCGTTTGCAGCTTCCTCGGCCATCTCCTCGGTCCGGGACTGGTCGATGCGTGCCGTCGGTTGCGGATCACCGATGATGATCTGCGCCGTGACCGTCGTCAGGTCACGGGGGAAGCCCGCCTGGCGGGCAAGCAGTTCGAGCTCGTGACGGATGCTCTCCAGTCGCTCCGGGCTCTCGCCGATCTCCATTGCCGAATCGAGGGGCTTGAGGCTCGGACTCGAGTCTTTCGTCTCCGCCGGGATCAGGGCCACCTTGTTGAGGGTGGTCGTGAACTTCTGGTAGTCCTGTGCTGAGAGCAGGGGGTCGCGGCGCCAGAGGGAGTTGGTGAACGCCTTGCTCCACCCGTTCCATCGTTCGTCGGAGGCGTCGTCATCACCGACGAAGCCCCTGACCATGGCAAGCGTCTCCTGCGTCAGTGCGAAGTCCTTGACCAGGTCCTCGTTCACATCATCAATCGATTCGCTCTCTGCAACCGCCCTGGGCAGTCCCTCGAGTGCGGCCTGAAGCCGGTCGAGATAGGCGACCTCCGGTGTGAAGATCAATGGTGAGGCACGCCTGGCCTCCACCTTCGCACGTTCGGTGGCCTGCGGGTCCTCGATCTCGAAGTCGACAAGGTTGACGATCGGGGCATCCACTCGCTCGCCGACGTACGGCCGCTTCGCCGTGTGCGCCCAGGTGGCGAGTGCGGCGAGGATCACGATGAAC
>JAKVBQ010000014.1:0-14544 GCA_022447205.1 Phycisphaerales bacterium
ATGGTGGTGCGCTCGCGGTGGGTGCGCTGGCGGGGGTGGTGCTCGAGTCGAGCCTGGTGTTCGACAACGTGGCACTGGTCGCCGGTGGCGGAGCCTACATCGCTTCTGGCGGTGACCTCGCGGTGGTCGCGACGACGATCTGCGGAAACGCACCGGACCAGGTGGTCGGCGAGCGTTCGGTCGACGCGGCGAGCTGCGTGACCGACGAGTGCATCGACGCCGACGAGAACGGGATCCCGGACGGCTGCGAAGGCGTGCCGTGTCCGGGCGACATCGATGGCGATGGCGAGGTGAATGGCGCCGACCTGTCCCTGGTCCTCGGCGAATGGTCGACCTCGAACCCGACGTCCGACATCAACGGCGATGGCACGGTGGACGGTGCCGACCTTGCATTGATCCTCGGCGAGTGGGGGCCGTGTCCGGAGTGACACGAAGAGTCGATCCTCGATCGGTCGCATGACGATGACGACGGGCGGCACCTTCGGTGCCGCCCGTCTTTCATGTCGTTCGTTCGTCATCGAATCAGCGCAGGTACCTGGTCCACCAGTCGATGATCTCGCCGAGGCGATGCAGCCTGAGGTCCGGTGGACCGGAGCGGCTCATGCCGTGGCTCGTCGAGCGCGGGTAGCGGACGAAGCGGCAGGGGACCTTCTGGACCACCAGCGACGCGTGGATCTGCTCCGACTGCTCGATGTTGCAGCGCAGGTCGCCCTCGGAGTGGATGATCAGCATCGGGGTGCGCACGCCCTTGAAGTGCTTGACCGGCGAGGCCTCCCAGAGCGCGCTCGAATCGCCGTAGACCGCACCCGGCCAGTACTTCTCCGGATCCCAGATGAAGTCGCTCGAACCGAACATGCTGATCAGGTTGCTCACGCAGCGGTCGGTGATCGCGGCGACGTAGTCGGTCGAGTGGGAGACCGCCCAGTTGGTCATGTACCCGCCGTAGCTTCCGCCCATGATCCCGATCCGCTTGCGGTCGATCCCCTTGTGGTCCTGCATGAATCGGGTGACGGCCTGGATGTCCTCCCAGTCCTTCTGGCCCCAGGAGCCCTTGATCGCATGGCAGTGGTCGCGGCCGTAGCCCTTGCTTCCGCGCGGGTTCGAGTAGACGACCGTCCAGCCCTCCGCCGCCAGCACCTGGAACTCGTGGAAGAAGCCGCAGCCGTACATCCCGTGCGGACCGCCGTGGATCTCGAGGATCGCGGGCGTCACCTTGCCGGGCTTCGCGTTCGGCGGACGCATCACCCAGGTCTGGACCTTCGTGCCGTCCGCGGCCTTCACCCAGTGACTGGTCGGTTTCGAGAGCTTGAGCTCCTTGAGAAGCACGTCGTTGAACGACGTCAGGCGACGTGGTTCGAGCGGGCTGGCGCCATTGACCTCGGCGACGAAGACCTCGTTGAGGGTGGTCGGCGTCGATTTCAGCAGGCAGACCCGGCGGCCGGAGGCGTCGAATCCGCCGAGTGCGTGTTCCGCGACGCCGTCGAGGTGGACGGTCAGCTTCGGGCGGCCGGTGGCGAAGGAGACGATCCGACCCTGGCCGTCGCGGCCGATCCGGGTCCAGATCCGCTTGCCGTCGCGCGACCAGAACAGGCTGCTCGCGAAGCTGGCGTCGGCGCTGTCGGAGATCGCGACCGACATCAGGCATTCGTCCTCGTGGGCGCTCAGGCTCCGGACCCTCTTCTTCTTCAGGTCGGCGACCAGCAGCTCGAGGTTGTCGGTGGAGTACGCGCTCTCCCGACCCTCGCGTCCGGCGAACGCGATCGAACCGCCGTCGGGGCTCCAGCTCGGCGCTGACTTCGGGCCCTCCGGAAGCCAGTCGAGCCTGCGGTTGCGTCCGCTCTTGAGGTCGACGATGCGCAGTTCCTCCCGCCACGGTTGCAGCATCGCCCGCTTCGCCCGGTTGGTCACGTAGGCGATCGAGCGACCGTCGGGGCTGAAGGCGAAGTCGATCCCACCCGCATTGTCCTTTCGGTCGAGGCAGGTCAGTTCGCGCGTGGCGAGGTCCAGCATCCAGAGGCCGAACCGCTCGGCGCCGAAGTACCCGTCACCGTCGAGTCGGTACCAGGGATCGTCCACCACCAGCGGCGGTTCGCTCGCGCCGCTCTCGGTGCGCTCGGCCGCCGCGGCCGCGGTGCGATCGGGATCGGTCATCCGCCAGGTGAAGGCGATGAACCGGCCCGCGGGGTCGACCTGCATGCTGCCGATCGTGCCGGGCTTGAGCTCGGTCAGTTCCTCCGCCTCGCCGCCGTCGAGCGGCACCACCGCGATCTGCGGCGAGCCCTTCTCGCGGGAGCGGATGAAGAAGACCGCACTGCCGTCATGGCTGAACCGACCTCCGGAGTCGCGCGGTCCTGCGGTCAGCCGGCGCACCCGGTCCTCGTCGCAATCGGCCATCCACAACTGTGCGGGCTGGTCGTTGCGCTCACCGCAGGTCCGGGTGGTGAAGAGGGTTCGCGTGCCGTCCGGCGAAAGGGTCGGATCACCGACCCGCACGATGCGCAGCAGATCCTCGGGCGTGATCGTTCGACGGGACTTCTTCTTCGACATCGGGTGCTCCGTGAAGTGGGCCTTGGTCACCTGCGAGATGCTACCATCGCCCGCATGGAGCGACTCCTCGAACCGACCCTGACCTGGCATGACGGTGCTTTCCAACGGGACCTTCGGGTCGCCGTCGATGCCTCGGGTCGGATCGCTGCGGTGGGCAGGGACCTGCCCGGTGACCCGGAACGACTCGAAGGCGCACTCCTGCCCGGTTTCGTCAACGCCCACTCCCACGCGTTCCAGTTCGGACTGCGTGGTGTCGCGGAGACCTTCCCCAAGGACCCCAGCACCTTCTGGGGCTGGCGCGAGGCGATGTACGAACTGGTGGACACCCTCGACGTCGATCGTTGTCGGGAGCTGAGCACCGCAGCCTTCCGTGAGATGCTTGGCCAGGGGTTCACCAGTGTCGGAGAATTCCACTACGTGCGTCATGCCGGATCCGGACCCGGGGATCGACACGCCCTCGACCGGGCGGTGCTCGATGCTGCGACCGAGGTCGGCATCCGCCTCCGCCTGCTCCCGGCCTGCTACCTCACCGGCGACATCGGTGCACCGCTTGCCGGTGCGCAGTCGCGCTTCGATGCCGGATCGGTCGACGACTACCTTCATCGACTCGACGCACTCGCCGAGGAGATCGATGATCCCCGTCATGTCCTCGGCATCGTCGCCCACAGCGTGCGTGCGGTGGCCATCGAGGACATCGTCAGGCTGCACCGGGCCTCGCTCGAACGCGGCCTGCCGTTCCACATCCACCTCGAGGAGGCACCCAGGGAGATCGAGACCTGTCGCGCCGTGCACGGAACGACCCCGATGCGCCTGCTCCTCGACCATGGAGTGGTCTCGGACAACGTGGTCGCGGTGCACTGCACCCACACCGAACCGGATGACATGCGTGACTACGCCGCCGCCGGGGGACAGGTCTGCCTCTGCCCCGTCACCGAGGCCAATCTCGGGGACGGCATCGCGGATCTCCCGGTGATGTGCGAGGCCGGCGCCTCGCTCTCGGTCGGCACCGACCTCAATTCGCGAACGGATCCCTTCGAGGAACTCCGCTGGCTCGAGTACGTGCAGCGACTGGCACGCGAAGGGCGTGGTGTCCTTCGTGGCGAGTCCGGGGATGTCGGCACGACCCTGCTCGAGATCGGAACACGCGGGGGCGCACACGCGCTCGGTCTCGATGCGGGGCGCATCGAGACCGGATGCTGGGCGGACCTGATCCTCGTCGATCACCGGCATCCCTCGCTCGCCGGTGCGCGTGACGACCAGCTCGCCGCGGCGCTCGTCCTCGCGGGGCGAGGTGAACTCGTCACCCGGGTGCTGGTCGGGGGCGTGGATCGATGAGCGTTCGCATCGGAATCGACCTCGGCGGGACGAAGGTCGAGGGCATCGCCCTGGACGATGCAGGGAACGAGCTCTGGCGCAAGCGGGTTCCGACACCGCAGGGTGACTACGACGGCACGATCGAAGCGATCCGGGGACTTGTCGAGGAGGTGCGTGGATCCGTCGATGCCGAGGTCTCGATCGGGGTCGGGACACCCGGCTCCGCGAATCCCCTCACCGGACTGCATCGCAACGCGAATTCGACCTGCCTGAACGGTCGTCCGCTGCGTGAGGACCTCGCCCGCGCCCTGGGCTGCTCGGTCTCGACCGCGAACGACGCGAACTGCTTCGCCCTGAGCGAGGCGGTGGATGGTGCGGGGGCGGATGGCCGCGTGGTCTTCGGCGTGATCCTCGGCACCGGGTGCGGTGGGGGCGTGGTCATCGACAAGACGGTCTGGGCGGGACGCAACCTCGTGGGCGGGGAATGGGGGCACATCGCCCTGCCTCGACGTGACGGTGCCGCGTGGTCGCCTCGTGCCTGCTACTGCGGTCGGAACGACTGCCTCGAACAGTATCTCTCGGGCACCGCGATCGAGGCGGAATTCCGGGCGGAGACCGGTGACTCGTTGACGGTCGGCGAGCTGGCTGACAGCAGTCGACCGGATGCGGTGGCCTGTCTCGATCGCTTCCGCGATCGGCTCACCCGATCACTCGCGACCGTGGTCGACGTGCTCGATCCCGACGTGATCGTGCTCGGTGGCGGGGTCAGCAACCTGCCCGGTCTCGCCGAACACGTCGAGCGGCATCTACCCGAGCATGTCTTCAGCGACGGCAGCGAGACCCCGGTCCGGGTCGCCCGGCATGGCGACTCCAGTGGCGTGCGTGGAGCGGCCTGGTTGTGATCGGTCGACCGTCCCGTGAGGGTCCCGGTTCAATTCATTGAATTCTCGCCCCCCGTGCACCCTGCCGGGATCCTGTTCCGTGGATCGTGAAGCAAGCGTCCGTTTCCCGTGTGGAGCCGTATTACTGGGCCTGGTTCGCATCGATCGTTCGAGGAGGTTCGAACGGGATGCGTTTTTGAAATGTGGTGTCATTTCATTTGTCCTGAACCCGACTCCTCCTACCATCTGCTTGTCACCCGCACGGAGATCGATGTGCTCATGACCATCCGGTCCAACTTCATCCTGTCCTGCCTCCTGGCGCTCCTTTCGAGCGGCGCGTTCGCCCAGGACACCCTGACGGTCTGCGCGCAGGGCTGCGACTACGCCCGGATCCAGGACGCGATCGACGCCGCTTCGGAAGGTGACGTGATCGAGCTTCGGGCTGAGACCTACACCCCGGATTCGAGCATCAATCCCGAAGGCAAGGCCCTGACGCTCCTTGGTGTGGTCGACGAAGACGGGCTGCCCGCGAGCGTCATCGACGGTCGTGACACGATCCGACCGATCCGCTGTGCGAATTCGGAGACCGCGCTGACCGTCTTCCAGAATCTCGTGGTCACCCGAGGCAGCGCCTCCGGTTCGGGTGGTGGCATGTACGTCGGACCCGGGGCGACGCCGTTGGTCCGCAACTGCCTCTTCATCGCCAATGCCTGCACCGGTGATGGTGGCGGCATCGTGAACATCGCCAGCTTCCCCACCTTGATCGACACCGTCTTCAGCGGCAATGTCGCCGGGAACAGTGGTGGGGGCATCTGCAACTTCAACGGCAGCAATCCCACGATCACCAACTGCCTGTTCGAGGGGAACACCGCGAACTACGGCGGGGGCATCGTCAATCTCTACGGCAGCGCGCCGGTCCTCTTCTCGTGTCGGTTCCTGGACAACATCGCCCTGCTTCGTGGCGGTGGAATCGCCGATCGGAGCGACAGCGGAAGCATGGTGATCTCCTGCGAGTTCACCGGGAACGAGGCGGCAATCGAGGGCGGCGGGGTCTACAACGGTTCCGACATCATCGCACCGACCATCTCGGACAGCTTCCTGTGCGGAAACACCCCGGAGGAGATCGTCGGGATCTGGAATGACGCCGGCGACAACTGCATCGGTTCGACCTGCCTCGATTGCGACATCCCCTGTCCAGCCGATGCCGATGGCGACGGCATGGTGGATGGCGCGGATCTCACGATGTTCCTCGGGGCCTGGGACACGGCCGATCCGCTCTTCGACTACGACGGCAACGGGATGGTGGACGGCGCCGACCTGCTGGTGATCCTCGGCGCCTGGGGCGACTGCTAGCCCTCGTCAGAACCGCATCGGTGACAGCATTCCCGACTGGTAGCTCGGTGTCTCGCCGAGGATCGTCTCGGCGAGGATCCGTCCGCTGCCAGGGCCGAGGGTCATGCCCATCATCGCGTGTCCGGTCCCGACGAAGAGACCTTCGTGGGTGGTCACCCGACCGATGGCCGGCAGTCCGTCCGGGGTGCAGGGTCGATAGCCCGCCCATTCACTCGTCACCACGGCATCATCGATGCCGTTGAGGTAGCGGCCGCACGCATCGGTCAGGTGGCCGAGTCGATCCTCGAGCCAGGGCGCGTTGAAGCCGGCGATCTCCAGGGTGCCCGCCAGTCGGAGCGTGTCGTGGAACGGCGTGACCGCGATGAACGTCTCGTTGAGGACGCAACCGAGACTCGGCACGTGTTCCAGTCCGCCGAGATCACGGTGGTAGCCCCGGGCCGGTTGCATCGGGATGCGCAGGTCGATCCCTCGTGCGATCGTGTCACTCCAGACGCCGGCGGTGAGAACGGTGCTCGTGGCCTCGATCTCCTCGCCGCTGTCGAGCCGGACTCCGATGATCGCATCGCCGCGTTCGACCAGGCTCGCGACCGTGCAGTCGTGCCGGAAACGCACGCCGCGCGCGGCCAGTTCCCGGGCGAGGCCCGCGGTGAACGCATGCGGGTTGACCGTCGCACTGTCCTCGTAGCGGATCGCGCCCGACACCGAGGACTTCCAGACCGGGTTCTCCGCACGAAGGGTGTCGCCGTCGATCCGCCTGGACCGGTACCCGAAGGGCTCGAGGAGCGCGGCCTCCTCCTCGGCGTGATCGAGCGTCGAATCGAACATGCACACGTCGTCCCAGCCGCTCCGTCTCCAGTCACAGTCGATGTTCGTGTCTGCAAGCATCGACTCGAAGCAGGTCGCACTCAGGCCGCCGAGCGCGCAGAGCACTTCCATGCAGCGTTCGAAGTGTCGTTGGTTGCAGTGGCGGTGGAACGACCACATCCAGCGGAGGAGTTCGGCGTCCAGTCTCGGCTTGATGTACAGCGGGCTGGTCCGGTCGAACATCCACTTGAGCCCCTGGATGGAGACCCCGGGACGGGTCAGCGGGGGGTGGCCGAAGCTGATGAGACCGGCGTTGCCGGAAGAGGCACCGTCGGAGATCCGATCCCGATCGATGACCAGGACTTCCGCGCCACGTTCCACGAGGTGCCAGGCGGTGGACAGTCCGAGGATGCCGGCACCGATGACGAGGATTGGCGGCTCCCGGTCAGCCATCAGGTGGTTCGTCCCGGGAGGCTGCCCGGCGTCTCCCCGGCCTCTTCCGTGGCACCGAACAACCAGCTCTTCAGGCGGAGGATGTCGTCGAGGATCAGGTAGAGCCCGGGGACGATCAGCAGGATGATGAACGTCGCGAAGAGGATCCCGAACGCGATCGAGATCGCCATCGGGATCAGGAACCGTGCCTGGAGCGAGGTCTCGAAGATCATCGGCAGCAGGCCGCAGAACGTCGTGACGCTGGTCAGGATGATCGGCCTGAAGCGACGTGCACCGGCACGGCAGATGACCTCACGCGCCGAGAGCTCCGGGTGCTTCGCGCGCAGGTTGTTCGCGGTCACCAGGAGCACGAGGGAGTCGTTGACCACCACCCCGGCGAGGGCCACGATCCCGAAGAGCGAGATCAGGCTCAGCCCGTAGCCGAGCAGCAGGTGCCCGATGATGGCGCCGATGATGCCGAAGGGGATCGCACTCATCACGATGATCGGCTGGAGCCAGCTGCGGAAGGCGATCGAGAGCAGGGCGTAGATCCCGAACAGCGCGTAGCCGAAACCGACACCGAGACTGGCCAGTGAATCCTGCTGGTCGGACTGTTCGCCCTCGAACGACCAGGTCAGGCCGGGGTACTGTCTCGCCAGCTGGGGAAGCATCTCCGTTTCGAGGACCTCCGCCACCTCGTTGCCGGTGATCCTGCTGGCGTCGATCTCCGCCGTCACTGAATTCACACGTCGACCGTCGGTCCGCTTGATCGAGGTGTAGGCCCTGCCTTGCTGTTCGATGACCGCTTCATTGAGCGGGATCTCGGTGCCGTCGGGCGCACGCAGCAGCAGGTTCTCGAGGGTGTGCAGCGTCTCGCGTTCCTCTTCGGGCAGGCGGACCATGACCCGGATCTCGTTGCGGCCTCGCTGCTGGCGGAGGGCTTCGGAACCGAAGAGGTAGCTGCGGGTCTGCCTGGCGAGGGCCATGGAATCGAGTCCGAGGCTGCGCGCCTCCTGGGTCAGTTCGTAGTTCAGCTGCGGCTTGCCGCGTGCCACACCGGAATCGATCCCGGAAACGCCCTCGAAGCCGCGCAGCGCATCGGCGAGCGTGAGGCTCGCCGCATCGAGCATGTCCCGGTCCCGATGACTCAGCTGGACGTCGACGGCAGCCCCCGCGGATCGACCGATCTCGCTCTTGAAGGTGAGGTTCTCGAGGCCGGCGAGGTCCCCGGTCTTCTCCTGCCAGATGCGACTGAATTCGTCGGCCGACACCGTTCTCATGTCCTCGGGAGCGAGCTCGACCTTGATGCCGAGGATGTTCGAACCACCGCTCGAGGGCCTCGAGACCGGCGAGAAGGAGGAGATCGTCCCGCCCACCACCGACTGGATGTTCTCGACGGTCTCCATGCCACCGGTCTCCTCGATCGTCGCCTGCAGGGCGTCGAGGAGTCGCTCCTGGACCGCTTCCGTCCGCTCGACGGGCACGCTGATCGGAAGGCGTGCGTTGACGGTGATGTTGTCCGAGTCGATCTTCGGCATGAAGGTGAAGGGGATCCACCCGCCGATGACCGTGCTCACGCAGAGAATCAGCATGCCGACCCCGATCGAGACCGTGAGGTAGTGCTCCCTCGTGGCGAACCTGACGATCGGACCGTAGACCTTGTCGACGAACGTGTTCATCCACCGGCTCAAGTACGTCGACGGGATCGCGGCGATCCTCCAGAACAGGGTCCGCTTCGGGGCATGGGAGAGGTGGGCGGGGAGGACGAACAGCGACTCGACCAGTGAGATGGCGAACACGCTGATCGCGACCGCGGGAATCTGCAGGAACAGTCGACCGCTCGCACCCGGCACGAAGAGCATCGGCATGAACGCGACGATGTTGGTCAGGACCGCGAAGGTCACCGGTGCGGCGATCTCACGTGCACCCTCGATCGCCGCCTGCATCGCGGGCATGCCCTGTTCGCGCTTCTCGTAGATGTTCTCCCCGACCACGATCGCGTCGTCGACGATGATGCCGAGGGTCACGATGAACGCGAAGAGCGAGATCATGTTGATCGAGGCATCGGTGCCGCTCAGGAAGAGGAACGATCCCATGATCGAGATCGGTATCCCAAGCGTCACCCAGAACGCGAGCCGGGGTTCGAGGAACAGGCCCAGCATCAGGAGCACCAGGGCGAGGCCGAGGAACGCATTGCGCAGCAGCAGGTCGATGCGATCCTGGTAGATCAACGAATCGTCGGAGACGATGGCGGTGCTCATCCCCTCCGGGAGTTCGGGGCCCAGGTTCGCGAGGTACTCCCGCGTCGCGGTGGAGATCGAGACCGGGGTCTGCATGCCGACACGGAAGACGTCGACGGTCACTGCGGGTTGGCCGTCGACCGTGGTGTACAGGTCCACGTCCTGGAAGCCGTCGACGATGTTCGCGATCTCACCGAGCCGCACGACCGAACCGTCCGGTCTCGAGATGATCGGGATGTCCGCGAAGTCCCGTCCGAATTCACGGCGTTCGGTGGTCCGGATCAGGACCTCGCCTGCGTCGGTCTTGATGCTGCCGGCGGGGATCTCGATCGCGCTGGACCGGATTCGTGAGGCGACATCCGCGGGGGTGAGCCCGTAGGAACGCAGGGTGCCGCTCGGGATCTCGACCGAGATCTCGAGGCCCTTCGTCGCGCCGAGTTCGGCGATCGTGACGTCCTCGCGCGTCGCGATCTCGTCGCGGATCCGTTCCGCGGTGTCGCGCAACGTCGCTTCCGAGTAGGGACCGAGCACCGCAAGGGTCACGACCTTGTTCCGGTTCTCAAGCAGTGAGACCGTCGGTCGTTCGATGTCCTCGGGGTAGGTCACGATGCGATCGACGGCGTTCTTCACGTCCTGCAGCGCGCGTTCGATGTCGGCACTCGCCATCATCTCGACGCTGATCGATCCACGTCCCTCGCTTGCAGTCGAGGTGATCCGCTTGACGCCCTCGATCCCGCGGACCGCGTCCTCGGTCACCATCAGGACCCCGGTCTCGATCTCCTCGGGACTCGCGCCCGGATAGGGGATCGAGATCCCCACGACGTCCAGGGAGAACTCGGGGAAGACCTCCTGCTTGATCTTCGTGGCGGAGAAGAAGCCGCCGATCAGGAGCGCCGCCATCAGGAGGTTGGCCGCGACCGGATGGCTCGCCATCCAGGCGATCGCGCCGCGTGGTTGCCGGGTCGGACTGCTCACGAGTCGGCCACCTTCGTGCCGGAAGCGGCATCGTCACCGCCGAGGCGTTCGAGAGGCATGCCCGGCAGGGCGACGCCGAGCGGACTGGTGACGATCTCCTCGCCCGGTGCGAGTTCGACGCGGGCCAGGACCGAATCGATGCGCCCCACGATCACGTCGAGCTTCCGGATCGCCAGGGTGTCATCGTTGGTCATCACCCAGATCGTGTCGTCCTCGTGGATGATCGAACGGGGCAGTTCGATGACGTCCGTGATCTCGGGGCCTTCGATCTCGATCCGCACGTAGCTGCCGAGCAGCAACGGGGTGCGTCCGGGTTCCTCGTCGCGGTTGAGTGGGTCGTCGATCAGGAGGATCACCTTCGCGAGCCTGCCGGAGCGTTCGACCTCGCCTGCGAGTCGCGACACCCGTGCGGTGCGCTCCAGTCGTCGGCCTTCTCCCAGCTCGAGGCTGACCCGAGCGGTCGAGTTCCGTTCCGGCTGTTCCGGATCGATCGTGATCCAGTCGAGCTTCGCGATCGGGACCGATGCGATCACCTCGAACTGGTCGGTTCCCACCAGGGTGCCGATGCGGCTTCCGGGGGCGACCACCTGGCCGACCTCGACGGAGTCCTCGATGACCAGTGCGTTGAACGGTGCGCTCAGCGTGGTGCGCTCGAGGTCGAGGTTCGCCATCTGGAGGCGACCGAGTGCGGCATTGAGCTTGGCCTTCGCCTCGAGTCGCTGCGGTTCCTTCCGTGCGAGCTGTTCACCCAGTTCGGTGGTCTCGATCTCCTCGCCCAGCAGCTTCCATTCCCGTTCCGCGACCAGGCCGTTGGCCTCCGCCATCTGCAGGGCGACCTCGGCGGTGGTCACGTCGGTCATGCGCTGCTCGACCTCGAGCTCGTAGTCGCGGGGGTCGACCTGAAGCAGGACGTCGTCGAGCGACACGAGACCGCCCGGGACCAGGGCGGGATTGAGCGAGCGGACCTCGCCGCCGACCTGCGGCTGGAGGTTCAGGCGTCGATGGGCCTCGACCGTCCCGAAGCCGCTGATGACCGCGCGGTCGTTCCCGACTTCCGGCTGCATCGTCTCGACCAGGGTGGCGCGCGGCTCGAACTTCGCGAGCACCGGTGCCGGTCGCGAGCCGACCAGGGCGAGTGCCGCCCAGACCGCGCCGCCGAGCACCACGATCGGCAGGCAGAATCTCAGGACCGCGATGAACACACCGGCGACCGCGGGCGGTCTCGACGCAGTGGCTGCTTCATGGTTGGACTGTTCGGTCGTGTTCATGCCGTTGGCTCTCGTTTCGTGTCCGTCGATTCGGAGGCGTTCGCTCCCGCTTCCGATTCCGGTGGTTCAAGGGTTCTCAGCCAGTCCCCACCGAGTGCGAGGTACAGGTCCGCCCGGTTGGCGAGGAGGTTCCTGCGGATCACCACCTCCCGACGCTGGACACCCTGGAGCGACTGGATCGCGGAGATGACGTCGAGGTACTCGTTCTGTCCGTTGGCGTAGCGGAACCTGGCCTCGAGGAGCGTCGCGCTGGCGATCCGGACCTGCCTCGTGATGTCGGCAAGAAGCTGGATCTGGTTTCGTTCACGGTCGATCGCATCCTTGATCTCCCGGAGGGCGACGAGGAACTGCTCGCTGAAGGATTCCGCGCGCTCCCGCACGATCGCCTTGCGTCGGTCGACTTCCGAACCACGTCGATCCGCGTCGAAGATCGGTTGGAGGAGGCTGCCCCCGAGGCTGCCGATGGTGTCGTCGAACAGGCTCGAAAGGCTCGGTGAGCTGAACGACCCTTCGAGACTGATGCGCACCGTCGGCAGCATGTCCGCGATCGAGGCGGCGACCTCGAGATCCGCGGCGGCAAGGCGCTTGTACGCCGCACGGAGGTCGGGTCGGGTGTCCAGGAGTTCGCGCGGGGCGGGCAACGTCGGGAATGCAGGCAGCTCCGGGAGGTCCGGTTCGGGGGTCCTGAAGCCGGGGTCCTGGGGCGGTCGTCCGAGGACCACCGCCAGCTGGTTCCTGGTGGTCGCCAGGATCGACTCGACGGTGGGGAGTTCCGATTCGACCTGTGCAAGCTGGAGTCGTTGCTGCAACACCTGCAACGCACTGCCGATGCCCTGGCCGTAGCGGGTCTCGATCACCTGCAACTGATCTCGCGAGGACTGGATCTGTTCCTGCAGCACCGCCAGCAGTCGCTCCTGTTCCTGGATCGTGAACCAGAGGTCGACCACCGTTCCCGAGAGGAGCAGTGCGGTCTGCTCGGCATCGTCCCGGCTGGCGTCGGCCAGCAGCGTCGCGGCTTCGGCACGGTTGGCGATCTTGCGCCAGAGGTCGAGTTCCCAGGTCAGGCTCAGGCCGACCCGGAACCGGTTGGTGTAGAGGGGGTCACCATCGTTGCTGGTGCGAGTCCGATCCGCGGAACCGTCGAGGTTCACGTCGGGATAGACGGGGGCGCCGAGGATCCTGGCCTGGGCCATCGACTGGTCGAGGCGTGCCCAGGCCTGGCGCAGGTCGAGATTCCCCTCGAACGCCTCGAGCACGGTGGCATTGAGCGCTTCATCCCCGAAGGCGAGCCACCAGTGCTCCGGCGGCGTCACACCCGGTGTCGGGGCGATGAACCGATCCGGGACCGCCACTTCCGGAGCATGCCGGTCGGCCGGCTGGTAGGGGGTGCAGCCCGCCAGGACGAACATGGTCGAGGAGATGAGGTAGGCCGTTCGTGTCATGGACTGGGTCTGGTCCTGCAGGTGCGCTGGAGCGGGCACGCCGATCCGTGGGGGAGCGTCCACGGGGCTGCTGGTGTCTTGGATCATGCAGGATAGACTGTCCGGGTCCAACCTGCCTGAATCAGGCCGGGAAACACCCTTCTGGAGCCGCGTCATGTCTTTCAAGATCGGGATCATCGGTTGTGGGTCGATCGGCAACGTCCATGCCCGGAATGCGTCGAAGGCCGGGCTGGAGATCGCCGGTACCTGGGACGTCAAGGTCGATCGGGCCGAGACCCTGAGCGACCTGCACGAGGGCTGCATCACCCACCCCTCGATCGACGAGCTGCTTGCCTCCGATGTCGATGCGGTCGCCGTGGCGGTGCCCAACAACGTGCACAAGGATTGTGCCGTCGCCGCCCTCGAGGCCGGCAAGCACGTCCTCCTCGAGAAGCCGATGGCGATCTCCGTCGCGGAGTGCGACGAGCTCATCGCCGCGCGGGATCGATCCGGTCGCGTGCTCCAGGTCGGCTTCGTCTGCCGCGGCCTGCCGACCGCACATGCGGCGAAGCAGTTCATCGATGCCGGACGGTTCGGCGAGATCTACCACGTGAAGTGTTCGCTCTATCGACGACGCGGCATTCCCGGCCTGGGCGGCTGGTTCACCGACAAGTCCCTCTCGGGTGGCGGGCCGCTGATCGACATCGGTGTCCACGTCCTCGACCTCGCGATGCATCTCACCGACAACCATGAACCGGTCCGGGCCAGCGGCCACGTGGTCTCGAAGTTCGGTTCACCGATCAAGGACTACCGCTACACGAACATGTGGTCGGGACCGCCGAAACTCGACGGTGTCTTCGATGTCGAGGACGGTGCGGTCGCACTGGTCCGCTTCGCGAATCAGATGACCCTCGAGCTGAACGTGACCTGGGCGGCGAACGTGCCCGAAGGCGTCCTCCCCAACGGCATGACGGTGCTCGGCACGAAGGCGGGCTGCTACTTCGAGCTCTTCGGTGACAAGGTCCAGATCGCCACCGAGGAGGAGGGGATGATCGCCGACGTCTCCCCGCACTTCGTCACCACCGACAGCCATGACGATGCCTGGGCTCGACAGTACGCGCAGTTCATCGCCGCGGTGCGTGATGGTGTCGCACCGCATGCGACCGGCGAGGACGGTCGTTGCGTGCAGTCGCTGATCGAGGCGATCTACGCCTCCAGCGATGCAGGGCATGAAGTCGCGATCGATTGACGCGACCGAGGAACGGACCATGCAGAAGGCCCCCGGCCCTCGCCGCCGGCCGTCGCGGGG
>JAKVBQ010000014.1:14554-76377 GCA_022447205.1 Phycisphaerales bacterium
GTATCTTGATGTAGGCCGGTGGAAGGGGCGTGGGGCCTTCTCGTGAAGTCTTGTCATGGTCGGAGCCGGGCTCAGCCGGTGGTGGCCATCTCGGCCTTCCACTCGGCGATCTTCGCCTCGAACTCGGCCTTCATGTCACCGTCCTCGATCATGCCGACGGCCTTTTCCTCGGTCTTGATCGCGGCTTCGAAGTCACCCATCTCGGCCTGAACGGTCGCCAGGGTGTCGAGAACGCTGGCATCCTCGCCGTTGGAGGCCTTGACGCCGAGGTTGGCGGCCTTGAGTGCGAGGTCCAGGTTCGGTTCCATGATCCGGGGATCGGTCGCCATCGACCAGGCCAGGGCGTTCATCATCTGCGCGTCATCACCGTGCTGGTTGATGATCTCGGTCGCGATCCGGTTGGCGGCCTCGGGCATGTTCGCCATCGCTGCCATCACCGTGAACTGCTGCATCTGGATCTGGGGGACCATCGATGCCGGGGCCTGTTCCTTGAGACCGTCCATGATGCTCATGAGCTCGTCCCAGTTCTGGGCCTGGAAGGCGGTCATCATCTTCTGCTGGGCCTGCTGCATCAGGAGGTCGAACGCCTGCTCCTTGGCGAACTCCGCCTTGGTGGCCTCGAGGTCGTAGGTGCCGTCGACGATCTGGGCGAGGGGCTCGTCCATCGACATCGGGTGACCGATCCACTCGACCAGGCCGGTCTTGCCGACGATGAACGCGGTGGGGATGCCACCCTGGCCGGCGGCCTTCATGTAGTTGGTGCTGGTCTTCCGGTTGTCATCGATGGCGATGACGTATTCCGTCTTCTGCGGCCAGTCACCGCTGCCGATGAAGTTGTTGACCTTGTCCTCGGTCTCGTCGGAGATGCCGATGATCGTGACACCCTTGTCCTTGTACTCCTTCTGGAGCTTGGTGAGGTGGGGCATGCTGGTCTTGCACGGGCCGCACCAGGTCGCCCAGAACTCGACGACGTAGACCTTGTCGTTCGCGAACTTGCCGTCGAAGGTGCCCTTGACGACCTTGACCGCGGTCGCGGGAGCCTTGTCACCCAGGGTCAGGGTCGGGCCTGCGGGGGCGGGTGCGCCTTCCTGGGCGGCGGCGACGGAGCAGAGTGCGGCAACGGCCGCCGTGGTCAGGAATCGAAGCATGGGATCCTCCTTGGGGATGGTCGTGAAGATGGCCCTCCATCGTACCCCCAAAGGGGCGGGATGATGACGAATCCACACCATGCCCCCTCAAGGCGGCTATCCTGCCCGCATGGAGACCAGAACGGTGACTCAGGCTCAGCTCATCGACGGCAAGGCACTTGGACAGGCGGTCCGGGACTCGATCGCGAAACGGGTGGCTGAGGCGGCACGTCCGGTCCGACTGGACGCGGTCCTGGTCGGCAGTGATCGCTCCGCCGAGCTCTACGCCCGCAACCAGGAATCGACCTGTGCCGACGTCGGGATCAAGTACGTCCTGCACCGGATTCCCGACGGTGCCGGCTACGACGAGATCGCGGGACGGGTGCTCCTGCTCAACACCGACGAGGACGTCACCGGACTGATGCTGCACCTGCCGCTTCCCGACGGCGTCGACACCGAACGCATCCAGTCACTGATCGCTCCGGAGAAGGACATCGAAGGCGTCAATCCCGCGAACATCGGCAACGTGGTCTACGGGCGACGAAGTCTCGTTCCCTGCACCGCACTTGCCGCGGTCGAACTCATCGAGTCGACCGGCATCCAACTCAAGGGTGCGCGGTGCGTCGTGATCGGTGCGAGCAACATCGTCGGCAAGCCGGTCGCGGTTCTCCTCATGCGCGCCGAGTCGACCGTCGTCTCGACGAACAAGTTCACCCCGGATCTCGCCGCGGCGACGCGGGAGGCCGACGTGATCGTCTCGGCAGCGGGGGTCCCCGGCCTGGTCACCCCGGCCATGGTCAAGCCCGGTGCGGTGGTGGTCGACGTCGGGATCAACCGGATCGTCGGAGACGACGGCAAGCGGCGCACCGTCGGCGACGTCGACTTCGACGGCGTCCGCGAGGTCGCCGGCTGGCTGACCCCGGTGCCCGGTGGTGTCGGTCCGATGACCGTCGCGATGCTGCTGAGGAATGCCGTCGATGCCGCCCTCGCCTGAGGGCGGCACCTGACGGCCTCGATCAAGATGATCAGCTGCCGAGGCGGTTCGCCGCCTCGTGGTACTTCGCGATCGTCTGGCTGACGATCTCCGCTGGAATGGACGGTCCGGGCGGGGTCTTGTCCCAGTCGCCACGGTCGCACATCTCCTGCAGCCAGTTTCGGAAGATCTGCTTGTTGAAGTTGTCCTGCTCACGGCCGGGCTCGTAGTCCTCGGCGGGCCAGTAGCGACTCGAATCGGGCGTGAGGACCTCGTCGATGAGCATGAGCTCGTCGGTCGGGTTCCCGTCCGCGTCGAGCGCGAAGCCGAACTCGAACTTGGTGTCCGCGAGGATCATGCCTCGTTCCGCCGCGTACGCACGACCGAACTCGAAGATCTGGAGCGAGAGGTCGCGCAGGCGCGTCATGACCTCGGTGCCGGCGATCTCGCAGGCACGTTCGAAGTCGATGTTCTCGTCGTGACCTTCGGTGGCCTTGGTGGCCGGGGTGAAGATCGGTTCCGGGAGCTTCGATGAGTTCTGGAGTCCTTCCGGAAGTTCGACACCGCAGACCGAGCCGGTCGCCTGGTAGTCCTTCCAGCCACTGCCGGAGAGGTACCCGCGCACGACGCATTCGATCGGCACGACTTCCGCGGCGCGGCAGAGCATCATGCGACCCTCGAGTGAGGCGCGTTCGTCCTCGTCGAGTCCCGGCACGTCCGCGGGATCGGTCGAGAGCAGGTGGTCCTGGATGATGCCGGCGGTTCGAATGCGATCGAACCAGGCGAGGCTGATCTCGGTGAGGAGCCTGCCCTTTCCGGGGAACGGTGTCGGCATGACCACGTCGAAGGCACTCATGCGGTCCGAGGCGACGATCAGGACGGGATCGGTGCGTCCCTCCATGGGGACCCGGTAGATGTCGCGGACCTTGCCTTCGCGGCGGTCAGGAAGGTTGAAATCGGTTCTGTAGACGGCTTCTAGGGTGTTGTTCATGGGGGACAGTCTAAACGTGATTCGCTCGCGTTGCCCAGCCGTCAGGCGATACACTGGTCATGAACAGATCCTCCCTGGGAGCCGGTCGGCCATGGGCTCGGATATCTTCCATTTCGATCTCGAACCATCCGATGTCGATCGGGTGCGGGTGGAGCATGCGTACATGATCGCCCGCCGGGGGTGGCCGATCGAGGCCGACATCGGTCTGGATGACTCCGGGCGCAGGATCGTCTGCCGGATCGACGAGCCGGGGGGGCTGGCGAACTCCGCGGCCCTCGTCCTCCAGGTCGAGCTTCCGGGGATCGGGAACCTCAAGCTCCGGACCACCCTCCTGCCACCCAGGGCGGAGCCGTACGACCTCATGCTCGAACTGGCGCGAGAGCGGATGCGGCATTTCCTCCACAAGTGCGAGGACTGGCAGATGTTCGCCCCGGGGATCGCCATCGAGGCGTTCGCCCGTTTCGAGCAGGGACGGGCGAGACTTGCCGAAGCGGTGCTCGCGCCGGATCGTGCCAGTGAGGTCGCCCTGGCTCGGGAGGCGGTCGTCGCCGCGGTCCAGGCCGGGGAGATGCTGGCACGGAACTACGCAGACGGTCTGCTGCATGCCCGATACGGGGCCAGCGCCGCATCCGAGACCGCGCTTGGGTTCCGGGTCGACCCGAGGGTGCCGCCGCCCGCCGAGGACCTTCCGGAATTCAGGGAGTTCGGGGTGGTGATGATCGAGACCCCCTGGAACGTGGTGCAGCCCGAACAGGGACGCTTCGAGTTCGAGTGCATCGATCTCTGGATCGACTGGGCACGTCGACATCAGCGTCCGGTCCTGCTCGGCCCGCTTGTCGACCTGCGTCCGGAAGCGATTCCGGAGTGGGCGCGCAGCGCACGTGATGACTACTCGTCCTTCTGCCGGTTGATCTGGGAGCACCAGGAGCAGGTCGTCGCCAGGTACGCGGAGCACGTCGCGATCTGGTGCGTCGCCTCGGGGGTGCACGTCAATCGTTTCGCCCCGCTGACCCACGAGCAGATGATCGACCTCACCAGGCGCAGCGCGGTCCTCGTCCGCCAGGCCCGCCGGAGCGCCAAGGTGCTCGTCGAGCTGGTGCAGCCCTTCGACGACCAGGTCGGGCAGTTCCGGGATTCCGTTCGAGGCTACGAGTACGCCGTGCGCGCCCTCGACGAGGGCGTGCACATCGACTGCTTCGGGCTCTGCTTCGAGTGCGGCCTGAATCGAAACGGCTCGGAAGCGAGGGATCTCCTGTCCTTCAGTGATGCGATCGACGGGATGGGACGGCTCGATCGTCCGATGATGATCACCGGTTTCTGCGCGCCGGCCGGAAGTGACGAACCGGAAGCCGGTTCATGGATCGAGCCCTGGACCCCGGAACGCCAGGCGAACTGGGCGTCCACCATGTTCGGGATCATCCTCGGGAAGATGACTCATCGGGGCGATACGGCGCGAGGAGCCCGGGTCGGTGTCGTCGAGAGCGTGCTCTGGAGTCGGTTCCAGGAGTCGGAAGGCGAACCGCCCCTCGGACTTCTTGATGCCACCGGCGCACCACGTCGCGTGCTCGCCCAGCTGGCGGCGGTGCGTCGGGTCATTCGCCGTCCGATCGGAAGGTCGGCCGGCCGGCAGTCGCCGCTCGCCAACCACTCGGAAGGTGCGCGCAAGTGAGTGCAGCGGACCGGATCCCGAAGGAACCTCGCACGATCCGTTTCGCATGGCTGCCCCTCCTGCTCGGGAGCGGTGCGGTCCTGATGGGTGGTCACGATCGGATTCCCTGGCCGGAAGAGAACGGGAGCCCCCTGGTCGATCGATCTCATGATGCCGCCTCCATCGATGTCCTCGATGCCCTGCCCGCCGAGCTCGAGCTCCTCCCCGGGATCGGTCCCGGGCTTGCTCGCACGATGTATCGCGGGATTCGCACCGACCGGCTGCAGTCGCTCGAGGAACTCGAGCGGATTCCCGGGATCGGACCGGTCCGTGCCGAGGCGATTCGCCGATCGGTCATGCGGGAGAGCGCTGATTGAGCCACGCCATGGGATTCGACAAGGAGACAGCGCTCGGCATTCTCGACTCGATCGGTGGTGATCCGATCCTGACGCCGTTGCTTGGTCGCCTGGAGGCCGGAGGTGCTTCCTCCGCACGCGGGGCGGCCGGTTCCAGCACGGTGCTGCTGGCCGGTGCGCTTGCCCGTCGACTCGAACGCCCGGTCCTGCTGGCACTCGCGCACATCGATGATGCCGACGAGGCCGTCGACGAACTCCGGGGGTTCGGAATCGAAGCCGGCATCTTCCCCGCACTCGAGGTCCTGCCCGGGGAGTCGGCGGTGAGCCTGGAGCTCCTCTCCGGTCGGCTCTCCCTGGTTCGTGCCATCCTCGAAGGGCGCACCCCGTCGGTCATCGTCGCACCGATCTCCGCCCTGATGCAGGGCATCCCATCCGGGGATCGACTGGAGACGATCCTCCGACGGATCCGAACCGGTGACCGGCTCGATGTCGCGGCCTTCACCGAATGGCTTGCCGCGGGGGGCTACGAACGCAGCGACACCGTCGAGCATCCCGGTGAATTCGCGGTGCGGGGCGGCATCATCGACGTGCATCCTCCGGGCGGGGGTGTTCCGTTCCGCCTCGATCTCTTCGGCGACGAGGTCGAGCGGATCTTCGAGATCGACCTCGTCAGCCAGGCGTCCGATCGACTGATCGAGGAGGTCGAGCTGGTGGGGGCGCCCCTCGACTCCCTCCAGACCGACGAGGCCACCGTGCAGATCGCGGACATCCTGCCTCAGGGAAGCATCGCCGTGCTCGGTGAAGTCGCGGAGCTGACCGAACAGGCACGCGGCTACTGGGAGCGGGTCGGTGATGCGCGCGGCGTCTTCCCTCCGCCGGCGGTCTTCAAGGCGCTGGGTGAGCGCGCGCATGCCGTATTGGACGTGAACCAGTTCTCGCCCGGGGTGATGCCGGAACGCGCGACGGTCCTGCCGCTCGGCACTCTTCCCGGTTTCGACGAGGAGGCACCGCAGGCGTTCCGGGAGGTCCAGGAACTCACCGAACGATTCCGCACCCTCGTCCTCTGCGAGAACGACGGGGAGTCCACCCGGACCGCGCAGTTGCTGGCGGACCAGGAGGCGGATGACTCGGTGGAGATCCATGTCGCCCACCTTCATCGGGGGTTCCTCTGGGAAGGTGCCGATCCGATCGCCCTGGTCCCGCAGCACGAACTGCTCCATCGATACGCCACCCGACGCCGGGTGGTCCGTGTCCGAGGTGGTCGCGAGCGCGAGGTGTTCGTCCGGTTCGGGCCAGGTGACTACGTGGTTCACCGGGATCACGGGATCGCCAGGTTCCTCGGACTGCGTTCGATGGGCCGAAAGGATGGCGGCGGGGAGGAGGAGTTCCTCACGCTCGAATTCGCCGGAGGCACGAAGGTCCACGTGCCCGCGTCGAAGATCGACCTCGTCCAGAAGTACATCGGAGCTGGCGGTGCGAAACCCAGGCTTTCGACGATGGGAGGTCGCCGTTGGAAGCACCAGAAGGAACAGGTCAAGGAGGCGGTTCGCGATCTTGCCTCGGAGATGCTCCGGGTCCAGGCCGCGCGTGAAGCGACGCCCGGGATCCGCTACCCCGCCGACACGCCCTGGCAGCGGGAGTTCGAGGCGGAGTTCCCCTACGAGGAGACCGAGGACCAGCTTGCCGCGATCGAGTCCGCGAAGCGTGACATGTCCGGGCCTCGACCCATGGACCGACTGGTCTGCGGCGACGTCGGTTTCGGCAAGACGGAAGTCGCCATCCGGGCCGCTTTCAAGGCGGTCGAATTCGGCAAGCAGGTCGCGGTCCTGGTGCCGACCACCGTCCTGGCCGAGCAGCACGAACGGACCTTCGCCGCTCGCTTCCGCGCCTATCCCTTCCGGATCGAATCCCTGTCCCGGTTCAAGACCCTCAAGGAGGCCCGCGAGATCCTCGAGGACGTCGCGACCGGTCAGGTCGACGTCGTCATCGGCACCCACCGGATCCTCTCCAAGGACGTCAACTTCAAGGATCTCGGCCTCGTCGTGATCGACGAGGAGCAGCGCTTCGGCGTCGAACACAAGCAGCGGCTCCTGCGTTTTCGCTCGACCTCCGACGTGCTCACGCTGAGTGCGACACCGATTCCCCGAACTCTCCACATGGCGATGCTCGGCCTGCGCGACATCAGTTCGCTCACCACCGCGCCACTCGATCGACGGGCGATCGTCACCGAAGTCACGCCGTACAACGAACAGCGCATCAAGCAGGCGATCGCTCGCGAGCTGGCTCGCGAGGGGCAGGTGTACTTCGTCCACAACCGGGTGGGGGACATCGCGAACGTCGCGGCCAGGATCCGAAAACTCGCACCGGGTGCGCGTGTCGACCACGGGCACGGGCAGATGTCTTCGCGCGAACTCGAGCAGGTGATGCTTCGCTTCACCCGACGAGAGACGGACATCCTCGTCTGCACCACGATCATCGAGAGTGGCATCGACATCCCCACCGCGAACACGATGTTCATCAACAACGCCCAGAACTTCGGGCTCTCAGACCTGCACCAGCTGCGAGGCCGCGTGGGTCGCCACAAGCACCGCGCCTACTGCTACATGCTGCTGCCGCCCGACAAGTCGGTCAACGAGGACGGCATGAAGCGCCTGAAGGCGATCGAGGACTTCTCGATGCTCGGCGCGGGCTTCAAGATCGCGATGCGGGACCTCGAGATCCGTGGGGCGGGCAACCTCCTCGGCGCGGAGCAGTCGGGGCACATCGCGACCGTCGGGTACGAGATGTACTGCCAGCTCCTGGAGCAGGAAGTCGCCCAGTTGCGCGACGAGGTCCAGCTCTCGGGGACCGACACCACCGTGGAGATCGGGCTGGTCGGTTCGATCCCCCGTGGTTGGATTCCTTCCGACACCCGTCGCATGGAGGCCTATCGTCGGATCGGGCAGGCGGACTCCCTCGAGAATCTCGAGCGCACCTCCGCCGATCTCGCCAGTGCGTACGGTGAGCCGCCCACCCAGGTGCAGCTCCTGGTCGATCTTGCCGAACTCCGACTCGGCGCCGCACTCATGGGGATCCGGTCGATCCTGGTTCGAGAGGAGGACGTGGTCTTCCGCACGCTGGCGCCTCGACTCTTCGAACAGGCGATGGATGGTGTGCAGGGGACGGTGCGTCTGGTCGGCGGCCGGGACAAGTCCGGCCTGAGCGAGATCTACTTCCGCCCGCCCCGGAAGTACCTCGAGCCGGAGACGCTCCTGGCCGTCCTGCGGAAACGGCTGGTCACCCCGGCCGTCGAGGTCAGCGGCTAGACTTCCTTCGGTGTTCGTATCACCGGGTCTGGTGAACGGGACCACCCTTCAGGGAGTTCGGGCATGGCACTCTCCAAGCGCTGCCTTCTGGAATTCATCGGTACGTTCTTCCTCATGCTCGTCATCGCGATGGCGGCAGTGGGCGGGATGGCGGGGGAGCTTGCGCCGCTTGCCGTCGCCGGGATCCTGGTCGCGATGATCTCAATGGCCGGTCCCTTCACCGGGGCCCACTTCAACCCCGTGGTCACCATGGGCTTCCTGCTGAGGGGCGGCTTCCCACCTCGTGATGCCGGTCCCTACGTCATCGTCCAGTTGCTGGGGGCGTTCCTCGCGGTTCTGGTCCAGTCGATGCTGCTCGAGTCACCGGGCGCGCAGGAGGCGGCGACCGCGGTGTTGCCGCCCGATGAGGGCGGTGGCTTCTTCACCACCTGGACGCAGATCGCGGTCGCCGAATGCCTCTTCACCTTCGCGCTGGTGCTCGTCATCCTCAGCGTGGCCGGCGCACCCGGCCGGGCGGGGCGGGATCCTTCCGGTCTGGCCGTCGGGATGATGGTGATGGCGGGGATGTTCGCCGTCGGCCCCGTTTCAAGTGCCGTCTTCAACCCAGCGGTCCTCCTGGGCCTGCTGGCGATGGGAGCTGTCGGCCTGCCGAAGGCGGCCGTGATCCTGATCGCGAACATCGCGGGCGGTCTGCTCGCCACGTTCGTCTTTCGGATGTCCAGAGCGCCTGGTGATCAGGCCTTGTCGTCGTCGACGAACTCGTGGCGCAGGTAGCGTGCCACGTAGTCGAGGATCGAGGAGACTTCCGGAATCGCCGGATTCCTGGTGGGGCCCATCGGCTCGAAGCGCATGCCCTCGAACCGGTTCGTCGCCTCGTGGAGCTCGAGACCGTGCTGGAGCGAGAGGCTGAACGCTCGGCAGAAACCCTGGATCAGGCCCGAGAGGGTCGAGCCTTCCTTGGACATCTTGATGAAGATCTCACCCGGGCTGCCATCCTCGAAGAGACCCACCGTCAAGTAGCCTTCATGGCCGTTGATCCAGAACTTGTGGGTCACCGACTTGCGGGTGCACGGAAGGGAGGAACGTGTCAGGGTCGCTGTGGCGGTCGTCATCGTGATGGAACTCTCCTGCAACCGAATGGGCCTGGCACTTCGAGCTGAAGTGGCGTCTGAGAGACATCATCGGCCATCCCGGTCGTTCGAGCGTACAAATCCGCCCGGAGTGTTGATCCGTTGTGGATGCCCTCCTGGGGCCTCCAGTGGGCATGACAGCCCCGACCTCTGGAGAGGTCGGGGCTGGTTGTCGTCAGGTCTGGCCTTCTGCAGGCGCCTGGGTTTGATTCAGGCGTCTTCTGCTGCGGGCTCGGGGGCTTCCTCGGCGGGTTCTTCCGCCGCAGGGGCCTTCTTCTTGGGCTTTTCGATGAGTTCGCCCTCGTCGTCGAATTCCATCTCGTCGTCCAGCTCCTCGAGGGTCCGGTCGGGGAGGACTTCGATCCCGATCTCCGCTCGGAGGTCCTTCTCGAACTGGATCACCACGCTGTAGCTGCCGACGTGGCGGATGGGCTGGTTCAGCCGGACCGCGCGCTCGTCGACCATCATCTCGCCTTCCTGCAGGGCATCGGAGATGTCACGCTGGGTGACGCTTCCGTAGAGGACGCCCTGGTCGTTGCAGGATCGAGTGAGCTTGAGCGCGATGTTCTCCAGCTTGCCGATGGTCTCGACTCGCTGTGCGCGGAGTGCTTCGAGTTCCGCCTTGGCGGTCTTGCGCAGCTCCTTGAGGGCTTCGATCTTCTCCTCGGTGGGGAGTTCCGCGATGCCCAGCGGGAGCAGGTAGTTGCGGGCATAGCCCGGCTTGACCGAGACGACATCACCGACGATGCCCAGGTGCTCGATCGTCTCGTTCAGGAGCAGTTCGATGTTCTTCTTTCTGGCCACGGGTCGCTGTCCTTTCCAGTGTGGATCAAGTTAGGAGTCGTCCGACCTCGGACGCCCCAGCGATGGCAGGTCGAGCATTGTCGCGTGAATCCGGCTGGGATTCAAGTGGCAGCTCCAACGGAGCCCCCCGTCACGACACCAGGCACGACGATCGTCGTGCCTGGTGGACGTTCAGTGCGGTTCTTCGGCCCTCAGGGCGGGATTGGGGCCGGTTCAGAAGGGGATCGGGTCCTCTTCGACCGGGGGGTTGCCGCCGCCGCCAGCCTGGGCGTAGTTGCCCTGCCCGCCGCCGCCACCGCCGCCACCTTCGCCGCGGCCGCCGAGGAACTGGAAGTTCTCGACCACCACGCGGAGCTTGGAGCGGTTGTTCCCGTCCTTGTCCTGCCACTGGTCGAGCTTCAGTCGCCCTTCGATCATCACCGGGCGTCCCTTGGCCAGGTACTGGGACATGACTTCCGCCTGCCGCCCCCACGCCTCGCAGTCGACGAACGTGGTTTCTTCACGCTTCTCGCCGTCCTTCGTGGTGTAGTTGCGGTTGACGGCCAGTCCGATCGAGGCAACGGCCTGATTGGACGGGGTGTGCTTGAGCTCCGGATCCCTGGTGAGGTTGCCGATCAGGAGGACCTTGTTGAAATTCGCCATAGGAGGACTCCTTCCTTCCGTTCAGTCTGAGTCTACACCAGCAGACAGCCCCGGTCCGCGGATCTGACAAACGACCCTTGAAGCTGTGGATGACCTGTCGCTGGTACCCAGCGAAACAGGAGCCCACAGGCCGTTCTTCGATCGGACCGGGGACCGGTCTCAGTCGGCCTCGGTCGTTTCGGGAGCGGTTTCCGGCGCTTCCGCGGCTTCCTCGGCGGCTTCCGGAGCAGCCTCCGCGGCCGGCTCAGGAGCAGCTTCGACCTTGGCGGGGGCACTTGCTTCGACGCGTTCGATGACCGCGCGAGGCGTGTCGGAGTCCTCGGGGACCTCCCGCATCTTGATCTCATCCGCGATCTGGGCTCGACCTTCCGCGCTTTCGATCAGCTCGGCGGGCACGTGGTCCGCTCGGGTGACCAGCGCCCGGAGGAGCTGCTCGGAGAGGTTGCAGTCGCGTTCGAGGCCGGCGAGCTTGTCGTGGGCCGCCTTGAAGTAGGCGAGGAAGTAGACACCGCGCTTGTTGCCCTTGATGTCGTAGGCGAGCCTGCGCTCGTCCCACTTGGACATGGCGATCACTTCCGCGCCGGCTCGATCAAGGAGCGAGTTGACGTGGTCGACGGCAGCCTGCATGTCGGAGATCACTGCCTGGGGGAAGAGGAAAAGGCCTTCATAGGTACTGGTTGGCGTATCAGTCATTTCGTTTCCAGTCGTTTTCATTCAACGCACTTGCGTGCTCTTGGAGTCCGTATCGTTCGCTTCATCCGGCGTGTTGCGTCGGTTGAAGCGGTTCATGGCTTTCGAGATTCCGTGCTCGACCCAGCAGGCTGCGGCCGAAGTCGCATCCTCGAGACCGGGCTCGAGGGCTTCCTGTTGTTCTGGTGTGAATCTGCCGAGCACGTAGTCCTTCTGGGGTATGCGTCCGGGGGGATCGATGCCGATCCGACATCGAGCCCATGACGAGCTGCCGAGTCTGGTCGAGATGTCGCCCAGGCCGTTGTGGCCGCCTCCGCCTCCATCGCCGCGAAGGCGAATCAGGCCGCAGGGCAGGGCGATGTCGTCGACGATCACCAGCAGGTCGGTGGACGGGTCGAGCTTGTAGAAGCGAATCGCCTCCGCAATGCTCTGTCCTGATCGATTCATGTAGAGCGTCGGCTTCAGAAGCAGCACCTTCTCGCCCGCGATCACCGACTCCACGAGGAGACCGGAGAACTTCGCACGAGGGACGGCCGTCGCGGGGTCGGCGAAACGACGGGCCAGCCGGTCCACGACCGCGAACCCGACATTGTGTCGCGTGCGGTCGTATTCCGGTCCCGGGTTGCCGAGTCCTGCTACGAGCTTCATGGCAGTCAACGCTCCAGTTCACGATCAGTCTTCTGATGCCGGTTCTTCGGATGCTGCGGCTTCTGCTGCAGGATCCGCATCTTCCGCGCCTTCGACCGGCTCGTCCGGTTCCTCGGCCTTGATGAAGATGTGACACATCGTGGTGTTCGGGCCGGCGACGGCGGTGACACCTTCCGGAAGCGTCACTTCACCGATGGTGAGTGATTCCTCCATGCCATCCATGTCGACCACGATCTCCTCGGGGATGTCGCGGACCTTGCAGCTGATCTCGAGTTCCGAGATGTCCTGGGTGAGGACCGCGCCGGCCTGCTTGAGGCTGGCGGGGGTGCCCTTGTAGACGACCCTGATGTTCACGGTCACGACCTCGTCGAGGTCGACCTTGGCGAGGTCCATGTGGATGACGTTGTCACCGAGCCAACCGAACTGGAGATCCTTGATCAGGCAGGTCTCCTTGCCCATGCCCTCGATGTCGAGTTCGACGACGTGGGCACCCTCGGTGAGGTATCGGATGATCTCGATCTCGTCGACGGAGATGGAGACGGGGTTCGATCCGTGTCCGTACAGGACTGCGGGCAGCTTGCCGGCAGAACGCAGTCTGCGTGAATACCGTGAACCGGTTCGTTCACGGAGTTCCGCAGTGATGGTGGGGGTTTCCTTGCTCATTGTTTCGATTCCTCAAACGGTTCCTGTTGATTCGGGTTCAGTCGGTCTTGATGCGACCCTGTCCTGCCGGGTCGCGTTCGGTCAACGTTTCGTGCCCACTCCGGTCCTGAACATCGCGGAGATGGACTGATCGTGGTGGATCCTGTGGATCGCCTCGCCCAGGAGTCGAGCCACGGAGAGTTCGACCAGCTTGTCGCTGATCTTGCTCCGGTCGCCCTGGGGGACGATGGTGTCGGTGACCACGAGGCGGCTCAGGGGGCTCTCCGCGATGCGGTCGATCGCCATGCCGACGAAGACGCCGTGCGTGGCACATGCCATGACGTCCGTGGCGCCGCGTTCCATGACCAGCTTCGCGGCCTCGCAGATGGTGCCCGCGGTGGAGATCAGGTCGTCGAACATGAGGACCGTGCAGCCCTCGACGTCGCCGATCAGGTTCTTCAGGGTCACGTCGTCGGCACTGCGTCGACGCTTGTCGATGATCGCGAGGTCGCATCCGAGCAGGTCCGCGTACATGTTCGCGACCTTGACGTTGCCGACGTCCGGTGAGACCACGGCGAGCGGTCCGAACTCGTCCTTGTGCTCGAGGACGTACTCCGCGATCACCGGTGCCGCCGAAAGGTGGTCCACCGGGATGTCGAAGAAGCCCTGGATCTGGGCGGCGTGCAGGTCCAGGGACAGCACCCGGGTCGCGCCGGCAGCGGTGATCAGGTTCGCCACCAGCTTGGCGGTGATCGGCACCCGACCTTCGTCCTTGCGATCCTGCCTGGCGTAGCCGAAGTAGGGGATGACCGCGGTGATCCGACGTGCCGAGGCTCGCCGGAGGCAGTCGATCCAGATCAGCAGCTCCATCAGGTTCTCGTTCACCGGCCCGCAGGTCGACTGCACGATGTAGCAGTCCCTGCCCCGGACGTCCTCGTCGAGCTTGACGATGATCTCCCCGTCCGGGAAGCGGACTGCGCCGCCTGCACCAAGGGGGAGGTCGAGATGCTCGCACATCGACTCCGCGATGTCCTTGCCCGCCGTTCCGGCGAAGATCTTCAGGTGCTCACGATCAGTAGCTGTCATCCTGACCCTTTCACGTGATTGATGTTGTGTCTCGATCCCAGGATCGACTCGACCTCGTCCAGCTGCTCCGGCGTGTTGATGCTCAGGACGTCCTCCGCCGGGACCGCATCGAGGACCTCGACTCGAAGACCGTCCTGCTGCATCAGTTCGAAGACCTCGGTGATGTAGTACTCACCGTTGGCATTGTCGTTGCCGAGTCTCCCGAGGCGATCGAACAGCGCGTCGGCCCGGAAGATGTAGTAGCTCGGGTTCACTTCCCGGATCCGGAGCTGCTCCGGCGTCGCGTCCTTCTGCTCCACGATCCGGTCGAAGGAACCGTCCTCCGCTCGCTGGATGCGTCCGTATCCGGTCGCGTCATCGAGGATCGCCGTGGCCAGGGTGGCTGCCGCGCCGGACTCGACGTGACGGCGGCGGAGCTCGGCAAGCGTCTCCGGGCGGATCAGGGGGCCGTCTCCGCAGAGCACCAGCACGTCGGTGCATGCACGAGTCGCATCGTCCTGGAAGGCTCCGCGTGCCATGTCGATCGCGTGTCCGGTTCCCAGTTGCTCCTCCTGGACGGCGAACCTCAGCCAGTCGGGTCGAGGTTCGAACGATGCCTCGACGAGTTCACGGCCGAATCCGACGACCAGCACGATGGGGTCGCATTCGATACCCGGTGCATGGGTCGCATCGACCACCCAGTGAACGAGGGGACGACCGCATGCCTCGTGCATGACCTTCGGCAGCTCCGAATTCATGCGCGTACCCTTGCCGGCGGCAAGGATCACGGCAGCGAGTGCTCGCTCTTCGGGTTGTCGGTTCACGTCTTCAGGCATCGTCTCGCGTCGTTTCGTCCATGTGTCCAGCCCCGTGGGGGTGAACTGGCCCGCCTAGATTTGAACTAGGACCGGCTGTACCAAAAACAGCTGTGCTACCATTACACTACGGGCCATTCCGGGATGAAGCGACATGCGCGATGTGGTCCGAGAAGGATACCGCGCATGGCACCTCACAGAGGTCCAAGCACATCGAATTGTCGTTCGTGAAGCACTCGCTCCGACGAACCGCGTGCATGCGGTCCGTCACTCACCGGCAAGCCGGTTGTACGAGCGGATCCGCGGCACTCCCCACAGGCTGCAGCGCGCGTCAGCCGCTGATGGCGCGCTCCATGCGGCGCCCGGTCATACCGGTCACCGACGGCCCTTCATCGAGGAACGGAGCAGGCTAGCGTATTCGAGGGGGCGGGGCAAGGATCAAGGCCGGGAGGGCCCTCAGTTGCTTCCGATCGCGGTTCTGGCCGGCGCGAGCCGGTCGGCCAGGAGCCCCACGATGCGATCCTGGAGCCTCTTGGCCCCGGTCGTCCCGAACTTCGGGTCGAGCTGGTTGCAGAGGACGCTGAAGGCGAGGCATTCCCCGCTCTCGGAGCGGACCACGCCGCTCAGGCAGCTGACACCATTGATGTGTCCGGTCTTGCAGTCGACCCGTATGCCATCCGGCAGGTCACGGCATCGTCTGCTGACCGAGCCCGTGCTCCCCGCGACCGCGAGGCTCTCGAAGAAGGTCGGTCCGAGTTCATCGTCCTGGTGGAAGGATGCGAGCCAGGCCGTGATCAGTTCCGCGGTGACCTTGTTGTTCCGGCTGAGCCCGGAACCGTCGGCCTGTTGGAACGCCTGTGCGAAGGCTGCGCCGATCCGGTCACGAACCACCATGCGCACCGCCCGGGTTCCGTTCTCCCATGAGCCGGGTTCGTTCTCGACGTCATGTCCGATCAGCTTGCACAGGGCTTCCGCGTAGAGGTTGTGGCTGTTGGTGTTGCAGCGTTCGAGAAGCACGGAGATCGGCGTCGAGAGCGTCGGCTTGATCAGTCGGCCCGAGGGCGCGAGGTCCTCGCTGGTGGCAAGACGCACCGTGCCGACGGAGATCCCGGCCTGGGCGAGGCGGTTCCTCATGAGTTCGACCACCGTTGCCGGCATGTCGGTCAGGGTGACCTCGGCCGCGATCGGCTCACCGATGTTGCCGTAGATCCGGAGCTGGTTGCTGCCGGCGGGTCGGCTGATGCCGATCTTCGTGGCATCCTTCTTGCCCTGCCTGTTCGTCGCATCGATGCTCGGGGTGAGCCATGGCACGCGCGGTTCCGTTCGCTGGAGGACCGGCCTGCTGCCGGTTCCCGGCCGCATGTGCACCGTCAGCACGTTGAGGTGCAGGTTGATTCCGGCGACCTCCGCGCAGTACCACTTGTCGAGCTGGTCGACCGGCCAGTCCGGATGGAAGAAGACCCGATCGAAGATCCGGTCGTCGACGATCATCTCGTCGAGTTCGGTCACGCCCTCCATCAGGACGGTGTCGACCATCAGGTCGACCAGAAGATCGACATCGAGCGATTCCTGGGTGTTGCCTTCGGTCACCCATGTCGTGTTCTCGAGGATGACCGGGTCACCCAGTGCGGGGTCTCCTCCGCCCACGAGCCAGAGCGTGTCATCGTCGAGACGCATCTCGGTCCTGGTGAAGAAGTCCGTTCCCAGTCGGTGCAGTGCAGCGCCGCTCGTGAAGAGCTTCATGTTGCTTGCCGGGATCATCGGTCGGTCGTCTCGTATCTCCACCAGTTCGGAGCCGTCCTCTGCATTCCGGATGCTCACCGAGATGATCGACTTCCCGCTGCCGGAGCTGCCGATGGCTGCGCGGATCTCACGCTCGAGATCCGCGCTGGCGGTCGACGCGAACGCGAGCGCGACCAGGGAGAGGAGGACGGTCTTGTGCGAACTGCTTCTGGGCACTGGTCGATCCTTCATGGTGTGGCGGGGAAAGCGGGGGGCCTCGAGCGACAATCATTCATCGGTCGCTCTCGTTCATGGTCTTGACGGGTCAGGCGAGGTTGTCCCCGTTCTGCGGGGTCGAACGCCAGTCGGGCCGTCTCAGGGCGTGAATCACGAACGGGAGGATGGTGAACACGATGAATCCCGTCGCGATCAGGGTGACGTAGGCGGTTCGCTGATCATCGGCGACCTGATCGGTCGGCATGAAACCGAAGACCAGGGCCATCATGCCCGCGGCGGACCCCATGATCGTGAGGGCCCAGATCCCGAAGTTCCCGAAGGGCACGCGGTAGCGTCTGGGGACATCGGCATGGCTGTACCGGAGCCTGACCGCTGCGGCGAACATCAGCATGTACATGACGATGTAGAGCATGGTCGGGACCACGTTCATCAACCAGAACGCCACCTGGACGTCGTCGAAGAACAGGTAGATCATCGACATGCCGGTGACGATGCATGCCTGGAGCAGCAGAATCCGCTGGTGCGTGGAATACCTGTTCTCCTTCTGCCAGAACCTGGGCAGGGCACCATCGCGACCCGCGATGAGCAGTCCGCGAGTGGGGGCGGGGACCCAGTTGTTCACTTCGCCCAGCATGCCCAGTGCGATGATCAGTCCGACCACGCCCACCAGTCCTCCGGCACCGACCTCCGTGAGCAGCACGGTGATCGTCTGCATGATGCCCGCATCCAGGTCGATCGACTCGTTCGGGATGACGATCGCGATGGCAAGGGCGATGAGGGTGACCAGCACCAGGGCGATCATCGCCGAGGTGATGATCGCGATCGGATAGTTCTTCCTCGGATTCCGAGCGGAGGCGGCATTCGACGCCGAGGCCTCGATGCCCGCGAAGGTCAGGAAGGCGCCCACGACGAAGGACAGCTTCTGGGTCTCACCGAGGTCCGGGACGAACGATTTCCATTCGAAGGCGATGTTCGACTCGCCGCCTCGTCCGACATGCCACATCGCGAGCCCGAAGATGAAGAGGATCGGGATGATCCGGCCGAAGATCGTGCAGATCTCCGCCACCAGGCCGCTGGTCTTCATCCCGAAGAGGTTGGTGATCGTGATCGACCAGAAGAGGGCGTTGATCGACAGGAAGATGAACCACCGGTTGTCCTTCAGTTCCGGGTCGAATCCGTACGTCGCGGCCACCACCATCACCGTGAGGATCGAGGGGAACCAGATGACGTTCTCGATCCACTGCTGCCAGACCGCAACGAAGCCGAGGCGTTCTCCGAATGCCGTCTTCACCCAGACGTAGACCCCGCCGTCCTCCGGCCAGCCGGTGGCGAGCTCGGCGGAGATCAGGGCGGACGGCAGCAGGAAGACCAGCGCGACCATGAGGTAGATGAAGATCAGGGAGAAGCCGTACTCCGCCATCGAAGGCGCACCATGGATGCTGGTGATGATCCCGGTGGTGATCATCACCAGGGCGAACACGGAGAGGGTCTTCCGTGGGGTGCTTCCGGCGGCTTGCATGCGTGCGAATCTCCTCGTGCCATCGCCCGGCGTGGACTGTGCAAGCGTACCGGACCGGTGGCAGAGGTGGGCGGCGGCGAGGAAATCGAACTGGAGCCGGCCGTCGGTTCAACCGCGCGACAAAGCCCCGAGGGAGCCTCGCGAGGAGTCCTTCGAGTCGGATCGGCAGGCCAGCAGCGGTTCCACAAGTTCCGCGAAGCGTCGGCCCCATGCCGCCCATGAGAGCCGCTCCTCCCACGCTCGTCGGGCCCCCTGGCAGAGGGCGTGGGCAAGGGCATCATCGTCGGCGATCCGGAGGATCGCCGATACGAAGGACGCGATATCGGGATCCGAGGGGAGCAGAAGCCCGTTTTCTCCGTCTCGGATGATCGTCGGCATGCCTTCCACCCGGGTGCAGATCACCGGCACGCCCCTGGCGCAGGCTTCGACCAGAACATGGCCGTAGCACTCGGAGCGTGCGGGATGGACGAGGCAGGTCGATTCCTGCAACACGGTCTCGAAGAGCTCGCGGTCCTTGTCTTCGTGGAGCGCAAGGGTGCCGAGTTCCCTCAGTTGGGGGATTTTCAGCCGCCGGGGGATCCTGCAACCGATCGTGGTCAGTCGGATCGGCCGCCCCTGGTCGGCGATGTGCTCCGTGGCGGCAAGCGCCCGATCGAGGCCCTTGCGCAACCAGGCCTGTCCGATGAACACGAGTTCGATCCTCTCCCCCTGGCGGGGCGGTCGACGATCCGGCGACGGCAGGTCGTCCTCCCCGGCGCCACCCCACTCGACGACCCGGGCGCGATCCGGCGGGAGTCCGCAGTCGCGGACCGCGGATTCGGCGGCCCACTCCGATGGGTAGATGCCGAGATCGATGCGGCGGCAGGTCTGGTTGTCGAGCTCGCATCGGTTCCGCAGCTGCCTCCGGTTCGGGCGGGGGTAGCCGGATCCCGGAGCGGCATGGAGTTGCATGGTCGAGTCGGAGATGTGCACCACCGGGAGGCCGTCGGGCAGTTCGAGCCGTGGAATGATGGCGGAGGCGTAGAGCCCGACGATGAGATCGAGGTCGCCGGCCGAACACCGCTGGCTGACTTCGGCGGCATATCTGACTTCGAGGGCGCTGTTCCTGGGCTGCGAGGAGAAGCGTCGGTTGAGGACCGTCCCGATCCGTCCGAGGCGGGCGGTCGCCGCGGTCTCGGGCACGACATGCTCGACCGTCGCGAACTTCGACATCGCCTCGAAGAGATAGGAGGCGGTGCGCTGCGGCCTCCGCTTCACGTTGTGGGTTGTGACGAAGCCTATCTTCAAGCCGGCGTGGGTCCTTCCTCCCTGGCCCCCGGATGAGCGACGAACTTCAACGGCTCATTGAAACGGGCAGGGAAGGTACATCTGATTCTGTGTCGAGGAAGTGTTGAAAGCAAGGATCCGATCGGTGAAAAAGCACCGCCGGCCGGGATGGCTGTCCCGGCCGGCGGTCGATCTCTTTCACGACATTCGAGGGGCTTCGTCCGATTAACTGTCGGAGTCCGAGCCCACGCGCATCCTGATGAAGTGGACCACGTTCACGCCGTCCGGGACGATCTGGCCGACCGTCTCCTTTTCGGCTTTCACGTACTTCTGGCCGAGCAGGGTGTTCTCCTCGAAGAACTTGCGCATCTTGCCTTCCGCGATGTTCTTCGCGATGTTCTCAGGCTTGCCCATGTCCATCGCTTCCTTGGTCGACTCGTTCCGCTTGGCCTCGACGATCTCGGAGTCGAGTCCGTGCTCGTCGACGGCGAGCGGGGTGGGGACGTGGGCGGCGACGTGCTGGGAGATGCCGGTCGCGATGTCCTCGGGCATGTCGCCCTCGAAGTGGACCAGCACCCCGAGCTTGCCATCGTGGTGGACGTAGCGGCCGAAGGAGCTTCCCTTGATCGCGGTGCCCTGGGCGAAGGAGATGTTCTCGCCGGTGGTGATGCGGACCTCGTCGAGCTTCTCGCGCATGCTGTCGGTGAACTCGATCGCGGTGGGTCCGCCGTCGGCGGCCTGGGCGATCGCCTCGCTGGCGAGTTCGTTGCACATGGCGACGAAGGTCTCGTTGCGTGCGGTGAAGTCGGTCTCGGCGCGGATCTCGATGATCGCGGCACCGGCGTCGCTGCACTGGATGGCGATGCATCCTTCGCCTGCGGCGCGATCGGTCCGTTCGTCCATCTTGCCCTTGAGCTTGGCGCGAAGAGCGGCCTCTGCCTCACCCATGTCGCCGCCGGCCTCGACCAGTGCCTTCTTGCAGTCCATCATGCCCAGGCCGGTCTTCTGCCTGAGGGCCATTACGTCCTTGGCGCTCACGTTTGCGGTAGCCATCGTGTCAGTATCCCATCAATGAGTGCGAAACCGGGATCTCGTGATTCCGGTGTTGTGTCGAATGAAGTGAATCAGCTCTCGGTGCCTGCGGAGACTTCCTGGTCGGTCGCTTCCGCGGCTTCGCCGGAATCGGAGTTGTCGTCCGCGCGGAACTTCGCACGGCTCGATCGACGTCGGGGAGCGGAATCGCCACCTTCGGCCGCGCCTTCTTCGGAGTCCTTCTGGGGGCGCAGGGTCCTGCCATCGACCACGGCGGCGCAGAGCTCGCGCACCACGACGTCGATCGAACGCATCGAGTCGTCGTTGCCCGGGATCGGGATGTCGGCGAAGTCGGGGTCACCGTCGGTGTCGATGAGGCAGATGGTCGGGATGCCGAGGTTGCGGGCCTCACGGAGGGCGTTCACCTCGCGGTTCACGTCGACCGCCACGACCGCACCGGGGAGCTTGCTCATGTTCCGGATGCCGTTGAGGTTGCGGTGGATCTTCCGCATCTCGCGCATCAGCTGCGATTCCATCTTCTTGGAATAGGTCTTGATCTCGCCGCTCTCGACGAGGCCCTCGAGTTCGATCAGTCGCTTGAGGCGTTCACGGATCGTCCTGAAGTTGGTCAGCGTGCCACCGAGCCAGCGCTCCGTCACGTAGGGGAGCTTGACGTCGATGCAGTTCTCCTCGATCGCGCTCCGGGCCTGTCGCTTGGTGCCGACGAAGACGACGTCCTTGCCTTCGGCAGAGACGCGGGTGACGAATTTCTTCGCCAGGAGCAGTCCCTTGATGGTTTCCTTGATGTCGATGATGTGGATTCCACCCCGCATGCTGTGGATGTAGGGGGACATCTTCGGGTTCCAGTTGCTTCGGCGCTGGCCGAAGTGGATGCCTGCCTCGATGAGTTCCTTGACAAGGGATGCCATGATCTGGTCCGTCCTCGTTGGTTGCTGCAGCGACACCGGTGTCGCACGAACGGAACCCCGCAGGGCGTGCGTCACCACAAAGGGCGCTTCTCCGCATCGGGCTCGCGTCAACCCGGCCTGCTCGTCATCGTGACGAGTCCGGTCGGCCGTGCAGGCTCACCCGCGTGGGTTCGAGAGGAACATCCTCCCGAATCTGGGAGGCGGGAACTTCCGTTGGGCTCCCGCCTTCGCGCTGGGTCGGGCGACCGCAGGCGAACGGACAAAGATACCCGATAGGACCGCAGGGCCACAACCGCTGACCGGTCTTGGGCGAGGATTCTTCCATTCAGGGCCTGCAAACCCCGGTAGGATGCCGCCATCGGGACCCGTAACCTGTTCCTCGACCCTGGAGATCCTCGATGCTTGGGAAGGTGTTCAAAGCCTACGACGTGCGAGCCATCGTGCCGAAGCCGCTCAATACGCGGTTGGCCTGGCAGATCGGCCACGGTGCCGCTCGATACCTCGTGGAAAGCGCCCAGGAGGCTGGTTTCGACGATCCGATGATGCGACACCTCGCCGTCGGCCGTGATCCGAGACCGACATCCCCCGAGCTTGGCGAGGCCCTCATGGCGGGGATCCGGGCCGCTGGCGTCTCGGTTATCGACCTCGGGGTCTGCGACACCCCGATGATCTACTTCGCCGTCAATCACCTGGCCTGCGCCGGGGGGATCCAGGTGACCGCGAGCCACAATCCGGTCGAGTACAACGGCTTCAAGTTCTGCGGGATCGGCGCGAGGCCGGTTGGTTCCGGAAGCGGACTGGAAACAATCAGGGAGCTGGCCGCCCTGGCGGATCCGGACCGCGCCCAGGGGACCGACGAGGGTCGGTACGAGACTCGTGATCTCTGGGACGCCTATGCCCGTCGGCTGCATGGACTCCTTGCCGAAGAGGCTCCGGAGGGGCTCGCCGCCACCCGGGGCCGGCCACTCAAGGTGGTCGTCGACGCCTCCAACGGCTCCGCCGGCATCATGTGCCCCAGGCTCTTCGACGGACTCGAGGGGCTGGAGATCGTGCCGATCAACTTCACCTGCGGGGACGGACACTACGAACATGAACCGAACCCCCTGGTCGAGGAGAACCTCGACCAGCTTCGCGCGGCGGTCAGGGACAACCAGGCGGATCTCGGTGTCTGCTTCGATGGTGATGCCGATCGTTGCGTGGTCGTCGACGAGGCCGGTCGGACGGTGGGGGGTGATCTCCTGACCGCGTGGCTGGTCGAACCGATCCTCGAACGCTCTCCCGGGACCGCAGTGATCTTCGACCTCCGTTCGAGCCGGATCGTCCCTGAAAGAATCACATCACTCGGCGGGAAGCCCGTCCCGAGTCGGGTCGGTCACGTCTTCATGAAGGCGGCCCTTGCCGAGCACGAGGCGGCGTTCGGTGGCGAACTCTCCGGTCACTTCTACTACCGCGACATGTTTGGGGCGGACAGCGGGTCTCGGGCCTTCGTCTCGGTCCTCGGAGCCCTCGCCAGGTCGGATGCACCGATGTCCGAACAGGTCGGTCGGCTCCGGGTCTACGCCCAGTCCGGCGAGGTGAACTTCAAGAACGAGGACATCGAGGGCACGCTGGCTTCCCTGCGCGACGTCTATTCGGATGCGGAGTTCGGCGAGATGGACGGCCTGAGCATCGACACCGGTGGCTGGTGGGCGAACATCCGTGCCAGCAACACCGAGCCGCTGCTTCGCCTGAACGTCGAGGCCGCCGACCAGGCTGCCGTCGACGCCGCGCTCGAGGAGCTCGGCGCCCGACTCGGCACCCGGGTCGCGCACTGAGGTCTGACCGAATTCTGCGTCGACAGTCTGCCGGCTCGTCTTCCGGTCGGTGCTGTTCACCGGCTTGACAACGCAGCCGAGCTTCATTGAAATCCCGACCGGCACGCACTCCCTCGGTTCAGACTCCCGGCACTGATCGGACAGCACCCGCACATGTCAATCCTCACCGCCGTCGCCGATCCTTCCTTCATCCCCGCCGAGCAGCTCACGATGTTCATCGTGCTGGCCGTGGTCGCCTTCGTGACCGCCGCCTTCTCCGCGATCGTCGGCATGGGTGGGGGGATCATCCTGCTCGGCAGCATGCTGATCTTCCTGGATCCGATCGTGGCGATTCCGATTCACGGTGCGATCCAGATGGTCTCGAACGCCACGCGTGCCACCGTTCAGCGCAAGCACCTGGCGTGGTCGCTGATCTGGCGATACGCGATCCTGCTGCTGCCCTTCGGTCTGGTCGCGATGCAGGTGGTGGTGCACATACCGGGCGTCTATCTGAAGGCGTTCATCGGGGTCTTCGTCCTGCTGGCGACCTGGCGACCGAAGTGGCTCCTGATCGGCACGCATCCGGAAGCGATCAACGCGAACCGCCGGTTCATCCTCCTCGGCGGCGTGGTCGGGTTCCTCAACATCCTGGTCGGTGCGGTCGGTCCCTTCATCGCGCCGTTCTTCCTGAACATGAATTTCTCCCGGCAGACGATCGTCGGCACCAAGGCCGCCTGCCAGACCTGCGGTCACATCGTGAAGATCCTGCTCTACGGCCTGGCGGGGTTCGCCTTCCTCACCTGGATCCCGCTCTTCGCGATCATGGTTCCGATGGTCATTCTCGGCACCAAGGTGGGCAGTCGGTTCCTCGACAAGGTCGACGACACGCTCTTCGTCCGGCTCTTCCGCACCGTGCTGACCGCGGTCGCCGGCTGGTTGATCCTCGCCGCGTTCATCGGCGGCTGAGCCTGCACCCCCGAGGCGGGTCGGATCGAACCGATCGATCGGGACCGGTGTTCACTCTCCGGGAATCGTCGAGATCACGCCCTCGAAGGGACTGCTCGCGCTGGCGTAGCGCCGCATCGGGATGCGGCCGCTGCGCGCGCCGTGGTAGCCGGACTCGAGCGCGAGGCGCATCGCATGGGCCATCCGCACCGGGTCCTTCGCATGCGCGATCCCGGTGTTCAGGAGCACCCCGTCCGCACCGAGTTCCATCGCCATCGTGACGTCGCTCGGGGTGCCGACCCCGGCATCGACGATGACTGGATAGTTCGGATCACCTCCCTGAGCGGGGTCCTTCAGGAGTTCCAGCAGGAGTGCGATCGCGTGCGGATTGTTGATCCCGCGACCGGAGCCGATCGGGCTGCCCGCGGGCATCACGCTCGCCGCGCCCGCATCACGCAGCGCGACCGCGAGGCGCGGATCGTCGGAGGCGTAGCAGAGGACATGGAATCCGTCGGCGACCAGTTCCCGGCATGCTTCGAGGGTGCCGACCGGATCCGGCAGGAGGGTCGTCTTGTCACCGAGGACCTCGAGCTTCACCCAGTCGCGCCCGGGATTGCCGAGCTGGTCGAGGAGTTCGCGACCGAGTCGAGAGACCCGAACCGCGTCCTCCGCGGTGAAGCAGCCGGCGGTGTTCGGGAGGATCGTGATCCGATCGGTGTCGAGGAAGTCCAGGAGCGAGCGTCCTTCGGCGTCGACGAGTCGCTCCCGCCTGACCGCCACCGTCACGCAGTCCGCGCCACTGGCGTCGATCGCCCGCTGCATCACTTCGTGGTCCTGGTACTTGCCGGTCCCGACCACCAGCCTGCTCTGCAGGTGCCGCCCGGCGATCGCGAGCGGGGTGATGTCGGTCGTTTCGATGGTGTTCGCCTCGCTCATGGCGCAGGCTCCTCTCGTTCAGCCGCCACCGACGAGCGTGACGATCTCGATCTCGTCCCCCTCGTCGAGGGAGGTTCGTGCATGTTCGGCCCTGGGGACCACCGCCCGGTTCACTTCGACCGCGCATGGTGCGCCACCGGATGCCAGCGACGCCACGAGATCGGCGACCGTGGAGTCCGCCTCGATGGTGTGGGATTCGCCGTTCACGATGACCTGCATCCCCGTATTCTAGGGACCTGACGTTGATGAGCCAGTTCCAGCGCGTATCCTTGTGATCCATGGTGGAGAACATGAAGACAACACCCCGCCGAACCCCCGCCGCGCTCCTCCTGCTGGGTGGGATCCTGTTCGCTGGAGGATGCTCGGATCCGACCTACGACACCTCCACCCCGCAGGCCGCGATCGACTCGATGCAGGCGATGCTCGAGGACGAGCGTCCGGACCTCCTGCCGGATCTCCTGTACGTGGAGCCGCGGCCGATCACCTTCGATGACGGCGTCACCGAGGCCAGTGCGATCGAGGACGTCCGGGCCAAGCTCTCCGACATGCTCGCCCAGCTCTGGCGGGTCGCCCGCAGGTTGCAGTCGGAGTTCCCCGACGAGGTCGTCGAGGAGGGCGAGCGCACCATGGTGAGCTTCACCGACGACGCGTTCGGCGACTGGTTCGGCGCGGTGCTCGCGGATCCCTTCGCGGTCCTCCAGGAACAACGCGACCGCATCGTGGTCGAGGACATGTACGACGGGACCGCCGCGGTCCTGATCGACGACGATCCCGCCTTCGGCGGTTTCGTGTCGATGATCGAGACCCCCGACGGCTGGCGGATCTCCCTGCCCGTCCAGTACGCGCAGAGCAGCGAGTTCTGGCCGCAGACCCGGTATGAATGGTCGGTGATCGCCTCGATGCTGCTCGGCATCGAGAACTCGCTCTCCGATTTCGAGAGCGAACTGAATCGAGGCGGCTTCCGGAGTCTCGCCCATGCCAGCGAACGTGCCGGGCGACTGCTCGGCGAGTCGGTCATCGTCCAGTCGGTGATCTACGGCATGATGAAGCGTGGCGACGAAGAAGACACGGGATGATCCGTCTTGCCTGCCTGATCCTGGTCTTCATGTCGACCGCCGATGTTCCGGACGGGGTGGAACTGAAACCGGTTCCCGTGCCCGGGATCGAGCGGGTCATGCGCGTGGATGACAGTTTGCTGGTGGGGTCGGCACCGGATCCGAACGCCTACCGTGCACTTCGGGAACTCGGGGTCCGGGTCGTCCTGAGCGTCGACGGCATGCCACCCGATCTCGAAATCATCCGATCTCTGGGCCTTCGGTCCGTCCATCTCCCTATCGAGGACGGCGGCATCGAGCCGGAGCGTATCCGCTCCCTGGTCCGCCTCCTGGGTGAACGACCCGGCTTGATCTACGTCCATTGTCACCATGGTCGCCACCGCGCTCCCGCGGTCGCCGCGATCCTCTGGATGCTTCGGACCGGAGCAGCTCCCGAATCGGCGCGGCGGATCCTCGAGCAGGCGGGCACCTCGCCCACCTACCCGGGGCTCTGGGACGCGGTGCGGACGCATGTCGCTCCCGTCGGGACGTGTGCGGACGCGCCCCTGCCCGCCCGGGTCGAGGTGGCTGGTGTCGCGGCCTCGATGGTCGCGATCGACCGACTGCGGGACCGGCTCGATGACTGGGCTGAACGAAGCGCCGGGGCCTCCGGCGCGGAAGCGGTCCTCCTCCTCGAACACCTCCGGGAGATGAAGCGGCTCGATCCCGGGGGGCATGCGGAGCAGGCCGGATGGGCCGTCGATCTCCGGGCATCGATCACTGCTGCGGAAGCGCTTGCCGCGGCGACGGGGACTGGTGGATCGCCCCAGCCTCGTCAGGAACTCCTGGACCGACTGGATGCTTCCTGCATCGGGTGCCATGCCCGCCATCGGGACTGAGCCCGGTTCGACCCGGTTGAAAATTGTTTCCCGGATTCGCCGCACCGCATCGCCGATGGGGCGTACGGAAGGATGTCGCCTCCCCTTGCTTCCGGGGAAGGGGGCGCGGCGGAAAGTGGAGGATTCAATCATGTTGCAAGTCACTCGAAACCAGCCTGCCCTTGCCCCGATGAGGGCCATGTTCAACAACCTTGCCGACGGTCTTGCGGGACCGTCCGCGACCCGAAGCCTGCCCCTGGACATCCTCGAGCGGGATGATCACTACGCGATCGTGGCTTCCGTACCGGGACTCACCCGTGACCAGGTCAGCGTCGAACTCGAGAAGGGGGTCCTTTCGATCTCCGCCAACGCGGTGACCGACGTGAAGGACGATGCAGGCGAGGCATGCGGCACCGACGGCGACTGCTGCTGCCGCATTCGACAGGAACGATTCACCGGTGCCAGCAATCGACGGGTTCGGCTCCCGGTCGACATCGACGAGCAGTCCGTGGAGGCCTGCCTCGAGAACGGCCTGCTGACCGTCACCCTCCCCAAGCCGGAGGCAAGCGGACCCATGAGGATCGCGATCACCTGACGGTGGTCGCAGGGCGGAGTGTGGAACAGGGAAAACGAACCGCGTGCCGGAAGGCACGCGGTCTTTTTCTTGTCGGCATCGGTTTCGCTCAGTGGAGCATGAACAGGGCGATGCCGGTGTTCTCGACCAGTTCACGGGCGGTGTCGCCGATCACCATGCGACTGAGCCAGTTGCGTCCGGTCGACCCGGCGACGATCAGGTCCGCACCCCAGGCCTCTCCTTCGGCAAGGAGCGCCGTGCCGGGATCCCCTTCGATGCGCACCCGTTCGACGGCGGTCACGCCATGGGCGCGGATGTAGTCCTCCGCCTGTTCGAGATCCTGGTCGGAGCATTCGTCACCGCAGGTCACGATCCGGACCGCGACTTCCGGAGTGGCGTGGTTCATCGTCCAGTGCTTGAGTGCCTTGGCACTCTCCGCCGAACCGTTGAATGCGACGAGCACCCGCTTCATGTGGGTGACCTTGGAGTCGACCGCGATCAACGGGCGCACGCCATGGTTGATCAGTCGGACCACCACTTCCGGGTCGTGTTCCACCGCACCGTAGTTGAAGATCTCCCGGACCCCGATCACTCCGACGTCCTGGAAGCGCCAGGCTTCCCGCAGCACCTCGACGCTGTCGCCTTCGAGGACCTCCACGGTGTGGGTGATCCCACGTGCCTGACAGGCCTCCTCGAAACGATGCGTCGCCTCGAGTGCCCCGGTGCGAGCGATGCCCAGACGCTGTTCCCGTGCGTCCTGGCTCGCGCCACCACCTCCCACCGGGACGGCTTCCCCGGGATCGACCAGGGATTCATCGACCACCGCGCATCCGGTGAGGGTCGCGCCGTGGCGCTCCGCGAGGTCGAGCGAGGTCTGGACGACGGAGTCCATGAACCGACTGCCACCGAGAACGACGAGGATGCGCTTGATCATGAGTGGGTCCTTCACGCGGGGCGCGGATGGAATCGGGAATCAATAGATGCTCTGGATGACGATGCCGACGATGACGAACAGCGGGATCAGGATCAGGCCGCTGTAGAACATGTAGCCGAAGAAGCTCGGCATCCTGACGCCTTCCTGCTCGGCGATCGCCTTGACCATGAAGTTCGGGCCGTTGCCGATGTAGGTGTTCGCGCCCATGAAGACGGCACCGAGACTGATCGCGATCAGCAGTTTCGCGCTGATCTCCCCTCCGCCGGTGAGGGCGACCATCTCTACCCCCGCCTCCGGTGGCAGGGAGCTGGCGGTCTCGAAGAACACGAGATAGGTCGGTGCGTTGTCGAGGAAGCTCGAGAGGATCCCGGTCGCCCAGAAGTACTGCCAGGTCTCGCTCAGGCCGAGTTCCGCGCCGTTCAGCTTGAGCACCTCGAGCGGGACCTGCATGGTGATGAAGATCCCCACGAAGATGACCGCGACCTCGATGATCGCGAAGTAGTCGAACCGGTTCGCCTCGCGCACGCCGCCCGGCGTGATCAGCAGGCTCAGGCCGGCGAGCCCGAGCATGATCAGCTCGCGCATGAAGAGGAAGGGGTGGACATCGGTCGTTCCGGGGATCGGCTTGCTCGGGTCCAGGAGGGCGACGCAGAAGACCACGCCCGCGAGGAGCACGAAGTTGACCAGTCCGGTCACCCGGAGCGGCTTGCGGATCGCCTCGTCCCTCGCGAGGTCCTTCACGTCCTCCTTCCGGTACACGATGGTGTCCCAGATGAAGTAGATCACGAGGAGCACGATCGACATCGCCAGCCACTCGAAGAAGAGGGTGAACGTCCAGAGGAAGGGGACGCCCTTCAGGTAGCCGAGGAAGAGCGGGGGGTCTCCGATCGGGAGCAGGGTGCCGCCGACGTTGCTCACCAGGAAGATGAAGAAGACCACGGTGTGCACCCGGTGCTTGCGTTCCGCGTTGGTCTGCAGCAGGGGCCTGATCAGGAGCATGCTCGCACCGGTGGTTCCGATGAAGCTCGCGATCGCGGTCCCGATCAGGATGAAGGTGGTGTTCGTGAGGGGGGTCGCCTTCAGGTCGCCGCTCACGTTGATGCCGCCGCTGATCACGTAGAGCGAGAAGAGCAGCATGATGAACGGGACGTATTCACCCGGTATCGCGTGCTCGATGGCGAGGATCGCGCTGGCCGGCCCGACGAACCACGCGTAGTAGGCGAGGGTCAGCATCGACAGGATCAACGCGATCAGCAGCTTGTGACGATTCACGTGCCACCAGTGGTGGGTGGGACCGAGCAACGGGAGGATCGCGATCGAGAGGAGCATCAGGACGAAGGGCACCGTGCCGAGCTGCCACGCGGGTGGTGGCGCCTTCGCCTCGACCGTGGATGCGAGGGCATCCTCCTCGGATGCTTCCGGGGCCTGCTCGACATCGACCAAGGCCGCGGTCTCGTCGGCGGCGTCGTCGTGATCATGCTCCCCGTGGTGTCCGCCGGCGAAGAGGCCGATGATGGCGAGGATCGCGACGATGACGCACCCGACGGTGTTGATCGCGCGGACCCTTCCGCCCTGGCTGGTGGGCGTGGGGGTCGGATCGGTCGGGTCGGACCGAGGGGTGTCGTTCGGTTGTGCTGCGTCGGTCATGTGCCCTTCCAGGGGAGGCGTTCTGGGACCGCCGGGGGTCCTGAAGTGTGGCACTCTACCCGTTCCGGTTTGAGACGGTGCGCCGGTTCGCCTACCGTTTGACTGATTGAGAGCCTTCATGAACACCCTGATGCGCGTCATTCTTCTCGTGACCCTGACCGGTTTCGCCCGTTCGGCGGCCGCCCGACCCGCGGAGGATGCCCTCGGTGCGTTCACTTCGCAGACGAACGTCCTGCCCGGAACGACCCGAGCCTGCTTCCTCGAGGATCGGGATGTCGCACTCCTGCTGCGCCCCGGTCGTGACATCCGCATGATCTCGCTTTCCGATCCCGGCGACTCGGTCGTCGTTGCGGAAGGTGACTTCACCGCGATCACCGCACTCGAGGACGGCACCTGGCTGGCATTCGACGCGGAGTCCGGATCCATCGTGCAACGAGACCTGCCTTCGGGCTCGGTCTCGGGCAGCCTCGATCTCCGGCGGTCGGAACCGCTGAAGGAGGGTGTCGATCCATTCGTCGATGTTGTCGCGCTCGAGCCGCACCCCGACGGCATCCTGGTCGTGGAACGCTCCGCGCACCGCGTTCGCGTGATCGGTTGGGACGGGACCGAACATCTGCGCCTTGGTGGGAAGGGGTCCGCCGAGGGTGCGTTCAGCTTTCCCGCCGATGCGGCCGTCGACGCCACCGGTGGCATCTGCGTCGTGGACCGGGACAACCATCGCGTCCAGCGCTTCGCACCGGACGGCGCCTTCGTGCAGTCCTGGGGCGGGCGTGGCGCCTTCCCCGGCCTGCTCTCCGCGCCGAGCTCGATCGACATCGAAGGCGGACTGATCTACGTCGCCGAGGAGTTGAATCATCGGGTCTCCGTCTTCGAACCGACCGGTCGCTTCCTCTACCAGTGGGGCATGCACCCGCTCGTGCCCCGCAAGGGCGAGGGCGCGATCCACTATCCGATGTCGATCGACGTCGCCCCGGATGGCAGCGAGGCGCTCGTCGCGGAGCCGTTCGAGCGACGGGTCCAGCGCTTCTCGGTCTTCCCCGGCGGGGTCGAGGAGGCACGCAGCCAGCCGATGCCGAGCAAGCAATCGATCCTGAGCCACTTCGGTCCCTTCCTGGCCGCGGATGACGACCTGCTTGCGATGTGGGAACCGGAGAGCGGCGCGATCACCGTGTTCGACATGAGCGACGAGACCGGCATCAACATCACCGTGTTCTCCAATCATGGTTCGGGCTGGGACGACATGGGACGACTCGGTGCGGTGCACATCGACGGTGCACCACAGGAATGCATCGTCTCCGACGTCGTGAACGATCGACTGATGCGGTGGCGACTCAGGCGCGATCGTGACGGGGTCCGCAAGTACGACCCCTTCATGGCACGACTGGCGACGGCGGTCGACCTCGATCGCACCCGGCGGCGTCTCGAGACACTGGAACCGGATCGCGACTGGGCGGTGCCTCGGATCGAGGCGCTGGCCAGGGCCCGTTCCGAGGGTGCGCCGCTGCTCGCTGCGGACGTCGCCAACGGGGTGGTCATCGCGCTCGACGATCGACTCGATCCGATCGCGGTCGCGACCGACTGCACGGATCCCGTCGCGATGATCGGTGACACCGACCGGGTGCTGCTGGTCGAAGCCGATGGCGCGATCCTCGCGATCGAGGAGGCCGGCGTGAGGACGCTCCGCTCCGGGAGTGATGACCCGATCGCGGAACCGATCGGCGGTGCCACGCTGGTCAGGGATGCCACCGGTTCCGGGACGGTCTTCCTCAGCCTGCCCGAGTCTGATCGCATCGTCGGATTCGACATCGACGGGCCGGAGCCGGGAGAGCAGCCCGATGCCGAATGGGGTGGTGTCGGTGATGCCGACGGACGCTTTCATGCGCCTTCGGGGCTGGGCGTGATCCGCGGGAATCGGATCGTGGTCGTCGACCAGGGCAACCATCGTGCACAGATCTTCACGCCGGAGGGGGGGTGGTTGTCGACATTCAGTCTTTCAAGCGGGTACACGACGCCTCGACGCAGGGCCGCCGAGGATCCCGAGACCGGCAGGGACCTGGACGACGATCAATGAAGCGAAACCGCCACCATCTGCTCACCGCCTTCCTCGTGCCGGGCTTCATGCTTCTCGACGGATGCGATCGCTCGCCCGATGCCGGTGCGCCTCGGGTCGCCGACGCCGAACTCGAGAAGGATCCGGTGGGGGGCGAGGAGCCGGAAGCACCGGCAGCCATCGAGTGGCGCGCCGCATCCAGCGCGGATGGCAGTCACTACGTTCGCTGGCGTCCCCTGGTCGAACCCATCCCGATGGCCGACCCCTTCGACGTCGAGGTGGAACTCTTCACCGACGACTCGATGGCCGAACGATTCGATTGCGAATCGATCATCGTCGATGCGGGCATGCCGCACCACGGACATGGCATGAACGTCAGGCCGGAACTCGAACGTCGGGCGGACGGCAGCTGGATCGCTCGCGGGATGCTCATGCACATGCCCGGTCGCTGGCAGGTCTACGTCGACGTGGTCGAGGACGGCAGGCTCGAACGGACCCAGTGGTCGTTGTGGTTGTCAGGATGATCCGGCAGCTCGCAGCGCCTGCCTTGCTGGCCTTCGCCGTGGGATGCGGCGAGCCGCCCGAGTCGAAACCGTCTCCCGAGGCGCGGGCCGAGCTCCTCGAGGAGCTCGGGTTCTCCCCGGGTCAGTGGCGACGCGTCCTGAGCATGGCGGAAGTGCCGGACCTGCCGCCGGACCCGACGAACCGCCTGGCCGACGACACCATGGCAGCGGAATTCGGGCACCACCTCTTCTTCGATCCTCGACTCTCCGGCAACGGCCGGGTGTCCTGTGCGACATGCCATGACCCCGCCCTCGACTTCACCGATGGTCGGCGGGTCTCGATCGGCGTGTCGGAGAACATCCGCAACGCACCGACCGTCCTGAACACCGCGTACCACCGCTGGCTGACCTGGGACGGTCGGGCGGACTCGCTGTGGGCCCAGGCCCTCGAACCACTGGAGAACGACGTCGAGATGGGTGGTGATCGCGTCGCGATCCTGCGGACCGTCGCCGCGGATCCGGAGCTGAGTGCGCGTTACGAGTCGCTCTTCGGTCCGCTGCCCGAGCTGGCATCCGATCGAGTTCCCGAACATGCCAGGCCTCGACGTGATGGCGGGCGTGACGAGTGGTCGGATGCCTGGGAGACGATCGATCCGGACTTGCAGGCCCGGATCACGAGTGCCTTCGTCAATCTCGGCAAGGCGATGGGGGCCTACCAGCGCAGACTGGTGTCCGCCGATGCGCCGTTCGACCGGTTCGTCGCGGCAGTGGAGCGGGGCGAACGACCAGGCGAGGCGTTTCCGGCGGAAGCCGTGCGGGGGCTCGATCTCTTCTCCGGTGACGCGGGGTGCTGGGAATGCCATGCCGGACCGATGCTCACCACCGGGGCGTTCCACGACATCGGAATCCCTCCGGTGGCAGGGGGGATGCCCACCGACGCGGGGCGTTTCACCGGCGCGGACATCGTCAAGGCGGATCCGTTCAACGCCACCGGGTCCCATAGTGATGATCGCGAAGGGGTGCGGGCCAGGCTGGTGCGATCGCTGGTGAATTCGCCGGACAACTGGGGGCGTTTCCGCACGCCCTCCCTCCGGGAGGTGTCCCGGACCGCTCCCTACATGCATGAAGGGCGATTCGGCTCCCTGGCCGATGTGGTCCGGTTCTATTCGACCCTCGAGGGTGCGGTGCAGCTGGACCATCATCAGGAGACGGTGCTCAGCCCGCTCGATCTCACGGAGCAGGATCAGGCGGCCCTGGTGCGCTTCCTTCAAACACTTGATGGGCGCCCTCTCGAGCCTCGATTCGCCGCACCTCCCTCCTGAGAGCCTCTGGGGGGGCAAAAACGACCGTCAATGCTTTGAACGAACCTTCACATTGTTGGATCGAGATCTATACTTGATCCGTATAGATCGCTGATTCACCCATCACCAATACCCCCACACCCCACCAGAGATGACAATCCGCCTTGCCGGGGCTGAGCAAGCCCGCCAGAGCGATTCGGATGACAACGCCAGAACGGAGCTTCACATGCGTTCAACCGCATACCTCGGTCACGCCTCGATCGCCCTCGGCCTGCTGGCCGGTTCCCTCGCCCTTGCCCATGAGGATGATCCCAAGGCATTCGAGAAGCGAACCCCGAACCTGAACCCCAGCTGGCGTCTCGACGTCGACGGTCCCAATGACGGACTTGCCGGGGCAGGCTCCGGCATCACGCTCGCAGCCAACATCACGATGCCCGAGATCGACTCCGGCCAGGATGGCAACGACTGCTGGGGCTACACCAGCCCGAGTGGCCGTGAGTACGCGATCATGGGAACGACCGGCGGCACCTCCTTCATCGAGGTGACCAACCCCGGCAACCCGCAGATCATCCAGTACATCGACGGGCCGAACAGTCTCTGGCGTGACGTCAAGACCTACGGCAGCTACGCCTACATCGTGACCGAGGGCGGCGGCGGCATCCAGGTCGTCGCGATGAACAACATCGACAACGGATCGGTCTCGCTGGTCAACACGATCACCACCGGTGGAGGCGCGGCCACCCACAACGTCGCGATCGACCCGGTCCGTGGTCTCCTCGCCCGTTGTGGTGGAGGCTCCAGCGGTCTTCGCATCTACGATCTCTTCGTCAACCCGACCAACCCTCCGTTCGTCGGCGAGTGGAGTGACGAGTACGTCCACGATGCGCAGATCCACACCATGAGCACCGGACCGTACGCGGGTCGGACCATCGCGTTCTGCTGCGGTGGACTCAACGGCGGGAGCACCAACACCGGTCTCGACATCGTCGACATCAGTTCGCCCTCCAACCCGGTTCGCCTGGGCGGGATGCAGTATCCCGGCGGTGCCTACTGCCACCAGGGCTGGCTTTCCGATGACGAGCAGTACTTCTACATCAACGACGAGCTCTACTCCGGAACCTCCTCGACGTTCATCGTCCGGGTCTCGGATCTCACGAACCCCGTGTACGTGACGCGCTGGACCAACAACAACGCGGCGATCTGCCACAACCTCTACGTCCAGGGTGACCTGATCTACTGCGCGAACTATCGCAGTGGTCTCCGCATCCTCGATCGCTCCAACCCCCAGGCGCTCACGGAGGTCGGTTTCTACGACACCTACCCCGCGAACGACGGCCAGTCCTTCAACGGACTCTGGAGCTGCTACCCGTACTTCCCCAGTGGAACCGTGATCGGCAGCGACATCGAGAGCGGGCTCTTCGTCTGGTCGACCGATCTCTCCTACGTCAACTTCGAAGTCACCCAGCTTGACGACCCGATGGCTTCCGCCGGCGGGACCGTCGGCGTGCAGCTCGAGGCGAACGACACCACCCTGGATCCGTCCACGGCGGTCGCGGTCTTCAACGACGGCAGCGGCACCCAGCAGATCTCGCTCGACACGTCGGACGGCGTCAACTACACCGGCACCCTCCCTGCGCTGGAGTGCCCCGGCACCCTGACCATCCGATTCGCGGTCTTCGACACCGAAGGCGAGCTCTACGAGAGCGAGGTCTCGACCGTCGGCATCTCGGACGGCTCCGATGTGATCGCGGATGACGACTTCAACAACAGTGCGGGCTGGACCGCCGAGACCACCGCCTCCGTCGGTGGCTGGGAACGTGCGATTCCATCCGACGACACCATCTCCGTCGATCAGTGCAGCGCTCCCGGCACCGACGCGGACGGCAGCGGCTACTGCTGGGTCACGGGCAACGGCGTCTCCACGTTCGGCTGCGAGTTCGACATCGATGGCGGTGCGACCGTCCTCACCTCCGCGGTCTACGAGGTCACCGACATCAATGCGGTCGCCTCCTTCTCGTGGTGGTACGACAACACCAGCGCCAACAACACCGAGTACGACGACGACTTCATCATCGAGGTCTCCTCGAATTCCGGCGCCTCCTGGACCACCCATGCGGTCATCTCCAATGGCAACAGCGCCGGAACCGGCTGGACCCGCGAGTCCTTCCCGGTCTCCGACTACGCCAGCGTCGGCGATGGCCTGCGACTTCGTTTCACCGCATCGGACAACGATCCCGGTTCGGTGGTCGAGGCCGGCATCGATGCCTTCCGCATCGAGACGATCCTCTGCGATGACGGCGGCATTCCGGGCGATATCGACGGCGACGGCCAGGTCGACGGTTCCGATCTCTCGATCTGCCTCGGCTTCTGGGGTCCCTGCGCCGGCGAGAACTGCCCGGCCGACCTCAACGGCGATGGTCTCGTGGATGGCACCGATCTCTCGACCATTCTCGGTTACTGGACGACCGATCCCTGACGGACAAGCGCATCATGGCGTCATTCTTCAGGAATACCTGAGACTCGTTCATCCCGGGCACGACGTGTGCCCGGGATGATTCCTTTGTTGCAACCAAGGGCGGCACATGACCAGTTCGATCAGATCCTGCATACCCGGCGGCCTCGTCACCTCGATGGGACTCGTCCTGCTCTCGACGTCGCTCACCGCGATCGCTCACGAGAACGATCCGAAGGCGGATGACATGGCTCCTCGTTACGAGGGAGCCGGCTGGCGTGAGAGCCAGGGCGGCCTGGCCGGCGACTACGACAGCAGCAACATGACCCTCCGGAGCTGGATCACCATCTCCGAGATGGACAACGGCAGCGGTTCCGGCAACGACTGCTGGGGATACGTCTCGCCCAGCGGACGTGAGTACGCGATCATGGGGCTCTCCAGCGGGACCTCCTTCGTCGAGATCACCGATCCCGGCAGTCCGGAGGTGATCGCTTACATCGACGGTCCCAACAGCACCTGGCGGGACATCAAGACCTACGGCACGCATGCCTATGCGGTGAGCGAAGGTGGTGGTGGCATCCAGGTGATGGATCTCGCCTCGATCGACGACGGGACAGTGACGCTCGTCAACAGCGTGACGACCGGCGGCAACGGTCAGACCCACAACGTCGTCCTCAACGAGGAGTCCGGATTCATCTACCGCGTGGGCGGCGGCTCGAACTACGGGCTCCGCATCTACGACCTGAACCAGGATCCGGTCGATCCTCCCTACGTCGGCGAGCTGTTCGACTTCTACGTGCACGATGCACAGGTGGTCAGCTACACCGAAGGGCCGTATGCCGGCCTCGAGGTGGCGTTCTGCTGTGCCGGCCTGAACAGCGGGAGCACCGAGACCGGTCTCTACATCGTCAACGTCACCGACAAGGCGAATCCCGTCCTGATGCGCAAGCTCGAGTATCCCAACGGTGCCTACAGTCACCAGGGTTGGCTCACCCCGGACAGGCAGTACTTCCTGCTCGGCGACGAACTGAACGCGAGCAGCACGGAGTTCTCCACCCTGCACGTCATCAACGTGGCGAATCCCTACCAGCCCGCCTACGTGCTCGACTGGAAGAACGCCAGCACCGCGATCACCCACAACCTCTACACCACGGACACCTTCGGCTTCATCGCCAACTACACCAGCGGCATCCGGGTCTTCGACCTGCGTGATCCGCTGTCCATGCGCGAGGTCGGCTACTTCGACACCTTCCCCGGCGGGGACGGCCCGTCCTTCGACGGTCTCTGGAGCTGCTACCCGTACTTCCCCAGTGGAACCGTGATCGGCAGCGACATCCAGCGTGGTCTCTTCGTCTGGACTCCGGAGCTTGCCGACATCCAGTTCCGTCTCCCCGAAGGCACCCCGAGGACGATCAGCTCGTTCGGTGGGGTGATCGAGGTCGAGCTGGACCTGCTGGCGACGACGCTCGATGCCGACAGCGTCCTGCTTCAGTTCGATGACGGTTCCGGCATCCAGGAGGTTCCGGCGACCCAGACCGGACCGACCAGCTACCGGGCCGTGCTCCCGGAACTCAACTGTCCGTCCGACCTGTCCTTCAGGTTCTTCGCCTCCAACGATGAGGGCGAGACCTTCAACAGCGAAGTGTTCGAGACGCTGGTCGCGGATGACTTCCCGACGATCCTCAGTTCGGACTTCGAATCCAATGACGAAGGCTGGACGATCGAGGGTGATGCGGTCGCCGCCTTCGAGGGACGCTGGATGCGTGGCTATCCGATCTCCGGGGTCGGCACGCCATCCTCCGACTACGACCAGTCCGGCCGATGCTACGTGACCGGGAACGGTGCAGGCACCTGCTGCGACGTCGATGAGCTGACGATCCTCGTCTCGCCGAGGCTCGATGCCTCCGGAGGCGACGCCTTCGTCTCCTACGCCCGGTGGTTCTCGAACGGCGAAGGTCCCTGGCCCGGGCAGGACGTGCTCGAGGTCGAGATCTCCGATGATGACGGTGCCTCCTGGTCCCTGCTCGAGGTCGTCGGTCCCGAGGGTGACGAGGTCGGTGGCGGATGGTTCGTGAGGATGTTCCGGGTCGACGAGTTCGTGTCACCGACCGACGCGGTCCGCATCCGATTCATCGCGAACGATCCCACCACTGATTCGATCGTCGAGGCGGCCATCGACCGGGTCGCCGTCGAGGTCGTGGTCTGCAACGACGACGTCCCCGGTGATCTCGATGGTGACGGCACCGTCGGGGGAAGCGACCTCTCGATCATGCTCGGTTACTGGGGGCCCTGTGCCGCCACCGGCGACTGTTTCGCGGATCTCGACAACGACGACGTGGTCGGTGGAGCCGACCTCGCACTGCTGCTCGGACTCTGGTCCGATTGAACCCACCCAACGTCCTGGCCACCGGGTGCCCGGCTCTCGTTCGAGAGCGGCGATCATGCCGCCGGATCGGTGCCTGGGAGGGTCTCGAGCAGGGGGGATTGACAGTACCGCGTGTGCCTCAAGGGCGACCATCCTGTCTGGGATTGCGGCTGCCTCCGGGGTGAAGCTCCTTCCCGACGGTACAATCGTGACGACCACGTCCGGTCACTGGGATGCCGGTGAATCGCCGTATATCCTGAGCGTCCGGTTCACGCTCGATGAACTCGACCGACTTGCCCAGCTGGAGTCCGCGCCCTGATGTCTCGCCCCCCGATGACCCTTCTCCTCGCAACGGCCTTCCTCGCACTCTCCTGCGAATGCGATCCGGCCCGAACGACAGCCGGTACCGATCCGGTCCTGTTCTCCTCGATCGCTCCGGGTGCCGTCCGAGGCATCGACGACCAGGAGGACCTGCCCCGTGAACCCGTTGCCGGCGGGACCTGGGTCCAGGACGTGCCGGGAACCGCGACCTCCCTGACGATGTGCCCCGTGCCCGACGGCAAGGGCGGCACGATGTGGGTGATGAAGCACGAACTCACCTGGAACCTCTTCGACATCTTCATCTTCCGCCTGGACGAGAAGAAGGGCAACGGTTCCCCGGCTTCGGATGCCGTCACCCGACCGACCAAGCCCTACATCGCCGTCGACCGCGGCTTCGGCCACGACGGCTATCCCGCCATCTCGATGTCGTACAAGGGAGCGGTCCAGTTCGCGGAATGGATCCGCGCCAAGACCGGCCGGAACTTCCGGATCCCGACCGTCGAGGAGTGGCGTGCCATCGCCGCCTCGGCGGGCATCCCGGCGGATGCGATCGACGACCATGGCTGGCATCGAGGCAACGCCGAGGAGACCACCCACCCGGTGGGCGAGAAGAAGGCCGACTCCCTCGGGCTGCATGATCTCTACGGGAACGTCGCGGAGTGGTGCACCACCACCGACGAGGACGGCAAGCCGATGGGCGTGGTCATGGGGGGTGGTTTCGAGAGTGAGCCCGAGGGGCTCAACGGGACCGAGACCGTGGAACGGACCCTGATGTGGAATGACAGTGATCCCCAGTTCCCCAAGAGCGTCTGGTGGCTTGCTGATGCCGCGTTCGTGGGGATCCGCCTCGTCTGCACCGAGCAGACGCAGGACCAGCAGGGGGACGACGAATCGACCAAGGAGAAGACCAATGACGACGCGTGACCATGATCGTTCCCAGGGCCTCTCGCGACGAGACTTCATCGCCGCGACCTCCGTGGGGGCAGCGATGCCGCTCACCGCTTCCGCACTCGCCGGACGCGTCCTTTCGCGCGAGGATGAACTCCGGGTCGGTGTGATCGGTTGTGGCGGTCGTGGCACCGGCGCGACGGTCAACGCGCTCCAGGCCTCCGAGGACATTCGGATCCATGCGATGGGGGACCTCTTCCCCGATCGCGTCGAAGGTGCGCGCAACCAGCTGGTCCGTGCCGCCGAGGAACGTGGCTTCGGTGATCGAGCGATCGCTCCGGAGTCCAACTGCTTCAGCGGATGGGACGCCTACAAGGACGTCATCGCGACCGACTGCGACTACGTGATTCTCGCGACGCCACCCGGATTCCGTCCGCTTCACTTCGAGGCGGCGATCGCAGGTGACAAGCACGTCTTCATGGAGAAGCCGGTCGCGGTCGACCCCGCCGGCATCCGCAAGGTGCTCGACGCCTCCAGGGCCGCGGATGAGCGCAAGCGTTCCGTCGTCGCCGGCACCCAGCGCCGTCACGAGGGTGCCTACCTCGAGCTGATGGAACGGATCCACGGTGGTGCGATCGGCACGCCGATGTTCGCCCGGGTCTACTGGAACATGGGCGGGCTCTGGCACAAGGATGCGAAGACCGAGAGCAGCGAGATGGAGAACCACGTTCGCAACTGGCTCTACCACACCTGGCTCTCCGGCGATCACATCGTCGAACAGCACGTCCACAATCTCGATGTCGCGAACTGGGCGTTCCAGGCCCGTCCCACCAGCGTCTTCGGCGTGGGTGGACGCCAGGCCAGGACCGACGCCAGGTTCGGGCACATCTTCGATCACTTCGGACTCGAGTACGCCTACCCCGGTGATCGTGTCGCCCTCAGCATGTGCCGACAGCAGATCGGCACCCCGGGTCGGGTCCAGGAACGGATCACCGGCACGGAAGGATCGACCTGGAGTCAGTCCGGCTCGGCCGAGATCTACGGGAAGAACGCCTGGAAGTTCAGCGGAAAGCAGACCAATCCCTACGTGCAGGAGCACATCGACCTGCAGGCGTCGATCCGCGGCACTGGTGCCCACCTCAACGAGGGACAGCGCATCGCCGAGTCGACGATGACCGCCATCATGGGCCGCGAGGCCGCCTACACCGGGCAGGTGATCACCTGGGACGAGATCATGTCGAGCAGCCTCGACCTGACGCCCGAGGTCTATGCCTTCGCTGAGAATCCCCTGGACGTCGTTGCCGTTCCCGGCATCACGGAGTTGAACCGGAGCTGACAGGTGAATCACCCGACCGGGTGACCGGACTGGACCGTCATGAACGCCGCCGATCACGACGCGAACAAGCAGATCGACGATTTCGCCGTCTGCTACACCACGTTCAACAGCATGCGCACCCTGGAGCGTTCGCTCGTCGGTGCGCTCGCACTGTCGAGACACATCTACGTCGTCGACTCCGGCTCCACGGACGGGACGATCGAGTTCTGTCGCAGCCACGGGATCGAACCCGTCCATCGAGACTGGACCAACACCGTCGAGCAGAAGCGGTTCATCATGTCCTTCGCCGCCGAACACGAATGGACCCTGCTGCTCGATTCCGACGAATCCCTCGAGGACGACCTTGCCGATTCGATCCGGGCGTCGATCGACGGGGCCGGTGCCGATGTCTCCGGTTTCGATCTCAATCGCGTCACCTGGCTGCACGGAAAGCCGCTTCGGCACACGTTCCAGCCTGAATGGCGGCTCAGGCTGGTGCGCACCCGCGTTGCCGAGGTGCAGGGGGACCATGCCGGTGGGCACGATCGTTTCGAGGTCCGCAGCGGTCGCATCGAGCGCCTGCGCGGCACGCTCCGGCATGACTCCTGGGTCGATGCTCGTGACATGCTCGAGCGAGGCGTGCGGTACGGCGTTCGTTCCGGTCGTTCAGCGGAGAAGGGTGGTCGGATGATCAACCTGCTCGTGAATCCCGCGGCAGGCTTCCTCAAGCAGCTCGTCCTGCGCCGGGGCTTCCTCGATGGCTGGCGAGGTTGGGTCGCCGCCGGTGGTGTCGCCGCGCAAGCGCTGGCGAAGCACATCGTCATCATGGAGCGTCGTCGACTCGAGCGGGAAGCATCCCGATCGTCGTGACGATGCGGTGTCCCGCCTGTCCGGTGGTCACGATCGCCGCGGCATCGGGGTAGTGTCGTTCCATGACCGTCCGGAGTCCTTCCGCGCCGAGGACGCAACCCGCAGTGGCGAGCGCGTCACTGGTCTCTCCGCGGGCGGCGATCACCGTGACCTGGACCGGATCGACCAGCCCGAGTCCGGTCGCCGGGTCGAGCACGTGGCTGTAGCGGGTGCCGTCGATCTCGATGAACTGGTGTCGGTCCCCGCTGGTCGAGACCGAGCGATCCTTCAGGAGGAGCGTTCGTCCCGTCTGTTCATGCCCGGGGGGCAGGATCTCGACCCGCCAGCCTGAGCTGCCGGGTGGTGGGCTGCCGGCACGGATCTCCCCGTCGAGATCCAGGAGGTGGCGAGGGAAGCCCCGCTTCTCGAGGAGCCTTGCGGCTTCGTCCAGTGCGAAGCCCTTGGCAAAGCCGCCAAGGTCGACCTGGACGCCCGGGCGAGCGACTCGAACGGCCTTCCCCTCGAATTCGATCGCATCGAAGTCGACCAGTGCGCGAGCTGCATCGATGCGATCACTGCTCGGAAGCGTTCCCGTGGTCCGGGTCTCTCGCCAGAGCGTCACGAGCGGGCCGAGGGTGGGGTCGAACCCGCCTCCCGTCGCACCAGCATGATGCACCGCCTGTCGGAGTGCCTGACGCAGTTCGTGGCTGGTTCGTCGCCATTCCGGGGCCGCTGCGACCAGCAGGTTGAGTTCCGACTCCGGGTTCCAGTCGCTGAGGACGCGTTCCAGTTCATGGAGTCGGTCATAGGTCGCGCGTGCCGCCCGTCTCGCCGATGCCTCGTCCTCCGCGTAGAGGACCAGACGTGCCGGCGATGCCATCACCAGTTCCACGTATTCATGTTTCTGGAGTCGAGGCGAACAACCGGCCAGAACCGTCACGATCAGCAGGACCGAGAGCCGGTTCATGTTCCCGGTTCCCGATAGCCGAGCAGCCTCAGCGCATTCAGGACCACGACCAGGGTCGATCCCTCGTGGAAGACCACCGCGATCCAGATCGGTGCATAGCCAAGCGCCGCGACCGGAACCAGCCAGGCGATCACGAAGAGCGAGATGAAGACGTTCTGCATGATGGTTCGGCGGACACGTCGACTGAGCCCGATCGCATACGTCAGTCTCGAGAGGTCGTCCGCCATCAGGGCGACGTCCGCCGTCTCGAGGGCGACATCCGTGCCACCGGCCCCCATGGCGATGCCGACATCGGCCTCCGCCAGGGCGGGGGCGTCGTTGACGCCGTCCCCGACCATGCCGACCCGGAGTTGCTCGTCCCGGAGCCCCTTGATCACGTTGATCTTGTCTTCGGGCATCAGGCCGGACTCGATGCGGTCGGCACCCACCGCCTCGCCGACCCGCCGTGCCACCGCTTCGTTGTCGCCGGTGAGCATCAGCACCTGACCGATTCCGATTCCGTGGAGGCGGTCGATGACCTGCTTCGAACCGGGACGAGGGTCGTCCGCCAGGGCGATCACGCCGAGCACCGCCTTCTCGCGAACAACGACCATCACCGTCCGCGCCTCTTCCTCGAGCCGTTCGGCCTGCCGGACCGCTTCGTCCCGGTCGGTCCACTGTCGGGCTTCGTCGGAGTGCAGGAGTCTGGATCCGCCGATCACGACTTCTCTGCCATCGACCCGTGCGCTCAATCCGATGCCGGGGAGGTCCTTGACGTCCGTGGCGATCGGCAGCTCGAGTCGGCGTGCCTGGCACGCACGCGAGATCGATCGGGCGATCGGGTGGGTGGACTGGTGTTCGACCGCACCGATCAGGCGGAGCAGGTCCTCTTCGTCGCTCTCGTCGAAGCGGATGATGTCCGTGAGTTCCGGCCTGCCGGCGGTGATCGTTCCGGTCTTGTCCATCGCGAGGACATCGAGTGCACCGAGGTTCTCGAGGTGCATGCCGCCCTTGATCAGGACACCGTTTCGAGCGGCCTGCGCGATCCCGGCGAGGATCGCGGAAGGCGTCGAGATCGCGAGGGCGCAGGGAGACGCGCCGACCAGCACCGTCATCCCCCGCAGGAACGCCTCCTTCCAGGTCAACATGCCCAGGAGCGGGGGGAGCAGGATCAACAGGAGCGTGCCAATCAGGATCACCGGCACGTAGATGCGGGTGAACTTGCGGGCAAGGCGCTGGCTCCGACCCTGACGGGATCGACTCTCCTCGACCAGCTTGATCATCCGGGACATGGTGCTTTCGGTCGCCAGTCGGTCGACCCGGACCACCAGTGCACCGGAACCGTTCAGGCTTCCCGCGAAGATCCTCTCGCCCGGTTCCGCCTCGATCGGGACGCTCTCCCCGGTGATCGCCGCCTGGTCGACCGTCGAGGTGCCTTCCTCGATGACCCCGTCCACGGGGATCCTGGATGCCGGCCTGACCCGGACCCGGTCGCCTGGCTTGATGACGTCGATCGACACGGTTCGTTCGCCATCCGGATCGATCCGGACCGCATTCGTCGGGGTGATCGAGCCGAGCGAACGGATCGCGTTCCTGGCCCGCCCCATCGCATGGTGTTCGAGTGCATGTCCCAGCGAGAAGAGGAAGAAGAGCAGTGCGCCTTCCGGGTAGAGCCCGATCGCGGCCGCGCCGAGTCCCGCGACGAGCATCAGGAAGTCGATGTCCAGTCGGAGTTTCATCAGCGCACGGAACGACGAGTCGACGACTTCGAACGCACCCGTCGCATAGGACCCGGCATAGAGGGTCAGGGTCAGCCAGCGCACTGGCGAACCGCTCACGTCCAGGAGCCACCCCGCCAGCAGGAAGATGCCGGAGAGTGCCGGGAACACCAGGTGATGGTGTCGACGGAGGAAGGAAGCGCCTGCTTCATCACATCCGTGGGCTGAGTGGTCGTCGTCGGCGTGCTGGTGCATAAATCCTGCCTGTGGGCCTTGATCAGGGGATTCTATCCGCTCGGGCGATTTGGAGCGGAACAGTCTGGATCAGCGACGGTTCGATCGCCGATACGATGACCAGTCATGGAGCGCCTCCAGGTAGAAGAGCTCGAACCGAATCGGCTGATGAGCCTCGCTGGTCTCAAGGGCTGGCTGATTCCCGTCGGCCTGATTCTCGTGCTCGTCTCCAACGTCATCGCCCTGATGCTGCCCTTCCTCGACATCGACGTCGTCCTGAAGGGGCACAGTGAGTACAAGCTTCCTGAATCCGTGAAGCTGATGTGGGAGATGAAGCTCTACTGGGTCTCGATCCTGATCGTCGTCTTCTCGATCGTCTTTCCCCTCGCAAAGACGATCGCCCTGATCGTCACCTGGTTCCTGAAGGTCCCTCCGCTCCTGCGCAGGCGTTTCATCCTCTTGCTCGAGAGCCTCGGGAAGTGGTCGATGCTGGACATCTTCGTGGTGATCCTGCTGATGGTCCTCTCGAACAACCAGATCTTCCTCTCGACCAAGCCGCGGGCAGGACTGATCTTCTTCATCTTCGCGATCATCGGGAACATGGTCATGAGCCGGATCATGGAGGTGGTCGACGGCCGTCTCTATCCGAAGGTCGAACAGGAGGAGACCGAGGAGAAGGACTTCATCCCACTCGGTTCGACCGGCGGGATCGGCTGGGCGATGCCGCTGCTTCTCATCGTTTCGTTCGTCTCGATCATCGTCGCCGTCGACGTGCCCTTCCTGAAGATCAACGACATCCTGCTCCGATCCCATTCGTACAGCGTGGTCGAGGCGACCGGTGCGCTCTGGACCGAGTCACGCTACGTCCTTGCCGCGTTCCTGATCTTCTTCGTGGGCGTGATGCCCCTCATCCGGATCCTCTACATCGGATGGATCTGGTTCAATCGGGGGTCCGGCACCCTGCACGAGAGGCGTTTCGACCAGGTCAGGGTCATGGGCGAGTGGTCGATGATGAGCGTGTTCCTGCTCGCTCTCGTCATGATCCTCACCGAAGGCGGAGAGCTCGTCCGCACCCAGCTCAAGAACGGGCTCTGGGCGATCCTTGCCTCGACCATGGTCTGCGTCATCTCGCTCTGGATCGCACGATTCCTCCTGCGCAGGGCGATACTCGCTGCCAGAAAACAAGCCTCATGAGGGATTCCAACGCCTCGCCGGGGCGTTTCCTGAAGGATCTCGTCGCGTCGGTCGTCGTGGTCGGTCTTGCGTGTGTCGGTGTCTGGTTCCTCTTCGGCGTCACGAACGGTCTGCCGGAGATGAACTTCTACTACCAGGCGGACGTTCCCCGGATCCACGACAATCTCGTGAACTTCAAATCCATTTACTTCCGCATGAGCATCCATCCGCTCTTCGGTTGGGTGTGCATCGCCTACAGCATGGGTTCGAACCTCCTCGACCTCGCTGATGCGGAGGCGGTTCGACTGTACGCGATGGTCGTCGTCTCCCTCACGCTGCTCCTGTTCATGATCCTGGGGCGGCAGCTCGGTCTCGGGACGTATGGAGCCGTCGCCGTGACCCTGCTCTATGCGGCCTCCGGTGGGGTCCTGAACTGGGCGATCCTCCCGGAAACGCACCTGCTTGGTGCGTGCAGCATCATGGCGGCTCTGGTTCTGCGCAATCTCCTGATGCGGAGATGGCCGACCATGACCGGAAGCAACCGAGTCATTCGGGACGGGGTGCTGCTTGCGATCGCAGCCTCCATGGTCGTCACCAACGCGATCGTCGTTCTCTTCGCGTCCTGGAACGCGCGATTCCTTCGCAAGCGGGCGGTCGGTTCCCTGGTCCGACTTGAATGGATGCGTTTCCCGAGACACCTGCTCGTCGTCGCGGTCGGCGTGCTCGTCCTGCAGGTCGTCCAGATGGGGTCCTTCTTCATCATCTCCAACAACACCATGGGCCGCCTGTTCAACATCCGGGGCGAACTCGCGTTCGTCGTGACCGAACAGAGTGCCGGATTCTTCGATTGCCTCCTTGCACTGGGGGTGCTCGCGCCGTCACTCGAAGGCAACGGCATGGTCGCCATCCTCTGCGGCCTGGTCGTCTTCGTGATCGTGTATGCGATGCTCCGGGAGGCGAGGCCCGCGACGGTGCCGCTGCTTCTGTTCGCCTTCTTCGGGGTCGCGCTCCACGTGTTCTACGGTCGAGGGGACTCGTTCCTGTATTCGGCGAACTACACCTGGGCGGCGATGATGCTGGTCGGGCTTTTCCTGGCCGGTCGTACGGGACGATTCTTCGTGCCCGTCTGCCTGCTCCTGGCCTGCGGGCTCGGGTACGCGAATGCCGTCACCTACATCGACTCGATGGACCAACTGGTTGAAGCCGGCCACATCTGGATGCCCTTCGACTGATTCAGGGAGACGTCTTCCGATCAGTTCCAGGTGTCCGGGCGGGGGGTCTCGTGACCACCCGCGGCGACCGGCACCACCGTCGCACGCCGTTCCCCGTCCTCGAGGAGGATCGCGTGCCGGGCCAGGTTCACGGTCGGACACACGTGTTTCGGAACCAGCGCGAGCACCGTTCCGCGCTCCGGCAGTGCTCCTTCATGCACGCGGACGGGGAGGTGCTCTTCGCTGGGATGCAGCGGTGTCATGCCCGGTTCGCCGAGGATCACGCAGCACGGATCACCGGCATCCGCGGAGATCGACTTGTGTCCTGCCGCAAGGGTGAAGACGTCTGGTGCGGGATGACTCACCACGTGGGCAAGAACCACGGCCGCGGGCTCGAGGCCCAGTCGGTCCACTTCCTCCATCTCTGCCGAGAGCGCATCGTGCAGGACGACCGTGCCCGGCGAGACGGTGTGTCGCATCGTGCCCACCAGGCGGGCGTGGCTCAGGGCATGGAGGAAGGTGGTGGTGCCACTGGTGATGAGTTCGTCCGCACCGCCCAGGCTCGCATCCAGTTCGAGGAGTTCGTCGTAGGCGGCATGGGCGCGTTCCCTGCGGTCGCCTTCCCTGCCGTCCCTGATGTGCCCGTCATAGAAGTGAACACCCCGCCAGCGATCCCCGCAGGCAAGGGCGACCAGGGCGATCGCGTCGGGATCCTCGAGCGACATGCCGGTCCGAGTCATTCCCGGGTCGACGTCCACGAACCCGCCGATGCCGTCCGGAAGCGCCGCCACCGCCTCGGTCGTCTCGACCAGGGTGGAGAGTCGCGAGGACGGGTGCGCCTTCTGCAGTTCGGCGAGTCGACGAAGTCCCGTCGGCGTGGGGTGGTGCGCAAGCAGGATGTCGACATCGGGGGCGAGTTCGAGCAGGACCGCCATCTCCCGCGTGGTGGAACACTTGAACCTGTCGACACCCGCATCCAGGAGCATGCGCCAGATCTCGGGGATCTTCGTGGTCTTGAGGTGGGGCCTCCAGCACGCCGGGTCACCGATCGCATCGAGGATCCGATCCACGTTGCGTCGGACGGTGGGGAGGTGGATCGTGAGTGCCGGCGTGACCAGTTCGTCGGCCGGTGTCGTTTCCGTCATGAAGACATCGGGGGAGATGTCCTTGAACGGCGTCATTTCGCCTCGTTCTTCAGGTTGATCCGTTCCGTGAACTCCTCGATCGCCGGTCCGATGCCCGGGTGGCACGCTCTTCCGGTCCTGACGACGTAGTCCTGGTGGTAGTCCTCGGCACCGTGGAAGGGCTCCGCGGCCTCGATCTCGGTGACGATGGTGCGTCCCTTGAACTCGCTGTCTGCCGCCAGTTCCTCGACGATCTTCCTGGCGAGCTCGCCCTGTTCCTTCGAGGTCGTGTAGATCCCGCTCCGGTACTGGGTGCCGATGTCCGGTCCCTGGCGGTTGAGCGTGGTCGGGTCATGGATCCTGAAGAAGAAGCGGACCAGGGTCTCGTAGTCCACGACCTCGGGGTCGAAGAGCACCTTGACCGATTCCGCGTGACCGGTGGTTCCGGTGCAGACCTGCTTGTAGTCGGGGGACTCGGTGTCTCCGTTCTGGTAGCCGCTGCTGGCGGACAGGACACCGGGGAGCTTGCTGAACGCATACTCGATCCCCCAGAAGCAACCGCCCGCGAAGTACGCCGTCGCCGATTCGGCAGGTCTCGATTCCGGGGGAAGCTCGCTGCCCTCCTCGTGGAAGGTCAGTGATTCCGAGTTCAGGCAGAAGCGGAGCCCGGTCGGTTCCGGACCGTCCTCGAAGACATGCCCGAGGTGCGCATCGCACCTGGCGCAGAGGATCTCGATCCTGGACATGCCCAGCGAATCGTCGCGCTTGCCGACGACGTGCTCCCTGTCGAAGGGGAAGGTGAAGCTCGGCCATCCGGTCCCGGAGGTGAACTTGTCCTCGCTCTTGAACAGCGGGAGTCCGCAGACGACGCAGGCGTAGAGGCCGTCCTTCTTGTTGTCCAGGAGCGTGCCGCAGAACGCAGCCTCGGTGCCGGCAGCCTGGGTGATGCGCTTCTGTTCCGGGGTCAGCTTCGCGACGAGCTTCGCCTTCTCCTCGGGGCTGGGGGGGGTCAGTTCGTAGCCGCTGTCCGAAAGGCGTGGCTCGGACCGGTCCTCTTGTTCCTGCTGGTTCATCTTGAACGCTCTCGTCTGGTGTTCCGAGGGACACGCCCCGGCAAGCATGCAGCATGCCAGCAGCGTCGATGTCACGACCTTGATGTGATGTGGAGACACGTGTGGTCCACTCCTTCCTGGGCGTGCCCGGGGGCATGTCCAGTCTATACCGGCCAGGCTGTCTTCTGGTTCACTTCGTGCCACATACGGACCGACAGGGGGCGGCCGGCGGGATCCGGTGGGGGTGTTTCGTGGGGGCTCGACGGTTCCTGGACGGCTCAGTCGCGCCTTCGCTCGATCTCCGCCCAGGCGTTGTGCCCGTGGATCGACTCGAAGTTCTCGCTGTTGATCCTGAAGAAGGTGATCCGTTCGTCCTTCTCGAGTTCGATCGCCAGGTCGCGGATGATGTCCTCGACGAACTTGGGGTTCTCGTACGCCGCTTCGGTGACGAACTTCTCGTCGGGTCGCTTCAGCACCGAGAAGACCTCGCAGGACGCTGCTTCTTCGAGCTTTCGCCCCAGTTCGGCGATGCCGATCGGTTCCGAGGTCTCGATGCGGGCGGTCAGTTCACAGCGCTGGTTGTGCGCGCCGTAGGCGGAGATCTCCTTCGAGCACGGGCAGAGGCTCGTCGCCGGGGCGCGAACCGTCAGGAAGCGACGGATCGTGTCGCCGGGTCCGGCTTCGATGCCGAGCGACACCTGGTACTCGATCAGGCCGACCTCGCCGGTGACCGGTGCGGGCTTCGAGATGAACCACGGGAAGGACATGTCGACCTGTGCGACCTCCGCTTCAAGCGAGGTGCGCAGGTCGGCGACGAGCCCGTCGAGTCGTCCCGGTCCCAGGGTCTCCTGGTGCTCCGAGAGGATCTGGATGAATCGGCTCATGTGGGTGCCCTTGACGTCCCCGGGGAGCGAGACCGTCATGCAGAAGGTCGCGGTCACGTTCTGGGCGGTCCCATCGATGTCGGTGACCAGGACCGGGTGCCTGACGTGGCTCACGCCGACGCGGTCGATGGCGACTTCGCGTGAGTCCTCGAGGCTCTGGATGTCGGGCAGGTCCCTGCTGTCGGGCATGAGTGTGCTCATGATTCTCGTCGTCTCGTTGCGGCGTCGGGGTGGATCCGGAGCGTGCGATCCGGCTCGACATCGTACACCAGCGAGGGTGGCGGGGCCGGTTTTCTTTCCCGAGCCGGGGTGAATTCAGCCTTGCCGGCGTGGGATCTGCTGGTGGCCTCCGGTCTCCATGGCTCCCGATACCATCGGGGCATGGCGGAAGAACACCCCCGGTCCATCGTGACGAGGCGGATCCTCGATCGACTCGAAGGAGCCGGCGTGGAGCACCGACACCTCGTTCACGAACCGACACCGACTTCCGAGGAGAGTGCGCGGGTTCGTGGCGAGCCGATCGAGATCGGCGGGAAGGCACTCGTCTTCAAGGCGGGGGATCGCTTCCTCCTCTTCGTGGTGTCCGCTGCCCGGCGGGTCGATTCGAAGCGGCTGCGCAAGGCGGTGGGTGCTCGCGGCATCCGGTTCGCTTCCCGGGATGAACTGCATGAACTCACGGGGCTGGTCCCCGGCAGCGTGCCGCCGTTCGGACGTCCGATCCTTGACCTGGATCTCGTCGTCGACGAGTCGGTCCTCGCCAACGACCGGATCGCCTTCAACGCGGGGTCACTCACCGAGTCGGTGATCATGTCGACCCGCGACTGGCTGGAGATCGCCGCACCCGACCTGGTGGTCGATGTCGCGGAAGCGTCCTAGGAGCAGGGAATGGACCCGGTGGGACTCGAACCCACATGTCCCGAAGGACCGCGGATTTTAAGTCCGCTGCGTCTGCCAATTCCGCCACAGGTCCGTGCCAGACTGTACTCCATCGCCGTGGGCCGATGCGAGACTTCGGGAGGCCGTTCATCCGGGTTCAGGCGGGCCCCGGGCGTCGTCAGTCCTTCTTCTCGTGGTGTCCGCCGAAACCGAACCGCATCGCGCTGAGGACCTTGTCCCCGAAGTCCGCGTTGCCGCGCGAGGAGAATCGTTCGAAGAGCGCCGAGGTCAGCACGTGGGCCGGGGTTCCGACATCGATGGCCGCCAGGCAGGTCCATCGTCCCTCGCCCGAATCGCTGACCCGGCCCTCGTAGTTCGAGAGGTCCTTGTTGTCGGCGAGTGCCTGGGCGGTGAGGTCGAGCAGCCACGAGCCGATCACGCTGCCGCGCCGCCACATCTCGGTGATCGCGCTCAGGTCGAGGTCGTACATGTACTCCTCGGGATTCCGGAGGGGGGTGGTCTCCGCATCGACCTCCCGTTCGGTGGTGCCGATGTTGGCGTGCTTCAGGATGTTGAGCCCCTCCGCATACGCGGCCATCACGCCGTACTCGATGCCGTTGTGGACCATCTTCACGAAGTGCCCCGCACCGCTCGGTCCGCAATGGAGGTAGCCCATCTCCGCGGTCACCGCGTCACCGCTCGCGTTCTCCGCGTACTTCGGCGTGCGTGGTGCGGCGTCGACGCCCGGAGCGAGCGACTTGAAGATCGGATTCAGCCGATGCACGGCGACGTCGTCGCCACCGATCATGTGGCAGTACCCACGCTCCAGGCCCCAGACGCCGCCGGAGACGCCGACGTCGAGGTAGTGGATGTCCTTCGCCTTCAGGGCCTTCGAGCGGCGGAGATCATCCTTGTAGTAGGAGTTGCCGCCGTCGATCAGCGTGTCGTCGGCGGCGAGGTGGGGTTCGACCTGGGCGATGATCGTGTCCACGAGCCCTGCGGGAACCATGAGCCACACGTTCCGCGGCCCGTCGAGCTTGTTGCAGAGATCCTCGATGCTCGAGGCTCCGATCGCGCCCTCGCCCGCGAGTTCCTTGACGGCATCCTCGTTCACGTCGAAGACCACGCATTCGTGTCCGTCACGCATCAAGCGTCGGACCATGTTGGCGCCCATTCTTCCGAGACCGATCATTCCGAGCTGCATGGTGTGCTTCCTCGCTGGAGCCGCATGGATCCCCGGACATCCGGGTCCGGGGGGGCTGACTATACCACCCGACGATCCATGTTCATCACTTCGCCGGCCCGCTCTCCACGGCACGGCAGAGCTCGAGGCACTGCTCGATCAGCCAGGCTGCGAAGGCCGTCTTGGTCATGGGAGCACTCGACGGCAGGGCCAGCCTCCGGTCACCCTCGTCCTCCTTCACGAGGACCACCGGTGCGATCGTCTCCGCGTCCAGGGTGTCGATGGGGTTGCCCACGATCGCCTGGAGGCGCTTGGACTCGAGCTTGCTTCGGGTCCGCTCGAGGAGGCGTTCCTTCGGTTCAAGCGCCCATCCGACCCGGATCTGGTCGGGGCGACTGACTTCGGCCAGGCCCTTGAGGAGATCCGGGGTCGCTTCGAGGTCCAGGGTCAGCCCATCCCTGGTCCGCTGGTGCTTGCCCTCCGGGAGTGGGTGCCTGGGGCGGTAGTCGGCAACCGCTGCGGTCATGAGCAGGAGATCATGATCCGGCCAGGCCCGGCTGAGGAGCGCCTCCAGGTCCGAGGTGGTCTGGAACCGCTCGACCTCGAGCAGCGAATGCTCAATCGGCTCGAGGGGGGTCGGCCCGAGCAGGAGCGTCGTTTTTGCGCCATGCATCGTCGCCGCACCCGCCAACTGCAGGCCGAGGCGCCCCGATGAACGATTGGCGAGATACCGGACCCCGTCCAATGGCTCATGGGTCGGGCCTGCAGTGATCAGTATTCGAGGCGTACGCTCGTTTTCATCGCTGATCGACTGATTTGATGAGGGCATATCCGGACTCTCACTGCCCATGCGGTTGCCTCCGGCTCTGGTGCCCTTCATACTACGTGGCTTCAGGCTGCCTCGTGCAGCGTGTGGCCTCAGGTCATGACGGAGATCCAGGTGGCTCGAAAATCCCGCAAGAAACTCGATGAGATCCTCCTTGAGCGAGCCGTCGTGTCCTCGGAGCACGTGGCCGGGGCCCAGGAGGTCGCCAAGGCCACTGGCAAGACCCTCGGCGAGGTGCTGATCGAGCAGGGCCATGCCAATGAGCTCCAGATCGCCGAATCGATCGCCGACCAGTACGGGATCGACTTCATCGACCTCTCCACCTCGGACGGTTCCGGACGGATCAACGTCGACCTCGTCGACGGCGACATCATCCGCAAGCACCTGGTGCTGCCCCTGGACGAGTCCAATGGTCGGATTCGGCTCCTGGTTCATGACCCCGCGAACCTCAGCATGATCGACACCCTCAGCTTCCGGCTGGGCAAGGACATCGATCTGGCCGTCGGTTCCCGTGATCAGATCAAGGGCTTCATCGATGACCTCGGTGGTGGCATGACCCGCAGCTCGCAGGTCAAGGACGTCACGATCGACAAATCCGACGACCGGTCGATCGACAAGGAGCAGTCGATCGACTCGATCGACGTGTCGATCGACGTCGGTCCCGAAGGCGAGGAGTCCAAGCTGGTCGCCCTCGCCCAGAAGATCATCGTCGAGGCGGTTCGCGAGCGTGCGTCCGACATCCACGTCGAGCCGATGGAGGACCGCATCAGGCTCCGCCACCGCATCGACGGCGTCTGCCACATCCGGCACAACTTCTCGAAGCGACTGCAGCCCGCGCTGCTCGCCCGCCTGAAGCTGATGGCCGGCGTGAACATCGCTGAACGCCGCATTCCGCAGGACGGCCGCATCAAGATGCCGATCGCCGAGAAATCAGGCGAGGAGCCGGTGGACATCGACTTCCGTGTCAGTTTCTGCCCCGCCTACCACGGCGAGAGCGTCGTGCTTCGTGTGCTGCGTCCCGATGCGGTCCGCATCGGTCTCGTGAACCTCGGTTTCGAGCCCGACAACCTCGAGGTCTTCAACAGGATCATCAACCGGCCCAACGGCATCTTCCTCGTGACCGGCCCGACGGGTAGCGGCAAGACCACCACGCTCTATTCCGCGCTGGACGTCCTGAACACCCCCAACCGGAAGATCATCACCGCGGAGGATCCGGTCGAATACAACTTCTCCGGGATCAACCAGGTTCAGGTCCGGGAGTCGATCGGCCTGACCTTCCCGGCGATCCTCCGATCGATGCTTCGTCAGGCCCCGAACGTCATCCTCATCGGTGAGATTCGTGACCGCGAGGTCGCCGACATCGCGATCCAGGCCGCACTCACCGGTCACCTGGTCTTCTCGACCCTGCACACCAATGATGCGCCCTCCGCGATCACCCGTCTGATCGACATCGGTGTGAAGCCCTTCCTCGTCGCCAGTTCCATCCAGGCGATCATGGCCCAGAGGCTCATCCGCCTGAACTGCAAGAAGTGTTCGGCGCCCGATCCCGATCCCGATTCCAAGCTGCTGAATTTGGTGAACATCTCCCCCGAGGAGGTCGCCGCCGGGAACATTTCCAAGGGCGCGGGCTGCAGCAACTGCTCCGGGACCGGCTACCGCGGTCGAAAGGCGATCTTCGAGCTCCTTCGCATGACCACCGAGGTTCGCGAGCTGGCCTTCGAACGCGCCTCGATCGCGAAGATTCGAGAAGCCGGCATCCGCGCCGGAATGCGCAGCCTCCTCGAGGACGGCAAGATCAAGATCCTTCGCGGCGACACCACCCCTGATGAAATAGCCCGATTCGCCCAGATCGAGGGCTTCAACCCCAATGAGATCGGCAGCTGAGGCTCGACGGAGAGCCTTCCTGCATGACGTGAAAGTAGAGCGAGCACACCGATGTCAACGATGCAGATCGACCGACTTCTCGAGACCGTGGTTCGCGAGGACGCATCCGACCTCCACCTCACCACCGGACGACCTCCGACGGTTCGTCTCAACGGACGTCTGAAGTCCCTTGCCACGAAGGTCCTCGACAATGACGACATGACGGCGCTCATGAAGTCGGTGACTCCCGAGAAGAACCAGCAGGAACTCCAGGAGGTCGGCGCGACCGACTTCGGTTTCGCCTTCGGTGACAAGGCCCGTTTCCGTGTGGCGATCTTCAAGCAGCGCGGTGACATCGCCATGGTGCTTCGACTGATTCCGAACAAGCTGCTCACCTTCGAGCAGATCGGTCTCCCGGAGGTCTGTCGCGAGCTCATTCGGCGCCCTCGTGGGCTGTTCATCGTCACCGGGCCCACGGGTTCGGGCAAGACCACCTCGCTGGCGACGATGATCGATCACATCAACATGAACCACGACCACCACATCATCACGGTCGAGGATCCGATCGAGTACTACCACTACCACAAGAAGTCCGTGATCAACCAGCGTGAGCTCGGGGTCGACGTGCCCTCGTTCTCCGAGGCGATTCGTCGTTCCCTGCGTGCCGACCCCGACGTGATTCTCGTCGGCGAAATGCGTGACCTCGAGACGATCGAGTCCGCGATCCGGGCCGCGGAAACCGGCCACCTGGTCTTCGCGACCCTGCACACCACCGGCGCGGCCGGCACGATCAACCGAATCATCGATGCCTTCCCGGTGGACCAGCAGGAGCAGATCCGTGTCCAGCTCTCCACCAGTCTCCTCGCAGTGCTCAGCCAGGTGCTCCTGGCCAGGATCGACCGACCCGGTCGCGTGGCCTGCTACGAGTTCCTGGTGGTCACTCCGGCGATCTCGAACCTCATTCGTGAGGCCAAGACCTTCCGAATCGACTCCGCGATCCAGACCGGGAAGAAGTTCGGCATGCAGTTGCTGGACGACCACCTCTGGTCGCTCTTCTCCCGCGGCATGATTGGTGCCGAGGAGATGATCGACAAATGCCGGGACCCAACGGGGCTGACCCAGAAGGTCCACCGCATGGGCGGTTCCGTCGGCCGTGTCGAGCTGGATGAATCAGAAGGCGCTGCTGAAGAGTGATCCCTGCCTGAAACCGGTTTGTTCCGGGCCCGGGGTTCAAGCCAGCCTTCCTGATGGGGAAGGGGCTGTCTCAGAGGCTGTTTTGGGGGTCGCCTGGCGGCCTGAAGCTGGTTGCTCAGGGCATCACGCCTCCGAGAGGCCAGCTTCTCATGGCTCCAAAGTGCGCATGAATCCAGATGTCGTATTCGAATACCGGTCCTCCAAGGCCGATTCTTTTGCATTGAACTGGGTTGAATTCACCGATTGAGTGCACACAGGCCTGATCGGAATCCGTATTGAACTGCACAGAAAGCATGGAAGTCCAGATGTCGCAACCAAACTCCCAAGCACATCGCCTTGCGCACCGGCGTAGCACCCCTGATCATGGTGGTGCCGAGGCGACATCACTGTGGTTGGCCTCTCGAGCGCCTGCTCATGCACCTGACCGCCTTGGTGTGCATGCGGCTCGGGGGGGCCTGGATTCCAGCCCAGTCTTCAGAGATCGGATGACCCACCACGATGGCCAAGCTTGATCCCAAGGCATTCAAGGGTGAGCGACTCGGTCGGATTCTGCGCCGACTGGGCAAGTGCTCCCGCGAACAGGTCTACGAGGCCCTGCACATCCAGAAGGAGCGCAAGGAGCGACTCGGCGTCCTGCTGGTCGAACTGGGCCACTGCACCGAGCTCGAGATCACCGAGGCCCTCGCTCTCCAGCGTGGGTTCAGGATGGTGAATCTCGAGGGCCGCTCCCTCGACCAGGCCGCGATCGACTCGATTCCCCCGGAAACCGCTCGTGCCTACCAGGTGGTCCCGCTCAAGTTCGACGGCGAGAGTCGGCGGATCCTCATCGCGATGAAGTCCCCGGACAACTTCCGCGCGGTCGACGACCTCTCCCAGCTGATGAACTTCAAGGTCCAGGCCGTGGTGGCCCCGGAGGAACAGGTCGACGCACTCCTCAAGGAGCACTACTCGACCTCCACCGACTTCGGTCGCATCCTCGCGGAGACCGACGATTCCTCCGCACTCTCCGCACTCGCCTCGCGTGGCGAGTCGATCGACCTCGGGGTGATCGCCGAGGCCGCCGCGGACAACAAGGTGATCGACCTCCTGAACCTCATCCTCCAGATCGGGGTCCAGAACCAGGCGTCGGACATCCACTTCGAGCCGTTCGAGGCCGAACTCCGCATCCGCCAGCGCATCGATGGCGTGCTCTACGAACTGCAGTCACCGTCCAAGCATCTCGCGATGGCGCTCATCAGTCGTATCAAGGTCATGGCGAATCTCGACATCGCGGAACGCCGTCTCCCGCAGGACGGCCGCATCGAGCTGGGCGGGCGTGACCTTCGTGTCTCGATCCTGCCCACCATGTTCGGCGAGTCGGCGGTGCTTCGTATCCTCGACCGCGAGGTGGTCAGCCTCGAGCTGGACAACGTCGGGCTGCGCCCCGACGATCGCGAGCAGGTCGACTCGATCATCGCCAAGCCCAACGGCATCGTGATCGTCACCGGGCCGACCGGCAGCGGCAAGACCACCACGCTCTACGCCGCGCTCAGTGACCTGAACGACGACGAGACCAAGATCCTCACCGCCGAGAACCCGGTCGAATACGACATCGACGGGCTGGTCCAGTGCCAGGTGAATCCGGACCAGAACCTCACCTTCGCGTCACTGCTCCGTTCCTTCCTGCGTCAGGACCCCGACGTGATCCTGGTCGGTGAGATTCGTGACCTCGAGACCGCCCAGATCGCGATCCAGGCGTCGCTCACCGGTCACCTCGTCTTCTCCACGCTGCACACCAACGATGCACCGAGCTCCATCCTGCGTCTCACCGACCTCGGGATCGAGAGCTTCCTCCTCACCGCGACGGTCGAGGCGATCATCGCCCAGCGCCTGGTGCGACGCATCTGCTCCTTCTGCAAGGAGGAGTTCGCGCCTTCGGTCGACCAGCTGATGGAACTGGAGCTCAAGCCCGCCGACGTCGAGGGTCGTTCCTTCTTCCGCGGCCGCGGCTGCGAGAAGTGCCACGGCGGCTACAAGAGTCGAATGGCGATCTTCGAGATCATGACCCTCGATGAAGAGATCCGCGACATGATCGTCACCCAGGCCTCGACGAGCGTGCTTCGCTCGGAATGCCGCCGACGCGGCATGCGAACGCTCCGCGAGAGCGGGATGCTCGCGCTCTACGAGGGCCAGACCACGATCGACGAGATCGTCCGCGAGACGATCATGGACGAATGACCAGTCCGGACGGACCAGACGATGAACACCATGACGAACACATCTGGACGAGCAACGACGGCGACACGCATCGCCGGCACTGTTGCCACGAACACGCGGCTGCGACCCGCGTGGATTCGAGCGCGCCGAAGGGCGCAGGAAGCTGACTGATGCCCATCTATCAGTACAAGGCGGTCGATGCGACCGGCAAGGAACTCGCCTCCACCGTCGAGGCGAACACCGAACAGGAAGCGGGCAAGAAGATCCGCGACCAGGGTCTCTTCCCCATGCAGGGCTCGATCCGCGAGAAGAAGGGGAAGGGGTCCAAGGGTGCGGACCCGACCAAGGCCAAGAAGAAGGGCAAGGGCATCACGCTCGACATCCCGATCGGTCGCGTCAACCTCAAGAAGCTGACGCTCTTCACCCGTCAGCTCTCGACCCTTCAGGACGCCGGCCTGCCGCTCCTTCGTTCCCTCCAGATCCTCGAGTCCCAGCAGAAGGGGGGTCGCTTCAAGCGGATCCTCAAGGGCGTGACCGAGGAGGTCGAGGCCGGAACGACGCTGTCGGACTCGATGGCCAAGCATCCGCGCGCCTTCGACCGTCTCTACTGCAAGATGGTTGCGGCAGGCGAGATCGGTGGTGTCCTCGACATCATCCTCCAACGCCTCGCCGACTTCATGGAGAAGGGTCAGCGCCTGCGACGTCGCATCAAGGGCGCGATGATCTACCCGGCGGTGGTCATCACCATCGCGGTCCTCATCGTGACCGGCATCATGTACTTCGTGATTCCGAAGTTCCAGGAGATCTTCAACGACTTCGACGTGAAGCTCCCGGAACTGACCCTCTTCCTCATCGACGCCAGTCGCTGGGTGGCCGGCCAGAATCAGGGACAGAACGTGCCCGGCGCGGTGTGGGTGGTGTTCTCGCCCTTCATCATATTCGGCTTGTACAAGTTGATACGCATACCCCGGGCGGGCAGGGCCGCCACCGACTGGATCTTCCTGAAGATACCGGTCATCGGAAACCTGATGAAGAAGACCTCGGTGGCCCGGTTCACCAGGACGCTCGGCACGCTGATCGCCGCCGGTGTCCCGATCCTCGAGGCGATCACGATCACCAAGGACACCTCGGGCAACTGGGTGTTCGAACGCGCCCTCGGCCGCGTCCACGACTCGATCCGCGAGGGCGAGACGTTCGCCGACCCGCTGCGCGAGGCCAAGGTCTGCGACCTGATCGTGGTGAACATGATCGAGGTCGGCGAGGAGACCGGTGACCTCGACGTGATGCTCATGAAGATCGCGGACAACTACGACGAGGAGGTCGACGTCGCGGTCCAGTCGCTGCTGAGCCTCCTCGAGCCCGCGATGGTCGTGGTGCTGGGAACGATCGTCGGAACGATCGTGCTCGCACTCTTCCTTCCGCTGGTCTCGATGATCGAGAGCGTTTCCGGAAACTGACGTCGTCCACGCAACCGTCAAGGACACCAAGCATGGTTCGAACCCACCAGTTCACATCCCGTCGCGCCTTCACGATCACCGAGATGCTCGTGACGGTCGGCGTGATCGTGGTTCTCGCGGGGATCCTGGTCATCTCCCTCTCCGCCGCGGCACGTTCCGCGCAGCGCGGGAAGACCGACTTCCTGATGCAGACCCTCAAGTCCGGCATCGGTCAGTTCGAGGCCGATCACGGCTACCTGCCACCGGTGCTCGGGTATCGATTCAACAACCCGAGCTCGAACAACGGACGTGACCTGCTGGCCCTGCCGGAGTCGTCGGCGGATGTTGGATTCAACGCAGCGGCACGCCAGTACAACGGCTGGTACTCGATGACCTCGTTGCCCGAGTTCCTGCTCGGCTACGGGGATCGTGTGGCGGATGGCTACGGCTACATCAACGAGGGTGCCGGATTCCTGCCACCCGACGACAGCCTGCCCGGCCATCGGGAGCATCCCGGACTGGGTATCAGGAGCCCGGGTCCCGACGGGTTCTGGAACGCGACGTTGAACCCGAAGCCGGGCTTCGAGGGGAACGACTTTCGGTACGCCTTCGATGCGCGCAACCCCGGAAACCTCGGGGGTGTCGCTCAGAACGCGATCCAGGTGAAGGGCAAGATCTACGGACCCTACATCGACCTCAAGGATGATTCGGTCATCGGCGAGCTGGTGGGGCTCCAGAACGACAACTCCAACGCCACCGTGGATCGTCAGGTCTACGAGCAGGTCCTGACCCCCGGGAGCGACGGCTACGGATTCGGGAACAACCCCAAGGTCTTCCTCGATTACTGGGGCAGTCCGATCCGCTACTACCGGAAGCCGCCACAGAACATTTCCAATCCCAGCCTCGATCGGCTGGATCTGACCCTCGGTGACATCATCGTCCTGCGTCCGTTCTCGATCTTCGAGCAAGGGGAGGCGGGACAGCTGCCTGAATCCGGGTTCGAGGATGCGGTAGGTGATACCACGGTCAGTCGTGAACTCCTTTCCGCCGAATTCGCGCTCTTCTCGCCCGGTCCAGATCGTCGCAGCTACGACGACGTCCGGGTGACCAACGACGACGACCAGTACAACCAGGACAACATCGTGAGGGTCGGACCATGAGACACGGACCGGACATGAGATCGAAGCGTTCCCGTCGGGTGGCACGAGCCCGGGGCTTCACGCTCCTCGAACTGGTGATCGTGGTCGGGGTGATCATCGTGCTGATGAGTCTGGTGCTCGGCGTCGGCTCGATCGTCGTCGCGCAGTCTGAGAACCGTCAGCTCAACGCGGTCATGACGATCGTCGACTCCGCGATCGCGGAGTTCGAGGCGCAGACCGGTCGTCCGATCGTGTTTGAGGGGGGGTTCTCCAGCAGTCGCTACGACCACATTGGGCACTCCGTCGTGAGGGACTTGTACAACAATGAACCCCCGCCCGACTTCGGTGTCTACTACGACGTTCCGTACTTTCCCTACCGCGATGATCGCTTTACGCTCGGGCTCGATGATGGCGGCTTCGGCTGGGCGGAAATCGAGGTCTG
>JAKVBQ010000015.1 GCA_022447205.1 Phycisphaerales bacterium
ACTCCTCATGGTCCTCGCCGGCACTGAGGGCAGATTCGCTGTGACGGATCACGTGGCTCGCGTCGCTCATCCCGAAGCTACACGTCCCAGTCACCGAGGCAGAGCGTGAGGTCGACGCCGTCGATCACGCCGTTCATGTCCAGGTCCGGGCCGCAGACACCGTCCGTCGGATACTGACCCCAGTGGCCGAGGATCAGTGCGAGGTCGGTGCCGTTCACGAGACCGTCGCCGTTCGCATCACCCGGACGCGCTGGCGTCAGGATCGCGCACGGTCCGTAGGAATTGCTGCAGAACTCGACCGCGACCTGACCGGCGTCGTTCATGTCGATCACTGAACAGAGATCCAACGTCGCCGGACTCTCGCCGATCACCCGCTCCTGCAACGGCATGAACCCGCCCGACAACGACGCGACGTACGGGGTGTGCTGGTACTGCTGGTTCAACACCACGCCCAGGATGTCGCCTTGCTCGTTCCCGGTCGTGATCAACGCCTGGATCGTCCCCTCGGGCAACGCGATCTCCTGCATCCCCGACTCGAGCGTCCAGACCCCCAGGTGCGGACCCGTGCTCGACTCGACCCAGCACGTCGCCATCGCGCCCGTTTCCGCGGCGACCACCTGCTCGCTGTACGCGTCGGCAGGGAAGGTCGGTCCCTCGTACAGGATCGTGAGGGTGTCCGCGTCCACGACCTGATACCGCGCCGTGCCGACCGCGTCATCGTCGTGCTCGACCAGGATCCGCCCCGAATCGTCGATCGACAAGGCACGTGAATCGCCCGTCCAGCCGGCTCCGAAATCGGTGCGCACGCCGTCCCGGTAGTGGAACGCACGTGCCTCGTAGTGCAAACCGACGTAGCCGACCACGTCGCCCGCGGCGTTGATGTCGTTCGCCTGGGAGGACGACTGGTCCGGCGCGACCTTGATGATGCCCGATGCCTCCGACCAGGTGAACCCCTCGTACCGGCTCGAACCGAGGGGACGGTACCCGGCGAACCGGCCGTCGTCATTCATGGCGCGGAAGTACATGCTGACCCCGAAGAGGTCGCCGAGGTCACCGAGGTCGGTCGTGGCGTCCTCGGTGTAGTGCAACACGTGGCCGTCGTCGAAGTCGACGCCGACACAGAGCCCGGCATCGTTGATCCGGAGGCCGTCGGTCCAGTAGGCCGTGGTCGGCAGGATCGTCGGAACCCCGTCCTTCCAGATGAACGGCTTGTGGGTGATCGGTTGGCCGAATCCGAGGAACGCGAAACCCGCGGCGTCACCGGATTCGTTGATGTCCTTGATGACCAGGCTCTGGGCGTCCGGGTGTTCGACCAGCTCGATCGTGTAGCGGAGCGCGCCGGTCTCAAGGTCGTTCATCGCGAGGGCTGCTGTCGAACAGAGCGCCGCCGATGCGCTTGCAAGGCAGGCCAGTCGAGTCACGCGGCCGGGGCGGTCGTGTCCCATGGGATCGATCCTAGTCGATCGAGATGGGGATGCCAGACCTTTCCGCGACCAGGTCGGTTCGGCCGGTAAGAGCAGGCCCCATTGCCGGCCATCGTTTGCGCCGGTTGGACACGCCTTCACACCCGTTCGCGCAGCCGGACGGCGGTTCGCACGGCTTCTTCCCGCTCGAGTCTTGAGTGTGCCGTCGGCAGTTGTGATGATGCAGCTCGGAGAAACGCTCATGAACGCCAGCACCATCCGCTTCGTGCTCCCTGCGCTCGTCGCATCGATCGGCCTCGAACATGCCGTGCATGCCGACGAGTCCGACACCGTTCCGCGCTACATCACCGTCATCCACTGCGAGCCGCAGGAAAGCGATGAATCGGAATGGCCTTCGCTGGTCAACATGATCAAGGCGTGCGAGGACCGCGGCATCAAGGCCTGCATCCAGTTCTCGGATGAATGGATCCCGTTCATCGTCGACAACTCCGCACGCCTCGACAAGATCCGTTCGTGGCGCGACTGGGGGCACGAGATCAGTGCGCACCACCACACCCTCGACCATCCTTCCTACTGGGACGGCTACTCGAACGATCCCGACGCGGCCGATCGTCACGGCTATCAAGGTGACATGCAGGATTTCCGCTGGCTGATCAGCTCGGTCCTGCCGGCCAACTCCAGGCTCACCAGCATCTCCACCTTCGATGACGACATGCCGGCGGGCATTCCCTTCCAGGTCGGTGGCGACGGCGGCCCCGGACCCGACATGGCGGTCTCGATACCGACCCTCAAGTGGCTCACCCAGGGACCCGCGTGGAACCTGACCACCGCGGCACTCGAGCAGGGGGGCACCTGGTACTCCGACATCCTCCAGACGATCTTCCTGAAGACGCCTGCCGATTCGGTCTTCGGCATCGCGATCCATCCGCACGCCTACCACGAAGGCGAGGAGGCGGAGTTCGACGCGTGGCTCGACTTCCTCGCGGCACAGGATCCCGGTGGCACCCGCAGCGCGACACCGACCGAGATCCTCACCCCGTATGCGTTCACCGCGGGGGACACCAACTACGACGGCACCGTCGATGGGAGCGATCTCGCGATGATCCTCGCGGCCTGGGGGACCGAGGATCCCCATGCGGATCTCAACGCGGATCGGATCGTCGACGGCAGTGATCTTGCAACGGTGCTTGCCAACTGGACGATCGACGGCTGAGCGGTGATCACGGGGGATTTATCATCCCCGACGGTCACGCGTATCCCGCTTCTGGCAGGTTCTCGATGGGAATCCTCGATCGCCGTGCTACTTTGGGGGATCGATCGACTGTCCTACCGAACCGGAGAAAGTCATGCGCAACGTCCTGCCCCTCCTGATGGGTTCATGCTGTTCCTGCTTCGCCCTGTCCGGCGCCGTTCTGGCCGTCGGTTCAGGCAGTGGCGATGATGGGAGCGGGGGGGTCTGCGATCCCGCCGACCAGCCGTGGATCTATCCGGCGGAAGCCGAGGACACCACCGATCCGGAAAGCTGGCTGCGCTTCGCCTGGGATGGCTTCATCGCACTCAACTGGCCGCAGCTCGATGGTGGTCAACCCGGTGAACCCGACACCAGCACGACGCTCTGCGACAGTCCTGGCGCACGACCCGCGTTCCTCCAGTGGATGCAGAAGGGGCAGCTGCTCCTCGAGGGCGGCGCCGACCCGGGCACGTGGGCGGAACCGACCTACGCCACCCCGATGTACGCACCACCCGGGGGTGGTCCGGAACTGCCCCTCCTCGGCGCGCTCTCGAAGTCGGACGACCCGAACATCGTCGATGAGTTCGACGAGGCGTTCAGTGGACGACCACTGATCGACCAGGACGGCAACTACGTCCTCTACCAGATCTTCCTCAACAAGTCGGAGTTCGAGTACTTCAGCCAGAACGGCTACTACGACGCCGTGAACCAGTACCGGGCGTTCCTGCCGGGTGGTCACTTCGTCGGCTTCCCGGACAACGGGGAACCGGACAACTTCGATCCCCCGATCGAACTCGAGGACTGGGCGCGTCAGGGCGCGATCGAACTCAAGGCCTCCTGGAAGCAGCTCAACGACGATGAGATCGCGAGCGGACGCTTCTTCATGCAGGACGTCTACTACGCGAGCAACATCAGCGCCGTGGATCCCCCGTGTGGCCCGGTCACCGTGGGGCTCGTCGGACTCCACGTGCTGCAGCTCACGCCGAGTACCGGGAAGACCTGGTTCTGGGCGACCTTCGAACAGGTCGACAACGTCGAGGTCGGTCCCGATCACCCGACCGGTCTGCCTTCGTTCAATCCCGGTCCGGACGGTGACTGTGCGCCCCCGGTTCCCGACGGCTATCCCGACGGCTACACCTGCAACGCCTCGACCTGCACCCCGGCGGAACCGCCGTTCGGAAGCGCGGACTGTCCGCCCCCGGCACCGGAGGAGAACGCTCCGCCCGACGTCTGCAACACGGACCCGAGCCGTGCGGTGAACGTCTCTCGGATTCCCGAGATGGCGATTCCCGGCAGCGTCGAGGCGATCAACCAGGAGTATCGCGACCAACTGCCCGCTCCCTGGCGCTACTACCAGCTGCTCAACACACTCCAGCCCGATGAAGATGGTCCCTGCTGCATTCCCCCGATCGCCGAGAACCGGGTGAACACCTGCTACCTGACCAACGTCACGATGGAGACCTACACGCAGTACTACGACTTCATCGACCTGCCGCGGTGCACGATCTCGAGCACGCCGGAGAACAGCATGAACTGCACCGACTGCCACGCGGTCGCGAGGCCGCTTGGTGCGCCGGTCTACGAGGACACGCCGTATCCGGAACCGAGCTACCAGGTGTTCACCTTCATGCTGAACAACGCCTCCAGCTCCTGTCCCTCGGACCTCAATTTCGACGGCAAGGTCGACGGTGTCGATCTTGCGATCCTGCTCGGACGGTGGGGTCTCGACGACCTCCTGGCGGATCTCGACGGGAACAACGTGGTGAACGGCTCGGACATCAGCCTCCTGCTGGCGGCATGGGGAGACTGCTCGCCTTCCGAGGGTCTTTCAAGCGGGGATGACCGAGATGGAACGCCCCTCGATGACACCGTGGCGGTGCGGCGGTACCTCGACACGTTCTCCAACGAGTGAGACTTCTCGACCTCCGTTCCGTCGTGCGATCTTGCGGCTATGGTGTGGGCATGCGCCACCTCCCGAGCCTGCTCCTCTCGTGCACCTTCCTCATCGCCGCCGAGGCGCCTGCCGATGATCCGCCACCGGTGGTCTCGGTCAGCGACATCTCCCAGGAATTCAGCTTCTACATGGACGGTCGGTTCCACCGGCAGTACCTGAAGGACTGCGGGGGCTGGGACGTGCGCAACTGGGGGAGCCTCTCGAAACTCGACCTCGAACCGTTCAACCTGCTGCTCCTGACCGGCGGCAATCCGCGCATCCCGTATGACCAGGGCGCGCAGGACAACATCTGGAACTTCGTCCAGGACGGTGGCACCGTCCTCCTCATGGCGGACGGCACCGCGCCCGATCTCCCGGCGCACGTCCTGGCGGAACGATTCGGCATCACCCTCTCCGACCAGCGCGCGGTCAAGCCGCTGCGTGGTGTCGGGGAACTCGAGGGTCGGGAGATCACCTTCCGCAACGGCAACGTGCTCGACTTCGGTGACGAGGCCGACGCCTGGACGCCGCTCGTCGTCGACCGCGACGGCCGACCGGTGCTCGCTGCCCGCGAGTACGGTCCGGGGGGAACCGGTGACGTGGTGATCGGCTCCCGTGGTCTCTTCGGTCGGAAGCCCGATGCTTCCGATCCGATCAACGCGGACTGGGTGACCCCGATGCTGCAGTCGAGGGCCGTCGAACGCGAACGGTTCAAGCGACCCCGCACCACCCGGGCGGAACTGAGCCGTGACATCGGACCACTCACCCTCGAGTACCACGACGGCACCGAGCAGTTCGCGGAGGCGATCTACGAGGTCTACAAGGAGGTGCGACCGCACCTCATCGCCATCACCGGTTGCGAGCAGTCGCCCGGGATGATCAAGTCGATGCTGATCCTGCCCACCGGAGGTGGCGGCTTCTCAAGCGGCGTCAAGATCGCGATCGGCGCCTGGTGGGGGAACTACCCGGAGAAGCGCTATCCGATGGTCGAACTGATCGCGCACGAGGCGGGCCATTCCTGGGTGCTTCCGCATGCGGAGCCGCTCTGGAACGAACCGATCGCCACCTGGCTCGGCATCAAGGTCGGGCAGCGACTCGAGATGCCGGAAGCGGACGAGAAGCTCGCACGACAGATCGCCAAGGCCCGTCGATACGACCCCGACCTGACCGAGGTCGACCCGCAGTCGGATGGCGTCCATCGCGACCTCGTCTGGGGCAAGTCCTACTTCGTCTTCGAGGAACTCGAACGGAACCATGGTCCGGGGGCACTGCAGAAGTACTTCGCCGCCAAGCGGTCGCTCATCGATCGTGATCGCCCCGACTACACGATGGACGACTGCGTCGCGGTCTGGAGTCGCGGCATCGGTGAGGATCTCTTCCCGTGGTTCAGGTCACTGGCCTTCGACGTCGATGCGCAGCGAACCGATCTCTGGCCGGTCACGGAATGAAGACACCCCGCTCCGGGGAACGGGGTGTCGAATGCATCATTCGGGATGGCTCCGCACTTACGGGCAGACGCCCCAGGAGCCGAGGAAGAGCGTGAGGTCCGCACCGTCGACCGTGCCGTTGCCGTCGAGGTCGGCGGGGCAGGGCACCACGCATGGCGTGGGATCGAAGCGGTACATGCTGCCTTCGTAGAACGTGCAGAAGTAGATCATGCCGTCGATCACTTCGATGCCGGTGGGGAGCCACAGGCCTCCCATGACCTGAGTGATCGCGCCGGTCGTGAGATCGACCCGGTCGATCGAACCGGTGCCTGGGCTGAAGATGCCGTTGTTCAAGTCGAACGAACCGGCCGAGCAGACCAGCAGGGTGCCGTCCGTGTCGAGCTCGCAGTCGACGAGGGTCGTCGCGCCGGTGACGATCACCGAGGTGGTGCCGTCATTGGCGATGCCCCAGATCCTGGAGTTGCCCGCGATGAACGGAAAGCCGGTGAGTTCGACCATGATGAACGCCATCGAACCGGGCTGGCCGTCGTTCGGGACGTGGATGATCCTGGTGGGCACCGACTCGGATGCCGCACCGCCGGCGGGATTGGGAATGCTGGGGAAGGTCGCGAAGACCGAATTGGTTCCGGTGGTGTCGACCTTGATGACCATGTTCGCACCGGCGTCCGCCACGAAGAGGTTGCCGAAGGGATCCTCGGCGACCGAGTAGACGTTGGTGTCCGGTCCACCCGCGCCGAGAGCGAAGGAGCCGGTCGGGAAGACGTTCATGACCGGCGCACCGCAGGGAGCGCTCGTGCAGGGTGGATAGGGTCCGGCCTCTGCCACCGAAGGAATGGTGCTGTACTGGATCACGCCGCCCCATTGCGGGGTGGCGGGTGGTCCGCCCACCGCAAGCAGGAGGTTGCCGACGTTGTCGATCGTGACATGATGAACACCCGCACCTTCTCCGTTGTTCGGGTTGATCGCGATCGGATAGTTCTCGATGAAGGGGTTCAGGGTCTTCTGGCCCACGTAGAACCAGCTGACCGAGCCGTTGCCCGGGGCGACCAGTGCACCCATCTGGGAGAGCCAGGCGCGTGCGCGGTTGTCGACCTCGAGCCCGACGGGACCCTCGAGACCGGTCATGTGGAGTTCGGCGCCGCCTCCGCCCATCTGGGCCATGAGGGGTGAACCGAATCCTGCAGTCGCTGCAATCACTGAGGCAACCATGGTGCTACGAAGCATGTGTCTGTTCTCCTGTTTCACGCATTTGTTCGTATGAGCCCGATCGGGGCTCGTCCAGTGTATCGATCGATGCGCCTGCCTCATCGGGCAAACAATCAGAAACGACGAGCAAGGGGCTCGCCGGGCAGATCCATCGCCCGGCCCGCCCACGGCATGGAGTTGGTGGCCTGCCAGCAGGTCGCAGGCGTCTTTTTACCGGCGGATCTTCCGGCTGGGGAGAACCGTCCGATCGGTGCGCGCGTATGTACTCCTTGTCCGATCCTCTTCGAAAGCCGTTCGCCTCGTCACAGGCCATGCGTGCGGCAGGGGACCCGGACACGAGAAGACGGGGCGGATCGTGCATCACTGCACGAACTGGAGCAGAAGACGTGTACCACCAGAAGAACGGCTGGCGTCATCACACGGCGTCAGCTCTTCGCTGACAGACCCCTTGCAATGAAAATCGGATGTCCGTCGTCGGATGACTCATGTCCGGCTCGAGGTGATCCACATCCCGGGTGGTTGATCCTTCAGGCCGATTCGTGACTCGCCGTCCTGTGGACGCATTTGTCCCCAGCGCTCGTTGGCGTCGACAGTTCGCCGTCGACCTGGCATTCGAAACGCGCCGGCGGCGCGCGGTCAGGAGCCGTGCTGCCGCCGGTGCCTTTTGCCCTGTGCCGCGAACAGCACGCTGCGCAGCGGCCTGCGGAGGCGCACTCGACTCGTCCGATGCCGATTCAGGGATTCCGAAGCGGCCATCAGTGCGCTCGACTGGAGCAAGATGCCGATCACCACGGCCCCGAAGGTCATCGCGAGGATCAGCTCCCTGTTCTCAGGCGAGCCGCCGAGCTGCATCGGGAGTGACAGCGCCAGCGCGACCGAAAGCGCACCGCGCACGCCGGCGAGCGAGACCGGCATGATGAACTGGTACGCGGAGCCGAGCTTCATCAGCACCGCGAGCCCGGCGTAGCCGATCGTCACCGTCGTTACACGTGCGAGGAAGACCGTCAGCCACGCCCCGATTCCGAGGAGGATGAACCCCAGTTGCCAGTTGACGGTCAGCACCTCGACACCGATCAGGAGGAAGAACATCGACGCGAGGCAGCGTTCGATCAGCGACCAGGTGTTCATCACCGCGGGCATCGGCCGGATGCTCGGACTGGTCCTCAGGATCCACATCGTCGCGAGTCCGGTGGTGACCACCGCGACCGGACCGGACCCACCGAGCGAGTCGGCCGCCGTGAAGCTGCCCGATGCCGCTCCGATCCCGATCAGCAGGCGACCCTCCATGTTCTCCGGGTCCATGATGAAACCGAGCAAGCCGACCGCGATCACCACGCCCAGGCCGATCCCGACCGCGATCAGCACCTCCTGCAGGAACATCTCCATGAAGTGGACGTTGCCACCAGGCATCTCCTCGCCGAGGATCGAACCCAGCACCAGGGTGAAGATGATGAGGGCGATCGCGTCGTTGAAGAGCGACTCGCCGGTCACGATCGCCTTCCATGTGCGCCAGCCCTTGATCTTCTCGGTGATCTTCGAGACCGCGATCGGATCGGTCGGTGCGATGATCGCTCCGAAGAGCAACGCGATGCTCGGACTCATCGGAATGCCCAGCGCGATCCCGATCCAGTACGTCCCGATCGCGACCAGGATCACCGACATGACGGTGCCTGCGGTCGCGAAGAAGAGGATCGGCAGGGCGTGCCTGCGCAGGACCTTCGCGTCGATCGAGGTGGCCGCCGCGTAGAGCATGAGCGCGAGGCTCGAGTTGATCAGGAAGTCCTGGAAGTCCTGCCCGCTTGGCAGGATCTTCTTGAGTTCGGTCGAGGCGGGAAGTCCCACCGCATCGAGCACCAGCACGATGCCGACCACGCCCAGCGAGATCAGCACCAGCCCCATCGCGGTCGGCAGCTTGAGGTACCGGCTGTTGATCATCAGCGCGTAGCCGGTCGCCGAAACGAGGATGGCGAAGAGCGCGAAGCCACTCATCCCGAGGACTCCTTCGGGCCGACTCGGTCACCGACCTGTCGCGACGGGTCAGTCACCCTTCGAGTCTTCCTTCACGGGCTGGACGGGCTGGATCCATGCCATCTCCAGGTCACCTTCCGCGTAGGGACGTGGATGGAGTCGGGTGCTCCTGACACGTGCGCGCACGTAGAGCTCGTCGCCGTCGAACGTGTAGGAGGCGGGATTCGCGTTGGTGATGGCCAGAACCTGGCCGGGCGTTCCCACGTCGCCTTCGCCCAGGCTGGTGCCGAGGAATTCCGTGACGTACTGGACGCCCGGGTCCTCCTTGATGTGGATGGTCAGCGTCCCGCCGTCATGCGTGATGTCCTCGAGTTCGACGCCGGAGGACGCGTAGAAGTCCCCCTTCTTCATCGCAGTGATGATCGAGTCGGCATCAAGGGAGTCGGCGCGCACCATGATCCAGCCCCGACCCGGCACCGAGACCGCATCGACGACGTAGTGATCATGGGCATCGTCGGTGGCGAGACCGTAGAGGAGTCCGCCGTCCCCGGCGCCGTCGCGAAGGCGCATGGTCAGAGCCCGGTCCCAGACCTCCTCGAGGGAGGGCCGGTCGCCGATCCGCTCGTTCTCCACGCTTCGGTGGCCGTTGTAGACCTCGAAGAAGCGCTCGCCCTTCATCTCCGCCAGGTTCGAGGCGCCGAGTGACTTCCGGAAGTTGGGGTGGTTGAGATGCGCAAGGACCTGCCGGTCGTTCTCCTTGCCGTGCTTGATGATCGCATCGAGGTTGTTCTGGATCGTCTCCTGGACGGAGTCGCCGTGCTGCGGCTTGATCGGGCCCGCGAGATTCAGTCCGTTGATGTGCACCTCGGCGAGCCGGTAGCGATCGGTCACCTCCTCGCCCGGGATCAGGATGAAGTCGCCGGCCGATTCGAATCGTTCCTTCAGTTCATCGAGGGTACGCAGCCGCATCTCGGTCTTGCCGTCCTCTTCACGCGTCTCCGCCCAGTCCTCGCCGAAGTCGCGGCCCAGGCCTTCGACCTTCTCCGGGGTCAGCCGGCCACCCTTCGCGATCTCGAACCAGGTCTCGCCCTGCTGCATCAGGTTGTGGTCGCTCAGGACCAGGAAGTCGTACTCGTTGTCGACGTACCACTTCACGGCGTGCTCCGGTGGGGCGTCCCCGTCACTCCAGAGGGTGTGGGTGTGGGTGTTCCCCCGATACCAGGCGGGCCCCTCCTCGACGGTGCCGGTCATCAGCAGTGAGGAGGTGATCAGGACGTTCGTGCAGGTCGTCAGCATGATGGTCTCCAGTGGTGCGGTACCATCATGGCATGTTCACCACCTTTCTGACAGTGATCCTGACCGCGTTCTCCGCTGAAACGACCAACATCGTCTGGATCAGCGTCGAGGACATGTCGCCCTGGCTCGCCTGCTACGGGGACGACACCGCACCGACCCCGAACATCGACCGCCTCGCCCGGGAGGGCGTCCGCTACACGAACGCCCATGCCAACACCCCGGTCTGTGCGCCCGCCCGGTCGACCCTGATCACGGGGATGTACGCGACCTCGATCGGATCGATGCACATGCGCACCGGGAATCCGAGCGGCGCCGCGCTCGAACGTGACCCGAACGCCTACGACGGCATTCCGAACTACGAGGCGGTGCCGCCGGCGGGTGTGCGTTGCTTCACCGAGTACCTCCGAGAAGCGGGCTGGCACTGCACCAACCGGAGCAAGCAGGACTACCAGTTCAAGGCGCCGGTCACCGTCTGGGATGCGTCGGGTGGCAAGGCGCACTGGCGACAGCGTGATGGAGACCAGCCCTTCTTCGCGGTCTTCAACATCACCGGCACCCACGAGAGCGGAACGTTCCCGAATCGAAGGCCGCCGAAGACGGTGGTCGATCCCGCCGACGTCGAGGTGCCTCCGTACTTCCCCGACACGCCGCTGGTCCGATCGGACATCGCACGGACCTACGACAACATCGTGGCGATGGACGGTCGGGTCGGGTCGATCATGAACCAGCTCGAGCAGGACGGCCTGCTCGAGGACACCATCGTGGTCTTCTTCAGCGATCATGGCGTGGGACTGCCTCGCGGGAAGCGTTCGATCTACGCCTCCGGGACGCACGTGCCGCTCATCATCCGCTGGCCGGACGGGCGTGGGGCGGGGACGGTCGACGATCGACCGGTCGCCTTCGTCGATTTCGCACCGACCATGTTGTCGCTCGCAGGCCTTCCCGTTCCCGGACACCTTGAGGGACATGTCTTCGCCGGAGCGGATGCAGACAAGCCGAAGCCGCACGTCTTCATCAACGCGGACCGGATGGATTCGGTCACCGACCGCACCCGTGCGGTGACCGACGGGCGCTACCGCTACGTCCGCAACGGCATGACCGATCGTCCGCGCCTCTATCCGGTCGCCTACGCGGAGAACATTCCGATGATGGCCGACATTCATGCCCTGCGCGCTTCGGGCGAGTCGACCGAGGCGCAGTGGCAGATGGTCTCCCCGACCAAGCCCGCCGAGGAACTCTACGACCGGTCCGGCGATCCGCATGAGGTGGTCAACCGCATCGACGATCCCGAGCTCGCATCAGTGCGTGCGGAACTCTCCGCTGCGCTCGATGCCTGGATCGAACGGACCGGCGATCTCGGCATGCTGCCCGAGGCGGCGATGGTGCGGGAACGACTGTGGGGGGGTGCGGAGAGCAAGCCGCGGACGGAGCGTCCGAACGTCCTGCGTTCAGGTGACGGGCTGGTCACCATCCGTTGCGCCACCGAGGGTGCCTCGATCGGGTATCGGTTCGGGGAGGAGGGTCCCTGGTCGATCTACACCGAACCGTTCCCGCTGCCGGACGACACCTGGATGACGGTCGTCGCACATCGGATCGGCCATCTTCCGAGCACGGAGGTCAGGATGAAGACCGACTAGTCGTTCTTCTTCGCCAGGTCCTTCGCCATCGCGTCGACTTCCATCAACCGCTTCGCGCTGAATCCCTGATCCCAGAACCAGCGCACCACGCCGTCCGCGTCGATCAGCAGGATGCGGCCGTTGCGTGGGTTCTCGTTGCCGGTGAACTCGACCACCGGTTGCGCCTCGTCCCCGTAGAGGGTGACCACGCTCACCCAGTCCTCCCTCGGAATGCCGCTGCGCATGCCGTTGTCGATCATCCCCTTGAACATCGAGGCCATCGCGTTCGGAATGGTGGGGACCTCGACGATCCGACAGGGGAACTGCACCTGGGTGAACCCGATCGCCCAGCGGTCGAGGTCGAACTGGGTCGCCTGGACGTAGCCCACCATGTAGAGGGCGGGTTCGCCCTCGTAGGCCGTGGGCAACGTGATCGAGTCATCCTCGAGCGTGGCGCCGGTCGCTTCCGGAAAGGTCTCCCCGACCGGATTCCGATTGGGGTGCGTCGTCGAACAGGCACCGGTCAGGAGCAGGAGGATGACACTCAATTGTTTGTACGTTCTGGCGGGCATCGGCAGGTCCTTTCCTACTCCGGCAGCCTACCATCTGCGTGTTCGGTGGACATCCTGGACGTTCAGGGCCACCACCATCCGCTGCGGGTATCGTCTGTGCCGACATGAAGGTTCGAAACCTCCAACCCGAACTGATGGACGACCCGGACATCGATCCCGACGTGCATCGGTCGGCGCTGCGCGGACTGGCCCGCGTCAACACCATCAGTGATGCCGCCACACCGATCGCCCGGGCGATCCGGGAGACCCTGCTCGCTGATGGTGCAGTGCCGGAACGGCTCTCGATTCTCGATGTCGCGACCGGAAGCGGTGACCTGCCGATCCGACTCGCGCATCTCCTCGAGACCCCGGGCTGCTCCCTGGAACTCCATGCCTGCGACATCAGCGAGACCGCGCTCGCCTCGACCCGTGAACGCAGTGCCGAGACCGGGGTCCCGATCGAGACGCATGCCCTCGACATCCTCGAGCAACCACTCCCCGAAGCTGATGTCGTCACCTGCGCGCTCTTCATGCACCACCTGACGGAACCGGATGCGGTGCGCGCCCTGCAGGCGATGGCACGCGCCGCGCGCAAGCTGCTCGTCGTCAGCGATCTCCGCCGGTCACGAAGCGGACTGGTCATGGCGGCGATCGCCACCCGACTCTTCACCCGCTCCCACGTGGTTCATGTCGATGCGATCCGTTCCGTGCAGGGTGCGTTCACGATCCCGGAACTGGAAGGGCTTGCCGGGGAGGCGGGACTGTCCGGCGCGACGGTGGACCCGATCCGACCCGCCCGCATGCTGCTTCGATGGCAGCCGGTGAACCGATGACGCAGGGCACCGAAGAGCACCCGGTCTCGACGATCGATCCCGACCGGGCCGCCGGTGTCGACTGGGATGCGGTGGTCGTCGGCGCGGGACTCGCCGGCTCGATCGCCGCGCGGGGACTCGCCCGTTCAGGGCGTCGGGTCCTCCTTGTCGAACGCACCGCGTTTCCCCGACCGAAGGTGTGCGGATGCTGTCTCGGCCCGCTGGGCCGGGCGACGCTCGAGTCGGTCGACCTGGGACACGTACTCGATGCCTGTCGTGCACGTCCGCTCGAATCCGTTCAGCTGCATGTCGGACGACGCCCCGCCCACGTTCCGTTGCGCGGAGTGGTGGGGGTGTCGCGAGAGGCGCTCGATCAACACCTCGCGCGAGAGGCGGTGGCTTCCGGCACGGAGCTCTTGCTCGAGGCCCGTGCGGAACCTCGACCGGACGGAACGGTCGGCCTGCAGGTGGATGGTCGTCGATTCGAGCTCGCTGCCCGGACCGTGCTCCATGCAGGCGGACTTCGGGCGCATGACTCGGACGGCCCGGGACATGGTGAGGACGTGATGGTCGGCTTCGGTGCCCTGGTCCCGACACCGGGACGACTGCGTGGTGCTGACCGCGTCGAGATGGTGCTCGACCGCGACGGCTACGTGGGTGTCGCACCGCTCGATGACGGTCGCATGACGGTCGCCTCCGCGCTGCGCACCGAAGCGATCAAGCGAACCGGTGGCCCTCGTGCGGTCGTCAAGCGCCTGCTGCATGGAGCGGGGTTGGGTGAGCTCGTCGATGAGACGACGCGCTTCACCGGTGTTCCCGCCCTCCGTCGTCGTCGCACTCTGGTCCAGGAGGATCGTCTGCTCGCGATCGGTGATGCGGCGAGCTTCGTGGAACCGATCACCGGTGAAGGCATGTCCTGGGCACTCGCCAGCGGTGCGGCGGTGGTGCCGTGTGCCGAAGCGGTCATCGCCCATGGTCCGGGGGTCGATCACTGGACGACGGCGTGGCGTCGCCTGATGCGACGTCGTCACCTGCGCTGTTCGATCGTCGGTTCCTGCATCCGGCGTCCTGCCCTGGTGCGTGCGGCCCTGGCGGTATCGAGCATCCTGCCGGTCATGCGTGCGCCGATCCTCTCCGGACTGCTCGGTGGCAGGGAGTCCATGCCGGAAGGAGAACCTGCATGAACGCCTGGTTGCACGGCATCGGCTGCTTCCAACCGGAACACCAGATGCCACAGGACAAGGCCGTGGACATCGCCGCAGCCCTCGCGGGTGCCGATGGCCGTGGCGCACGTCGGATGAACGCGGTCTTCAGCCGCGCGGGGGTCGACTCGAGAAGCGGCGTGAGCATGGTCGAACACGACGGTGGTCTCGAACATCGCTGGCTTGCCGGTGCGGTCGATGGTGTGGATCCCTGCCCCGGTACCGGGGAACGGATCGCTCAGTTCATGGAACTGGCTCCGGAGATGGCGTGTGCCGCATCCGCCGCGGCACTGGAGCGGTCCTCGATCGCGCCGAGCGAGGTCACCCACATCGTCACCGCATCGTGCACCGGCTTCGCCTCGCCGGGGGTCGACCACATCATCATCGATCGACTGGGCCTGCCCCGGGGCACCCGACGGACCAACGTGGGGTTCATGGGATGCCATGCCGCGATCAACGCACTGCGCGTCGCGATCGCCTTCGCGCGTTCGGAACCGGATGCGGTGGTGCTGGTCTGTTGCGTCGAGGTGTGCTCGCTGCATTTCCAGAAGGGTTCGACCCGGGATGCGCTCCTCGCGAACGCGCTCTTCGCCGACGGGGCCGCCGCGGCGGTGGTCAGTGGTCGGGAGCCGTCGGGGGACACCGGTGTCCGGCTCGATGCGACCGCCTCCCAGTACCTGCCGGATTCGAACGACCTGATGACCTGGACGGTCACCGATGACGGGTTCCGGATGACCCTCGCTCCGGAGGTGCCTCACCGGCTCGAGGCTTCGGTCGGGGACTGGGTCGCGGACTGGCTTGGATCGGAAGGACTCGCCATACCCGGGATCGAGGCCTGGGCGATTCATCCCGGCGGACCGCAGATCCTGGACGCGGTCCGTGACGGCCTCGGCATCGAGGAGTCGATGTGTGCGACCAGTCGTGGCGTTCTGGCCCGGCACGGCAACATGTCCTCCCCGACGATCCTCTTCATCCTCGACCTCCTGATGCGTGCGGAGACGCCTCGGCCGTGGGGGGTGCTGGCCTTCGGGCCCGGCCTCGGGGCCGAGGGGCTGCTTGTCCGCTGATCGCTGGTTTCCCGAAGCGCTCGGGATTACCATGGTGCCTCGACGTCTCACCACCCGAACGAGGTACCACCATGGGCACGATCTACATCATCAAGGGCCGCGACAACGGCGCCATCTACTCGCTGACCGACGAACCCTGCATCATCGGCCGAAGCGAGAAGTGCAGCGTGAAGCTCGATGATGATCGCGTCTCCGGCGCGCACCTGCGGATCAGCAGGACCCCGGATGCCACCACCTTCACCGCCGAGGACACCAAGAGCACCAACGGCACCTGGATCAACGGACGCGCGTTGACGGTGCCCTCCGAACTCGCCAACGGCGACAAGATCGAACTCGGTTCGACCGTCATCGAGTTCACCACGATGACCTTTGACTCCGTCGATGCCGCGAAGGCGGCACGTGAGGGCACCGCCTTCACCGCACCGCCCACCATGATGGAGGATCGGAACCGGAGCTTCTGATCCGGTTTGACGCCCATCGATCGGGCGCCATCTCCACGTTCATCGCCGACCCCCCGTCCTCCCGCGGTCCTGCCCGGGACCTGCCATCCGACCACCTGCCATGACTCCGGGCTCCTCCCCATGACCACCACCGCCAACGCCGATCTCCGCAACGTCGCCATCATTGCGCATGTCGATCATGGCAAGACGACCCTCGTCGATTCACTGCTGGCCTTCTGCGGGTCGCTGGCTGCCGAACGGGAACAGACCGACTGCGTGCTCGATTCCGATCCGCTCGAACGCGAGCGGGGGATCACGATCACCTCCAAGAACTGCGCGGTCAACTACCACCCGTCGACGGGTGACCACGCCGACAACAACCATCGCATCAACCTCATCGACACCCCGGGCCACGCCGACTTCGGTGGGGAGGTCGAGCGTGTGCTCAAGATGGCGGACGGAGTCCTGCTGCTCGTGGATGCGTTCGAGGGTCCGATGCCGCAGACCAGGTTCGTGCTGGGCAAGGCGCTGGAACTCGGGCACCCGATCGTCGTGGTGATCAACAAGTGTGACCGGCCGAACGCGCGCCCCACCGAGGTCATCGACGAGATCTTCGATCTCCTGATCTCACTGGAAGCGGATGACGATCGACTGGACTTCCCGGTGGTCTACGCTTCCGGTCGCGATGGCTGGACCTCGCTCGAGGACGATGCGACCGAAGGTGACATGGGTCCGTTGCTCGACGCGATCGTCACGCATCTTCCGGCTCCGATCGGTGACGCGGATCGACCGCTCCAGATGCTGATCGCCAGTCAGGACTACTCGCCGTACGCGGGTCGGATCGCGATCGGGCGCGTCTTCGCCGGTTCGATTCGTTCCGGGGAGGATGTCACGATCTGCCATGAGGACGGCAACCGGATCGCGCGGGTGCAGAAGCTCTACCGTTTCCAGGATCTCGGCCGCGCCGCGGTCGACGAGGTGCTGGTCGGGGACCTGTGTGCGGTGGAAGGACTCGGTGACTTCGAGATCGGCGACACCATCGCCTGCCCGGAGTCTCCCGAGGCGATCGCACGGATCGCCGTCGACGAGCCGACGCTGCACATGCTCTTCCGGATCAACGACTCACCGAACGCCGGGACCTCCGGGAAGTACGTGACCTCTCGCCAGCTCAAGGAACGACTGGCGCGCGAAGTCCGCGCGAATCTGGCTCTCCGCGTCGAGCCCGGTGACACCGCCGAGGAGTTCCGTGTCTCCGGCAGGGGGCTCCTCCACCTCGGAATCCTCCTCGAGAACATGCGTCGAGAGGGGTACGAACTCACCGTGGGACGTCCCCAGGTCATCGAGCGGGAGATCGACGGCAAGCGATGCGAACCGATCGAACGACTGACCGTCGATGTCGACCAGGACCAGGTCGGTTCGGCGATGGAACTCCTCGGGGCCCGAGGTGGCGAGGTGCAGTCGCTCGAACCCCGTGCCGATCGGATGCACATCGACTGCGAGATGCCCGCCCGCGGGTTGATCGGGATGCGCAGCCAGATGCTCACCGCCACCGCAGGTGATGCCGTCATGTACCACTCGTTCCTTCGCTATGCGCCCGCCAAGTCGAGCGTCTATCGACGAACGAACGGAGTGCTGGTCGCGACCCAGGCTGGTCAGGCGACGACCTACTCGATGCTGAACCTCACCCAGCGAGGGACGATGTTCGTCGAGCCGCAGGACGTCATCTACGCCGGTCAGGTCGTCGGCGAGAACAGTCGCGACAACGATCTCGGCGTGAACGTCGTCAAGGGCAAGGCGTTCTCCAACGTCCGTGAGTCCACCAAGGAGGCGACGGTGGTCCTGAAGGCCCCGAAGCTCCACACCCTCGAGAGTGCCCTCGAGTACATCGAGGACGACGAACTGGTGGAGATCACCCCCGATGCGATCCGAATGCGCAAGAAGGTTCTCGACGAGAACAAGCGCAAGCAGATGAGTCGTCGCAAGGAAAAGGCCTGAGTCGTGTCGCGGCCCGACTCGAGCCAGGTCCTCGTCATCGGCGCGGGCATGTCCGGTCTCGCCGCGGCCCGGACCCTCGTCGAGCAGGGTCGGTCGGTCCGGGTGCTCGAGGCGAGCGATCGAGTGGGCGGCCGGCTCGGTGGTCGCGTCGTGGATGGCATCGCCTGTGACCTCGGTTTCCAGGTCCTGATGTCGAACTACACGGCACTGGAACAGCTGGTGCCCCGTTCGGTCGTGCCGAGGCGTGCCTTCCTTCCTGGCGCACTGGTCTGGACCGGTTCGGAACACATCAGGGTGATCGATCCCAAGCGATCCTTCCTCGCCGCGTGGAGGCCGCTGCGGAGCGGGCTTGTCGGGTGGCGTGACATCAGGGCGGCGAATCGATGTCGGCTCATGGCTCGAAGCCTCGATCGAGGTGGTGCGGGTCAGCCGGGTTCGGCGATGGCCCTGATCGAGCGCGTGGGTTTCCGTCCCACCTTCATCGAACGGTTCCTGAGACCCTTCTTCGGCGGGGTGTTCCTGGACGAGTCGCTCGACGTGCCTGCGGATCGCTTCCTCGAGACCCTGCATCGATTCTCGACCGGTTTCGCGGAGCTGCCTGAAGGCGGGATGCAGGGAGTCGCCGAGGCGATGGCCGATCCGATTCGTGAACTCATCGAGCTGGATGCCCGCGTGGAATCGATCGAACCCGGCGTCGGCGTGACCCTCGTCGACGGCCGGAGAGTCGAGTCCCCGACCCTGGTCCTTGCCACCGAGCATGATGTCACGAGGGGACTTCTCGAAGGGACCGACGGGATGGACTCCGATGAGGGTTGGTCGGGCACCACGGCGGTCCATTTCATCTCGGATCGACCGGCGGTAACGGAACCGATCATCGCGCTGAACGGAAGTGGAGTCGGTGCATTGAACCTGGTCTGCAGCCCGAGTTCGGTCTCACCGGGTTACGCGCCTGCTGGTTCCCAGAGCATTCTTGCCAGCATGCGACCAGGGAACCGTGCGTTGGGCACGGTCGACGTCGAACAGGTGCGTTCGGAGGCGGGAATGGTCCTTGGTGTCGACGCTTCGGGATGGCGTCATGTCACCACGATGTCGATACCCCGCGCCCTGCCCGCGACCACGCCATCGGAGCTGACGGCTGAAGGTCCGGCTGGTGTTCACGTGGTCGGTGACTGGATGGGGCATCCTTCGATCGAAGGTGCGGTTCGGAGCGGCATTCGAGCCGCAAAGACGATCCTCTCCTGAAGGTTTCTCGCGCCGGCTCGTTCGGTTCCCCTGAATTCGATGGCGATGGTGTTCTTCAGGCAAGCCTGGGCGGTCGCTCCAGGAGTCCGACTCGGAGTGCTCCGTGGAGTCCGATCAGGATCGCCTCCGCAGCATCGTGCTTGAGGGCACCTCTTGGTTTCGGTGCGCCACTCCAATCGATGATCTTCCTGGCCAGTCCGTCCGCTTCGCGTTTGGCCCGGTCGCCCGACCTCTGCTGGCGTGGGAGCATCAGGCCCCGCCTCCAGTCCTCCGCCTGAATCTGATTGAATCGAATGTCACGGAAGGCCGCGTGCTTCTCCCAGATCAGTGCGAGGTCGCCGCCTCCCTCGAGCCAGATCCACCCGAGACCCGGATGACCGTCGATGATGCTTGCCGAGCCCCTGCGGAGTTCGGCGTTCGAGGAGAAGTGCTTCGACCGATACGAGACCAGTCGTCCGTCCGGTCCGTAGAGCGCCAGCCCCGTTCGAAGACCGAGGTCGACCGCCAGGAGATGACGGTGCGACGCATCGCCCTGGGACGTCGTGGTTGATTCTGGTGACCCTGTCGGTGGCTTGTCGGACACGGAGCCATGCTAGCACCTGGCGTGTCAGTCCCGCACCTGGTCCTGGTCGCCGGAGTCCGTCCTTCGCCGATTCTTCGGTTTCCAACCTTCCGCCAGTCGCCAGCACCTGTGGATCCGACGATTGCGAAAGTCCTCGGGCACGGAGCGGTGACTGATCTCATGCGCGCCGAAGCCTGACGGCACCTTCGTCATGTCGAGGTCGAAGCTCCGGGAATTCGTCGAGAAGAAGACCTCGCCACCCGGAGCGACGAAACGCGATATCCAGTCCAGAAGTTGCGGATGGTCGCGATCGATTGCGAAGGAATCCGCCTTCATGCGCTTGGAGTTCGAGAACGTGGGGGGGTCGCAGATCACGATGTCATAGCGATCCTCGCCCTGTGGTCCGGCCTCGAGCCACTGCAGGCAGTCTGCACGGATCGCCTGATGGTCCGCGTCAAGGATCATGCCGTTGAGCCCGAGGTTGCGTTCGTACCATTCGAGGTAGGTTCGCGACATGTCGATGGTGGTCGTTCTTGCCGCGCCTCCGGCACGGGCATGCACGCTGAATGCGCCGGTGTATGCGAAGAGGTTCAGGACCCGCTTCCCCGATGCCCGCTGGCGGACGGCAAGGCGAGTGGGACGGTGGTCCAGGAAGAGCCCGACGTCGAGGTAGTCCGTCAGGTTGATCTCGAACCTGGACCCGTGCTCGAGAACGAACTTCACCTCACCCCTGGATTCGAGTTTTTCATACTGCAGGCGCTCACCATGACCGCTGCGCTGCCTGCCTCGGTACTTCGTGAAGAGTCGGGATCGAGTGATGTCCAGCCCCGACAGGATCTCCGCCTCCGCGGCACGGCGGTAGGCCAGTGCCTCATCGAGATCCTCGTCCCGCCTCCGCTCATGAAACCAGGCGACGGCATCCCCTTCACGTGATGGATCCTCCGACCCGAGGTCACCGAACCAGTCGATGACGATCGGGTACTCGGGGATGTCGCGCTCATAGAGACGAAAGCAGGTGATGTCCTGCTTTCGCGCCCATTTGGCGAGGTGCTTCATTCTCCTGGCGAGTCGATCCGCGAGCATCCATCAAAGGATAACAGCCCGCCTGAGCGCCGCTGCCTGACCGGGATCAGGGTGCCCAGCCGCCCAGAACCAGTGACAGGTCGGAGCCGCTGACCGAACCGTCGCCATCGATGTCCCCCGGACAGTCGCCGCACGCTCCCCAGGAACCAAGGAGGATCGCGATGTCGGCACCATTCACGCGTCCGTCCCGGTCGAGGTCGGCGAGGTCATGGAAGGTCAGTTCGAGCTCCGCCGTGGTGGTGCGTCCGCGCTTTCCGGTCGAACTGGCATGGCTGTCCGCCCACAGTCGGTATGCCCCGGGTGGGAGTTCGATCTCGACCGAGTCACATTCCGTGCCTTCACTCTCCAGGAATGAATAGTAGAAGGACTGCTTGGTGGCGGGTTCCCAGACCCGGATCTCGGTGAAGCCGGAATCGGCATCGGTCGCCTCGTCGCCCGGATAGGGGTGCTGCGAGGAGTCGTGGCAGCTCCGGATGTCGATGGTGGACGCTCGCTGGAGTTGGAAGTCGAAGTCGTAGTAGATGTCCGACTGCCATGCCAGGTAGCAGAGGCCCGCGTTCGTGTCGCCGGCGGTCCTCGTGGTGGCCTCCGACGTCAACAGGATGACGTTGCCGTTCGCGATGCCCCGCGTAGCCGTGCTGCAACGGTTCCTGTCGGCATCGACCGAGTAGCATGACCCGTCCTCGTCACCTTCGAATGAACGGGAGAAGAAGCTCGGAAGGTCCTCGTAGCTCTCCGTGAGCTGGGTCTCGTCATGACTCGTCGATTCGGCGGGGAACTCACCGGTGAAATCCTGCTGGACGAAGACTCCGATGCCATCGAAGATCGTCATGGAGGGAACGGGTCGTGCCTGGAGCGAGATCTGGAGCTCGGTCGATGATCCGCAGTTGCAGCTGGATCCGGCATCGAACTCGAACGTGAGTGTGTAACTTCCCGCTGGCAGCATCCGCTCGTAGAACCCGCAGCTGGTTCCATCCATCGTGCTCGAGGCCCAGATCTGCGTCACGACGTCGCCGGTCGCGGTGTTGGTCAGGAGCGCCGAACCGGAGCTGTAGGTGCTGCCCATGTCGTAGTAGTCGCTGTGGTATCCGGTCTTGCAGGTCTCGAAGCGGACGTGGGCATCGCGGAGGATCGTGAAGGACACCACGGTGTCGTTGTTGCTGTAGGCGTAGATGTATTCGCCGAAATCCTCGTTGCCGCCGGCCTCGGTTCCGGTGGTGACCACGAATCCATTCTCGAAGATGGAACCCTCCGTCGATGAACTCAGGTTTCCGAAGAGCTGGCAGTCCGCTGTCTCGTCGATCGTGATCGGGAGTTCGGCGAAGTCATCAGCGGAATCGCTGTACGAGTCGCCGTCGTTGCCGCAGCTCGACTGGAAGTAGCCGGAGATCTCCGATGTCATGGAGTCGACCTGCAGCACATCCCCGGCCATGGCGGAGGAGGCGGCAATGAGCAGGCTCATGGTGGTGTTCGTCGTCGAGTTCAGCATCTTTCGGACCCTTCCTGGTCATGGAGGCACTTGCTTGAAACAGCCGGAAGCCAAGGGCTCGATCCTACCGGACGCCCCGGCCGGCACTCAAGGCTGGTTTCGAACTTGGTCCCCGTTTTTCGCCCCCCATGAACGACAGGGGGGTGGTTATCGCGGTCAGCCCGGTTGGTTCCCGTTCGGGGGTCCCTCATCCGGTAGCTCGAGAAGGAACCGTTTCGCCGATCGAGGTTCCTCTTCCAGGAGCACCAGGTATTCCTCTTCGTCGGAGAGGAAGCACTTCAGCCACGTGAGGGCGATCCGGCCGACGTCGCCATCGGCATTCGTCGGACTGTAGGCGAGTGAATGCGAACCGTCGCGGACTTCGTAGTAGAGCCGGGGGGTGGTGTCCGGTGTCTTCCTGAAGTGGACCAGTGCATGCATGCTGGGTGGTGCCGGGGTGTCATCCTCACCGGCGAGGATCATCACCGGGACCGGATGATTGAAGGAGTGACCCGGTTTCCAGGGGCACAAGGCCAGCACCACGTCGAGATCAGGATCCTGGACGGCCGCCTGTTGTGCGCCACCTCCACCCATCGACCAGCCGCCGACGCCGATGCGTTCGGTGTCGAGTCTGCCGTTCAGGGGAGACTCCTTCCGTGTGTTCTCCGCCTCCAGCGTGGTCACTGCATCGAGGAGTGCATCCGCCCGGGCTTCCGGCATCGCATTCCGCTGGTTGGTGCCGATGGTCATCGTCACGATGCCGTGGGATGCCAGGAACGGTCCCCATCGACTGACGGAGCGTTCCGATGCCATGAAACCGGGGACGATCACGATGCCCGGCAGGGGGCCTTCGGCATCGGTCGGGTAGTGAATCGTCGCGCCGTCGTAGCCGGGCCCGTTCCGGATGCCGTCGCGTTCCCTCAGTTTCGCCGTCTCATGGGGGCCCGATCCGGTGACCGATGCCTTCAGCCGTCCGATTCGATCGTCCTGGGCCGAGTCCTGTCCATGAAGAGGACTCGTTGCGAACAGGAGACACGTGACAAGACCCGTGAGAGGACGCATGATTTCTCGCCTATCGGCCACGTCGCTCACCACCGTTCTTCTTGTTCGGGTCCTCCGGCGGGGTCTTGCCTCGTCTTCTCGGAAGAGCTTCGGCGCACTCCATGCCGGTGAGGAGCGCTTGCAGTCGGCTGTCGATCTGCTCGTCGACTGCACCGAACTGTTCTGCACCTGGCTCCCGCCAGCCGGAGACACCGATTGGGACACTGCTCTTTCGTCCGAGCATGCCGTCGATTCTCGCCTGTGCAATCCTTGGTTCGGTGGCCACTCGGATCTGGATCGCCTGCATCCTGATCGGCTCGAGTTGCGCCGTGAGATCCGAGGCATATTGAAGGACGGTGTTCCTGCGTTCCTCGTCCAGGTCCTCGCAGGATTCCACGGCGGAGATCGCATGCTCGCTCCAGCGCGTGCGCACCTGCGGTGCGAATCCCTGTGCCCTGGCGATTCGGGAGAAGCGTCCCGCAGCTTCCGGATCCGACTTCGCGATCATCCCCTCCAGTTCCGACTGTCCGGCGATCAGGCGGTCCCTGATCGAGATCGCCGCGCTGAGTTCGCTTCGCGCCCGTTGTCCGTGGTTCTCGGTGAGGTTCCTGATGCCTGAATCGTCTTCATGTCCGTAGGCGACGAAGAGTTCAAGTCCCGAGCGTTCGCGATCCATGCGTGCGCTGTTCCATCGGTCGACCAGTTGGAGCAGCTCGACCATCGCCGCATCCAGCGAGTCGCGGGTCTCCTCGCTCATCATCGTCTCCCCGAGTGCCTCGCGGATCGCGAGTTCGAGGTTGATGCGCGAGCCGCCCAGCTTGGAGTCGATCCTTGCCTGTTCGAGGATGAAGCTGTCGAAGATCCCATCCAGTGCCTGTCGCTGTTCTTCGTCGAGAACAAGCACCATGCTCCGGACCAGATCCTCGCGCATGCCCCTGCGGTCCGCCTGGAGCGCCTTCGCCAGCTTGAGCGCCTGCTTTCCATCCTGCGGCGTCGCGACCGCCCGGTCGAGATCGACTCGGCGCCTGTCGATCGCCTTACGGATGGCGTTGATCGATCCCTCGAAACGGTCGACGGCATTCGCCATCCGGACCTGTCTCTCCCCGTCCTCGATCTTCTCGTCGATCCTGTCACGCATCTCGGTCCAGTCGATCGTCGAACTCACCATGTCGAGGGTGGTGTTCGCTTTCTTGACCCTGGCCAGCATCGTCTCCTTGCCGTATCGCGTTCGTGCGGCACGAATCGCATCCTTCAGTTCCTCGGCCCTGCGTTCGTAGGTGGTCACGTAATCCTGCAACAGGGTCTCGATGATCGCACGGGTCGCTTCGTCCAGTTCCAGCTCCCGAGAGAAGAACTTCAGGTCACGCATCAGGAATTCCGGCCTGATCAGGGTCCGAACGTCGCCCGCATCGGGGATTCGAAGTCGGATGGGTGCGAGATTCCCGGTTCGATCGGCATCAAGCATTCGGTCCGACCAGTCGACACCGTCGTTCTTGAACTTGTGGAAGAAGCGGACGTCGATGACCTCGAGCCATGTCGAGAGTGCTTCGCCACGCGAGATCGAACCTGTGTAGTGGAGATCGATGATCTCCTCCCTGAATCCCGCGAGTTCATCCTGCTGCTGGTTGTCCTCGTAGCCATCGAGGTAGATCGCCATCCCGACGTCCGGGCTCAGGGCGTCTTCGGCGGCGGCATAGAGTTCCTTGAGTTCATCGATGCCGATCTCGGAATCATCGAGGAGTGCGGCAAAGGCACGAAGGCCGCCTCCAAAGTCCTCGAGCAGCTGTTCGTCCTCCGCCGGCTGGTCGGCCTCCTCTTCCGGCCGGTCCTCCTCCTGTGCATGAACCAGCACGCAGGAGATCAGCAACAGCGCGATCATCATGACCCGGCAAGCGTGTCCCTGGAAGGGGTGGAATCGGGAGCGTGCCGTCTTCAGCTCGTCTGCCGTCATTGCTTGCCGCCTGCCTTGCCTCCTGAACGACCGCTTCCGCCGTTCTTCCCCCCGGATGCACCCTTGCCGCCCGCGCCCTTGCCGGAGCCCTTGCCGCCGTCACCCTTGCCCTTCGCGTCCTCTGGCGCCTTGGGCTCGATCGCTCCGGGTCGGCGTGGCAGGGATTCAGCGCAGGCGAGACCCTGCAGGAGGGAATCGAGCTGCATGTCGACCTGGTCGTCGAGCACTTCGAACCGATCGACGCCGGGCTCCCGCCACCCGGCGAGGCCGAGTGAGTCGCCCGCTTCATCGGTGATGTCCCGGATCTTCTCCCGAGCGATCCTCGGTTCGACGTCCATCCTGTCCAGGATGGCCTGCATCCTGATCGGTTCGAGCTGCTCGGAGACAGCCGATTCGTATTCGATCAGGACATCTCGGGCATCCTCGTCGAGGTCGGCACATGCCAGAGCGGATGCCAGGGCGCGTTCGCTCCACCGGGTTCTCATCTGAGGCGCGAATCCCTGCTCTCGGGTGGTGGCGACGAATCGGCGAGCCACCTCCTGGTCCGAACCGGCAAGCACGGTCTCGAGTTCCGACTGGGCTGCGAGGAGTCGATCACGAATCGCGATGGCGGCATTGAGTTCACTCGTCGCGCGTTGTGCATGATTCCTCGCCATTCGTTCCGCGCCCGGTTCGCCGCTGCGTTCGTAGGCGACGAAGAGTTCCAGCCCGGAACGTTCCCGGTCGATGCGTGCATTCGTCCACTGATCCACGAGCTGCAGGACCTCGCCCGTCGCTTCTTCCAGGGTCTCCCTGGTGCCGTCGTCCATCGGTCGGTCCTCGAGCGACAGTTCAAGGGCGCCCTCGAGATCGATCCTGGAGCCGCCCAGCTTCGAGTCGAGCCGACCCTGTTCGAGGATGAACTGGTCGAAGATCGCCTCGAGCGCCTCCTTCTGACGGTCGTCGAGGACCAGTCGAATGCTCTCGATCAGTTCGGCCCGCATCCTGGGGCGTTCCGCCTGGAGGTTTGCAGCGAGCCTGAGGACGTCCGGCCCCTCTGGTGCCGATTCGATCGTCCGATCCAGCGAGGCATGTCGTTGTTCGATCGCCTGCTGGACGTTGGGGAGCGTCTCCGCGAAACGGTCGATCGCGGCGATCATGCCTGCCTGCTTCTCTCCGTCACCGATGCGTTCGGCGACCCGGCTGCGAGCCCGGTCCCAGTCGATCGAGCCTGCAAGGTCGTTGAACATCGTTCGTGCCCTGTCGACTTCGCGGATTCTCCACTGTCGTCCTGCTCGGCCTCTCGATTCTCGAATGGCGGAGCGAAGCTCCTCGGTTCGCTGTTCGTAGGTGTTGACGTAGTCGTCCAGGAGCAGCTCGATGATCGACCGCGTCGCCTCGTCGAGTCGGAGTTCACGACCGAAGTACTGCAGGTCACGCCTGAGGAATTCCGGTCGGGTGAGCACCCTGACGTCGCCGCCGTCGGGTATGCGCAGGTGGATCGACGCCATGCGTCCGTTCCGGGCGGCGTTCTCGAGCCGGTCGCTCCAGTCGTTCTCCTTCCCGTCCTCGGTTTCCTGGCCCTTCCCGCTTTCGTCCATGACGGTCATCCACGTCGACAAGGCGTCCTCCCTGGATATCGAACCGTTCATGACCGCGTCCTTGAGCTCGCCTCCGAACGCATCCAGCTCCTCCTGCTGCTGGTTGGCCTCATAGTCCTCGAGGTAGATCGCCATGCCCTCGTCGCTCTTGTCGGGGAAGAGTGCATCGGCAGCGGCCCCGTAGATCTCCCTGAAGTTGATGTCGGGATCCTCCAGGGTCCAGCCGACTGCCTTGAGTCCGGATCCGAAGTCCTCGAGCATCTGTTCCTCGGCGGTCGACTCCCTCTCGTCATCCTGCTCCTGGGCCAGGCTGATCATCGACGTGATCCCAAGGATCCCGAGGGCGAGGAGGGAGAAGAGAGAACTGGATCGGATTGCCATGGCCTGTGCTCCTTGAGTGTGGGCGCCGGTGGTTCGACTCATGATAGATGTGAATACGATCGCCCCGCAATCCTTCTCTCGGACGGATCTGCGCGGCCCCGCCTGGAGGGCATTTCAATCCTCCCCAGCCTGTCACGAATCGTCGATTGTTACAATCACCGCCACATGACCAGGAACTCCGACTCCTTGCGCATATGTCTCCTGACCACCCAGGATCTCGATGCCGATCCGTTCCCCGAGGACGACTGGCCGTGCGATCCACGCCCCTTCATGCCGGAGGCGGACTGGCACGTGGCGGTTCTCGAAGGCAAGGTGGCCTCGGTTGCCCGGGTCGAGGAGCTGATCGCCTCGAAGCGTTTCGATCTCTTCTTCAACCTGTGTGATGGGGCGGCCGACCAGGACATTCCCGGGATCGAGGTCATCCAGGCCATGGAGCGTCACGGCGTTCCCTTCGCGGGCGCGAGTTCCGAGTGCTACGAGCCGACCCGGGTCGAGATGAAGGAGGCGTGTCATGCGCTCGGCATCGCGACCCCTGACTACGTCGTCGCGAGCACACCGGAGGATGTCGAGCGAGCTGCTGAGACCCTCCGATTCCCGTTGTTCGTGAAGCACTACAGCAGCTATGCCAGCGTCGATCTCAGTCGGCGATCCCGGGTGCGCACGCCGGAAGGCCTCCGCATCCAGGCACGCAAGATCATGTCGCGTCATGGTGCCGCCCTGATCGAGGAGTACATCGAAGGGACGGAGTGCACGGTGCTGGTCGCGGAGAACCCCGATGATCCGGAAAACCCCATCTCCTACACCCCGGCGCAGTATCGATTCCCGGAAGGGGAGCACTTCAAGCACTCCGATCTGAAATGGGTCGACTACGAGGGGCTCTCCTCCTTCCCGGTCGAGGACCCGGTCCTCGCGGCCAGGCTTCGTGATGAATGCGCCCGTTTCTTCGTCAAGCTGAAGGCGGCGAGTTTCGGGCGCTGTGACCTCCGCGTCGACAAGACCGGGACGCCGTACATGCTCGAGATCAATGCGAACTGCGGGATCTACTATCCGCCCGCCGACTACGGCAGTGCGGACATCGTGCTCTCCCTCGATCCCGCCGGGCACGAGGGGTTCACCCGGCAGCTGGTGGCAGCGGCGTTCGCCCGGCATGAGCGTCTTGCGACTGCGCCTGGCGCCCCTGAATCCGAAGGTTCAAACGAGTCAAGATGAAGACAACGGCGACGGGGGTCCGTCGCCGTTGTCGCTTCGTCCAGTGATCAGCACCCCAGTGGGGTGACGTCGGTTCGGCATCTGTTCAGAAGCCGACTCCGGGCTTCGTGCCCTGCTTGGTCATGTCCGCGACCTCGGTCCAGACTTCCCGGCCGGTACGCATGTTGGTGAGGGTGAGCCGGAAGCTGTAGGTGGTCTGCTTCATTCTGCCCGCACTGGCACGGAGCTGGGTGATCTTCCCGGTCAGGGCGAAGTCGGGATCGAACGCCTCGGCGGTCGTGCCTTCACGGAAGGCCTGGCTCCTGAGGGCTTCCTGCGCAGCCCTCGATTCCGGGTCGTTGCCGTACGAGGTCTCGACCGTGGCCTGTCCCGAGTTGACGAGTTGTGCCCGCATTCGCATCAGGAGTTCATCGATGTCGAATCGGGTGCTGGTCGCGTTGGTCACATTGTCGACCACCACGCGTGCGGGCTGATTCTTCGCCTGCTTGAGGACGCCGTTTGAGATCAGGGAGTCGAGCAGGTCACTGCTTGCATTCAGGATGTCCTGTATGTTGACCTGGTCGACGTTGACGACTGACTGTGTTCCACCGGTCTCGATGTAGGTGGCCTTCTGGCCGCAGCCTGCGCCAACCAGGGTCAGTATGCCGATCATGAAGAATTTCTTGGTCATCCGGGGTATCTCCTTGGGTGACGATGGTTGGGTGTTCAGTTCGATCGACGGACCTGGATGGTGAAGTCCGTCGCGGAGTCATTGGGTGCGACCGAGCTCAGGGTGGTCGAGCCGCCGGACGCCACGGAAGCCGACTTCCATGTCGAGGCCTGGGTCGGGATCACGTTGCCTCGTTCATCGAGCCACGTGAACTTGTACGCGAAACCTCGATAGCGGAAGTCATCGTTCGCGACGTCGACTTGTGCCTGCAGAGGTCCACCCTTCGAGGGAAAGACCCTGACGTCCGTGCACTTGATGAAGAAGCTCGACAGAAGATCGTTGATCTGTTCGCGGAGCGGTTGCACCGAGTCATCGGGTGCCGTGGTCCGCGTGCTCACGGTGTTCACCGATCCGCATGAAGCCATGATGAGGGCGGTCAGGCCCAGTCCGTACAAGACGCATCGTTTCATTGAGTCACCCCTTTCGGGTCGTCTGGAACTGCATTATTCGGGGTCTTCCGCCCAGGGTTCCTGCCGCTGAGCTGGATCGAGTCGATTGCCGCACGTGGCGCTGCAGTCGAGGGTAGCGTGACCACCACCAGGTTGCATTCGCCAGGTATGACACTCGTAGTGCCGAGTGAACGTCCGGATGCGGTCGAGAGCGTGAGCTTGCCCGAATCGGGTGTGAGTGTCCGCGCGACGAGAATCTGCTTCGGAAGTGTGCGCCAGCTGCGCAGATCCGCGGAAGTCGTCGCGGCCTGATAGAGAATCCCCGCAAGCTGTGCGTACTCGCCGGCGGATTCCCTGGCTGCCCAGGTCGCTGCCGCCTTGGTCGCCGAACTGGTGATCTCCTGAAGGATGATCGTGGGCAGCCGGACGGAGAATTCACTCCCGACAACATCATCCATGTCGACGAGGAGGCTCCCTCTTGCGTTTGCATCCTGCCCGGCTGCGACATCGAGCGTGTCTGCGGGGTTCGGGGTGGTTTCAAGGCGGGGGAATGCCGCCGATACGTAGTTGACATTGCCCACAGGAATCGGGATATCCAGCCGGAACTCCTCGAAATGCGCCACTTCGCCAGTCATGAAGTAGACCCATGTCGTTGGTGGTTGTGCCTGGGTCCGGTTCTGGAGCACGGCAAGATCTGCGGCAAGTGCGGGGAGGCAGGCCGGGTTCATCTCCGCGGCCTGGCGCAATTCGAATTCGGCATTGCTCCGGTCGCCCGGGCCCGAGCCACATGCCATCAGGTAGATGCCACGCAGATGTGATGCGAACGGATTGCCATAGTCGCCATAGCCTGAGAGGTCCTCGAGATTCGCGTAGAAGGAACGCATGTACTCGGGGACTCCGTCCGGCAGGTCTTCGTCGAGATCCTTCTTTCTCGCCTGACTCCGGATCTTCTTCTGGGCAGCCTCGATCTGGCTTGCGTACCGGTCGCTTGCATCCTCCTGCCAGTCGGCGGCCCTGTTCAACTCGATCCTGGCCAGGTCCAGGTCCCCGAGTGCCAGGAAGTTGATGGCATTCAGACTGGTGCTCATGATCCGTTCGCCGGGGGTGGCCTTGTAGGTCGACATGGCCTGGTTGACCGCAGTGGTCACGATCCCCTCGGTGATGCTGTCTTCCGCCTTGTTGCTGAGGTACGGACGGGTGTCCTCATAGACGGCGTCGTAGTAGGTGCTGCTGGCCTCGTGCTTTCCGGCGACCTGGGCGGTCCGGGCTGCCTCGAGGTTGTAGATCACACGTTCGGTTTCGTCATTCTGGTTGCGTTCCGCACCCTGTGCACTGAGTGATGCCGCGAGCGGGTAATCCCCTGAGGTGTACGCCGCGACCACGGAAGTGGTGTGCGATCGGTAGGCGGATTGACAGCCGGTGCCTGCAGCGAGCAGGAGGGTGAGCATGCTGTAGGCGTGCTGTCTTGGTCCCGGCATGTCTTGAGTCCATACAGGAGACCACCCGACCTGAAGGCCGGGTGGATCTGGGCAGTCGTCAGTTGTTGTCGATCAGCTGGTTCCAGAACGTTGGAGTATTGATGTTGAGTGTTCTCAGCTGTGAAGTGTCGATCGTCATTCGACTGTTCCTGAGGAACTCAGCGAGCGCTTTCGCCTTCTCGAGTTCGGCTTCGCGAAGGACGGCTCCGTCCTTCAGTGACTCGAAGAAGCGCGTCTGTTCCATCCAGCGGGCACGACCTTCCACGGAGAGTGCCATTGGAATCGGAATCGGGTCCATGTTGGGGCGGGCGTTGACGAAGTACTCCATCGGTTCGAGCATCGGTCGTTCGATCGTCACTCGGTGGGCACCCCGTGTCATCATGATCGGTCCGGGCGCGCTTCCTGCGAGGACGCCGTCGACCTTGACCGTACAGGTCAGTGGCTGGAGCTGGTATCGGTTCGCGCCGATCACGTAGTCGCCGTTCTCCTGCTTCGTGATCTCAGGGACACTGAGATCGGCAAGTGCGATGTTGAACCTGACCTCGACCATGTCGTCGGACACGGAGGGCCGTCGTGTACCGGGAGCTGCCATTGCCATCCGGACCTGTTGGCCGATCTGGTTGGCGTCATCTCGGAGCAGGGTGTCCACGTTGAAGGTCCTGGTCTGGTTTTCGGTGTTGCGGATGCCATCTCGTGCCTGCGCGATACCGGATGCGATGCTGCCTCCGGTCCCTCCGTCGAGCACGTTCCAGGTGACGTCAAGGGTGTAGAAGATGTTGTCGTAGTTGCCGCGCTGGGGATCCCTGACTTCCCGACGGTCCTTGACCAGGGAGGTGATCGTCGCGACGACGAGTCCGTCCGCGCCGAGGAGTCTCGAGAGCCCGACGGCGGAGCTCTGGTCGGAAAGCACTCGTTCCGACATGGTCTTCATCGGATCACCGGTGCCCTTGTTCGCGCCGGCCTTCGAGAAAGCACTGACCGCGTTGAGGACTTCCGCCCGGTTGATGACCTCGATCTGGCGATTCGTCAGCCAGGACGTGATGTAGGCTTCCAGAACCGAGACCTTGGCATCAGGGACTTCAGGTGAGACATCACGAATGAAGAGTGCGAGTCTGATCGGCTCTTCATCACCTGATGCGGTGCTGGTGTCTGTTACGCGTTCAGGCGTTTCGCCAGTCGTTGCAGTGGTCTCAGGCGACGTGGCGCTTTCATTCGCACGGGTGTTCCCTGCGGTGTTGGTGGCCGTTCCGCGGGCCTTGTCGTCCGGGTTCACGCCATCGGGCAGCCCGTTTGGACTGAGGCGCATGATGGCACCCTTCTCGATCCCGAAGTCCTGAATCGCCTGTGCCGTGGAGAACTTGGGAAGGACTGAAGTGACTTGCGCCCATCCGATGGGGATCTCTTCCGAACCAAGGGACTCGCCGGTATCCGGATCGATCAATTCCTCGCCGGCAAAGAGGATCTGCCAGTACTGGCCGACCTCGACTCCGGTGCCCTCGCCTCGGTTGAAGGTGATGTTGCCGATGGTGTACGCAAGGACCTTCGCTGGAACCAGGACGTTCATGATCCGATTGGCGGACTGGGTTGCAAAGGACTTCGTGATCTTGCCGATCAGGGCGTTGGTGGGGCGACCCTGCTGTTCCACGCCGGGAAGGATCTCGTTGAGGGAGGAGTCCTCGATCGTGATCGTGGCGGCATTCAGGAGGACCCCGGTGGTCGTGTCGTAGATCTTGATCGTCGCCTGGAGCTGGATCGTCCTGCGTTCGGCAGGAGAACTGCCAAAGCCACCTTCAAGCACGGTCCGCTGTGCGATGTCCTGGTAGTTGTCCGCGGTGACCGTGGCGACATAGCGAGCGCCCGCCATGTTGAATGCCCGTGCGATCTGGGGATCTGCTGGGTTCACGTCTCCGGATTGACCGATCGCCTGTTCCTTGAGAATCGTCCGGTAGTCGGACCGAGCAACGATGTCGAAGCGGCGCGTCTGAGTGATCGCGGACATCAGCAGGCCGTCCGATCCCTGCAGGATCTGCTCGAGGACGTTGAGCTGCCCTTGTTCACGCGCCTGCCTTTTCACGGCATCGGTTGCGTTGATGTCCTGGATCGCGAGCCGTGGCTTTTCGACCTGGGCTGTCGCGGGCATGGTGATGAATGCAGCCAGGATCAGGGTGATCACGCGTGCGATGTTCGTCTTCATCGTTGTCGCCACTCTTTCCGTAGTGTCAGAAACGTCCTTGACGGTGCGTTTCTCATGGATGTTCGTGTTCGGACCAGGGGCCGGAAGAACCTGATCGTCATTGGAGTAGGTTAGATCATGCAAGATGGCTTGTCACCCTGATGAGCGTCGCTCGATTTCGTGCGTACCCGGCAATGGCGGCGGGTCACGCCAGGCATTACCGCCCCCACAACACTTCGGATGCAGGAACCATGTCGATCTTGACAAGGGCATCCTGTCCGGCATGTGGCAGAAAGCAGGCTGACGTCCCCAAAGACCTGATTCTTTGTGGTCGATGCTTCGATTTCCTGCGGGGAAAACTACAATCGATCGCATGAAGACCATCACAGCGCTGCTCATCACCCTTCTGTGTTCGACGATCACGATCCATGCCGAGGATCTCACGAATGCAACCGAAATCGACATCACCAGGACCTGGTCGCAGGAGCCGGGCGGGTGGACCTATCCAATGGCGATCAGATTGCCGGACGTCGAGGCTCCCTCCCAGGGGTATCCGGTCTGCATCCTGCTGCACGGCAACGGGGGCAATGGCCAGGGAACGCTGAACCAGTTCTCACAGATCCTCACCTGTCACGCACTGGTGGCACCGAGCGGCTATGCGTCGAGCTGGAACATCTGCGGTGAGAACAGTGATGCGCCGGACGTCTCGATGATCGATGAACTGATCACGAGACTCCAGACGTATGACAACGTCGATGCGGACCGGATCAGAATCGTCGGGTCCTCCAACGGTTCGGCTCTTGCCAACAGGGTCCTCATCGAGAACATGAATCCCGGACTTGATGCGGTCTGCGCCGTCGTGTCCCAGCTTTCAGAACCGCAGTACCACGATGACGATTTTCATTCTCCCTCCGGCATGACCGATCCCGACGATCCGTACTGTGGCTACGACCAGGTGAAGGCACCGATCACGAACCGCAAGTACCTCGGGATCAGCAACGTGAACGATGGAATCATCCCCTACAAGGGAGGTCAGTCACCGGTCGGTGTCAGCTTCCTGCCCGCCGAATATGCCGCCTACATGATCGCCAGACTCATGGGGTATGAGGGCGAGCAGTTCGAGGGTCCCGGCGACCCGCTGGGTTCGGACGTCTTCGCGCATCCCTACCTCGATGACCAGGTGGTCATGCTTCGCGGCTTCGCTGGGCACGGCATGAACTCCGTCCAGCGGGACTACATCTCGAGTTTCCTGATGGATTGCGTGGCCATCCCTGAAACGTGCCTGGAGGACTTCAACGAGGACTTCCGGGTCGATGGTGCGGATCTGACCCTTCTGCTCGGTGAATGGGGGGAGGAGGTCGATCCGCCCGGAAGCGGCTATGACCTCAATGGTGACGGACTCGTTTCGGGCCCGGATCTCTCCCAGGTCCTCGGTTTCTGGGGGAAGTGCGGCTACTGATCGGCCTGCCATCCTTCGTCGGGAGGAATGCGCTTTCGGCGCCCGGCGATCCCACGGAGATGGTTGAACGTGTCGCGGCGATCCTCGGGGACGATGCGCTCCATGCGGATGCCCACCGGGAAGAGCTTGAGAACGCACACGATCGTTTCTCCATCGGGAGGATGGCGACCGAGTACCACCAGCTCTTCTCAGCCCTCGTCGAGGGCTCTGGTCACGGGGTCGGTTGACGCGCAGTTCGTGCAGCCGGAGTCGGAATCGCCGGGGATCGGATACTGGCAGGACGGGCAGAGTCGATGTTCGACCACCTCGAGTCCATGGCCGACCGCGATCCGTTCGTCGAAGACGAAACAAGCACCCTGCCACCGGCTCTCTTCCCTGGGAATCCGGCGCAGGTAGTTCAGGATGCCGCCGTGCAGGTGGTACACGTCCTCGATGCCACGTTCCTTGAGAAGTGCCGTGGACTTCTCGCAGCGGATGCCGCCGGTGCAGAACATGGCGACCTTCGGCTGCCGGCCGACTTCGATGTGCTCGTCGATCCAGGTCGTGAGTTCACCGAACGAGTCGATGTCCGGATTGACTGAGTCCTCGAAAGTCCCGATCGCGACCTCGTAGTCATTCCGGGTGTCGACGACGATGACATCCGGATCATCGAGCAGCCGGTTCCAGTCCTCCGGTTCCACGTAGGTGCCGACGGAACGTCGGGGGTCGATGCCCGGCAGGCCCAGGGTGACGATCTCCTTCTTCAGCCTGACCCGCATGCGTTGGAATGGCTGCTCGTTCGCGTTCGATTCCTGCCAGGTGAGCGCCGCGAAGCGTGGGTCCTTCTTCAGGTGTTCGAGCACCGACAGGACACCGCCGCGCGGACCTGCGATCGTCGCATTGATCCCTTCCCCGGCCAGCAGGATCGTGCCACGCACGTCGTGCTCGAGGCATGTCGCCTCGATGTCACGTCGCATCGAGGCCGGGTCCTCGAGGTGGGTGAAGCGATAGAAGGTGGCGATGAGGATGTCCTGCATGATTCGTCCGGTCGTTCCGGATCATCATACTCATCGCGATCGTGTTCCAGCTTGCTTCATCCGGTCATCCAGTTGGCGAGCAGCAGATTGAGGTCCGCGCCGTCGACCAGTCCCGATCCATCGAGGTCGGAATCGGTGTTCGACGAGTTCCAGTTCCCCAGCAGGATGCTCAGATCCGCTCCGTCGACGAGTCCGTCGTGATTCAGGTCACCGGTTGGTGATTCGATCGGATCGATGCCCGACGGGTAGGACTCCGGATCCGCCCAGGCCAGGTTCGGCACCGTCTCGTCCACCCAGAGATCGCGCGGCTGGTCGAATGGTGTGATGCGGACCCAGGCGATGTGCGCTGCAGTGGTATCGAAGTCCGGATCACCGGTCCAGCCCACGTTGTCGGCATATCCAGCCGCCGGGAACCAGGTGCCCAGCCAGAACCGAGCGGCGCGGAAGGGGACGTTGCCCTGTCCGAACGGAACGTCATGGAGCTCGTCGACCAGTCTTCCGTCGATCAGCCAGCGAACCGATCCGACTTCGGTCCTGGTGATCGCCTCGTCACCGAGGTCCGCACCCGAACGCCATTCGATCGTGAAGGTGTGGTAGCGACCGTCGAACGCCTCGAGTGCAAGGTCAAGGGGCGCACCGTTCTCGTCGGTCAGCACCTTGCGTCCCTTGTGCTCACCGCCTTCACCTCCGAACTGCCCGCCCCAGGAATTGGTGCGGGCCTTCGTGAAGGAGAAGTTCCCGGTGTCGCTTCCGGCGAGGTCGGTGGGGAACTCCCAGTCGATCTCGGTGTTTCTGCGCGGGTTCGGCTCATGCCAGTACCCGGCCTCGCCCATCCGGTGGTCGATGTAGTGGAACGGCCAGAAGGCGGTGCAGGTTCCGTACTCGGGTGCGATCTTCGCCCGGACCTCGTAGCGTCCTGATGCGTGGTAGGTCCGTGTCGCGATCGCCGCGCCGACCCGGGTACGCCGTCCATTGTGTTCGAGGTCGCCGGTATAGAGGTCGCCGTGCGCCTCGAGTCGAAGTGCGACGATCGGCTGGCCCTCGTCGACGTCCTCGACCAGCATGACATTGGCTGGTGCGACCCCGCCGTTGTCGCCACCCCAGGCCTTGCCGGAGACGAGCCATCGTTCGGAGTCGAGGGTGCCGCTGGAGAAGTCGTCGAAGAAGACCTCCGTCTGCCGTTGCGGCGGCGAGGCGAGGGTCGGCATCCATTCTCCTCCGATCGCGGTGAAGGACACCTTCCGGTACCAGGCGGCACCGGGCTGGTTCTTCCAGTTTTCGAGGGTCAGCTTGCCGTTTCGGACCCATCGGTCCTCGGTACGGAGTTCAAGTTCGATCGTCTCCCACTCGGTGTTCCCGAAGGAACGGGTGACGAGGAACTCCTCGCTTCCCGTGAAGTAGGCGCTGGCCACCACATCGGGATCGGTCCTGACCTCCATGGAGATTCGCCACTCGCCACCGGGCGGAAGCGTCACGTCGATCGTCTGCGAGGCGCGGGAGGTGTCGGGTCCCGAAAGAAGGCGCATTGCCGGAGGGTCGTCTTCGGTGATCGTCGCGTTGATGCCAAGCGCCCATGCGCCACCGGTCGGATCGTCGAAGGCCGGGTTGCGCAGGAGTGAATCACCGGCGGCAGGTGCGACCGAGATCACCGGGGCACCCGGCCACGCCTCGTCTCCGGGGTCTGCGGTGGGGGGCGCCTGTCGTCCTGACCAGAGGCGGACATCATCGAACTCCACGGTCGGGGCGTCGTCCGTCTGCCACCCCTGGAGATAGACCTCGAATGCAGTGGCATCGTCATCCACGTGAACCTCGAAGCGCCGTTCCAGCCATCGGTCTTCGTCATCGATCGCGACCCAGCCATGCGCCTTCGCAATCTGTGCGCCGTTGCGAATACCAAGGATCGGTGGGGCCAGATGGTCATCGGTCCGGATGCGAGCAGCGATCGTGTATCGACCGCGCGGTTCCAGACCGTCGACCCACTGTGCGAGTTCAGCGGTGTCGCCGGGGCCCGGCTGCATGCGGACCGATCTCGATCCCTGCCATGCGACCTCCTGGATGAACACGGGGCCGGTTGCCGTCCAGCCGTCCAATCCCGTTTCGAAGGAACCGTTCTCGAGGAGGTTCTCCTGAGCGTGGGCGGATGCTCCGGCGGCGAGGAGCACGAGGGTGGACAGGCCGCAGCGCACACGCCCTTCGACGTGATGCACGAATCGATGGAATGGCATTCCGGTCTTCCCGCAACGAGTGAATCCGCCCGGTGTCCTGTGCGCCGTCGGTATCGCGTCGTCTTCGCTGCCCCGTTCACGATACGGCTCGATCGGAAGAACGGTTCGGGTCCTTGTCCGTTCCAGTGAAGAAAATGCGCCCCGCCGGGTGACGGGGCGCATTCAGGTGCCTTTGTGTGTTGTCATCGTCCGGCGATTGCCGGCGTCGTTCAGCCCATCATGCCGGCGGTGCCGCCACCACCTGCAGGATCAGGAAGCTTGACCTGGCCGACGAGCTGCATCAGGACGACCAGCATGATCACGATCACGAAGACCATCGCCACCCTGAGGAGCATGGACATGGCGGCTTCGCTGCCGGTTTCATCACCGCGGCTGGTGAGGCAGTCCGAAAGCAGCATGATCACGCCGAGTCCGGTGCAGCCGATCGCGCCGAGGTTGCCGATCTGCTCGAGGAAGCCACGAACACCGGAGTCATCGTTCATCAGTGAACTGATCGCAGTCATCAGAGGGCGGGCCATCAGGCCGCCAAGGATCAGGTACAGGGCGTTCTGGGTCCGGCCTGAAAGGGGGGTACTCATATCACGGAGCTCCTTGAATGGGTTGTTGATTGTTTCCAGGACCGTCGGGCCCTCGGTTTTCGTCATGTCCTTCGGTGGGTCCTGTCCCACGTCATCCACTTCAATCGGGGCAGGTTCTTCGCTCTGCCACTGATCGTCCTCCTCGATGAAGGCTTCGAACGTCTCGTCGTCCTCGCCTTCATCCCGGAGCATGTTCGTCTGCACTTCCGTCTCAGCCACGGGGGTGGCCACCTCGATGTCCGGATCCTCCGCGTCCATGATCGCTTCGTTTCGCTGCGTGTCGGCCAGATCCTCTTCTTCCGAACCGACTTCCTGGTCCGGGGGCTCTTCATGGTCGGTCACGGGCGTCGCATCGATCTTCGGTGCCGCCACCTCTTCCCGTGGCTGCTCGGTCGGCATCCGCTCAGGTGTGGTCTCCCGTGCCGTCTGCTCGACTTCCTGTTCGACATCGGTGACCGGTGCCGGATCCGCTGCAGGTTCCGCCTCCGGGGCCGGGATCGGCTCCGGCTCCTGTTCCTCGACCGGAGCGTGAACAGCTTCCTGGGCCTGCATCTCGATGTTCTGGGTGATGAGCTTCGCGAGGTCGGGGACCTTCATCACGTCGTGCCATGTCTGGTGCCCGATGCGACGGATCCGGTCTCCCTTGGTCAGACTTCCGGAACGTGCCAGGTCACGGAGACCATTGGAGCTGAACGGCGCCTCGGTCCTTCCATCGGATCTCTTGACCTGATACTGCGACATGAGCACATCCCCTTGCTTCAACGCACAAGCGATACTCTACATGCCATGGCATTGCGTCTGCAAACCGGTCGCTTCCCGTCGGGAACGGGCCCCGATGCGGGCTTCCCAGGGCCAGAAAGGAACCAGGATCACGATTCGGCGGCACCATCACAATGAACACGTCAGAGCGGGACGAAGCTGCCCGAAGGACGTTCGCGACGTGCTGCCCGGGTCGATGCGAGCCGAGGCGCGCAAGACGATCACCGACTGGCCCGGGTATCGCCCGACCGATCTTCGTCAACTGGAACAACTGGCTGAAGAACTCCGTCTTGGTGCGCTGTACTACAAGGATGAGTCGGCCCGCTTCGATCTGGCGAGCTTCAAGGCATTGGGTGGCGCCTATGCCGTTCAGTTGGTGCTCCGCGAGATGATCGAGGCGAAGCTCGGCAGGCCGGTCACATTGGAAGACGTCGATCGTGTGCGTCATCCCGAAGTGGCTTCCACGATCACGGTGGTCACCGCGACCGACGGCAACCACGGACGTTCGGTGGCGTGGGGCGCGCGCCGTTTCGGGTGCAACTGCGAGATCTTCATGCATCACCAGGTGAGTCAGGGTCGACAGGATGCGGTGGAGGCGCTTGGTGCCCGGGTGCGACGGATCAGGGGCAACTACGACGACTCCGTGCATGCGGCGGCGGAAGAGGCTCGTGCGAACGGCTGGCTGGTGGTGTCGGACACCTCCTGGGATGGGTACGTCGACATACCGCGTGACGTGATGGCGGGGTACACCGTGATGAGCAGCGAGGCGATGGATCAATGGCCGATGCCAGAGCCGCCCACCCATGTCTTCATCCAGGGAGGCTGCGGAGGACTGGCCGCAGCGATCTGTGTCGACATGTGGGATCGGTACGGTGATCGGATGCCTCGCCTCGTCATCGTCGAGCCGGTGTCGGCGGCATGTCTTCACGAGAGTGCTCGTCTCGGCATGCAGTCAAGGGTCGACATCACCACCGAAAGCGTGATGGCCGGTCTTTCCTGTGGCGAGGTCTCGTTGATCGCCTGGCCGATCATCGCATCCGGAGCCAGTGACTTCCTCGCCATCACCGATGAACCGATCGGGCCTCTCATGCGTCGACTTGCCCGTGAGGAATCGATCGTCGCCGGCGAATCCGCCGTGGCGGGACTCGCGGGCCTGACCGAAGCGCGCAAGGACGATCGACTCTGGACTCGGCTCGGGCTCTCGAAGGAGAGTCGGGTTCTGGTCTACGGAACGGAAGGTGCGACCGATCCCGAGATCCATCGTTCGATGGTGGGTGTGATGGGGACGTGACCGGCCCTGAATTCCTGATAGCTTGGTTCCGGAGCTGGTTCGAGGTTCGTCCGCAATCCCCCCACATGAAACCTGTATGGAAGGATGTAAGAGTCTTCATGATCCACCTGCCGAGTCGAACGGTTCTCGCGGTCCTTCTTCTTGCCCTTCTCGGGTGTCGGACCCATGCTCCGGTGGCGAACGACTCCGAACATCTCGTTGTCTGCTTCTTCGGAGGTGGTGCGTGGCGGTACCAGCGGATGACGCACTTCATCCCCGGCTTCCTCGGCTTCGATGTCGACGGCAACCTCGATGACTGGGATCTTCGGGACGTCACGCGCGAGGCACATCGGGCCGGGGTGAAGGTGGTCGTCAGTTTCGACGGTGAACACTGGGAGGAAAACTTCCTACCGATGAGCGACAACCGGGACGGTTCACGGGACCGGTTCATCGAGAACATCCTCGCGTACTGTCTCGAGAACGATGTCGATGGCGTCGACTACGACTGGGAGATCGGTGGCGGTTTCTCGGAGGAACACCAGACGCTCTACAGCGACCTGGTGGTGGCGACCAGGGAGGCCTTCGACCCACACGGGCTCACCGTGAGCATCGACGTCTACTTCCGGGATGAACTGAACGCCGAAGGCATCGCGGCGGTCGACTGGTTGCAGCTCATGTCCTACGAGGACCTGGATGAGATGCATTCGATGGTGGACTACTGGACGTCACGTGGCGTCCCCCGGGAGAAGATGCTGATCGGCATGGCGGTGGGCTGGGGTGACGAAGGTGAGGGCTTCGATGCGGAACTGGTCCGTGCCAAGACCCGCTTCGCGCTCGACAACGGCTATCGCGGAGTCATGCTCTTCAGGACCGATCTCGATCCCGAAGACGACACGGCCATGCTGGAGGTCGTCCACGAGACAGGCCGCTGACCGGCTCCATCCTGATAAGCTGGCCTGCGGAGTTTCATCCCTGACGTCACCTGCACCAAGGAGATCCGACATGCACATCCTGATCATCAACTTCAATCTCGAGGGCATCACTCGCGCCGAGTACGAATCGGTGTGTGACGAGGTCGCTCCGGCCTTCGCGGCGATCCCCGGACTGGTCTGCAAGCACTGGCTCGCGGATGAGGCCACCAATACGTACGGGGGCGTCTACCTCTTCGAGTCCGAGCAGGCGTTGCAGGACTATCAGGCATCGGAACTCTTCGCACAGGTAGCGGGGAATCCCGCCTTCGCCAACTGCACCGCCCGTGCCTTCGGTCGTCTCGAGGGGCCATCGGCAGTGACGCGTGGCTGAGGGCCATCCTCCAACTCGGCCTGACGGATTTGCTGGCGAAGCGTCGAAGGGATCGGGCGGTGGTGCTTGGCGTCCGGAAACGAAGTCCGGTCAAGTGTCCCTCACCTTGTCCTTGCTCTGCTTCGGTTTGTGGATGGTCACCGCCTTCATCGGCCTCATCCACCTCTTCATGGCGGTCCCCTGGATGGTCGTCTCGATCGCGTTCCTTGCCGTCACGGTCGTGGTCGTCGTGGTCTGCATTGTCCGCTCGTCCTCCGACGACAATGTCCTCCAAGACGGTTCGAGCTACGTCCTGTCATTCGTGCTGCTCTTCCTCGCCCCGGCCCCCTTCGTGCTGCTCTGCTACATCCGCCTGGGGAACTGGTGGGGGTAGTTTTCCCCATCAGACACCGCCTTGCCGGGATGTTCTATCATCGCACTTCGCGTCTCGTCGCCCACGTTCGTGGCTGATCCTCTCCATGCCGTCTGTTCCAAGGGAATGCATCCAATGACCGACAACACCCACCGTCGACTTCGAACTCCGTTCCTCTTCCTTGGAGGGCTTCTCGCAGCCACCGCCCTGTTCGGCATGAGCGCCGATCGGAACCCCGTCGAGGGGCCTGCCGAGGAGGCGATGCAGAAGATGCGGGACTACGTCGGTACCTTCGACTTCAAGGCGACCCTGGACCTGACGCCACTGGGCCAGCCCGGTGTCCAGATCACGTTCCCCGGCACGGCCAGCAGCCAGTTCGTGCTGGGTGGTTCCGGGATCCTTGGTGTCTCCGAGGCCGACAACAAGCAGTCCGTCTCCTACATCGGCTATCGAACCGACACCAACGAGTACTACAACCTGAACATGGATGCGAACCAGACCGGACTCTCGTACATGTCGGGCAATTATGCGAAGCCTGATCTTCTCAAGATGAGGGATCCCACGACCGGGGTGAACATGGAGGTTGTCTACGGCAAGGACGGGGCTTCGACCGCCACGGTCCGAATCCCTCCCACGCAGGCGGTCCTGCTGAAGAGCGAGACCACGCAGACCTCACGAAACGCGGGGGACGTCCTCGGCCGACTGCTGTCGGGTCCGGTCAAGCCGACCCGGGTGAACCGCAAGGCCGACAATCCCAATCCAGCGGAGAACTACGCACGTTCCCACGACCTTCTCCACAAGCTTGCCGGCAAGTTCGTCAGTGAAGATGGGTACAAGGCCGTTTCCCGGATGGTCGGTGAGGGCCGTTACGTCCTCACCCATGTCACCGGGGGGCGGGGTGAGTTTCTGACCTTCACGGCCTACAACAATGCGGGTGGTTTCTTCCAGCAGATGATGGTCGGCCCGTCACTGCCGACACCGATCTATCTGCAGGGTGGGATGAAGCCTGACGGTTCGATCGAGCTGGCCGACCCGTTCAATCCCAACGGCATCTCGGTCCTGCTCTCCTTCGATTCGGGAGGCGGGTATTCAGCCACCGCTTCGATGGGCGGTCAGGTCGTCGAGGAGCGGGCCTGGCGACTCGAGAAGTAATTCACGCCCATCGACTTCAGCCGGTGCTCTGCATGGCCGCGGCCAGTGCGTTCACGCTCAGCAGGATCAGTGCATCGAGTTCCGGGTCACCGTCGCTCTCCCGTCCCCGGCGGAGGAGTTCCACCTGAAGCGCGTTGATGATGTCGGTGTCCCCGTTGCGTTCCTCGATCGAGTTCTGGATGACCGGGTTGTTGTCGAGCAGTCGTTCCTGCCCGGTGATCGAGAGGATCGTTTCCTTTGCCAGCCGATACTCCGTTGCAACGGTCTCGGTGAGCGTTCGGTCGACGCCGGCCGTGTACCAGGCCGCGACCAGGGGCCGGGCGCGTGCCAGCTCCTGCTGGGCGTTGTCGATGAAGGCCCGGAAGCTGCCTCCGGTTCGATACGCTTCCCGGCAGATCGCCAGCCGGTCTTCATCGTGGAGGACCAGCTTCTCGAAGGCGGTGCCGAGGCCGTACCACCCCGGAACGTTGTGGCGCATCTGGGTCCACGCGAAGACCCATGGAATCGCTCGGAGGTTGTCGAAGGTGACGTCGCTTCCCGCACGTGAGACGGGCCGCGAGGCGATCGGGAGATCCCCGATGTGCAGCACCGGAGAGCGTGAGATGAAGACCGGCCAGAATCCTTCGTCGTCGACGAGTCGTCGGTAGGTGTCCCGGGAGATCTCCGAGAGTTCATCCATGAGCTCGACGGGCATGCCCGCGCTCGACGGTGCGGAGACCTCGCCCTCGGTCACCAGGATCATCGCGTTCACGATCTGCTCGAGATGGCGATGCGCGACTTCCGGCATCGCGTAGCGGAAGGAGATCACCTCGCCCTGTTCGGTGAACCTGATCCGACCGTTCCTGGTTCCCGCCGGGCTGGCGAGGATCGCCCGGTTCGCGCGGCCTCCGCCGCGTGCGACGGAGCCGCCCCGGCCGTGGAAGAACCGGAATTCGAGGCCCGCCTCGCGGGCGATGCTCGAGAGTTCGGCCTGTGCCTCTTGCAGTCGCCAGTTCGCGGCCCAGTAGCCACCGTCCTTGTTGGAATCGGAGTAGCCGAGCATCAGTTCCTGGAAACCGCCCCTGGCCTCGAGCTGCCGTGCGTAGGCGGGGTTCTCGATCATCTCCGAGAGGATGCGACCGGACCGGTCGAGGTCGTCGACGGTCTCGAAGAGGGGGGCGACATCGATCGAACAGTGGACTTCCTCGTCGATCATCGTCCAGATGCCGACTTCACGGAGGAGGACCAGCACTTCCAGGACGTCACTCACCTCATGCGCCATCGAGATGATGTAGCTCCCGACCGAGTCCGGGTCGCGATCGATCGCCTCCGCGAACGCCCGAAGGCCGTCGAGGAGTTCTCCGGTCGTGGTCGAGACCTCGATGCCCGATGGGAGCAGGGGGCGTGCGGTGGAGAGCTCGCGTTCCAGCAGGGCACGACGGTTCGATTCGTCGAGTTCGGCGTAGCCGTCGGTGACGCCCGCGAGGTCGAGCATCTCGCTGATCGCGGCTTCGTGGACACGACTGTGCTGGCGGATGTCGAGTGCCGCCAGGTGGAATCCGAACGTCCGTGCCGCCACCAGGGCGTCCGCGATCGTGCCACGTTCCGCGGTCTCGACCATGCCGGCGTGTCGCAAGGCATTCTGGATGAGGACGAGGTCCGCAAGGTAGTCCCCGATGGCGTAGCCCGGCTCTCCGAGTCGGGACTGCATGTGCGTGATCTTCAAGCGGAACGGTTCATGTCGCAATCGCTTCGTCGTCGTCGGATCCAGGGGACGTTCACGTTCGTCCTTCTCCAGGGACGCCACCAGTGCGGGATCGACCTCGATCCTGCGATCGGAGAGGCTGAGTTCACGGTGGAGGCTGGTCAGCATCTCGTGGTGTCGTTCGATTGCGGTGTCGCGCATGCGTTCGAACGCCTGCCGAGATCGCTCCGCGGTCACGAAGGGGTTGCCATCTCGGTCGCCACCGATCCATGATCGGTATCGAAGCATGATGGGGATCTCGACCCGTTGGTGGTAGTTGGTCTCGATCGCGTCGCAGAGGTCGCGGTGGAGCTCGGGTATCGCGCGCCAGATCGCCCCGCCGAGGTAGTGGATGCCGTTGCGGACCTCGTCGAGGACGTCGATCCGATGGGAGCGGATCTCGTCGGTCGTCATCAGCTGACCGAGGGTCTGCCTGACCTCGCTCTCGAGCGTCCTGTTCTCCGCGGCAGTGACCCGGGATCTGTTGCGCGAGATCAGCAGTTCACCGATCCGGTCCTGCTTCGCGATGACGCTTCGTCTTCGTGACTCGGTGGGGTGCGCGGTCAGGGTTGGCTGGATGTCGAGCCTGTCGAGGGTCTCGACGAGTCGTTCGAGTGGAACGCCTCGTTCCGCCAGCGTGTGGATCGCCTCGGCAAGTGATTCCGATCGTGGCTGGTCGAGCGCTGACTCGAGTTCCCGTTCCCGGTTGACGCGGGTGATGTGGAGTTGCTCCGCCTTGTTCCGGAGGTGGAATCGGATCGTCAGCAGCTTCAGGATGCCGTCGATTCGGTCGAGGGAGAGGCCTCGAAGTGACTCGTCCGGCGTGCCCGTCTCGATCATCCGGGCGGCGGCCGCTCCCACCAGTGCGACATCCGACAGAACCTCGGCCGAAGCGGCCTCGTCCAGTCGGGAGTGGAGCCAATCGATGTCGCGAGCGAGTGGTGGGGCGGTCATGCCAAGAGCGTACCCGTCCGGGGATCGATCCGCACGCTTCCGGGTTTTCTCGCCATGAATACCTCGCTTCGGACGGTTTCGCTCCACTGTCTTCGGGTGATGCCATCGATGAATCTGCCACGCCATCGTGTACAGTGTCCGCATTCAATGGAGACGTGATGACCGACACGACTGCGATCAATGCCTGCGTCGAACACTACTACGAAAGCCTGCGTACCTCGGATCCCGAAGGGGTCCGTGCGGTGTTCCATGAGAACGCCCGCATCACCGGCTACCTGCCCGATGGGCTGCACCAGATGACGGTCGAGGAGTTCGCCGGTTTCGTCGCCGCCCAGCAGCCGTCCCCGGAGGCGAACGGCGAGCCGAGGATGCTCGAGATCCTCTCCTGCGACATCGCGGGGCATACCGCTTCGGTGCGATTGCGGGAGTCCTACCTCGGCATGACCTTCCTGGACACCTTCGCGATGCTCCAGATCGATGGCGCATGGACGATCTACAACAAGCTCTTTCACGTCGAGTCCTGATCCGGTCTCCATCCAAACAGGAGCCTTCAACATGATGTTCGATTCCTCGCAAGCAGCGGCTTCCAACCGAACACTGGACCGTCGTGCCTTCCTGGGCACGGTCGCCCTGGGATCCTTCGCGATCTCGCTGCCTCGGGCGGCGATGGCGGCTGTCGGTCGACTCGAGAAGCCGGTTCGCCTCGGCGTCATCGCCGACCTGCACCAGGATGTCATGCACGACGGGCTCGAGCGCATGAAGGCGTTCACGCAACGGATGGAAGTCGTCAAGCCTGATGCCATCCTGCAGCTCGGGGACTTCGCATATCCGAATGCCGACAACAGCGATGTGATCGATCTCTTCAACAAGGCACACCCCACGTCCCTGCATGTCATCGGGAACCACGACATGGATGCGGGCATGACCCGCAAGAACTGCATCGATGTCTGGGGCATGCCGGGCCGCTACTACGAGCACGAGGTCGGAGGACTGCATCTTCTGGTCCTGGACGGCAACGATGCCGGTTCACCGACGTACACCGGTGGCTATGCCGCCTACGTCGGTGAAGAACAGGTCGCGTGGTTGAAGGCGCGGCTCGAGGCGATAGACGGGCCGATCGTCGTCGTCTCCCACCAGCCGCTGGCCGGACCGTCCGCAGTCGACAACGCGGTCGAGATCCAGAAGATCCTTGGAGCGGCTTCCGACAAGGTGATCCTGGCCGTCAACGGACACACCCACATGGACGAGGTCATCCGTGTCGACGGCGTGCCGTACCTGCATGTCAATTCGGCGTCCTACAACTGGGTCGGTGGGAACCACAAGAACGAAAGCTATGCTCAGGAGATCCATCAGGCGCATCCCTGGATCTCGTACACCTGCCCCTATCGGGACCCGTTGTTCGCGACCCTCACCGTGGACCCCGTCTCCTCGACGGTCCGTGTCGAGGGAGCCACGAGCAGCTGGGTCGGGAAGTCCCCGTCCGAGCTTGGTGTCGCTCGTTCCGAGGATCGGGCCGACGGGAAGCAGGTCGTCCCGCTGATCCGTGATCGGGAATTGGTGCGCAAGGACACGTGACGGGGTCGGTGCCCGGTCGTCAAACCTGAGCTCACTCCGGACAGTCTCCCCAGAATCCGAGCAGGATGGTCAGGTCGCCGCCTCCGACGAGGCCGTCCCCGTCGATGTCGTACCGTTCGTCCGTGCTGTCCCAGGCCGAAAGCAGATCGTTCAGGTCGGCGCCCTCGACGGAGCCATCGCCGTTCACGTCGGCGGGGCATTCCGGGGGCTCGTACCGTCGGTGTTCGAGCAGCCAGTCGACCAGCTCCCTCCGGAAATTCGGGTTGAACGAGGGTCCGTGGCTGCCGCCGTTGATCGTCCAGAGTTCGGTCGCGCCACGCTCGGCGCATCCTTCGGTGATCAGGGTCCTGGTCGTCTCCGCTCCCGAGATGCTGCTGTCGAGATCGAGGTCCATTCCGGTCTCCATGGTCCCATCGCACTGGTTGTATTCGGCCCAGAGCATGATCGATTCCAGTGCACCCGGATAGCAGGCGTAGAAGGGGATGCATCCACCGCCGTAGCGGATCGTCGTGTCCTCGGTGCCGTGGATCTGGAGCGCATGCACCTGTTCGCTCGGCGTGCAGTCGGAACGAACGGAGAACGTCGCCCCGGCCAGACTCGCGACGGAGGACACGAGGTCGGCGTGGTCGCACGCCATGCGATAGGACATGAATCCGCCGTTGGAATGCCCGACCACGTGGATGCTTTCGAGATCCACCGGATGGTCGGCGATGACCGTCTCGATCAGTGAGCGGAGGTACCCCGAGTCATCCGGGTTCTGGTCGCTGAAGTCGCAGCAGAAGTCGGTCGCATTCCAGAATCGATCGCCCTGGGCATTCTGGAGCCCGTTCGGAACGCACAGCAGGAACTGACTCTTGTCGACCCTGCTCCGCAGGTTGAAGTAGTTCTCGTGCTGGCTGCCGTTGCCGGTGTACCCGTGGAGGGAGACCACCAGAGGCAGGAGTGCATCCGGCTCGGCATCGGACGGCAGGTAGAGCGGCACGTTTCCCCGTTCGGTCTGGATCTGTTCGAGTTCGTACGCTTCAGCCGTGGTCACGGCCCATGCCAGCAGGCATGAGGCGGCCAAGGCACCATTCACGAGTCGTCTGCACATGGTTCGTCTTCTCCGGCACCTCCCGGTGCCTTGCCCCGTCACCTGTGCCCCATTTGCTGGTTCGCGCGTCGAGTCCTGTCTTCTCGAACAGCGCGAGCCCAGGGAACCCTACGCATGATGAGGACCGATGGTTTGCCGCCATTCACGGGTTCCCGGGATTTCTTGTTCCGGAGGATGACCTCAGTCCTTCAGGGTCTCGAGCATCGCAAGCCGCGATTCGAGGGACTGGTCCATGAAGCGTTCGAAGCCTTCGTAGAACGCATCGATCGTCTCGAAGTCCGTGCTCTCGCAGAGCGCCCGTTCCCAGCCGACCCGGTCAACCAGCGGGAAGTACTCCGTGAAGTAGGTCCTGATGCTCCGTGATGGCGTGTGGTCGATGAGATAAGCCACCGCCCAGGCCCCGGCGTCATAGGCCAGTTCCCGGTGCCACCGTGCGATGAGCGGCCCGGCGGTCTCGATCTCCTCCATGTCTCGGATCGTGTAGCGAAGGTCATCCGCATTCTCGAGGGAACGGGCGTACCACTCCATGGTGCGGTCGCGCATGCCCCAGCCGTTCTGCTCGCCGAGATGGCAGGCGAGCAGCTCCGCACCGCCCTCCATCATCCAGGTGGGGGTGAATTCGAACGCCTTCTGGAAGACGTGCGTGTACTCGTGGATGCCGCGCGTGGGCATGTCCTCTTCACCGAAGTTGTGCGCGTTGATGAAGACGATCTCCGCGCGCGGTGGATCGGAGTCCATCGCCATCGTCAGGTACGCCGCGGACTCGCCGTTGATCGCCTTCTCCACGAGGTCTCGCCCGTCACCATCAAGGCAATCCTGCATCGGATAGTCGCTGCCGGCGGTGTGGATGTCGCAGTAGACCCGTGCGATCTCCTCCCGGTGCTCGGGGTCGTCCAGCTCATCGGACTCCTGGCCGATGATGTAGACCTGCAGCGGACCGTAGTTTCCGAGGTACTCGCGTGCAGCATCGACGCCCGCCTTCATGGCATCCGACCAGCGGTCGTCGTAGCCGTGGCTGATGAAGTAGTCCGGTGGCGCATCGAGCTTGCGTGTCCAGGGGTCACGCAGCCGATCGAGGTGCTCGTTCATCATGTCGAACGTCTCGACCGTCAGTTCGTCCGCGATCAGGACCGGTTCGCCGAGCATCTTCTCGAGCAAGGCCCGCTCCCAGCGAAGATGGCCGCTCCCGTAGACCACCATGACCCGGTCGTGCTCCGCGAGCATCCGGGCCTCCAGTTCGACGAGGTTGTACTCCCGAGCCTTCATGGTCAGGATCGCGATCTGGCGGAGGATGCTCGGTTCGTCGACGAGTTGCGGGGACACCTCGCGTCGGACCTCTCTCGGATCAAGGGGCTTGCCGGTTCGATCCTCGTACCAGGCACGGAACCCGTCAGGATCCATGTCGGAGTCGACATCGAAGCGACGTTTCAGGTTCGCGATCGCACGTGCGATCCTCCGGTCCTCGTCGTCCATCTGGTCGTTGCGCACCATCGATGTGATGTTGCGCGCGACGAGGAACCCCAGCAGGTCGTCATCCGAGAAGCCTGCCTCGCGAACGATGTCGGTGGTCGCCGACGGATCCGGTTCACCACCGATGACGACCGCCCCTTGCTCGTCGGCCAGTACCGCGGCATAGGGGGACTCGCCCAGCTGCCCGGTCCGGATGCGTCGTCGGGCACTTTCCAGCAGGCGTTGCGGCTGGGTGCCCTCGCTGGTCGGGAGTCCTTCGATGATCACCACCTGAGGTCGAAAACCCTCGATCGCGGCACGGACCATCCGATGCGTCGGGGCGTTCTCGATGTCCCTCTGGTGTGCGGCACCGATGAAGAGCAGTTGTTTCGGTCCGCGCTGGAAGAGCACCGCATGGGGTGAGCGGCTGATGCCTTCGTCGCGATCGGAGCTCCGACGGGGTTGGAGCAGCGAGAGGTCCGGGACGAATTCGGGACCCGTTTCGCGATCGTCACGTCCGGGTGCCGGCTGGTTCGAACCCGGACCAAGGACGATGATCGTCTTCCACTCCGGTTCTCCACCACCATCCGGGACGTCCTCGTATCCGATCCGGACCACTTCCGGGTCACGAGGAATGAGGAACAACCCCCAGGCCGTCGTCTCTTCGCGGTTGCCGCTGTCATCCGGTCCGGCATCGACCGTGAGTCGGAGTTCACGGTTCGTCGTTTCCAGTGACGTCGCGACGACCCGTTGCAGGTCCATGGCACGACCTCGCAGGGCGAGGACCAGTCGGCACTGCTCGAAGTCGACGAACGGCTGGCCGATGCTCGAGCCGTCATGAGTGCGCTTCCATGCCTCGGCGAGCGCATCCGCATCGTTGATCAGTTCGAGATGCGTTTCCTCGACTCCGGAATGCGGACCGCCCCATTGGACGATCGGTGGCGGGTCGGGCAGCGCGACCAGCAGCAAAAGGGTGGTGATGATGGTCATGGACACACCATACAGGCAGGAGGATTCAGGAGGGCGGATCCTCCGCCCCTCGAGGCATGCTGATGCTGTGACCTTGCCCCCGGGCTCACACCCAGATCGCGACCAGCGCCATCACCCCTGCACCGAGAATCGCCCAGAGCAGTCGTCGGCCTCGATTGGTGCCGCCCGGGAAGAACTCCTCGCGCACGATGTCGAGTGTCGCGATGTAGAGGAACGTGCCCGCAGCCACCGCCTTGAACCAGGCTTCTGCGGCACCGCTCCCTGCGCCGAAGAGATCGATTGCGGCGCCGCCCAGGAGGACCCCGAGCGGAGTGCTGCCGACGAAGACCAGCAGCGCAGGAATGCACGTGCGTGGTGGAATCGCTGCTTCCCGAAAGGTCGAACCGAGCGCGAAACCCGCTGCACCCTTGTGCGCCAGAATCGCGATCAGGAGGACGCCTGCTCCGGCGGCACTTGAGATGCCGAGGGTCACTCCCGCGATGATGCTGTGGATCGAGAGCGTGAGGAGGAGGAGGTAGGGGGCGAGGCTCCGTCCCTTCGTGGCGCCAAGCATCGCGGCCGATTCCGGGTCGGCACCATCTGAGCCCGTGTTCAGGGCCTGGGGGATGACTCGTTCGATGCCGAGAACCAGGATGAAGACGAAGGTCGCGACAGCGTAGGCCGCGGGGTAGTCGAGGTCCGGATAGGCGGTCGAGAAACCGTCGCTTGCATCGGCGAGGAGGTGGATGAGCCCGGCAGCGAGGAGCACACCACCGGCGAAGCTGTTGCCGTAGGCGATCGCGCGTCCCCCCGCGCCGCGAGCGGCGAGCCAGGGGGCGAAGACTCCGAACCCGCCGACTGCGGCGATCAATGCCGCCCAGAGGATGATGAGGCCGAGTCCGATCGAAGGTTCAGTGGTGGTTGATGCAAGCATGGGATCGTCATTCTAGACGATCGTCGGCTCATTGATGTCCGGTCACCTGCCAGATTGCTCCAGGAGGGCGATCGCGACTCACCTGTGAGGACCGTCGGGAACTGGTGCGTCGTGCAGATCGTGGATGGTCATGACATCGACCACCTTCTGGTCCCTGCACAGCGTGATCCCGGATCGGGTCTCCGACCTTGATCGGTGGTCGGTCTTGGGCGGAATCTGCCGTGGAGCAAGGCACTCCCCGCTCACACGTCCCGGTTGAACCTCTCGGACTCGTTTATCGACGTCTGGTATCGGATGACGGTGGTGAATTGATTTGGAGTTGCTCTTCGGAGCATGGATGGGAGTGAATGCAGGGTAGAGTGATGTGAGAACTTGCATGGAATCTGTGGTCACGTTCAGCCGTGATGGCACTGGAGATCCGATGCGGAATTGCACCCTGATCGCCGTTCTTCTCGCCTTGTGGACATCCATGGCTTCCGCAGATCCACCCCACAATGGTGTGGCGATCGTCGAGCCGTTCCTCGGCAAGGCCACGCCCACCTCGATTCACATCGCATGGGAGACATCGAGCGGCACCGATACGCAGGTGCTCTACGGAACCTCGCCCTTGCTGGGTTTCACGGCAACCGGTGACTGGGAGACCGGATTCGGTGCTGCCCGCGTGCACCATGTCGATTTGGAAGGCCTTGAGCCGGACACGAAGTACTACTACCAATGTGTCTCGGCACCATATTCATCCGGGACATACACATTCAGGACGCCGCCTGCGGAAGCGACCGGGGAGATGTTCACCTTCAGTGTCTATTCGGACGCCCAGTACGGTTCCGGTGGCGTGAAGCACCACGAGGTCGTCAACGAGGGGATCATCGACTTCTACGCCGAGGAGTATGGCGGAGCCATCGAGGATTCGCTTGCTTTCGTCCTCGTGCCCGGTGACCTGGTCTCCACTGGGTCGAACTATTCCCATTGGACGGATCACTTCTTCGGCCAGGCGGCGAATCTGTACAGGAACGTGCCGCTCTATCCGGCACTGGGCAACCACGAGGCGAATGCCGACCTCTACTACCTTTACTTCGATCTCTTCGACAACGCGCCGGCGGGTCTCGAGGAGCACTGCTACTGGTTCGACTACCAGAACATCAGGGTGATCACCCTCGATTCGAATTCCGGATTCGCGACGCAGGCGCAGCTCGACTGGCTGGACGGCATCCTCGCCGATGCATGCGACGACGACGACATCGACTTCGTCTTCGCGCAATTCCACCATCCCCACAAGTCCGAGTCCTGGACGCCGGGTGAATCGAACTTCTCGAGTTCGGTGGTCTCGAGAATGGAACAGTTCTCGTCCGACTGCGGCAAGCCCTCGATCCATTTCTTCGGGCACACCCACAGCTATTCACGAGGCCAGAGCAGGGATCACGACCACCTCATGGTGAACGTCGCCAGTGCGATGGGGTCCCTCGACTACTGGTGGGACTATCCGAACCAGGACTACGACGAATTCCAGATCACGCTGCAGGAATGGGGCTTCGTCCAGATGGAGGTCGAATCCGGGGACACCCCGTCGTTCCGCCTGCGCCGGGTCAGTCGAGGCAACGACTACGTCGCCCGTGACAACGAGATCCGCGACGAGATCGTCGTCCGGCTGGACAACGACGGTCCCGCGACACCAGCCGGGGTCTTCCCGACGATTGCCGACGGAGCGATATCCGGTGACGACGTCATGCTGCAGGGCACGGTCTTCGATGACCCCGATGGTGATGTCGCACTCGAGAGCCATTGGCAGGTCGCGACGGCTCCTGATGGATTCTCGAATCCGGTCATCGACGAGTGGAAGCGGCGGGAGAACTGGTATCGGCCCGGGAATGGAGATGGTTGGTACAGCGTGGACACGGTCACTGATCCGGACATCACCAGGGTGACGCTCGAGGAGGCGCTGCCGGGCTGCATGACGCTTCATTGGCGTGTCAGGTATCGAGACGAAGCACTCGGTTGGAGCGAATGGTCCGATCCGGTCGCCTTCACAGTCGGGGAATCAAGCGCCGGGACGAGCGCTCCCATGCCGGCTCCCGACGCGGAAGGCGTCGACCCCGGGACCGAGCTCGCCTGGTTCCCCTGTGAAGAGGCGGATGCCTACGATGTCTACTTCGGAACGACCACGCCCCTGGATGCAGGCGACTACCAGGTGACCCAGTCGGCAACGACCCATGATCCGGGCGAACTGGATTTCGACACGCGATACTTCTGGCGAATCGACAGCCACGAGGGTGATGAGATCCTCGAGGGGCCGACATGGTCGTTCGTGACGATGGAATCATTGCCGACGGCGGGTACGGCGGAGTGGCGGTTCGACGATGAGGATCCTGCCGTCGACATGCCGCTCGAGGCGGCGCACGGAGAGTCGACGATGACGCCGAGGGGCATGATCGAAGGTGTCGAGTGGGCGGTCGGCAGGAGCGATGGCACCACGATCCCGCACATCGATGGTGTCGAGACCGGATACATCATGCTCGACAACGTCCACGGAACCGGAAGAGGGCTCGAGACGTACTACATGGCCCCGGGCAATGGAGGCGGTGGATGCTGTGACGTGTATCACTTCACGATCATCTGGGACGTCTTCATCCCGACCAACCAGTTCGAACTGCAGTGCCTCTGGCAGGGGAATGCCACCAATTCCAACGACGGGGAGTTCTTCCTCGACTGTTCCAACGGCGGCTTCTGGGTGAGGGGCACCGGGTACATCGGGGAAAGCCTCTGGCGGAAGGGTGAGTGGGTTCGGATCGCCCACAGGGTCGACTACGACTCGAATTCATCCGCCATCTTCGTGAACGGCGTCAAGGTGCTCTCGGATGACGAACTGGCGGGGGCCGACTGGCTCTACGGATCAGGCAGTGGCGATCCGGTCTGGATGATCAGCGACAACGGACCTGATTCGGATGTCTCGGTCGTCCATTGTGCGAACCTCGCCATCGTGGACCGCCTGCTTCCCGACGCGACGATCGCCGGCCTGGCCGGACCGAATGCCGGCGGGATCATCGAGCCCGCCTCCCCGGTCATCACTGGTGACTTCAACGGTGACGGTCTGGTGAACGGTTCGGATCTCAGTTACCTGCTGGGCTACTGGAACCTGCCGAATGGCGACCTTGACGGTGACGGCAACACGACCGGATCCGATCTCTCGATCCTCCTGGGGAACTGGACCGGTTGAATCCAGATCCCTTCTCCGTCACGTCTTTCAGGCGCCTCGGGCCTGCCGTACGTCGTGCGCCGGGGTCACCAGTAGAGACCGTCGTAGCCCGGAACGTCGTGGAGTTCGGGGATGTTGATGACGTCGATCACCCGCTGGTTCTCGCGCCACTTGATCCCGGCCCAGATCTCCGGCGTGCACCGGTGGCTGACCACGATGATGTCCGCTCGGTCCACGACTTCCTGCATGTTCTCGGTGAGCAGTTCCGCCAGGTGGGGGATGCTCTGCAGGGCGAAGTTGAGGTTCTCGCCGACGAGATTCGCGAGCGAGAGGTAGCGGTCGTAGATGCAGACGGGGTGACCCTTGCCGCAGAGCCGTTCCACGAGCGTCACGATGGGTGACTCGCGGACGTCGTCCGTACCTTCCTTGAAGGCGAGGCCGAGGATGCCGACCGTCGGGCGGTCCGGTGAGACGATCCGCTTGAGCAGCGATTCGATCTGCAGGGGGTTGGAGTCCCGGATGCCGCTGAGCATCGGCAGGCCGGTCGCGGTCTGTCGTGCGCCGTCGAGGATGCCTCGGATGTCCTTCGGCAGGCATGAGCCGCCGTAGGCGAATCCGGGCTTCAGGTAGCGGGGGGAGATGTTCAGTTTCCGGTCGGCACAGAAGATGTCCATGACCGCGTGGGAATCGATCCCCATTGCCTTGCAGATCATCCCAATCTCGTTGCCGAAGGTGACCTTGGCCGCATGGAAGCAGTTGTCGGCGTACTTGACCATGGAGGCGACACCGGGCGTGACGAAGAAGGTCTCCGCATCGATGCCCGGATACAGCTCTCGGCAGATGGCTTCGCTCTTCTTGTCGGTCGCGCCGAAGACGATCTTGGGCGGGTTGTAGAAGTCCTCGACCGCGACACCCTCGCGGAGGAACTCGGGGTGGCACACGTAGCCGATGCCTTCGCCCATCTTCCTGCCGGATGAGGCTTCGAGGACTTCCTGCATCTTCTCGTGGATGTAGGGGAGGCCCGTCGATCGGTTGAGGATCGTGAAGAATTCCTTGTCGTGCTTCTTGACCGCGGCACCGATCTGTTCGCTGACGCGAATCAGGTACTCGTCGTTGACGCCTCCGGAAGGCGTGGACGGGGTGCCGACGCAGACCAGCGCGAGGTCGGAGTCACGAACGGCGTCGTCGGCGGAGGTGCAGGCGGAGATGCGCCCTGCGGCGTGGACCTTGGCCATGATCTCGTCGAGACCATCCTCGATGATCGGGGACTCGCCCTTGCCGATGCGTTCGACCTTGACGTCGTTGACATCGACGCCGATGACGTCATGTCCGAGATCACCCAGGCAGCTGCAGCTGACCGTGCCGACGTACCCGAGGCCAAAGACACTGATTCTCACGATTCTGTCCGCCCTTTCTTGCCACGGCGCCTGAGACTCGTCTCGAGGGCCAGGCGTATTGCAGAGTCGATCTTATCGACCATGTTCTGGATGCTCACCTCGTCCCGCATGAGTGCGCGGGCATTGGCGCAGATCCGTGTACGCTCATCGTCATTCTCCATGACATGCTTGAGCGTAGACAGCAGTTCCGGGATATTCCCGCGCTCGAAACGCCATCCGGTCTCCTCGTGCCGGACGATCTCGCTGTCCGGGCCCGGCTCCTCGGCCACGATGGTGGGCTTGCCGAAGGCCAGGCACTGGTTGATCGCCAGGCCGAGCCCTCCGCAGAAGACGTTCAGGTCGGACGCGCCGATCCAGATGTAGTCCTCGCCCTCGGGAACCCGCCCCAGGACGTGGATCCGATCGGGGTCGGCGGCCTTCGCCATCTCCCGGACCGTGTCCAGGTACTCCCCGCCCCCGACGAAGACGAGCTCCATCCCGGGGTCCCAGTCGCGGATCGTCTTCCAGGCCTCGATCAGGTCGCCCTGTCGCTTCTTCTCGTACATGGTCGCGCAGCAGAGGAGGATCCGCTTGTCGGCGAGACCGTGCCTGGCCTTCAGCTCCTGCCCCTGCCGGAGGAGTTCATCGGTCTCCTCGAAGATCCGGTTGGTGTCGATCGTGTTGTTTGCGATGCGGATCCGGTCTCCGGGGTAGCCAAGGGAGACCAGGTCATCGTAGGACGTCTGCCCGTAGACGATCTGCGCGTCGAACGCCTTGTAGAAAGGTCGCTTCGCGGCTTGGATGATCGGGGCGGGTATCGAGGAGAAGCTCTGGACCTTGGTCCAGCCCACCGTGCCGAGGCCCAGCCTGGGTGCGGCGCGGGGAATCTGCCAGCATCCGAGGTTCCGGATGTTGTTCTCCATGACGAGGACATGGGGGCGTTCTCTCTCGAGCCGTTCCATCATGTCGGGCCAGCGCTGGTACCCCAGGCCGAGGAAACTGCGTTCATCGACATCCCTCTGGTTGATGTACGGCCTCGTGCCGCCACCGAAGGTGTGCCCGTCGTCCAGTCGGCCGTAGACCTCGACCGTGTAGTCATTCTTGTTCTTCTCGATCAACCGGTCCCAGATCGGCAGTCGGTAGTGCCAGACCTTGTCCTGGCTGAACCACACGCGCGGAAGGGGCTCGCCCGATGCGCTCGGTGTGTCTTCGGAGGCCGGATTCGGGGTGTTGGTGCTCACGGGCGATTCAGTCCACTTTCCGGGGTCCCCATCGTCCGTTGCCGCAAGCCTTCAGTGATCGTGGCCGGTGTGGGGAGCCTGTTCGATCGGGCATCATAAGGCCTCGGAAGGGGTCCTGCTCCCCCGGATGGCCGGCTCAGGGAGGGCACTTCTCACCCGGAGGAAGGCGCTCCGCCCGGAATCTGCCGTGGGAAGGACAGAGTCATGGAACGGGCAGGAAAGACATGGCCGGCGTCGTTGCATGTGTGGCGCATCGAGGGCGTAGAATCGTATCGAGCAGGTGGGCGGGACCTTCCGGCTCTGGAGCAGAACGATGAACGAAGCACGGTCACGAGCGACGAAACGAAGGAAGCTTGCCTCCCGGCTGCTCTTCATTCCCCTCGCCGGCACGGTCCTGGTCCTCGTGAGTTGCGTGCGAACGTCAGGCGGGACCTGGTACTTCGATTCCGCGCCGCTTCCAGAAGGTTGGCCGGAGTTGACTCCGGTCGGTGAGGTCGAGATCCGGGAGTACCCGACCTACCGTGCCGCGGTCGTGAGCGAGAAGGACGGCCGCTCGGGAACGACCCCGATGTTCAGGTCGCTCTTCCAGCACATCAGTTCGAACGACATCCCGATGACCTCACCGGTCGACATGACCTACGACGAGGATGACTCTCGGATGACCGGCATGGCCTTTCTCTATCGAACTCCGGACCTCGGTCCTGTCGGGGCGGATGGCGTGGTTCGTGTCGAGGATGTCCAGCCACAGGCGTATGCGAGCACTGGTATGCGGGGTTCCTACTCCGACGCGCACCATGCCGAGGGGCTTGCACGTGTCCAGGCATGGCTTGCGGCACAGTCCAAGTGGAAGGCTGACGGCCCGTCTCGCTACCTCGGTTACAACAGCCCCTTCGTGCCGTGGTTCTGGCGGTACGGCGAGGTGCAGGTGCCCGTGGTCCGCGCGACGGATGGGGTTGATCCCTGACGTCTACGAGCGCAACCAGGTCAATTGCGGAGGTTGCATCGAGAACGATTGCAACGTCTGCGTCATGACCGATCCTGCCGACCTCGACTTCGACGAAATTGTGGATGGCGGCGATCTCTCGCGGCTCCCTGGGGCATGGGGCTGAACTGTCCTCTCCAGGTCTTCTTGAAGAAGTGGATTGGTGCGGGGTGTTCTTCAGGCCCGGGCTCTTGGCAGTTCGGGGAGGCACGAGTGAATCGAATCGACGATTCTGTCGCCGGCGCGTCTCGCTCCCGCGATGTTCCGTGACACCGGGCCCAGTTCAAGTTCGGCAAGCGGCCCGGAGACGTAGACTCGAGGGTGCCAGCGCAGGCTGGTGTCGATGATGGGGTACCCACAGCATGCACAGGGGAGGGATGCCGAGGCGATCAGGTCGTCGACCATCGACCCTCCGGGACGCCGCGAGTCGAATCCGGTCGCGAGGAAGATGCGATCCACGGACACCTCGGTTGCACCGTTGACCTTCAGCAGGAGGTCCTCGTCACCCGGGACGAGCTGGTCGACTTCACCTTCATGCCATTGGATCCGCTTCCGTGCAATCGCCCTGCGCAGTGAGCGTCCTATGTCGGGAGAGACCGAACCCTTGTTGCGAGCATCCGTGATCACCGCGCGGCGTTGATCCGGATCCTGCTCCTGGCTGAAGATCGACGTGTATTTCCAGCCCAGCCAGCCGGGATCGCTGTCGAACTGATGCTGTCGCAGGGGGTGGCGGGAGACGAGATGGACATCATGGCCTGCCTTCAGCAGTCGCAGTGCGACGTGCCCGGCGGAGATGCCGCCTCCGACCACTGCGACCGTTTCGGGTGCCTCGGGGCTTCCATCGAAGCCATGCTCGAAGATGTGCTGGATCCTTGGCTCGTTCCGGGGCGCCCAGTCCGGCCACTCGGGTTCCTCGCTTGAACCGACGGCCAGCACCAGGTTCTGCGTGTCGAGTTCGCGCCCGTCGTCAAGTCGGACCCCGACCCGGTCGTGGTCGATCGTGCACTTCACGACCCGGCTCCTGACCTGGAGCTCCCCGAGCCCGAAGGTCTTCTCGATCTGATCGCAGTGATCATTGAAGAGTGCAAGCGAGGGTCGCTCGAAGGGGAGGGCGAACTGGCCGGACCTCTGACGTTTGCGTCTTCGTGCAAATCGTTGAAGGCTTCCATGTTCGAGCCCGAGGTGGTGCACTGAAGGTGAGCGCAGGTGCGTCATGCCTGTGGCGGCAGTACAGCTTCGCCACCGTTCAAGGAGTCGGTCGCCCGGATCCACGATGCGGAGGCGATCGGGTGAGACCTTCGCATCTCCGACCAGGCGGGCGGCGATGTGCACCCCGTGGATGCCGCCGCCGATGATCAGCCAGTCAAGCTTCGTCATGGGATCAGCAGTTGCACCCCTGGCCGGAGCAGCAGCCACCGCCACCGATTCCCAGGTTCTTGCCGGATCTCGGCGCGAGCACGTGTCCGGTCCCGAGCAGTCTTTCGACCGGTGCCTCGCGATCCGTCTTCCCGACATCGACCGAGGCCATGTCGCACAACTCGCCCCACGTGGTGATCCGTGCGCTCATCGCGTGGAACACGCTGACTTCGCGGCCGTTCTCCGGGCAGACATAGTCATACGTGGGCATCTGCATACCTCCATGGTGCGGTTGATCGCGTGACACAGACACAAGGGATCAACCACCTGCGGGCCTGAAAAGGGGCTTTGTTGACAATAGGTTGCCAACAGCCTGAAGGCAAGTCTGTTGGATCGGCTCCGTCGGCTGGGCGGTCTTTCTGCCATCTGCACACGTGTCCGCCGTGCCGAGGCCTCATCACGATCCGGTCCGGTGTCAGTCATTTTCTATGATGACCTGCCCTTGCCATTCGAGATGACCAGTCCGTCAAAGGAAGCGTCTCATGACCAGTGCCGAAGAGCTTCAGCTCGCCATCCACGCTGCTCTCGATGCTCCACCGATCGACTGGGCCTACCGAGACCTTGATTCGGCGGGGGAAGCTGGATGCTGCGTCTGCGGCGATTACCTGTCACTCGGGAGTCCCGGTGAAGTGCAGTTCGGTCCGAATGCGACCCTGCCCATCCACAAGGAATGTCACATCGCACGGGACGGCCTTTCCAGCAAGGCGTGCAGGCTGAGCATGATCGGTTACTCGTTCCTTGTTCGGGCTTCGATGGCTCCCAAAGACACGACTCCCAAAGGCTGGAGAAAGACCTTTCTGGAGGCGTTCCTCCAGGAACATGGGCGTACCGCTGGAACCTGGTTGATCGGATATGGCGTTCCATGGTGGGAGCGTTCCGCTGGATTCACGTCCCTTGATGAATTTGTCCGCTGGAGCCGCTGGTGCTTCATCTATGAGCGTGATCCGGGGAAGTTCACCAGCATGGGCAAGGAGATTCCTCACTGGGACGAGGAACAGGAGTCCTGGCGGGAGTACATCGCCTGTGGTCACAGCAAGCAGGTCTACGGCACCTTTTATTCCGCGCTCTACAGGGAGCCTCGGACAACACGCGGGAAGACCCCCAAGTGTGACTCTCGAATCCTCGCCCGAACGGCAGGGCGGTGCGGCCTCTGCCACGACACCATCCTGACGGATGGGCCGCGCGGGAAGTTCTCCGGCGTGTCCGACCACATCTTTCCCGATTCCAAGGGGGGGCTTGAGTCGATCGAGAACATCCAGCCTGCCCATGTCTGCTGCAACTCGTCCAAGAGCTCGATCAGTGGGGGGCACGCGCCCCTGGCGTGGATGCTCGGAAGATTCGCGTTGGAACAGCTGGCTTTGCCGGATGGTTTCTCGAACTGGAAGTCGCTTGCTGGTGAAGCGGTCAAAGCGACCAGGAAATTCGCCGACCGGTTCTGATTCGCTCCACCCCTGCGAAGACCTCTGCCGACTCCGGTATGATGGCCCCGTCATCGAAAGACCGTGGTACGCCGGGTACCACCGCTCGCAGATCCGTTTCCTGGACACTTCTCTACAAGAACGGCACACACCATGCGCAACACCTGCATCACCGTGAGCGTGCTCTCCTGCATGCTCCTCTCCACCTCCGTCCACGCCGATGACGACATGGTCATGCCGTCTTCGATGGAGGAGTTCGTGAACTGGCAACTGGATCACGGCGCATGCGGCACCTGGGTCGAGACCGGGGTCACGGAGAAGATGTGGGTGGGCATCCCCGCGGGTCTGAGCTACACCAACACCAACATGATGTGGTACGAACCGGCGACCGAGCAGCTGTTCCACAGTCACCACATGGTCACCGATGATGGTCGTGTCATCTCCACCGGGGCCGGGCTGATGGCCTGGGATGCCGCTCGCAATGCGCCCGTCGGGAGTGGTTCGGGGTACGACCTGGGGAAGCCCTACCACGGCACCTCCATCCTCAAGGGCATGAACAGCGACACCATCGTCTGGGAGTACACCGAGCAGTCGCAGGGCAAGACCACGACGTACATCAACTCCGTCGCGTACACCGGTCCGAACACCCGGACCAACTCCGTTCGCGAAGGCGATGACGGCACCCCCTGGGTCAGCACGGTGGTCCGTGCGAACCCCGGTGGTGACCTGATGAAGGCCACCGGACTCGTGGGTACGTGGGACTTCGAAATGCCCGACGGCCGCACGATGCGCCGCGTGATCTCATGGATGGCCGACAAGCGGGTCCTGAAGCAGGAACGAACGATCGTCGGTGAGACCGACGAGCCCATGGACCTCTACCTGATGTACTGGGACCCCGTGAACGACCACATCGCGACCCTGTACCTGGACGATCACGGCACCGTGATCCATGGCAAGGTCGACTCCATCACCGATCGTGACGGCACGGTGACGGTCATCTCCTCCCACGAAGGCAGTCGATTCGGTGACCTGACCATGAGCACGCAGATGACCCAGGTCGTCACCGACAAGACGCTGACCACGACGTTCCAGGGCATGTCCCTCGACGGCGTCCGGCACGGTCTCAGCTGGAGTGAAGACGCGAGCGTGAACGACCGCGTGTCTTCCGCCGACAACTGAAACTGGCAGGCGGCATCGACAAGATGAGTGGCGATCTCGCTGCAACGATGTACCGACAAATGATCGATACCGTGCACAGGCAACTTCAAGACACGAGGTTCGTTCAAGCATGAAGATAAGCGTGATCACTGCGACCTGGAACAGTCAGCAGACAGTGGCGGACACACTTCGCTCACTTGATGCTCAGCTGTATCAGGACACCGAGTATCTCGTCATCGACGGGGCCTCGACGGACAACACGCTTGATATCGTCAGGAGCCATGGAGGCCGTGTGGACAAACTGATCAGTGAACCTGATCAGGGAATCTATGACGCACTCAACAAGGGAATCGAAGCGGCGACCGGAGACATCGTCGGCTTCTTGCACTCTGACGATGTGTACGCCAACAACAAGGTGCTTGCCAAAATCGCCGAGGCATTTGCATCCACGAATGTGGATGCCATCTATGGTGATCTGGATTATGTGTCAAAGGACGAAAACGACAGACTCGTACGTCATTGGAAGAGTCATCCATTCAAACGCAGGAAGTTGCGATACGGATGGATGCCCCCACACCCGACTTTCTACATGCGGACCCAGCTCTATCGTGACTTGGGCGGCTTCGATCTTCGCTTCAAGATTGCCGCTGATTACGATTCACTGCTCCGCTATCTGTGGAAGAATCAGATAACGGTCGGCTACATACCGGAAGTGTTGGTCAAGATGAGACTGGGCGGCGCCAGCAACCGCAGCATCAAGAACATGATTCAAAAATCCCGAGAAGATTGCCTGGCCATGAATGCCAATGGCATCTCTCCATTCATCGCTCTTCCAGTGAAGAACTTGTCGAAACTGCCGCAGTTCTTCAAGAAAAGCTAGCTCGCCCGCTTTCGCAGCAAGGAAGCTTGTGCCTGGACACCTCAAAGTCCAAGGCGATCACGCGATCTGGATGACGATCAAGGATCAGTGAAGGGCCCGGCCCCGTTTGGGGCCGGGCCGTTGACTCACTTGACCCGAATCCACTCGACGATCTCGGTGGGCAACGGTTCGCCCTCGAGGAGCGTGATCGATCGACTGATGCCTTCCTTGGTGAAGGTGTCCGCCATCGCCATTCGGCGAACGAGACCTTCATGCGTCCAGAAGGTCACGATCCAGGTCATCGTGTCTTCCGAGGAGTTGACGCAGACGCCCTCGACCGCCATCCGACCTTCCTCGCCGAACTCGATCTCGTTGAATTCGATCCTCTTCTTCTCCGCGTTCCAGAAGCAGAAGCCGGAGCTCCATGAGAAGGCGTCGTCGCCGACGGAACGGGAGGTGTATTCGGCGACCTTGCCGGGCTCGGTCCACTTGAAGCTGAACTGGTAGACCGGGTCATCCGAACCATCGGCATGAAGGTGGAACTTGCCGGCATACCGACCGATGTGGTCGGACCAGTTTCCTTCGGTCGGCGGTGCTGCAGCGGCGATTCCACAGATGGCGAGTGCAAGCAGGCAGATGCTGGAAAGGCGTGTCATGAAGTCTCCTTGAGCGTTTGTTTGAAGTGGCTGCATGCATCATATGACATGAGTCGGGCTTCAGCCGCATCACCCATCCTCTCGAGGGTCAGCGGTTCGCTCTTCCTCGATGACGCGCTCAGTCGGTTGCGCGGTCGGAAATCCATTCAAGGTCGATCACCAGCGCGCCGTGGTCGGAGGGGAAGGTTCTTTGTGCGGACGGAACGGCATCGTCCTCCCAGACCAGCGGAAGCACTTGGGCTGCAGTCGTTCGGAGTGACCAGCGCCCGGTTCCATCAGTGGGATTCTTCAGGTAGAGCCGGTCGATCCGTTCGAAGGACTGGGCGGTCCCCTCGTCTCCCGGGGCAGGCCCGCGGAACATCGGTGACCAGGTGATGCCGGGGTGTTGCACCGGGTTCGGGTGCAGGGCACGGAAGGTGTCGGTGAATCCGGCATCCCGCATCGCGAGGCTGACCGGCAGGGGCATCTCTCGTCGGTTGCGGTAGACCCGTGCCGTGTCCCGGGTCCAGTCCAGATGCGACGGGCAGTTCCAGTCCCCGCCCACCAGAAGCGGCAGCTCGGACTGGAGCTGCCCGGCCTCCTTGAGGTGTTCGATGAGTGCGGTCGCCTGCTTCAGCCGGTCGGAACGAACAGACTCCGCTTCGAGGAGGGTCTCGTCGTCCATCTCGGGGTTGTCCCGGAGTTGGTATCCGATGAACGATTGATAGTCGATCCAGATGCTCCAGGCGAGGAACTCGCGGTCGTGTTCATCCTTCACGCGTGCCCCGACCCCGTGCCAGGCATGGTGGAAGAAGGTCGTCTCGAGATCGAGCGGAGTCATGATGCAGAGGTGTGCGCTCTCACCCTGATACTGGTTCCACCCCAGTTCGCCGGCCAGCCACTCGCCGAGGCGCGGTCGATCCCCGTCGATGTCGTAGCTCTCCTGCAGCAGGACGATGTCGGGTTCGACGGATCGGATGACCGCGAGCGCCTTTTCCGGGCCCTGCTCCACCTTGTTGCCACCTCGGAGCACGTTCCAGACCAGGACCCGGAGGCCGTCCTTCGGTGCGTCGACGGCATGCGGCGCACTGGCCATGGCGGCCATCGGTCCTGCGAGAAGGGCGAGGAGGGTGCAAAGGATCTTCGTCATGAATGGTCTTCCTTCTTGCTCGGCATTTCCGAGTCGGTTCACTCTTCGTTCAGGTGTCGTTGCAGGAACTCGAGCGTGCGTCTCCAGCCGTAGGGTGAGCCGCCTGAGCCGTGTCCGCCGGATGGCATGAGGATGAACTCGAAGTCCTTGTCGGCCTGGACGAGCGCTTCGACCACCTGCAGGGTCGAAGCGGGGTCGACGTTCCGGTCCATCCCGCCCAGGGTGAGGAGGAGCTCGCCTTCGAGGCGATGGGCGTTGGTGACGTTCGACTGTTCGGCGTAGTGCTCGCCGATCGGCCAGCCCATCCAGAGTTCGTTCCACCAGATCTTGTCCATCCGGTTGTCGTGACAGCCACAGTCCGCGGCCGCCACGTCGTAGAAGTCGCCGTGTGCCAGCAGGGCGCGCATGGCGCTCTGGCCACCGGCGCTGCCGCCGTAGATGCCGACGCGATCGATATCCATCCACGGTCTCGTCTCGGCCGCGGCCTTCATCCAGGCGATGCGATCGGGGAACCCGGAGTCGCCGAGATTCTTCCAGGCGACATCGTGGAAGGCCTTGGAGCGCCAGTTGGTGCCCATGCCGTCGATCTGGACCACCACCATGCCGAGCTCGGCGACCTCTCGCATGCGCGAGTTCCGGTTGAACTTCTTGGGAACGAAGTGGTCGTGGGGGCCGGCATAGATGTGTTCGACGACCGGATAGCTGGCGTCCGGATCGAACTCGCGAGGCGTGATGATGACGCCCCAGATGTCGGTGGTTCCGTCACGTCCCTTGGCGGTGAAACGAATCGGTTCCCGCCAACCGGACTCGAGCAGCGGGGCGTGATCGGCTTCCGCGAGCACTGCGACGAGCGAACCGTCGCGGGTCCGCCTGAGTTCATGCACCGGAGGAAGGTCGACCCGGCTCCATCGATCGATGTAGTGTCGTCCGTCGGGCGCGAACTCCAGTTCGTGGGTGCCGTCGCCTTCGGTCAGTCGAGTGAGTGCGCCCGACTCCAGGTCGACCATGGCGTGATGGACGTGGTAGGGGTCCTGGTCGGCGTCGAGCCCGAGCGCCCTGATGCGAAGGGTGCCGGCGGCCTCGTCGACGTCATCCACTGCGCGAACCACCCACGCCCCGGAGGTGAGCGGGGTTCGTTCTCCGGTCACGAGGTCCACCATCTCGAGGTGATTCCAACCGCTTCGCTCCGTCATCCAGATCGCCTGGTCGCCGTCTTCCATGATGTGGAGGAACCGCTTGCCGGCATAGTCGATGAAGGTGTCCGAGGTCTCGTCGATCAGGACCCGGCTTTCGCCGCTGATCGCGTCGATCTCGAGCAGGCGCAGGACCTGATGGCCGCGTTGGTTGTAGAGCATGCGGACCCTGTGTTCTTCAGGGTGCCAGCTGATCTGGTTGATCGACCAGGGGTTGGGCGC
>JAKVBQ010000016.1 GCA_022447205.1 Phycisphaerales bacterium
CGCCGCCCCCCCCCCCCCCCCCCCCCCCCCCCCGGCGGCGCCCCCCCCCCCCCCCCGGCCCCCCCCGCCCCCGCCGCCCCCCGCCCGGGCCAGGGGCGTCAAGTTCCCCGCCGGGGGGGGGGGTAAACTCGCTCCCACTTCCCCCCGGGCCGGAAGGTCCACCCTGGGAGCCGCTGGAACCGCTTCGTCCACCGGGTCCGCGCGGTCCACCTCCACCGACGGCATTCTCGGGGCGGATCCGTGTCATCTCGTGCGGCACCGGAGTCAGATCGTCTTGGCGTTGCGCGTTCGGGCGGGGCATGCAGTTGGATCCATTCGGATTTGGGGGCGTCCGTCCTTGCGGGCGGTGGTTGGCTGGTGGGTGGGCGCAGGTCCGGAAACGGTGGTTGGTCAGGTACCACGCCTCTTGCGAGTGTATCGGAGGGTTTGCATCGCGTCTTCAGATCTCTGGATCATTCCTCGTCTTCTGTCGGCGATTGCGGGTCATTCCGATTGTGCGGCTGCCTGGTCCGGGGGCGGATCCTGATCGCGTCGCTGTCTGCGGCAGTCTCCCGGACCTTCGCGATCATCTGCTTTTCCGCGGTTTCCAGTTCCTCCCGGCTCAGCTTGCCTTCGGCATGAAGTCTTCGCAGGTCCGAGAGCGTGAAGCCGACCTGGTTGTCCACGGACTCCGTGCGCATCCACTTCCTGACGATCCCGATGACGATGAAGCCGACGACCACCACCCCGACGAGGACGAGGAGGACCGGCCATATGTCTGAGAAATCACTCCGGGGTGGAGTTGTCATGGAGGACCAGGGCATCTGTCAGCCTTGCGTGCGGGTTTCGGCTGCCGAGCGCATCCGATCGGATCAGTCGTCCGTCTTCTTCTTGGTCTTCTTCTTGGTGGTCTTCTTGGTGGTCTTCTTGGTTGTCTTCTTCGAGGACTTCTTGGTGGTCTTCTTGGCAGCCGTGGCGGTTCCGGATCCGGAGCCATCACGACGGGCCTCGGCCTTTGCCTGTGCCTGCTTGTTCCATTCGTCGGCAGGTATCTCCGTGACCTTGGCCTGGTCGACGATCCGGTCGGCACCCTTGTGCTCGACGATCTGGCGGGCGATCTCGTTGAGGGAGCCGTTCTTGACGAGTTCGCCGCGGACCTGGTCCGGTCGCTCCCCGCGCTGGCGGGCGATCGACGCGATGCGTCCGTTGATCTCCTCGTCGGTGACCTTGATCTCGAACTTCTGGGCGATCTGCTGCATGATGAACATCAGCTTCAGCCGGTTGAGTGCATGCTCCTCGGTCTGGCCACGAAGTTCGGCGAGGCGCTTCTCGACCACTTCGGGATCCTCGCCCCGGTAGAGCATCTCCATGCGCTGGCCTTCGATCGTCCTGGTGATCTGGGCTTCCGACATGCGTTCCGGCAGTGCGAGGGTCGTGTTCTCGATGAGATACTCGAAGACCTGCTCGCGCTCGGCGTTGCGCTGTTCGCTGTCGCGTCGGTTCTCCAGTTCGAGCCTGATCCGCTCCTCGAGCATCTTGGTGTCCTCGAGCCCGAACTGCTCGGCGACCTGGATGTCCTCGAGTGGCGTGATGCGTTCGGCATCGTTGATGGCGAAGGTGATCGAGACCTTCTTGCCCCGAACCTCCTCGCGCTCATGGGTGGGCGGGCCGATCGTCTCGATCTCGATGGTGTCACCGGTCTTCTTGCCGAGGACCTGGGGGGTGAGATCATCGATCAGAAGTCCGAGGAGCTGGCCCTTGCCTTCGTCCTCCTCGCCGGGGACGACCAGGAGCACCTGATCGGTCTCGAAGAACGTGCCCTCGTGATCCTCGACCGTGACGGTGGCGCTGCCGACCATGCGATCAAGGTGCTCGAAGGGGCCGGTGATGCGTTCCGGAGTACCGAGTCGGTAGCGGAGTCGCTTCATTTCCCCGTCGATGTGGTCCTGCTCGATCTCGAACATCGGCTTCGTGACCTCGACGCCCTCGAGATCGGGCAGCTCGAAGTCCGGGACGACCTCCACGTTGCAGCTGAAGGTGTACGGCTTGCCGCGCTCGAGATGGTGTTCAGCGAGTTCCTCCGGGAACTCGGGTTCGCCGATCACCTTGAGCTCGTTCTCGGCGATCGCCTGCTGGTAGGCGGCGCCGATGAGCTGGCCTCGGGCCTCGAGGAGGAGGTCCTTGCCGAACCGCTTCTCGAGCAGCTGACGAGGGGCGCGTCCCTTGCGGAAACCGCGCATCTGGGCCTGGCCCTGCAGCGTCCCGAAGGAGAGCTCGATCTTCTCGTCAACGGCCTCGGCGGGGATCGTGACGGTGATCTTCCTTGCGGATGCGCCAGCTTCCTCGACGTTGATGTCGAGTTGCATCTGTTCGGCAGTTTCCATGTGGCTCGCCTCGTTGTGTAGGGGACTTCGGATCGAGTGGTGTCAGGTCGGTCACGACCGTCATCGGGCGGTCGGCAAGACCGCCCAGCCTACCAGACAGGACAGCACCGCTCCAGTATCGGCATGGGCGTGCAAGGGGGCTTGGAAACGAACGCCGGCGGGGGGCGGCCATCACCTCAGCAGGAGCATCTCCGCGTAGGTCGGCAGGGTCCAGAGGTCCCTGGGGATGATCTGCTCCAGCTGGTCGGATGCCATCCGGGCTCGTTCCATCGCGGGGACCAGGTCGTTTCGTCGGCCCTTGAGTTCCTTCTCCGGGGAGGCGTAGGTCTTGCCTCGGGCGGTATCGACGTCCTTGATGCTCGATTGGAGCTCGTTGATGCCGTTGATGACCGCCTTGAGGGATTCCTCGGTACCGGTGCACTCGGCACCGACGGAGTGCGTGGCGGAGACCGCTTCCGCGACCTGAGCCTGGGCCTGGATCGCAGCGGGCAGGACTTCCGTCCGGAGAATGGAGAGGAGGGTGTTCGCCTCGATCATCAGCACGGTGTTGTACTGCTCGATGAGGATCTCGTATCTCGCCTTCAGCTCGCGATTGCTCAGGACGCCGTACTTCTTGAAGAGGTCGAGCGCCTTCTTGGTCTTGAGCGTCGGGAGCGCGTCGGCCGTCGAGTGGAGGTTGGGGAGTCCGCGTCGTGCCGCCTCCTCGACCCATTCCTGGCTGTATCCGTCACCATCGAAGCAGACCCTGCGATGGTTCTTCACCACCGACTTGAGGACTGCTCGTGCCGCGGCATCGCGCTTCGCCGCGGTGGGGTTCTTGCCGGCCTTCTTCTCGAGCTCGCGGACCATCCAGTCGATGCTCTCGGCGATGATGGTGTTCAGCACGGTGTTGGGCCAGGCCACGGACTGGCTCGAGCCGACGGCTCGGAACTCGAACTTGTTGCCGGTGAACGCGAACGGGCTCGTTCGGTTTCGGTCGCTCGAGTGCCTGGGCAGCTGTGGGAGCGTGGTCGCGCCGAGATCCATCGTCCCACCCCGCTTGGTGGAGCTGGTCTTGCCGCTCTCCAGCTGGTCGAGGATGTCGGTGAGCATCTCGCCGAGGTAGATCGACATGATTGCGGGCGGAGCCTCGTTCGCCCCGAGGCGATGGTCGTTCCCGGCTCCCGCGATCGTCGCTCGAAGCAGGTCCGAGTGCAGGTCGATCGCACGCATCACCGAGCAGAGGAAGGCGAGGAACTGGAAGTTGCTGTGCGTCTCCTGGCGGGGGTCGAGCAGGTTGACGCCGGTGTCGGTGGAGAGGGACCAGTTGTTGTGCTTGCCCGATCCGTTGACGCCTGCAAAGGGCTTCTCGTGCATCAGGCAGACGAAGTTGTGCTTCGAGGCCTCCTCCCTCAGGACGTGCATGAGGATCATCTGGTGGTCGGCGGCGACATTCGTGCTCTCGAAGGTCGGTGCGATCTCGAACTGTCCGGGAGCGACCTCGTTGTGGCGGGTCTTCACCGGGATGCCGAGCTCGAAGAGGCGATGTTCCACGCTGCTCATGAAGGCGAGGACGCGCTCCGGAATGGCTCCGAAGTAGTGGTCGTCCAGCTGGTGTCCCTTCGGCGCGGGTGCGCCGACCAGGGTGCGACCACAGATCGACAGGTCGAGACGCTCCTCGACCTGCCACTTGTCAACCAGGAAGTATTCCTGCTCGCAGCCGAGGGTCGTGGTGATCTGCTTCACGCCAGTTTCATTGCCGAAGAAACGAAGCAGACGCATCGCCTGTTCCACGACGACCTGGTTCGAACGCAGCAGGGGGGTCTTCTTGTCGAGGGCTTCGCCGGTCCAGGAGACGAAGGCCGTCGGGATGCAGAGGGTGGATACGCCATCCTTGGTCTGGAGGATGAACGCCGGGCTGGTCGCATCCCATGCCGTGTAGCCGCGTGCCTCGTAGGTGTCGCGGATGCCCCCGGAGGGGAACGAGCTGGCATCGGGTTCGCCCTCGATGAGTTCCGCGCCGGAGAACTTCTCGATCGCGTTGCCGTCGCCGGTCGGCGAGAGGAAGGCGTCGTGCTTCTCGGCGGTGGTGCCGGTCAGTGGCTGGAACCAGTGGCAGTAGTGGGTGCAGCCGTGTTCGACGGCCCATTCGCGCATCGCACCGGCGACGGTGTTCGCGATGGCGGGGTCGAGCGGCTGCCCCGCGTGGATCGTCTGTTCGAGGGTCATGAAGACTTCGGGAGGAAGCCGCTTCAGCATCACATCGCCGGTGAAGGTCAGCCTGCCGTAGATGTCGGAAGCCCGGGTCTGTTCCTGGTTCGTCAAGTTCATGTCCTCTTCGATGATGATCGAATCGATCATTCCACGTCGTGCATCCTGCATGAAGCCACCCTTGATCCTTTCGGGGGGGTACGCCACGGAACCACGCCGGCCAGGGCCTGATGCGACCGTCGAAACGGGTCTCGACGAGCCAGCAGGGACCGGGGTGGTGCGTACCGACCTCTGTCCGGAGTATCTGATGCTCGGAAATTCATCGCAAGGGATTCACGTGTTGAATCGGCACCTTTGTCGAAGATCCTGCCGGTCGCGAAGCATCGAGAAATCATGGCCATCCGGGCTTGTCGGATCGGTCGTCTCCGGCCCGCCCCGGGGCGGATCTCCGCCCCGGCCAGCACCGATCTCCCGGTGGCGGTAGTCTTCACGCCCCATGACTACACAGGACACCACCGCTGCCGACATCGGGACCCGTTTCGCGCCAAGCCCTTCCGGCGACCTGCACGTCGGGGGCGCGCGTACCGCGCTCTTCTGCTGGGCGTTCGCCCGGGGTCATGCCGGACGATTCGTGCTCAGGATCGAGGACACCGACCGGAAGCGCTCCTCGGGAGCCGCCGCCCTCGGGTTCCTCGAGGACCTGATCTGGCTGGGCATCGACTGGGACGAGGGGCCAGAGCTCGATGGGGGCGTGCGTGGGCCGCACGGGCCGTACTTCCAGTCCCAGCGGCTGGAGCTCTACCAGGCCCACATGCAGCGCCTGCTTGACCAGGATCTGGCCTACCACGCCTTCGACACCCCCGAGGAGCTCGATGCCAAGCGTCGTGCCGCTCGGGAGGAGAAGAAGGCCTATCGGTACGATCGAGCCGGTCTCGAGGTCCCTCGCGAGGAACGCTTCGCACGCGCCGAGGCCGGTGAGCCGCACGTGGTTCGCTTCCGGACCCCGGATCGACCGATCGTGATCACCGATGGCGTGCTTGGCGAGGCGACCCTGCCGGCGGGGGAGGTCGATGACTTCGTGATCCGGAAGGCGGACGGCTACCCGACCTACCACTTCGCGGTCGTCGTCGACGATGCCCTGATGGAGTGCACTCATGTCCTCCGCGCCCAGGAGCACTTCAACAACACGGCGAAGCACCTGCTGCTCCAGGAGGCGCTGGAGTTCCCCCATCCGACCTACGGGCACCTGTCCCTCATCATGAATCCCGATGGCTCGAAGATGTCCAAGCGGGACAAGGACAAGGCGGTTCGTGCCGCGGTGAAGGGGGCCGGTCTTGACGCTCCGCCGGAGGGCATCATCGACGCCGAGGTGTTCTCGAACTGGCAGGCCGACAAGAAGTCCCAGCTCGACAACGACGATCTCCTGGCGCTCGCCGGGGCACTCGATGTCGTCCTGCCGGAGATCAATGTCCGCGACTTCCGCCGTTCCGGCTACCTCCCGGAGGTGCTGTGCAACTTCCTCGCGCTCAACGGCTGGTCTCCCGGCAACGACCTCGAGAAGTTCGACAACGCCTTCCTCTGCGAACATTTCGATCTGTCCCGGGTCCAGAAGACCCCGGCGCGTTTCGATCGTGACAAGCTGCTGGCCTTCAACCTGGATGCGATCCAGTCGATGTCGCCGGAGGAGTTCCGTGACAAGGTCCGCGCGCATGGCGAGGCCTACCATCCCGACTTCGTGGCCCGCCTGACCGATGATCAGTTCGACCTTCTGGCCAACGCCAGCCACGAGCGTTCGAAGACCCTTGACGAACTCTATCGCGGGAACCAGTGGCTGATGACCCCTGACGAGGCGGTCACGTGGCCGGTGACCAAGGCGGTCCGGAAGGCGATGCTCAAGGGAGAGCCGTGCGGACTCGAGCTGCTCGAGGCGATCGCGCCCGTCCTCGAGGCTGCGGACTCGTTCGATGCCGAAGCGCTCCAGGCACTGGTCAACGAGTGGGCGGAGGCCCACTGCGAGGGCAACCTCGGGAAGATCGCGCAGCCATTGCGGATCGCCGCGACGGGGGGGACGGTCAGTCCACCGATCTTCGACACGCTCGCGATCCTCGGTCGGGATGCCTTCCGCACCCGCATGCGTCGTTGCATCGACTCCATGAAGGCCTCGATGGGAGAGGGCGCCGCCTGAGCCGCGCGGTGCTGACGAATCCACGAGGTGATCAGCGTGAAAATGGCCGCCTGCGGGGCATTTTTGGACCCGTTGTCCGTCCTTGCGTGCCCTGGTTTGGTTCGGCATTCGTCATGCCGACGGCATTGGGGACAAGTCATGAATTGTGCAAGTGCATGCATGGCGGTCGCTTGCATGTCCGATGTGAGTCGGCTCACCGATCGTTGGTGGAAGATCCGTGCAGAAACTGTCCGCAAGTGGGTTGGTGTTGTGCACTGTCGTGCGAACGGTAGATTCGCCTTGTCTCGTGCCGAACGACGCGGGGCGCCGGCAACGGTGCCGACAGCTCGTTCAACCGAGGTTGCCGCCAAGGTGGGCGGCATGCATCACGGATGTTCCGAAGCCCATTGGGACGTTCGCAGCAACCGAGATGCATGACAGGTCCCTTCACGCACGATCCAGGTCGTGTACTGGAAGGGATCGACCGGTGGTGCGCATCGACGGATGCGCCGACTCCTTCCACGAACCGTCTCGACGGTGAGCGGATCGAACGCCGGACATGGGCCGACGGGACCATGTGCTTCGGCCGCCACGTGCGGTCGGGCGACAGTCAGGGCCGACATCCGCAAGGATCAGCTCCTGACGCTCGAGACACGTCGGCGGACGTGTCGACCGCAACACGAGGACGGGACTCGTTCCCGTTCTGCGGAAAGAGACAGGCACCCACGAGAGTGCGTGCCACCCAGGTGGGCCGAGCCCGGATCATTCGCTCCGGATCACGACCCACCAGGCCGATGCGACCCGATGGAGACATCAGGTCACGAGACCGGACACGGGTCCGCCGGCAACGGCGCCCATGAACGGAAGGCCGGCGTGAACCGACGGGTTGCGCGGCGAGTACCGAAGATGCGAGTGTCACCACTCGGTCCTAGGAGGAGGCTCGCCAGCCGGATCCTGCGCGTGCGCATGGAACGGCGCATCGGAGATCGCCTTCGGGCATCGACGAGCGACGGCCGGCAAGACACCTTCGGGTTCGTTCAGGCGGACCACGAGACGAACACCAGCGGTCTTTCGAGATCGCTGGTGTGTTTTTTACCCGGACCCGTTCGCACCGCCTCGGCCCGGCCGCTCGTCCTGGCCCGTGCGCCCTGCGCCCCGGTCGTCGAGCAATCGGTTGCGACGGTCACCAGATCGAGTATCCTGTGCAACTCGCCTGTTCCGGCGCATGTCGTCCGGAACGAATGGGCCATTGGCGCAGTTGGCTAGCGCGCTTGTATGACACACAAGAGGTCACTGGTTCAAATCCAGTATGGCCCACTCACTGCCTCCCTTGGGAACACCCCTTGGGAGGCTTTTTCATGGCCGTAGAACCCGTCTGGAGCCTCCCGTGGGGAGCCTCGCGGAGAGGGTGTTCGTACTCGGCCTCAGATGTGTACGTACCGCGCGTGCGTGTGCGTACCTTGTGGCGCATCGGTCACGGCGTAGCTGGCTGATCAGGACCACAGCAGGCCATCTCAAACGGGTTCGCTCAGGCCCTTTGGTCCTTCCAGCATGACAGGCAGGCGGAATCAGACAAACCGATAACAATGAGTTTGCAAGTCGTATCGTGCGACCAGTCTTCCTCCTCCCGTTTCTTTGCAAATGCGTTCTCGAGCTCGCATGGGCGGTACGTACGATGCTTGCATGATCATGCAAGCATCCAGCGCCGAAGCACCTGGAATCGGCTTCGTGGTGCCGATGCACGGCGAGGACTCACTGGTGCTTGAGACCCTCGAGTCCCTGCGGCAACAGTCAGTTCGGCCCGCCTCCGTGGTGGTCGTCGTCGACGGTGTGGTGTCTGATGAAGAATCGATCCGATCGCATCCGATCGTGGATCGCTTGGAGGTGCTCGGGACGACTTCGGGAGGACCGGCCACTCCGCGTAACCGCGGCTTCACGATCATTCAGGACGACTGCGATGCGGTCTGCTTCCTCGATCACGACGATCTGCTGCATCCGGAGTTCGTTCGAACCGCGCAGGCCGCGCTGATCAAGGAGCCGGAAGCCGACCTCATTGCCTTCCGATTCCGGGTGTGGCATTCGGACACTCCGCTCGTGGGGTTGTCTTCGCCACCGGAGTCACCTTCCCTCGAGCCGGTCGGGCTCGACGACTACCTCGCCTGCACCGGATCGATCCTGCCGAGTTTCTCCGTGCTGCGAAACAGGATCGCGTCCACCATCCGCGAGTCCGGCACCTTTTTCGACGCGAACTATCCATCGAACCAGGACTTCGATGCCTTCGTGCGGATTCTTTCCTCGTACAGCGGGGTCTGCTGTTCGTGGGAGTCTGGCTGGTACCGGGTGCACCCGGCAAGCATCTCGGCGAATGCGGCGCACGCCTGGGCGTGCCGGGCCAAAGCGTGCAATGATCTGACGAACTACTTCAAGGCACGCGGGGATGCGTCGTACATGCGCGGGTTCCGCCGGGCTCGTGCCACCGCGGTCCGTCGTTCGGCGCGTCACCTCTGGGTCGAGGGTCAACGCGGCGAGGCGATCCGACGACTGGGCGGGGAGGCCCTTCGGCGACTCGACATCCGCGCGCTGTCGCTCCTTCTTTTGCTCGGATCCGGACTCGATCGAAAGGTGCGGATGATGAGCTCGGGTGATCCTCGCGCCCGACGAGACTTCTAGAAGGCAGTCGGTTTCCATGCTGGAGGAGCCATCCATGGATGGCACGGCCGGCATGGAGGTCTTCGTTCGGGCATCGACGTGACCCACGTGAAAACCCCCGGAGATGTTCATCCCCGGGGGCTGTTCGTTGGTCTTCGAATCACGGCTCGTGTTCAGGGGGTCAGCTGGTCATTGTCCAGGTAGTCCCGCTTCCGGGAACTCGAGAAGGTCGATCCCGTCTCGTTCACGTAGTGGATCCCGGTGATGGGGGAGGTGTGGGGGAAGGTGTCCCTTCCGATCGTGAATCGGAGGTCGAAGTCCAGCACGGACCGGCGTCTCGAGACGTAGAAGAATTCCTCGGGACCGTCGATCGTCGGCATGACGTACTCACGCCGCGCACTCGTCCGGTAGTTGTTCGACCAGAGGATGTTCCTCCACTTGCGTGCGTCACGACCGAACGGATCACGGTAGATGCCGTCATCGGGATCCGCTCCGCCGCCGACCAGACACTGTCCGAACAGGATGTTGTCCATGAAGAGCATGTTGTCGCCCGCGGTGAAGAGGGAGAAGAGCACGGCGTTGCCGGAGTCGTCGCCGGAACTTGTGCCGGCCCAGCTGGACAGTGCGTTCCCGACGAAGGCGAGGCCGCTGATGCGTGCATCGACGCCCTTTCGGTTGCCGAAGCTCGCGAAGACCTTCTGGCCGCCGTTCCCGTCCCACGCCTCGTTGTAGCTGAAGACGATGTTCTCTTCCCGGTAGGCCGCGTTCCCCGTGTAGTTCGACTGCCAGAAGTCGGAGTGGACGCTGGTGCCTTCCGGCACGTCGTTGCCGTGGTCGCCCTTCCATCCATGGCGGGTCAGTCGGCAGTCGGTCATGATGTTCAGGAAACCCGACTTCATGATGTCGCCGAGGATCCCGTCGAACCAGGTCCTGATCGCCATGCGGGGCTTGTAGAACTGGAAGTGATTGGTGATGACGCAGTCGACGAGGTAGACAGGGCCTCCGGTGCCCTTGTTGACCATGGGTGCGGCGGTGCTGTGCCCGTCGATCGTGCAGTTCGACCAGATCGTCATGCCTCTGGGTCCGCTGTTCCCCAGCCACTCTTCCTGTGCCGAGGGATCCGCGTGCCTGAAGGTGATGTTGCGGTAGATCCACAGGCCGCGTTGCGAGCGTCCCCGGTTGATCACGACGCCCTTGCCGATGCCCTCGATGATTGCCGGTCGATTGCTTCCGTAGTTCCCGATCGGTGAGAGCTCGTGCTCTCCCGGGAGCAGCTGGATGTGCTCGTGGCCGGCGTTCCAGGCCTCGCCGATCGTGGGATAGTCCGTCGGAACCACGGCGATCGGACGAGGGGCGTTGACGAACATGACGAGTCCCGGCTTCGAGAACTCGATCATCGGGTCGCCGGAAAGCGTCGTCACGACGCCATCATTCGGAATCAGCCGTGCGGAGAGCTCGATCCGACCGGTACCGAGCAGCGAGGTGTCGATGTCCGCGAACCAGCCACGCGTCCCGTTGGAGGGGTCGACCGTCTCGTTCCTGGCGATGGCGACAACCGGGGCCCGCATACCCCAGTTCCCGAGGATCGTGTTCAGGAGACGGCCCTTCTCGTCCCAGTGGGCGAGGCAGTCGCTCAGGTCGAATCCGTCGATCCTGCCGTCACCGTTCAGGTCGCCTTCCAGTCCGTCGGTGTAGAACTCCACCCGTGCGATCCCGAGGTGGTGGTGGGCGGCGACCCCGACCCGTGCGGACGGGCCTTCATAGTCGAGCATCGGAGGCTGGAGCCATTGCCCGATGGCAGGTTCGGTTCGAGGTGTGTAATCGGGTGTGATCGTGTTGGAAGCGAGTGCCACGCAGGCGGTGGTGAGGAGAATCATTCCGATGTCGTCCTTGGTTCGAGTGGTCTGGTGCTCGATCCGGTGCGGGCATGCCTGCTCGTCACCGGATCCATCCTCGTGCACCTGCTTCAGTTCCCTGCTCGATGTCGCGCAACATGTGTCAAGCGGCTCGAAGGTGGGATCGGTTCTGCTGAAACAGAGATGCCCCTACTGCCCGCACAACTCGGTGGATCTCGTTTCTGCTCGGGTGTCGATGCGTTTGGGGTGAACACCCCACCAGACAATCCTGCGGATCCCGTAGAGGTCGCGGTCGGTCCTGCGATGGTGCTGTCGTGGGAGGGCCGCCCGTGGTTCAGGGCGCGGCATCCTCGTTGATGTGCTCGAGGAGCCATCCGTAGATGTCGTGTCCGGCCTCGAGGTCGTAGGTCCTGGTCCAGGAATCGTGTCCGACGCCCTCGTAGATCGTCATCCGTGCATCGATCGGCTCGGGGTCGGTGCAGAGCTGCAGGCTGGCCAGCGGGAAGTAGGTCCCGATCACATTCACCACGTCGTCGGCGTCGCCATGGAACCCCCAGATCGGCAGGGCGCCGAGTTCGCAGCCGTGGGTGTTCCAGGCCTTGATGCCGGAGCCGCAGATCGGCACGGTGGCAGCGAGGAGGTCATCCTGCAGGTGGGCCTCGAGGTAGTTCCAGGTACCGATCGCGCCACAGCTGAGTCCGGTGAGGTAGACACGAGTCCGGTCGACCTTGTAGGTGTCGATCGCCCAGCGGAGGAAGGCATCGATGTTCGCCGGCTGGTGGCACTCACCCGGAACCGGGTTCTGCGGTGAGAGGACGATGAATCGATCGCCCGCCGAACTGCCCTCGACCGGCCATCGGTCCTCCGTGACGAGTCGAGGCGGCCCGTTGCCGAGAAGACGCTCGAGCTCGTTCGAGGAGCCGTCGCCGTTGCTGCCGACGCCGTGCAGGAAGACGATCAGCGGCCAGTCATCACGTGCTTCATATCGATGCGGGAGGTACTCCCAGAATCCCTGCGCGGGGTACTTCGTTCCCACTGGCCACTTCGTGTGTCGTTCCGAGGAGGGGCCGGGGAGGCAGTCATCGGGAACCGTGCCCCAGCTCCCCAGAACGATCGAGAGATCCTGGCCGTCGATGACTCCGTTGGCATCGATGTCCGCTTCGCACCCCTCGCATGGTCCCCAGTAGGAGAGCAGCATCGCGAGGTCGGCACCGTCGACGACCCCGTCCAGGTCGAGATCCGGTGCACAGGCATCCCCCGATCCGGCGGAGGCGTGCGCCGTCTGCTGGAGGAGGCCACCGACCGCGAGCAGGGCCAGGGTCTGGATGATGAGGGTGTGTGACATGATCCGACGTTCCGGGTTGAAGCCTCGTCGAACATACTTCGCGTCCGTTGCGATTGTCGGTACGAATGTCGCCCTTTGTCGAAAGTCGGTCCGTTCGTTCGTGAATCGGACCCGCCGTGCGGGGTCAGCCGGCGGTCTTCGCCCTCGAGGACTTCAGTGGGTTCAGGGCATGCCGCTTCAACTTCATCGCGGGTCGCTCGATGAGCACCCAGGAGATGGTCGCCAGGACGATCGTCGATGCGATGGCGAGGGCCAGATTGCCGAGGGTGCCGACGAGGCCGAACCAGATCAGGAGGTTCACGATCGGCATGTGATAGATGTAGACGCCATAGGAGATGTCGTTGCGTCGGAGGATCCGGCCGGCGAGTTCCGGCATCGTGTAGGCGGCGGAGAGGATGCACAGGCACAACAGGATGTAGCTCATCGGGTCGAGGTACTGGCCGGAGACGACCTTGCCGAAGAGCATCATCATGATCGAATGGAACACGCCGAAGATCGTGAGGAAGACGAGCAGGCGGATCGGTCCACGGGTGAATGCCCGCATCATCTCGAAGTTGCGCTGGGCCCAGACTCCGATCAGGAACATGTAGAACCAGGGCGGGAAGCTGATGTTGAACAGCTTGAAGAAGAGCAGTTCGCCGTCGATCAGGTCGAACGCCCGAAGGACCTTGAAGTAGGCGAGGTGCACCAGGATGAAGAAGACGATCAGCGCGATGATCGCCTTGTCGAAGGAGCGCTTCGGCAGTCGCCTGAGGCAGAAGTAGATGATGGGGGTGATCACGTAGAACTGGAGTTCGACGCAGATCGTCCAGAGTGCGCCGTTGAGCACGCCGCTTCCGTAGCCGCGCATGAAGTCCGGGTTCCAGAACTGGACGAAGGTCAGCTGACCTCCTATCCAGATCAGGAACTTGCCCCAGGGCAGGTCGATGGTCGCGAAGTATCCACTTGCCCAGACCAACAGGAGCGAGATCGCAAGGCAGCCCCACAGAGCGGGGAAGATCCTGAAGCCTCTGTTGCGGGAATACTCGTTGAGTCGTGAATTGGATTCGTAGGAGCGGCTGATGAGGAAGCCGCTGATGAAGAAGAAGATCGGCACGCCCGGGAAGTGGTGGAGGATGGAGAGGATCCAGGACGAGTCCGGATCACCGACGTTCAGGTGGCCTGCGGAATGGAGGATCGCGACCTGCATCGCCGCCCCGAGCCGAAGGAGGTCGAAGTTGTTGGTGCGGAAGACCTGCAGGTCGGCCTTGACGGCGTCGGTCGTCTGTCCGCTCGCTGTGTTGTCTGGGCCTGTGCTCGTCACGATGGGTGTTCCTCGCACGATCTGATTGTCCCGTTCTTATCGGTTCGCCGTTCGTGTTCAGGCCAGTAGATCGTGGATGACCTCGCCGTGGACGTCCGTGAGCCTGAAGTCCCGGCCCTGGTGGGGGAACGTCAGGCGCTTGTGGTCGATGCCCATGATGTGCAGCAGGGTGGCATTCAGGTCATGCACGTGGACCGGATTCCCGGTGATGTTGTACCCGAGCTCGTCCGTGGTGCCGTACCGGGTTCCCGGCCTGGTCCCGCCGCCCGCGAGCCACATCGTGAAGCATCTCGGATGGTGGTCCCGCCCGTAGTCGTTCGTCGTGAGTGCGCCCTGCGAGTAGTTGGTCCGGCCGAATTCTCCACCCCAGATGACGAGGGTGTCCTCGAGCAGGCCGCGCTGGTCGAGGTCGCGCACCAGAGCCGCCGAGGCACGGTCGGTCTCACGTGCCTGGATCCTGATGTTTGCAGGGAGCCCGCCGTGCTGGTCCCAGCCCTGGTGGTAGAGCTGGACGAAGCGCACGTCCCGTTCCGCGAGTCGCCTCGCGAGCAGGCAGTTGGCGGCATAGGTACCGGGCGTGCGTGCGTCCTCGCCGTAAAGTTCGAAGGTCGAGTCCGGCTCGTCGGAGATGTCCGTCGTCTCCGGGACCGACATCTGCATGCGGTAAGCCATCTCGTACTGTGCGATGCGGGCGGAGATCCCGGGATCCGATTCCCGCTCGTGCTGAAGTTCGTCGAGTCCGCGAAGATGATCGAGCATCCTGCGTCGGCGGGACCGCGAGATCCCTTCCGGGTCGGTCAGGTAGAGGACCGGGTCTCTCCCCGCCCTCAGTTGGACGCCCTGGTAGCGACTGTCGAGGAAGCCGCTGCCCCACAGTCGGGAGTAGAGCGGTTGTCCGCCCTTGTTCTTCGTGACCAGGACGATGAACGAGGGCAGGTTCTCGTTCTCGCTGCCCAGTCCGTAGCTGATCCACGATCCCGTCGAGGGCCTGCCGGCGATCTCCGATCCGGTCTGGAAGAAGGTGATGGCCGGGTCATGGTTGATCGCATCCGTGTTCATCGAATGGATGAAGCACAGGCGGTCGACGATGCGGGCCGTCTCCGGGAGGAGCTCGCTGACCCAGGCGCCGCACTCCCCGTGCCGCTTCCACTTGAACTGGGCTCCGGCAAGCGGGAGTGATGACTGGTTGCCGGACATCCCGGTGAGCCGCTGACCTCGTCGAATCGTCTCCGGGAGTTCCTGGCCGTTCAGCTCCTCCAGTTTCGGCTTGTAGTCGAAGAGGTCCAGCTGGGAGGGGCCACCGCTCTGGAAGAGGTAGATGATCCGCCGGGCCCGAGGTGCGAAGTGCCGCGCCGCTCCGAGGATCCGCTCACCCTCCTCCGTGGTGATCGAACGCCCGCCGGACGCGAGGCTGCCGAGTGCCATGGTGCCCAGTCCGATCGACATCCGGGAGAGGAACTGCCGACGCGTGACGTCCAGGTTGTCGGTGGGTCGTGTCAAGCGGTCACCTCTTCATCACGGAGGCATCTGAGTTGAGTATCGTCGAACAGACGATGGTCATCGCCGCCACGTGCGTCGGGTCGAGACCCTCGCGACGTGGTGCATCCCCGGTTTCGGAGAGTGCCAACGCCTCCGTCGGGGTCAATGAGTCCCGTTCGGTCTCGTAGAGAGCCATGAGCAGGTCCGTCTCCTCCCGTGAAGGATGACGTCCCGTCAGGCCCCTGAAGGCGAACAGGATCTGTTCGCGCGGTGTCGTGCCTCCATCCTCGCTTGCTCGCTCCGCCAGCACGCGCGCAGCCTCGACGAACTGCGGATCGTTGAGGAGCACCAGGGCTTGCAGCGGAGTGTTGGTGCTGGATCGCCTCGTGATGCAGACGTTCCGCTTGCCGGCGTCGAGAATGATCATCGCGGGAGGTGGCGACGTCCGCTTCCAGAACGTGTAGAGGCTGCGTCGATACAACGCGTCGCCGCTGCCCTTCGGGTAGACCTGTCCGCTCTTCTCCTGCCAGAGACCCGATGGCTGGTGCGGGTGGACACTGGGGCCACCCACGCGGTCGACGAGCAGCCCGCTTGCTGCAAGGGCCTGGTCCCTGAGCATCTCCGCGGTCAGTCTTCGGCTCGGCCCGTGCGAGAGGAGTCGGTTCCCGGGGTCGATCGTGCGATGCCCGGGTGTCGTGTTCGATGCCTGTCGATACGTTGCCGAAAGGACGAGGCGTCTCATCATCGCCTTGACGTCCCAGCCGGATTCGATGAAGTCCAGGGCGAGCATGTCGAGGAGATCCGGATGGCTGGGGTGCGCGCCCTGTGAACCGAAGTCCTCCGACGTCGGGACGATGCCGGTTCCGAAGACGATCTGCCACAGGCGATTGACCGCGACTCGGGCGGTGAGGGGGTGGTTCGGGTCGGTCGTCCACCGGGCCAGGCCGAGTCGGTCGGTGCGCGCTGATTCCGGGAGCGGCATGATGGCATCCGGGACGCCGGGGGGGACCTGCTCGCCGCGGAGGTCGTAGCGCCCTCGTTCGAGGACGTGGCTTGTTCGCGGCGTGGGGAGTTCCGACATGGTCATGATTTCGGTGGTGCCGTCGAGGATGGACGCTCGTTCCGACCGGAGTGTCCGAAGTTCATGCAGGTCCTTCCCGTACGTGTCGTCGACCGTGGCGAGGAAATAGGGGAGGAGCGCGTCAGGATCCTCGAGACGGGCGGACTCGAGGGCGACGCCATCGAAGAGATGCCTGATCTCAAGCCGAGTCAGGCAGCGGTCGAAGACACGAAGCTCGTCGACGTCGCCGTTCCTGAACCCGCGATCCCTGAATCGCTGTCCGATCGTCATCGCGCCGGGACCGCCTCCGGTGATCGCACGGGTCAGACCATCCCGCACGATCTCGATCTCGGCTCGTTCGCCGTCGACACTGATCGACAGGCCCTCGGCACGCGATGAGCCGTCACTGGTGACGGTGACCTGGACCCACTGTCCGCTCGGGAGCGGCTCGGTGGTGCGGATGCTGATTGCGTTGCCCGGCCAGAAGTGGACGAGTGACCAGCTCGCCCTGCCCTCCTCGAGGAGAAGCTGGTAGCCCTGACTGCCTGCATCCGTCCATGCCCTCGAGCGGTGGAGGATCACGTTCCGTTCCGCGGCTTCGTTGATGCGGAGCGAGAGCGAGATCGTGAAGGGCGTGTTCCGGTCGAACTCCCCGACGCCGGGGAAGTGCGCGTTGTCGTCACCACTCATGTGCAGCCCGTTGCCCCGAACGCCATCGGTCAGGGAAGGTGCTCCCGAAAGTGCTCCGGGGTTCTCCGGCGCGGCATCATTCTCGAGTCGGCCATCCGCGATGCTCTCGAAATCGTAGGCACCGAGGAGTCCGGGGATCTCGAATGAAGAGGGTGGATCGGCGATCCAGGCTTCGAAGGCGTCGAGGCCGGTGTGATCGCGTTCCATGAGTCGGGATTCGATCGTCCTGAGTCCGGATTCGACGGCCTGCAGTCGTTGGTCCTGTTCCGGAGTCGACAGGCTGAGTGCGGGCGTCGGGGTGGCGTTGGTGAAATGGGAGTACAGGCCGGACTCATCGATGTCGTCGAAGTAGGCGAAGAGCCTGTAGTACTCGACCTGTGACATCGGATCGAACTTGTGGTCGTGGCACCTTGCGCACTCCGTCGTGAGCCCGAGCATCACGGTCCCGTAGGTCGCCACTCGATCCGCGACGTACTCGACCCGGAACTCCTCCTCGATGCTGCCGCCCTCGTTGGTCTGCCGATGCAGCCTGTTGAAGGCGGTCGCGAGGCGCTGCTCCCTGCCTGCATCGGGAAGCAGGTCCCCGGCAAGTTGCCAGGTGATGAACTGGTCGTAGGGGAGGTTTTCGTTGAAGGCCTTGATGACCCAGTCCCGCCAGGGCCAGGTCGGCCGATGGACATCGGTCTGGTAGCCATGGGTGTCCGCGTATCGGGCCAGTTCCATCCAGTGCACGGCCATCCGTTCGCCGTAGGCATCCGTCTCCAGGAGTCGATCCACTGCACGTTCGTACCAGTCCGCGCCCTGTTCCGGTGCATGGGTGTCGAGCATCTCGACCGATGGCGGGAGGCCGGTCAGGTCGAGGCAGACCCTTCGGAGGAGGAGTTCGGGGGTGGCCTGTCCTGAAGGAGCAAGTCCTTCCTGTTCGAGTTGGTGCAGGATGAACCGGTCGAGCTCGTCGATGCACCAGTCGGTCTCGCTGACTTCCGGTGCCGGGATCCGTCGAGGTGGTTCAAACGACCAGTGTCTCGACCAGTCGGCACCATTCCGGATCCAGAGTCCGATCTGGTCGATCTCGTCCGGTGTCAGCTGATGTGGCGCCTCCTCCGGCGGCATGCGGTCCTCGGGATCGAGGGCACTGATCCGCTGGAAGAGGAGGCTGCCTTCCGGATCGCCGGGGATCACGAGATCCTCGGCGATCGTGTCCGGCGCGAAGCCGAGGTCGAGACGAAGCCCGGCCTTCCTGGCGGCCGCGTCCGGTCCATGACACTGGAAGCAGCTGCGGGAGAGCAGCGGCCTGATCGTTGCCTGGTAGTCGGGTGACTGGGCCGATACCTCGCCTGATGGGAACAGGAGGAGGATCGGAAGGAACAGATCGAGGCGCAGGATCAGCGGACCTGTTGCTGTGGGCGACGTCTTCACGAACATCAGTCTAGATCAGGATCACGTGACTTCGATGCACGCGGATCTTGCATTTCATGGTCGGTTCCCGGTGAAGTCGGCCATGAGCCTGCCTATCCTGAGCAGGCACGCATCGTGGCCGTCTGTCCGCCATCCCCCAGGAAGGGGCCCTGGCTGGCATCAGGACGGCCCCAGTCATGAAACGATCGTTGACAAATGGCTGTTTCCATGCTATGAATACAGGGTACTGCCCATGTTGTGTCGGGCATTCGGTCCGTTGATGGATGTGATTGGCGTCAGAGTTGACCCAGCGAAGACCACGTGAAGCAAGCTTGATCTCCCCGGTCCCTGCTGCCTCGAGGGCTTGTTGTCGCATGAGTCGTTTCCTCGCTCTGGTCATGAGCGCTTCGTTGGCCGGGCTGGGTGCTCATGCGTCTGCTGATCCGCCTGTGAACGATGCCTGTGCCGATGCACTCGAGTTGGAGGATGGGATCCATGCATTCTCGACGGACGATGCCGAAACCGACGGGCCTGACTCGAGTTCCTGCATCACCTTCGGGTCACAGCAGACCTGGAACGACATCTGGTATCGATACACCGCACCGATCGACGGGATCCTGCTGATCTCCACCTGTGGAACGGTCGACTTCGACAGCAGGATCGCCGTCTACACGGGGACCTGCGGGGATCTCCAGGAACACGCCTGCAACGATGATGGTGCGGGATGTCATGGGTACTCCTCGTATCTGCTCGCCCACTGCGTTGCCGGTGTGGAGTACCTCGTTCGAATCGGTGGCTACGCCGAAGGTGCCACCGGGAGTGGCACGTTCGGCGTGAAGTCGGTCGAGCCTTGTGTCACCACCTGCCTCGAGGGAAGCGATGTCGAGGACGAGCCTTGTGGCGGGGACACCAATTCGGGGTGTCCGGACGGTTCGCTTCAGCTGCTGCAGTCCGGTGTGCCGATGTGCGGTACATGGCATGTCACGGGCAACTTCCGAGACACCGACTACTACACGATCCAGGTTGCGGAGCCCGGAGGCCTGCTCCAGGCCGACCTCTATTCCAATGACAACGTCACCGGCTACATCTACCTGGCAAAGGATTCCTGTCCGTCCCATGTGCTGATGTACAGCTACGGTGGGTGCCCGACACCGCTCAGGAGCAGCTGGCTGGAACCCGGTTCCTATCGAATCATCGTCGCCCCGGGATTCGAGGCCCAGGTCGCGTGCGACGACCCGATGGGGGCGAACGGTTACGTCCTGCAGGTCGACGTCAGCGATGGTGGGATCACCGTCCCCGGCAACGACCTCTGCGAGAACGCAGCGGTCGTCAGCAACGGGTCATGGGACTTCAACACCCTGCTCGCGGAAACCGACGGTCCCGACGAATCGCCTGCCGAGTGCGGTGCGTACAGCGACGGCATCGGATCCGACATCTGGTTCAGCTATACCGCGAGCTGCGAGGGTCTCGTCACCGCGTCCCTCTGCGAGTCAGCGGATTTCGACACCAGACTCGAGATCTGGGAAGGCGGCTGCGACGGGGTGCTCCTGGCCTGCAACGATGACGGTGACGACTGTTCCGGCTACACGTCCCGGGTCGAGTTCCAGGGTCAGTGCGGAGTCGAGTACCTCGTTCGGGTCGCCGGATACGACGGGGCGGCCGGCACCGGCACGCTCCATCTCGACTGCGAGGGGACGTGCGACTGCAATGGAAACGGCACGTCCGACCAGGATGAACTGGATCTCGGCAGCTCCACGGACTGCGACCTGAACGGCATTCCCGACGAGTGCGATCTCGCCGGGGCCGGTGAAGCAGGCGACTGCGACGGTGACGGGGTGTTCGACGCCTGCCAGATCATGCACGGCGAGGCGGATGACATCGATGCCGACGGCATCCTCGACGTCTGTCAGTGCGAGCTCCATCCCCAGGCATGCTGCCCCGCGGACATCGATGGTGACGGCAAGGTGACCGGTGCCGACCTCTCCCTGGTCCTCGGTGCCTGGGGCACCTCCGAGGAATCGGCCGACCTTGATTCGGACGGCCTCGTCGGTGGTGCCGACCTCGCGCTCGTGCTCGGAGCCTGGGGGGACTGTTGAGGCGAAATCCCTCCTGCAGTTGACAACAGGCCCCTCCAGATGCAAAAAGGGGGGCGTGCAGACACGAGAAGTCAATTTCGATGGTTTGGTCGGCCCCACGCACAACTATGCGGGGCTGTCTCCCGGCAACCTCCTTTCGACACGCCATGCCCGAGACATCGCCCATCCCAGGGCCGCTGCTCGTCAGGGACTCGCGAAGATGCGTCGGGTCGCGGACCTCGGCATACCGCAGGGCCTCCTGCCTCCGCATCCGCGTCCTCACCTGGATGTACTGCGTGAACTCGGGTTCACGGGGTCGGTTCCCGAGATGCTCGCGGAGGTCCAGCGAAGTGATCCCGCGCTTCTCAGCGCCTGCTGTTCCGCCAGCGCGATGTGGACGGCGAATGCCGCGACCGTATCGCCTTCCTCCGACAGCGCGACGAACCGGGTGCAGATCACGCCGGCGAACCTCTCGACGCTCTTTCATCGCTCGATCGAGGTCTCGTGGACGACCCATGTCCTGAGATCGATCTTCGCGGATACGTCCAGGTTCACGGTCCATGATCCACTCGCAGGCTGCGCCGCCCTCGCGGACGAAGGTGCCGCGAATCACACGCGTCTCTCCTGCGGTCATGCCGGGCCGGGTGTCGAGTTCTTCGTGTACGGTCGCATCGGTCTTGCCGGCGGTGGTGAGGTTGATGAAGCGATCGGTGGCTCGCGCCGTTTCCAGGGGAGGCAGACCCGCGAGGCATCCGAGGCCATCGCACGCCTGCACGGACTCGATCCCGAGCGCGTGGTCCTTGCATGCCAGAATCCGGATGCGATCGACGCCGGCGTCTTCCACAACGACGTGATTGCGGTCGGCAACGAACACGTGCTGCTCTACCACGAGGACGCGTACCTCGATACCGACCGGGTCCTCGGCGAACTGCGCACGAAACTGGCGGCCTGTCCCGGTTCCGAGGCGTTCCTGCCCTTGTGCGTGCAGAGGGAGGAGCTCTCCCTCGAGGATGCCTCCGACTGCTACCTCTTCAACTCACAGCTGCTCTCCCTTCCGGGAGAACCCGGGTCGATGCTCCTGCTGGTCCCGACGGACTGCGAGGAGAATCCCCGTGCCAGACGGGTGCTGGAACGCATCGAGGGAGAGGACAATCCGATCGTTCGTGTCGAGTACGTCGACGTGAGACAGTCGATGCGCAATGGTGGCGGCCCGGCCTGTCTTCGTCTTCGCGTCCAGCTGACCGATGACGAGCTCGCTTCGGTCGAGAAGGGGGTCATGCTGGATGACGCGAAGTTCTCCGAACTCGAGGCCTGGGTGGACCGAAACTACCGCGAGGATCTTGCGCCGACGGATCTCGCCGATCCCGAGCTGTCTACCGAGGTCGAGCGTGCCCTGACCGAACTCTCGGAACTGATCGGAATTCCTCTGGATGTTCCGACCGGAACCTGAGCGCATGCACGAAGTTCCGACGATCATCATCGGATGCGGGCCGATCGGCCTGGAGACCGCCGTCGAACTGAAACGGCGTGGTCTTCCCTACCTGCAGTTCGATGCGGGTGCGGTCGGGCAGCAGATCGTCGACTTTCCATCGGGCACCCGCTGGTTCTCCTCGCCGGAACGGCTCTCGATCTCCGGTGTGCCCTTCATCACCGCGACCAACGAAAAGGGGACCAGGGAGGAGTACCTTGCCTATCTCCGTGCCGTCGTCGAGCAGTTCGATCTCGAGGTGAGGACCTTCGAGCGAGTGATCGAACTTGGTCACGGCGATGGGGGAGGGTTCCGGCTCAGGACACGGACGCTCTCGGGACTGACGCATGAATTCGCCTGCGAACGCCTCGTGATCGCGAGCGGTGGGACGGCCCGGCCTCGTCGACTCGGCGTTCCCGGGGAGGATCTTCCCCATGTCCATCGCTCCCTCGGTGAGGCACACCGGTACCTCGGACGCCGGGTCCTCGTCGTGGGCGGTCGGAACTCGGCCTGCGAATCCGCGCTTCGCGCGTTCAGGTGCGGGGCCGAGGTGACCATCTCCTATCGCGGGAGCGAGCTCCACGAGCGTGTGAAGTACTGGATCCGACCGGAGCTCATGGCGATGATCGCAAGCGGGCAGGTCCGCTGCCTGCTCGAGACCGAGCCTGCGGCGATCGAATCGGATCAAGTCGTCCTTCGCTCCCTCAAGGACGGTTCGACGAGCACGATACCGGTCGACGATGTCCTGCTCGAGATCGGATACGAGGCTGACGGCTCGCTTTTCGAGGCGCTTGGTGCCCGTCTCGAGGGAGAGGATCGCGCCGTCGTACATGATCCGTCGACCATGGAGACGACCGTGCCCGGCCTTCATGTCGCAGGCACCGCGGTGGCGGGGACGCAGTCCAGGTTCAGGGTCTACATCGAGAACTCGCACATTCATGCGAAGCGGATCGCGGCCGCGTTCAGCGGTGAGCCCGTCCCCCCGGATCCGGTCCTCCCGAAGCTCCCCGAAAGCTGAATGGAATCGGCTCAGCCCCTGCGCTTCGAGGCGCGCTTGGCGGCGTGCTTGACGCGCGCCTTCGAGCTTCGGCGGTGCCTCCAGATCCCGAAGACGAGGCCGAACGCCATCACGGTGGCGATGATGAAGCCGAGCATCCCGATGATCGCGAGGAAACCCCACTTCCCCTCTGGGGCGGCATGGACGAGGATCGCACTCGCGACGATCAGGGAACTGATGAGCACCGCCATCGCGATGTTGTTGGTCGCGGCCTCCGCGGTCTCGATGAGCTCCTCGATGGAGCGAAGTTCGAGGTTGAACTTCAGCTCGTTCTTCCTGAGCTTCCTCACGATCGAGGCGACGTCCTGTGGAACGTGCTCGACCAGCTTGACGTAGGAGCTCGAGGCCGAACGGAGACGGCGCCACATCGCCCCGGGGCTGTAGCGTTCCTTGATGAGCCGTGCCAGGTACGGGTGCGCGAAGGACACCATGTCGAACTGCGGATCGAATCTCGCTCCGACGCCCTCGATGGTGGACATCGCCTTGATCAGGAGGACCACGTCCGGCGGGCACTGCAGGCCATACCTGCGCAGGGTCTGGAAGAAGTCCTCGAGGACCTGTCCGAGATCGATGCGGTCCATCGGCACGCCGACGAACTGGTCCACGAGCTGCTGGACGTCGCCCTTCGCCCGCCTGAGGTCGACCTCGTCCTCGTCGACGTCGGTCAGGTTCAGAGCACAGTTCATCACGAGCTGGGCGTCGTTCTTCGTCACCCCGTAGACGAGTTCTGCGATCGACATCCGCGTTTCGAGGTCGACATGGCCGACCATCCCGCAGTCGATGAACACGATGCCGCCGTCGTCGCGGACGAAGATGTTGCCGGGGTGCGGATCCGCATGGAAGAAGCCCATGTCGAGCGTCATCCTGAAGACCGCCCTGGCACCGTTCTCGACGAGCGCCTTCCTGGTCTCTTCCGGAAGATCCTCGGGTTCGACTCGAGAGAGCAGTTGCGCCTTGATCTCCTCGACGCAGAGGACGTGCTTGCTGGTCTCGTCCCAGTACACGATGGGGAAGTCGACTCCCGGATCATCGGCGAAGGCCGTCCGGAGGTTGTCGGTCGAGCGGGCCTCCTGAAGCAGGTCCACCTCGCGCTCGAGTTCCCGGGCGAATTCATCGGCCACGGCGACCGGGTTGAAGCCCATGTTGTCGAAGTAGTCCTCGACGACGCTGGCGATGAACCTCAGGATCTCCATGTCGCTCTGGAGGATGTCCTCGATGCCCGGGCGGAGGATCTTCAGGACGACGTTCGTACCGTTCGCCAGAACCGCGCGGTGCGCCTGGGCCATCGACGCTGCTGCCAGCGGCTTCTCCTCGATCGACTTGAACAGGGTGTCGACCTGCCCGGGGAACTCGTCATCCAGTCGCTTGCGGATGTCCTTGAAGGGCACCTCGGGGCATTCGCTCTGGAGTCGGGCGAATTCCTCGGCGATCTCGTCGGGGACGAGGTCACGTCTGGTGCTCAGGACCTGCCCGAGCTTGATGAAGGTGGGGCCGAGCTCCTCGAGCGCCAGGCGGAGCCTGACGGACCTCGGTTGATTGATCAGGTCCGCCTCATAGCGGCCTCGCTTGCCGAAGCTGCCGATCGACTTGGTCACGACCGCCGAGAGGCCGGTGTGTCGCACGAAGTCCGCGAAGCCGTGCCGGACGAGGACCATCAGGATCTGGCGATAGCGACCGAGGTTTCGAAGTTGTTGTGCGATCTGGACTGACATGCGTGGTACCGGCCCTGATGCTACACAGACTCGGGATGGGCTGCTGGTTCCACGCGAAAATCCTCCGTCGTGCGGAGGCCGGTGGGGGAGTCCGATTCACTGTTCAAGGGCGTGGGATCAGCCTTCGCCGACCAGGAGTTCCGGCTGCGAGAAGACCCTGGCGATGCACTCGTCCCAGTTGCGGGGGAGTTTCGGGATCTGGGCTTCCGTGATCCGCCTCTGGAGTTCCTGCGCGTCTTGGACGGCGAATGTCCTGCAGTAGGACCTGATGAACTGTTCCGTCTTCACGAGGAAGGGCAGGTCAGTCAGCTGCATGTGTCGCATCACGAGCAACGGGGTCGGTGATTGCAGTGGTCGGTAGTCCGCGTTGTGCAGCCCCTCCGCATCGCAGCTCGGGTAGAACTGTCCGAGCATCAGGCCCATCTTGACCCAGTCCGGCTTCAGCCTGCTGTGAACGGATTCGATGAACTCGGGGCCTTTCTCGAGATCGCAGAGATCGGGAAGCATGACCAGGATCGTCTTGAAGTTGCGCTTGACGCAGTCGGTCGGTTCGAGTCGCGTGAACCAGTCTCGATACCCGTAGAGCTTTTCCGCGAGTGCGTCCACGTTCAGGTGCGGTGTCCGGACGCTGGTCAGGAACAACGAACGGTGCTGTTCAAGCGCAGGCTTGACGAACGGGCACACCGGCCCCTTTCGCCCGAGGCGCGGTGAGGGCTTGAAGAGGTAGTGCCTCGCCCAGTCGAGGATCTTCCGCATGGGAGCGATTTCGTATTCATCCAGGCCCGTACAGCCGCTCTTGATGGCGTCCGGATCGAGGAGGAAGAGCTTGTTGTGTTGGTCCTGGCGTAGCAGCATTCGAAAACCAATCACTCACGCGGAAACCGTACGGACATCCTCACGTTTCATCCGGGTCCTGTCTGTCTCGCTCCCGATTGGCCTGTTCGACGAGCCTTCTCAGGTACGCATTCTCCCGCCTGGTCGCTTCGAGATCGAAGACCAGATACTTGACGCTCAGCCTCAGGTAGTCGAGTGACTCCTGGAGCTCCTCGACGGACAACCGCAGTGTGTTCTGCGGCGACCCTGTCGCGTCGACTCTTTCCGGCCGGGATGGTGTGCGGACCGGAAGGTCTCGAATCCGTTCGATGAGTTCACTCATTTTACGTTGGAAAGCTTTTTCATCCATCGTGTAATTCCGCTCTTTTGTTGTAAATCGTCGAGGCATGCGAACATGCGGTACTTCGCATACACATGGCCACAAGCTCCGGGTGAGGGAAGGCGTCGATGGCGAATTGGATCTGCATGCGGTGCGATCGCGCGGTCTGTGCGGCTGAGATGTGATGCGCGTTGCATTACCGGACGGGCAAGAGGGTCCTGTCGGAGTTCTCGTCCCTGCGTGGGGACGGCTATCGGCTCATGAACGAGTCGACTTCTCCCGGATCGCCTTGCTCAGCTGTTCGGTTCCGGCTTCGAGGAGGTCGTCGAGTGACTCACCGTTGCGCCGCGCTTCCATGAAGAGCTGATGCGCCTGGTTGTCACGGTCCGTCGACCATCGATGGAAGAACTCCTCGAGTTCATGGCGGTTGAAGCGACTGAGGGGGTCGTCGAGTCCGCTTTGTGCGATCGCCCAGTCGATCAGCGATCCACCCTTCGAGTTGAACCTGTAGAGATTGGCGAGGTGCTTGAATCTGGTGCGAATGGAGCTGAACGGATCGGTGGTCTCCGGTGGGAGGGAGGTCATCGCCTCCTCCGGTCGATTCTTCGCGATCTCCCCGAGCCAACCGGATTCGTGGGCGTTCTCCCGTGCGACAAACGTGTGGTCCTCGTCGGAGGACTTGTTCATCTGCTCGAGTTTTGCAGCACCCGCGAGGATCGTCTTCATGCCGACGTTCGGGAATCTGATCCAGATTCGCTGGTCACGTTCACCATCTCGAGTGACATGTTCGACCTTGGTGACACGTCCAGTGCCCCATTCCGGTCGAGTGCAGAGCTTGAGCTCGTCGCCTTGCTTGTACATGTTGACTTTGAAGCTGCTTTCGTGCCCATCGGTTGATGGGATCGGGTGGAGGTTCTCTGCATTCAGCCTTGCAGGGTGTCCCTGGACGATCCTTCAAGGGAACAGGTTCTCACCTGGATCGCCTCGAGTGCGTGTTCACCGGCTGTGATGCTCGTGGGTGTCGGGGTCGCAGTCTGAAAAGGCCGCAGGACCGACGTGCTGAGTGTACCATCTTGTCGATTCGACGCCAAACCATGCCTGAAAGCACGAGATGACATTGTTGAAACCGCTCACCATCGCCTTCCTGGGTGACGTCAACGGGGCTCCAGGACGGAATGTTCTCGGTCAGAGACTGCCTGATCTCCGGGCTGAACACGAGCCGGACGTGGTCATCGCGAACGGAGAGAACATTCGTTCCGGGTCCGGGATCAACCCCGACCTGTATGGCTGGCTGAGGAAGAACGGGGTCGATGCGGTGACCCTCGGAGATCATGTCTACAGGGACCAGCGCATCCTGCCGCAACTCGAGGATCCGGCGGAACCCATCGCACGTCCCGCCAATCTGTCGTCCTCCTCGGCGGGGAAGCACCTGATCCGTCTGGACCTGCCCGGTGGAGGAGAGCTCTGGGTGGTGACGCTGCTGGGGAGGATCTTCTTCCCGCTTCCTGCGAACGATCCGTTCCAGGCGATCGACGAGGTCCTTGAACGCATTCCCGGCAAGAACCCCCTGGTGTTCGTTGAAGTCCACATGGAGGCCACCAGCGAGAAGGTCGCACTGGCGCATCATGTCGATGGCAGGGTCGCTGCGGTCGTCGGAACCCACACCCACGTTCCGACCGCCGATGCCAGGGTGCTGCCTGGTGGGACCGCATTCATCACCGACGTCGGCATGTGCGGACCGTACGACTCGGTGATCGGCCGCAACAAGAGGGCTGTCCTCCAGCACATGCGCACCGCGATGCATGCACCCTTCGACATGGCGTCCGGTGGAGAGGCGCTCTGTGGTTGCATCGTGAAGGTTCGCAGAGAGACCGGACTCGCGATCTCGATCGAGCGCGTCCAGTACGACGCGGATCTCTCGCGCGAACCCTTCCTGCGCTGAGTCTCGAAGGGTCGGGTCCACTGTGCGTGTTCAGGCCCCCCAGCCACCACCGCCCGGTGTCGAGATCTCGATGACGTCTCCGACCTGAAGCGAGCATTCGGCACTTCCCTCGAGTGGTTCGATCGAGCCGTCCACCCTGATCGCCCTGGCCTCGCCGACCGTTCCCGGGCCGCCACCCGACAGGCCGAACGGCGCTTCCTTCCGATGCTGGGCGACCAGTGAGATGTCGAGTGGTTCCAGAGCTCGCAGCGCCCTTGTCACGCCATCGCCTCCGGGATGTCGTCCGGTTCCGCCGGTTCCGCGCCTGATCCGGAAGGTCTCGAGGCGGACCGGATACCGAGCTTCGAGCGTTTCGGGATCGGTGATGCGCGTGTTGGTCATGTGGGTGTGGACCGCAGGGCATCCGGGACCATGTTCGGTGGCGCCGGCACCGCCGCAGATCGTCTCGTAGTAGCCGAAGGTGTCGTTGCCGAGCAGGAGGTTGTTCATGGTGCCCTGACTGCAGGCGGCGAGTTCGAACGCCAGCAACAGGGTGTCGACGATCCGTTGCGAGGTCTCGGTGTTTCCGGCGCAGACCGCGGGATCCCTGGTCGCGTCGCCGGAGAAGGCGGGGTCGAGCATCCCGGGGGGGATCACCAGGTCGACGGGGTCCAGGAGTCCCTCGTTCATCGGAATCGGGCGGTCTGCAAGCAGGCGCATGATGTAGACCGTCGCGCCGGTCGCGATCGCCACCGGCGCGTTGAAGTTGCCCGGATGGAGTCCGCTGGTTCCGGTGAAGTCGATGAGCAGTCTTCGGCCATCGCCCTTGACGTGCAGCTTGATGGCCGAACCGTCATCGAGGCTCTGGGTGACCCTTCGTTCGAAGTCGCCCAGCGTCGCGATCGAATCGGCCGCTGCACGGGCGGCGTTCCGGCGCACCTTGTCGGACAGCTCGAGATAGCGATCGGTGCCGAGCGCGGCGGCGAGTTCGATGATCCGCTCCACCCCGTGTCGCGTCGAGGCGACCTGGGCGGCAAGATCCGCGAGGTTCTCCTCCCTGCGGCGTGTCGGCCATGGGGCACCGTCGAGGAGTGCGGCAAGATCGTCGAAGCGTTCCCTGCCGTCCGCGACCAGACGGGTGGGGGGGATGAGGACGCCTTCCTCGACGAGAGTTCGTGCAAAGGGGGGCGTCGAACCCGGTCGGCTGCCACCGATCTCCGCATGGTGCGCACGGACCGCGACGAAGCCGAGTCGTCTGCCTCCGTCGATCCGTTCGTGGATCGGAGCGATCGTGGTGACATCGGGCAGGTGGGATCCTCCGCACGCCGGGTGGTTGGTGACGATCACGTCGCGAGGGCCGGGATCCAGCATCTCGACCGTTCGGCGCACGCAGAGTCCCATGGAGCCGAGGTGGATCGGCATGTGCGGTGCATTGACGAGCAGGTGGCCCTTTGCATCGAGGATCGCGCAGGAGAAGTCGAGCCTCTGTTTGACGTTGACCGACAGTGCCGTCCGTTCGAGAAGCCTGCCCATTCCGGTTGCGATCGCGCCCAGTCTGGAGGACACGAGTTCCGCCGCTGCCGCTCCATCGCCTCCGTGCAGTTCCGGTTCTCGTGAAAGTGCGTGACGCTCCCGGGTCAGGATCAGTGAGCCGTTGGGCTGGACGACGCCGTACCATCCGGTCTCGACGACCACGGTCGCTCCCGCCTCCTGGACCAGTGCGGGTCCGTGGATCCCGTCGCCGGTCCTGAAACGATTGCGAAGGTGCAGCGGAACCTCCACCGGCCCTTCCCTGGTGTTCATCGTCCTTCTTTCGGCGACTTCACAATCCCGCGAGGGCGTCTCGAGTCGCTGGACCTCTTCACGCTCGCCGGATCGATCGATCGTGACCACCCTGGCCCAGGCCACCTCGATCGGACGTCGCGGAGTGGGGTATCCGTAGATCGCTTCGAATGCATCCGCGAAGGAGCGGCTCATGTCGAGGTCGTCGTCGTATTCAAGCTGGATGACCGAATCCTGGCCTTCGAGTCGCAAGGCGACCAGTCGCCGTCGAACCTCTCCGTCGGGCGATGCCAGGCTGGCCAGGGCTTCGTCTTCGAGTTCCCGGATCGTGTGACGGAGTGGAGGATCGAGCGTGTCGAGCCGCTGCATGATCGTTCGTTCTGCGAACCGTTCCTCCTCGGCATGCAGGAGTCCGACGGCGCTGAGGAGTCCCGTGTCGGAGGGGATGAGGATGGTCTCCATGCCGAGGCGTTCCGCGATCGCGCATCCGTGCTGCCCGCCTGCCCCGCCGAACGGGACCAGGATGTGCCTGCGCGGATCGACGCCTTCCCTGATCGATATGGAACGCATCGCCTCGGCCATGCGTTCATCCGCGATGTCGCGCAGGCCCTCGAGGATCTCCATGCGCCCGGCATCATCGAACCCCCGGCCACGGAGGTCCCTGCGGAGCTCCTCGAGCGCTGCTTCGGAACGTGTCAGGTCGATCGGGATGCCGAAGTGTTCGGGTGCGCCTCTTCCCAGGAGGAGATTGACGTCGGTGATCGTCAGTGGTCCGCCCGCTCCATAGCATGCGGGGCCTGGTGAGGCACCGGCACTTCGTGGTCCCACCGCAAGCCCCTCGTCCGTCACATGGCAGATCGAGCCACCGCCGGCGGCGACGGTCTCGATCGCGATGCAGGGTGCCTGGATGCGTGCGGGTCCGACCTTCGTCTCGAACCTGTAGACGAAGTCATCCTGGTGCCTGGAGACGTCGGTGCTGGTGCCGCCCATGTCGAATCCGAGCAGGCCTTCGAATCCGGAGGCGCCGGCGGAACGGGCGGCGCCCGAAACCCCGCCAGCCGGGCCGCTGAGCAAACCGTCCTTGGCTCGGAAGGTGCCGGCAGGTTCGAGACCTCCTGCGCTTGTCATCACGAAGACGGCGTCATCCTTCCGATTCACGGAGTCGGGGAGCAGGTCGTCCAGGAACCGGCCGAGGATCGGTGACAACGTCGCCTCGACGGCGGTGGTCTCGGCCCTCGGAAGGAGTTGGTCGGAGCGCGAGAGTTCCGTCGAGCAGATCACTCGCTCGAATCCCCGCTTGCGAAGCGCGTCGGCGACCGCCTCCTCCCGTTCGGGGGTGCGCCAGGCATGTGCCAGTGCGATGCCGATCGTCGAACCACGTTGCGAGGACAGTGCGGTCGCGATGTCATCGAAGTCGACTTCATCGATCGGTTTCGTGCTGCTGCCATCGGAGGCGAGTCGGCCGCCGATGCCCCTGATCTCGGCGGGTCGGAGCCTGTCCCGCCTGACATCGAGTGCGAAGATGTCCGGCCGGGACTGGTCACCGATCTCGAGCAGGTCCTCGAGTCCCTCGTCGAGGACCATGGCGAAGGGCGCACCCTTGTTCTCGAGCAGCGCGTTCGTGCCTCGCGTCGTCGCCACCCGAAGTGCAAGGGCCTTGTCGGAGATCGTGTCCTCGTTCGTGCCGAGGAGCAGGTGCATCGCCAGTCGAGGCGCATCGAACGGTGCTCGCAGCTCGATCTGCTCGCCGCGTTCGAGTTCGATGGTCCGGTCGAGCTCCAGTTCGAAATCACCCTGCTGGCCGCGCACGACGGCAAGCGGCTCGCCTCCCGGTCTTGATGCGGTGAAGCCGATGAGGAGTTGCTTCGGAACGAACAGAGGCGCGAGATCCACCTGGATCCGGTTCCCTGACGGCGGGTCCATGACCCTGCCTCGCAGCGCTGCGTTCGAGAGCACCTTGACGCGCCTGGTCTCACCATCCTCGAGCACCGCGATCCCGTCGGTGAAGGTGCCACCGGTGTCGATTGCGATGCGGGAGACGGGATTTCGTCCGGTCTTGTCGGGTTTCATCGACTGGGGAGGCTACCATGTGTGCGGCATTCATCGGAGCATGTGGATGAGCTCACCACGCAACGTCCAGTTCACCCGCGGTCTGGCGGCCGGCAAGATCCTGGTTCCCCTGTTCATCGTGGCAGGGGTGATCGGTTACGTGGCCGTCGCCGGCAGCACCGGATTCTGTCCCACGTGCGAGGCGATCGTCCGCACGATCACCGGAGGCGAGGAGACGGTTCAAGCCACCGCGGGCCCGGGTGCGGGCAGGGATGTCGCAGCCGGCACCATCCACCAGCTGGTCATGACGGACCTCGATGGAAGGGACGTCCCACTTGCGCAGTTCGCCGGCAAGCCGATGCTGATCGATGTCTGGGCCACCTGGTGCGGACCCTGCCGGAAGGCACGCACGGTCCTTCACGACATCGCCGAGGAAGTCGGACAGTATGGAACGCTCGTCTCCCTGTCGGTGGACAAGGAAGGTCCGTCCGTCGTCAGGGAGTACATCGACCGCAACGAGGGTGGTGTCTCCCCGTTCCTCGAACTCATGAGTTCGGATCCGAGGCTCAACGCCGTTCTTCGACCGCATGACCGCAAGCCGACGATTCCCAAGCTGGTCTTCGTCGACGCCCGAGGGAGGGTCATCGACATCGAATACGGCATCCCGCGACCGAACTGGGTGTTGAAACGACTCAGGGTGCTGGCCGAGGCCGGCTCAAGGGGCTGAACGAACACTCATGGGCATGTTGGTGGATCTTGCCTATCTTGCTGGCGTGACCGTGGCATCACCGGTCCTCATCCCTCGCCTCGTGCTTCGGGGGCGTCATCGCACGGATTGGGCGGCTCGTTTCGGCGAGACGCGTGATCTCGGCAGCACCTCGCAACCGCGCATCCTGATCCATGCCGTCTCGGTCGGTGAGGTCAACGCGATCAAGGTGCTCGTCCGCACGCTCCTCGAATCCGACCGTGCGCCGGAGGTCGTCGTCGCCGTCACCACCGACACCGGCTTCAGGAGAGCGGTGGAACTCTATGACGAGCCATGTCACGTGGTGCGCTATCCACAGGACCTGGGTTGGAGCGTGCGCCGCTTCCTTGATTCGGTCCGGCCTGACGTGGCCGCGATGGTCGAACTCGAGCTCTGGCCGAACTTCACCGCGGAGTGCGCACGGAGAGGCATTCCGCTGGCGGTCGTGAACGGACGCCTGAGCAGCAGGAGTCACCGGGGCTATCGACGAGCGCGTCCGTTCATTCGGCCGATGTTCGGTCGGGTCGAGTGTGCGGGTGTCCAGAACCAGGAATATGCGAGCCGTTTCGAGGACCTCGGAACACCGCGAGGTTCGATCGTCAGGACGGGAACGATGAAATGGGATGCCGCGATCATCGAGGATTCCGTCGAGGGTGCGGACGAACTGGCCGAACGGCTCGGCATCGACCGTGCGCGCCCCCTGGTCGTCGCGGGCTCGACCGCGCCGGATGAACATCGACTCCTCAGGGATTCGGTTCCGGACGGCGCCCAGTTGCTCTGCGCTCCCCGCCGTCCTGAATGGTTCGACGATGCCGCCGAGGTGCTTGTCGGCTGCGCCCGGCGAAGCAGGGGCGATCGTGGCTCCCAGACCGGACGCTTCCTGCTCGACACGATCGGTGAACTGCGCATGGCGTATGCCCTCGCCGATGTCGTCGTGGTTGGCAGGAGTTTCGGTTCACTCCACGGCAGCGACATGATGGAGCCTGCGGCCCTCGGGAAGCCGGTGGTCGTCGGCCCCTCGACGAGCGACTTCGCCGAGACGGTCGAGAAGCTTGCGGCTGGTGGCGGCATCGTCGTCACCGATCGCGATGACTTGAAGCATGAACTCGGCGCGTTGCTCCGTGATGCCGAACGACGCGAGCATCTCGCCAGCAATGCCAGGTCGGTCATCCGTGCCGAACAAGGTGCATCGGAGCGGACTTCGGAGCTGTTGCTCTCCCTGCTCGAGGGAGGTGGCGCTGATGCGTGAGTTCGAACTGATCGAGGCGATCAGGCGATCGAACCCCGACCTGGGTCCTTCGGTCATCGTGCCGCCGGGTGACGATCTCGGGATGGTCCGGCTTCCGGAAGGGACGGAATTGCTTGCCGGTGTCGACCAGGTCGTTGCGGGTGTCCACCTCGCGGCTGATGCTCCGCCGGAGGCGTACGGACGCAAGGTGGTCAATCGAAGCCTGAGTGACGTGGCTGCGATGGCCTGCATTCCTGTCGGAGCGCTCGTCACGGCGGTCCTGCCGACCGAACTGATGTCGGACGACGAATGGAGCCTCGCGTTTGCGAAAGCCGCGCGGGAGGCGGCTCTCGCTTTCGATGTTCCGTTGTTCGGTGGTGATGTCGCGACGTTTCCCATGGGGGCAGGTGCGTTCACGGCAAGTGCCACGGTCCTCGCGGTTCCGGATGGAGAGGTCGGTGGTCGGGTGGTCCTGAGGAACGGAGCTTCTCCCGGTGACCGCCTGTACGTCAGTGGACGGTTCGGTTGCTCCCTCGATGTGGATGGTGGCGGCCATCACCTTGACTTCGTGCCGCGGGTCGAGCTTGCTCGGAGGCTGCATGCCGAACTCGGTGACGCCCTGACCGCCATGATCGACGTTTCCGACGGCCTCGCTTCCGAGATCGGCCACCTCGCCGCGGAGTCGGAGGTCTCGATCTCGCTCGATGCAGGTGCCGTGCCACGTCGCCATGGCGCGGACGCCATCCGTGCCCTTTCGGACGGCGAGGATTACGAGCTCTGTTTCACGGTTGGTCCCGGTGGAGTCGTGCCTTCGGAACTCGACGGTGTCCTTCTGACCCGGGTCGGTGAGGTGGATGTCGGTGGGGGGGTGGTCATGCACGAGGATGGACGACCGGTCGCCCTCGATCGGACCGGCTGGGAGCATGCCGAATGAAGGAGATGACCACGATCCGCAAGGTGCTGGGGGCGCCATCGGAAACGCACGAACTGGGCCGAGTGATCGGCGCCTCCTGTCACGGCGGCGAGCGCATCCGACTGGAGGGCGAGCTCGGTGCCGGCAAGACCGCCTTCACCCGAGGTCTTGCCGACGGGCTCGGGCTGTCGCCGGCTTCGGTTTCGAGTCCCACCTTCACCATTCTCCACGAGCATGCGGACGGTCGTGAGGGCATTCGTCTGGTCCATGCCGATCTCTATCGCGTCTCTGATCGGGACGAACTCGAGGCGCTGGGCTGGGATGAACTCGAGGCGGATCCAACCACGGTGCTTGCCGTGGAATGGCCGGACAGGGTCGATGGCATCCTCGAGGAACCGCACCTGGTCGTCCGGTTGTCGCATGGTCTCGATGAGGACTCGCGGGAACTGGAGCTGTCCATCGCCGCCGGTTCCGAGTACCTGCAGCCTCAGGATCAACGCAGTTGTCCCGCATGCGGCACTTCGGTCGCATCCGGTGATCAACATCATCCATTCTGTTCGGGTCGCTGCCGCATGGCGGACCTGGGGAACTGGTTCTCCGGTCGGTATGCGATCTCCCGCGACATCGAGGAGGACGACCTCGTCGATCCCGACGTTCAGTGACACCTCGCAGGCATCACTCGGATTGTTCGGTGTTCTCCGGGTCCTCTTCCACCGGGGCGGGACTCAGCGCGTAGATCTGGAACCGGTGTCCCACCGGTTCCCATCCCAGCTCCCTGCAGATCCGGTCACGCAGTGCACTCAATTCCGGGTTGGTGAACTCGATGAGCTTTCCGGTCCGCATGCAGAGCATGTGATCGTGCGGCTCCTGTCCGTAGATCAGGCGATAGTGCGCCTGCTTCGAGTCGAACAGCGCCTGGGTGATGATGCCCGCATCAACCAGCAGGTTGATGGTTCGATAGATCGTGGCCTTCGAGATCCGATGGCCGTTGCCCTGCATCTCGAGGAGGAGTTCCTCGACCTCGAAGACACCGTCGCGAGCGATGATGGCATCAAGGACCTCGGCACGTTCCGGCGTGTATTTCAGGTTCCTCGACTTGAGGAAGCGACGGAACACCGAGCAGAGCGGAGCCATGATCTCGGGGGTGTCTCCGGTTCGATCCGGAGGCGGCATGTTCGAGGGGATGTTTCGCATCGCCTTCCAGTGTACTAGGCTGGGCGCGTGCAGCATGTCTGTCCTGAAATTCTCGCTTTCCAGCCATGGGACGGAGGTTCCCATGCTGCCGTTCGTGGGTCGATCGAACGGCATTCCAGGGCGAACTGGCGATGGTTCGGCCTCCCCCCGGTCGGGCCCCGATGGCGACTCCGGCTGGGTGCCGCGGAACTGGTCGACCAGGCGGCTGCAGCGGGGGGGCTCGATGCCCCGGCCGACCTGGTCTTCACGACCGGGCTGCTCGATGCGGCTCAGCTTCGGGGCCTGCTGCCCCCTCATCTTGCCGGCCTCCCGCTCGTCGTCTACATGCACGAAAACCAGGCCGCTTACCCGGCATCGGACCACGTCGAACAGTCGGTGCGGGACAAGGATGCGCACCTGGTTGCGACCAACATCGCGTCACTGATCGCTGCGGATGTCGTTCTCTGGAACAGTGCGTTCAATCGAGATTCCTTCCTCGAAGGGGCGGCCCGGCTGCTCACGCATGCACCGGGTGGCATGCCGGCTGGCTGGCTTGCCAGGATCGAGGAGCGGAGCCTGATCGCGTGGCCACCTGTCGAATCGATTCCAGAGGCTGTTTTACGTAACCCGGGAAAGTCCGATTATCCGGACGGTGTCCGAATCGCCTGGCCGCATCGGTGTGAGCATGACAAGGGTCCGGATGAGCTGCTTGAGGTCGCTGATCGCCTTGCAGAACGTCTCGACCTGCGCTTCGTCCTGATGGGGGAGCGGTCGGGGGTGGTTCCCGACGCGATGAAGGCCTTTCGTGAGCGACATGGCAACAGGATCGAGCACGATGGGTGGGTCGAGGATCGAGAGGCGTACCTTCGGCATCTCGCAGGCTGTGACTGGGTCCTGTCGACCGCTCGCCATGAGTTCTTCGGTATCGCGGTCGTTGAGGCGATGCTGTGCGGATGCCTGCCCTGGCTGCCTGATCGATTGAGCTACCCCGAACTCCTGCCCGCCGAGGCCAGGGGGCTTTCTCCCGAACGACCGCCTGTGGATCCGGGCTCGGTACGAGAGAAGATCCGGGACCATCTCCGGGAAGCCCTTGCGGAGCATGCGGTGTGTCGCATCGACCGTCTGCTGGACGATGCAATCGAGGGGCATCGGGTTCCAACCGAAGGAGGCATGCGATGACCAGAGGGAATGCGGACGTCGGTGGGCTGCTCGTTCCACTCGTCATGCCGATGCGTCCGGATGGGTGTCTTGATCCTGATTCGTATGCACGTCATGCACGTCGGGTCCTTGATGCCGGTGCCCGGGGATTCTGGGTCAACGGCAGCTCCGGGGACTTCCATGCGATCGGCGAGGACGACTCGATCGAAACGGTGGTGATCGCGCGTGCGGTGGCGGGACCCGATGTTCCGATCATCGCGCACGTCGGCGACACCGCGACCGCTCGTTCGGTGCGCAAGGCGCGGCGGTCGATGGATGCGGGTGCGGACCATGTGGCGGCGATCACGCCGTACTACGCCGACTACACCCATGAGGAACTGGTGTCACATCATGCGCGGATCGCGGAAGCCTCCGGAAGGTCCGTATTCCTCTATCAGCATCCGGCAACCGGCAAGGCGCCCTTGCCGGTCGGAACGATCATCGGCATGGTCAAGGATGGGGTCTGTGGTGGGATCAAGGAGAGCGGTGTCGATATCGACTACTTCGAGGAGCTGGTCACATGCGCTCGTGAGCATGACTGCGGATTACGGACCTTCCATGGAGCCGGAGGGCGTGCGCTCGAGACCCTGGGCATGGGGTCAAGTGGGATCATCACGGTGCTGGCGAACCTGCTGCCCGGGACCTGTGCGAGCCTGTACCGGTGTGTTGTCGAGGATGATCTCGAGCAGGCCCGACGTCATCAGGACCGTGTGGACGAGCTGGCACGTGCACTCGCCGCTTCGATGCCGACTCGATCCACGGCGGCTCCGGCGGTGGCCGCGATCAAGTACGTCCTGTCGGAACTCGGCATCCACCAGCATGACCTGGTCATGGATCCACTGAGGCCCCTGGATGAACTCGAACGATCTGCGTTGCGACAGCAGGTCCTGCCGATGGCTGCCGAGGAACTCACCGGGAACTGACCGTTCCGCCCGGCCGGATCCGATAGCCTCACGGGCCCCCTCCAGCGATCCCCTGCGTCTGATAATGGGTGTTACGTAAAACGGACCAGCGGGCGGAATCGCCCCTTCCCGGGCTGTGGGCCTTGTTTCCGGGGTCACCCTTCCCGTGCGTTCTCAGTGGCCGGCATGCCCAGGTCGAAGCATTGATGGACCGCTTCGAGTGCCCTGACTCCGTGCTCCTGGGGCACCAGGCACGAGATCTTGATCTCGCTGGTGGTGATGTTTCGGATGGGGATCGACCGGTCCGCCAGTGCACCGAACATCCTGCTTGCGATACCGGTGTGGGTCTTCATCCCGGTCCCCACCGCGGACACCTTCGCGAGCCCGATCTCGACCTCCGGATCGGTGTGTCCGCCTCCAAGATCATCCAGTGATTCGCTGATCGCCGTTCTGACCACGGCCAGATCGGCATGCTCCACGGTGAAGGCGACGTGCACCCGACCGTCATGTTCGGTCTGGATGATGTCATCGACGACGATGCCTGCTCGTGCCGTTGCTTCGAAGATCGCGGCCTGCGCGCCCGACTCGCCGGCGGGCACGCTCAGGGCTATTCGTCCGATATCCTCTTTCAGTGCACATCCGACGACACTCGGTCGTTCCATGTCTTCCTCCATCGATGTGATCAGTGTCCCCGCGCCGGGTCGCGTGCTGTGTCGCACCAGGATCGGGACGCTGTACTTCTCGCCGAACACCAGTGCGCGCGGGTCCATCACCCGTGCACCATGCAGTGCAAGTTCGAGCATCTCCTCGTAGGAGATCTGGTCGAGGCGTCTCGCCTCGGCGATCAGTCTCGGGTCCGCGGTGTGGATGCCTGCGACATCGGTGTTGATCTCGCAGTACCCGCCTTCGGCGGCGACATTGAGGGCCGCGGCCAGGGCCACTGCCGTGGTGTCCGAACCTCCCCTGCCGAACGTCGTCAGTTCGCCCTCGTTGGTGACGCCTTGGAACCCCATCACCACCGGGACCCGGTCGGCGTCGAGTTCACTTGCCAGCCGCGAGGTGCGGATGTCCTTGATTCGGGCCCTGCCGTGCACCTCGTCGGTCATGAATCCGGCCTGGGCCCCCGTCAGTGCGGTGGCACCGACACCGAGGGATTCGAGGGCCAGGGCCATGAGCGCGGCCGAGACCTGTTCGCCCGCAGCCATCAGGAGATCGAATTCACGGCGGTTCCCGTCCGGATTCATCATCCGGCCCTGCTCGACCAGCCTGTCGGTCGTTTCGCCCATGGCGCTCACCACCACCACGACACGATCGCCATGCTCGTGTCGGGTCGCGATCCTTCGAGCACAGCGGACGACGGCCTCCCTGTTGACGAGCGACGTGCCACCGAATTTCTGGATGACCGTGGGCATGGCGTCCAGATGGTATGCCCACCGGCCGAATCGTGTCGGGAAATTCGTTTTCCCCTTGTTGCGAACAACCCATCGTGGCGCTCGACCGAGCCCCCCGTCCTCCTTGCCCCCCCGCCAGGATGTCTTCCGGTTCGATCACGAGAACAGCCGGCCCGGAAGCCGGCTGTCCCCTGGTGAATGGGCATTCACCTCGTGGAAGAGCAAGTCAGGAGGTTCGTTCAGAATGAGTTCTCCCAGCGCTCCATGAAGTACTTCATGTCCTCGCCGTCGACGGTGCCATCGAGGTTCAGGTCGGTCCTGCCGTCGATGAAGTCCTCGAGGAAGAGGACGTAGTCGACATCATTCACGATCCAGTCCCCGTTCCAGTCCGCGATGGCGTTCGGCTTCTCGGGGGCCAGGTCGAGCCCAGACAGGTTCTCGCAACGGATCGCGATGCCGTCGAGGGTCATCCGGACCGGGAACTCGAACCAGACGACATCGTTGATGACACCGATCGGTGCCGAGGTGTCGTAGGTGGTGGCGACCTTGAGTGTCCCCTGGCCGTTCCGATCGATCGTGATCCTGTTCTTCTCGTGTTCGACGAGGCCCAGGGTCGTCGTCAGGTCGCCGGTCCTGGCGATCAGTTCGAAGAAGGTCGGTCGGTAGTTGCGGACATGCGTTCCCTGCTGGAGGGGCATTGGGACGTATCGGATCCGTCCCTTGCCGGTCCCGCAGAGAAGCCCTGCGTCGTCACCGATGCAGACGGTTCCCCTGAACCGGTTGCCGGTGGTCCCGATCCCCCCCGCATCATGAAGGGCGTTCTCGGCAGCTTCCGACTCCACGGGCTGGGGCGCCCTTGAAGGAAGCGGCTTGAGATCGATGCTGACGTCGTCGAGATGCTCGATGGGAGACGAGATGTTCGCCGTCTCGCTTCCGTTGGAAGCAATCAACGCACCCAGGCAGCCGGGGCTCGTCATGTTGAGGATCAACTGTTCGATGAACTCCATGCGATCACTGTTCTCATTCTCGCAGGCGACCTGCCATGAGGTGATCATCGATCCCGTGTCGGCGGCATCCTGCTCGAGCTTCTCGAAGCATTCCGCGGCTTCCCGGTTCGCGCCGAGATCCATCAGCTTCTGGCAGCAGGCCCACCTCTGGTCGTAGAAATCCTTCCATGTCGCACGGAGATCCCTCGCCTTGTCGCCGCATGACTCGCAACCGATGATCGGCAGTGCTCCGGTCGCCGCGATGAGAGTCAGGGTGATCGTGTTGCGCCTGATGTCTTTTCGATGGTTCATGGTCCTGTCCTGTCGTGCTGCATGCAGCAGTGGTTGCCTCGTTCACCTGAATGAGTCGCTCCGCGCGTCGTTCGTACATCGAATGACGATTCATGCGACAAAATGGAAACGGGCCCTCGACACGTCGTCTCGGGCCCGTTGAACGAGTTCGATTTGTTCGCAGTGGTCACTGCCGCGGACGGGTCACGGGTCGGAGGGGGAATGCCAGCTGCCCAGGATCATCGAGAGGTCCGCTCCGTCGATCAGGTCATCCGGGATCAGGTTCATGTTGTGCAACGAACCGTTGGCCGGCAAGGGGCCCCATGCCCCGAGCAGGACCGCGAGGTCCCGCCCGTCGACCTTCCCGTCGCCATCCATGTCTCCGATGACCGTCAGCCCCGGCCCCGTCGCGGTCCCTTCATAGGCATTGAGCATGGGCTTGTCCTCGATGGGGTTCGACGGCTCGGCCGGCATCGTGACGTAGGTCGTTGATTCATCCACCTTGTTCGTCACGTGGTATGCGATCATCCCGGCCACGACATGTTCGTCCGGCCATGACCTGTGCTGGGACCGTGCAAGTGCGGCGACACCTGCCGCGAATCCCGTCGAGAAGCTGGTTCCGTTGCCGGCCGCGTATTCGCCACCAGGAAGGGGTCCGATGACCGCTTCCGCGGGGTCGGGTGAGCCGTCGGACCTCATGATCGTCTCTGCCGGTGCGCAGAGTGCCACCTTCCAGTGGTAGTTCGACATGGTGGCGTGGTGGCCGAGGGAATTGCACCCCCCCACTGCCAGGACGCCGATGTTTCCGCCATGGAGCCCGTTGTAGCTCGCTGGGAAGAGGATCGAGGGTTCGGTGGGTGACGGCAGGGTGTTGCCGGCGGCTGCGAGGACCGTCGCACCGTTCATGATGGCGATGTCGATCGCCTCACGCATCGCGTTGCTCTGGGTGGTGGTGCCGAGTGCGAGGACGATCACGTGCGCGCCCTGATCGACGGCGTGCAGGATGCCATCCGCGACATCGGAGGAGACCCCGGTCCCGTCGGGCTTGAGCACGGTGACCGGAAGGAGTCGGGCGTCCGGAGCGACGAGGGCCACGAGTCCCGCCACGAACGTGCCGTGTCCGGCATGAACTCCGTTCCCCGAGTCGTCGGTCTCGGTCTGGTTGACGATCATGTTGGCGCCCAGATCGGACACCCGTCCCTCGAGTGCAGGGTGGTCGGGATCGATCCCGGTGTCGATGATCGCCACCAGGGTTCCCGCGCCACGTGCATTGTCGGCATGGGTGCGTTGGAGTTCCATCTGTCGCGCTGCATACTGATCCCGGTAGCTGGTGGCATCGATGCCGAGTCCGCTGACCCAGAGGCTTCCGGTCTGACCATGGGCATCGATGATCCGGTTCGGTTCGTTCCAGATGATCGACCCGTCGTCCTCGGCTCCAGAGAAGATCTCGTTGATGGCATCGCTGTCCTCCTGATGGGGCGGAGGCGGATACTTGATGATGTACATGTTCAGCCGGTTCGAGAGGCGGGCCATCGAAGAGGTGCCCTCACCGGTGATCTCCTCGATTCGGTCCTGGACCAGCTCCGCGGTGGATGCATTGACGGCCTTGAAGAGGTACTGCCCGGGAACGGGAGCGCCGTCCACTTCGGTCTGGGCCAGCGCTGTCGCCGGCAGGAGGAACACCAGGGTCGCGAGGGTTCGAAGCATGTCACATCTCCTTCTCGATCACGGCATCTTCAATTGGTTTTAGCCCATGGATCGGGCCGTTTCCAACAGGACTTTCAGAACAGAAGAAAGGAGCCCAGAATGCGGGGTGCGGGTGCTCCTTCCTCAGCAGCAGCTGGGCGGATCGGAGCGCCTCCGAGACCATGAGGTCTCCATCGACCTCGACCAGATGGCGATGCATCTCGGTCATGAGCCTGGTCGACGTGCGATCATGCACGTTCCAGAGGCTTGCCACCACCGCCCTGCTGCCGTTCGCGGCGAAGCCTCGGGTCAGACCGAGGAGTTCGTCCGCACCCTCGCCTGGATGGAGGCCGGTCTCGCATCCGGAGAGGATCACGATGGATGGAGCCGATTCGAGTTCGTTGATGTCACGAACCGTCAGCCATCGGTCATGCAGGCGAAGCCCGCTCGAACGTGGTGAGCTCGAGAGGAATCGTCCGTGGCATGCGACATGGGCGATCCTCGCGCCGGCGAGGGCGGTCTTGAGTCGGTCCGCGGTTGCGTCCGAGGCATCGAGCCTCGTGAAGTCCTCGTTGTCGCGATAGAGGGCGGAGATCGCCTCGCCTTCGGAGTCGATGCCCGGTGCGAGTTCGTCGGAGACCGTCGCCACCAGCGTTCCGCGGCCGCTCGTCTTGAGTTCGGAGAGGTGTGCGGCGACGGACGCACTTGGTGCGGTCGAGATGATGTGGCGCTCGATGAGGTCGACGCTGCCATCGTTCAGGGCGTGGAACGGGATTCCCACCAGTGCACCCATCGGGATCACCAGCCAGCGTTCCCGGTCCCTGGCTTCTGCCGGAAGCGGTGCGATGACCAGATCGTGGATCTTCCCGAGGATGGCACGGCAGGCCTGTTCCATCTTGGCATCGAGTCGTTCTCCCGGCGTGCCGCGAAGCCTTCGCCTGCACTGGAAGTGCAGTTCATTCGCGAGTCGATCGATCTCGGGAACGACCCCTTCGCTCGTCGTCGCGGCAAGTTCCCCGTCGACAAGCGTGAAGGTGATCAGATCGTTCCCGGTCATGAAGAACTCGATCAGTGCGGTTTTCTCACCAAGCGAGTCGGAGATGGCCCGTGTCTCGAGAGACGCTGGCTTCGAGTCGATCTGGGCATCGAGATCCAGCAGCCTGCGATCAAGCTTGATCTCGAGGGCGTCGATCTCCGCCTGCCTGGCGTCGGTGCGCAGTCTTCTCTGTTCCTCGAAACCCTCGTCAGCGAGCGCGGCATAGAGGGCGTTCAGGCGATGCCTCAGTTCCGTGATCTCGGGAGTGTCCTGTTGGTCGGGCGAGGTGCCTTCGAGCTGGCTCGAGATGCGCTCCACCAGACCCCGATTCCGCACGCGTTCGGTGATCTCGAAGGCAAGCCTGGTGTCGGCGCGCTCTCCCCGTCGGAGAAGGGCCCGGATCCAGGCCTCGTGTGCCGAGACCCTCGAGGCGAGGAATGCGGCCCGCAGCCGGGAGCCATGCAGGCTGCCATGGATTCCATCGAGTGTCTCCGCGGCATGGCGCCCCGACTCGATCGCTTCCTCGATCGAATCACATTCGAGCAGCAGGTGGGCGCGACGTGCTTCGAGATCGACGATCAGGGGGCGGATGCCTGTCTCGGCCGCCGCTTCACAGGCGGCCCCAGCTCGTTCCAGCGCCTCGTCGAGTCGGCCTTCTGCCTCGAGCAGCAGTCCTTCATGGTGCGCATGGAGCGCGTGTTCGTACGGTCCGTCGATCACATCTTGCAGCGAGGCGAGTTTCCCGGCGGCCTCGTCGAGTCGATGCTCGCCAAGGCAGGCCTCGATGGATGCGATGGCCGCTCTTCGCGCGAGGCGTTCGTTGCCGATTGCGCGGAAGCGACGGGATGCATCATCAAGATGATTGATCGCACGTCGATACCGTCGCTTTCGAAGTGACAACCTCCCCAGTGCGAAGAGCCCCCTGGCATGTTCGAAGGCCAGGTTGGCATCTTCGAGCCTGCCGATCGCATCTTCGAGTTCGGCGTGGGCCTCGTCATGCAGTCCTGCCGTCTCGAGTGTCTCCGCGCATTCGACCGCGAGCCTGAGTTCGTGTGATCGCGCTCCATGATCGCTGAGGAGGCGGCGTGCCTTCTGGAAATGGTCGAGTGCGTCCTGGAGTCGTCCTTCCCTGCCGGCCACATCCGCGCGGTTGCCGGTGATCAGGGCCGAAGCAAAGCCGCCATCCTCACCGAGGCGTTCCAGTGCTTCCTTGAAGGCTCGATCGGCTCCAGCATGGTCGTCAAGGACGTACCTGCACTCCCCCACCGCATTCAAGGCATGAGGACGGATCGGGTCGTCGGGCGGGAGCGTTTCAAGAACACGGTCGAGGTGTCCGAGCGCCTTCTCGGCATCTCCCCGCATCTTGTGGACGTTGCCGAGATTCAGGTCGACGCGTGCCGCAAGGAGATCCTCCCCGGCATCGAGCAGCTCGAGGCGGGCACGTTCGCCGGTATCGATGGCTTCATCGACGCGACCGGTCTCGCAGAGTGGTTGCATGCCGGCCACGAGGGCACGGGCTGATTCAACGGTCTCGCCTGATTCACTGGCGAGTCTGCGTGCCCTGGCCGTCTGTTCCAGCGCCGCATCATGCCGTCCGAGATAGGCGTTCGAGGTGGCTCCGAAGCGGAGCGCGCGGGCGGCAACTCCGAGTTCCGCCAGGTCCGTCGCCAGCTCGGAGATGACCATGGCGGCCCGGACGACGTCCTCCGCTCGTCGGTGCACGAGCCCCTCGACCTCGTCGAGGACCTCGCCGAGGTCGAACGACTTCCGTTCACCCTGGCCGGCCTCCATGAAGAGATCGAGGATCGAATGTGCATGTTCGTCGTTCACGGGATGTCGATGCTTCCGATGCTGAGTGTCTGGTCGTTGAACCTGAAGGCGAATTCATACGTTCCGGGCGGAAGCAACAGGTCGAAACGACCGTCCGCTTCCGTCTTCGTCGTGGCGGCGACTCGATCGGTGCCTCCGACCAGGACGATCACTTCGACACCGTCCGGCGTGTCCTGTTCGCCCTCGATCTGTCCGTGCAGGTGGGTGTTGCCTGGTGCTTCCGGGTCGTCATCCGGTGCCATCACGACCTCGAGATCGAGTCGATGTTCGTCGGTTGCGAACGTGCACTGCCTGAGTTCGTTGCCACGAAGGCCGTGGGCGAGTCGCGGCCCGTCGTCGAACAGCGGCGCCATCACGATGGCCACCGCCCGGTCGAACCAGTTGGGAATGACCGGCAGTTCACTGCCGAGGGCGTGGGCTGCGCCGAGCACGCTCTCCGGGACCGGATCCAGCTGATCCAGCCTGATGGTCTGGATCGCGGTTCTGATCATCCGGACGAACCTGGCCTGCTCCGGAGGGAGTCCTTCGGGGGACTCCTCGCCCAAGGCGGTCTTCAGCAGTTTGTCCTGGTCGGATGGATCCGTCATGGCATGGCCTTTCCTGGATGGATGAGCCGCTGGCCGGGCGGTTCGTACGGTGCAGGTCGGATTTCAGTCAAAAAGATCGGAATCGGCTTTCTGGAGCTCCGCAAGGAGCTTGTCGAGACATCGACGCCTGGTCGGTCCGACGGAATTCGGGGCGACATCGAGTCGTTCCGCGACCTGCGTGTAGGAGGGTTCGCCTGCCGCACCGAAAAGGGTGATGAGCAGGTCACGGCAACGCTGATCGATGTGTTTCAGGGCGGTGCGAACGGCCTGCTGGCGCTCCCTTGCCTCGATGGGGAGGTCGTCCGTTGCCACTTCCAGTTCACTCGTGGCGTGGCCCATGGGCCCCTGCCGTCGTTTCCGCGCTGCGACCCGCCAGGATGCTCGTTTGGCGCTGGTCACGAGCCAACCCGTCAGTGACGACGGATCCTCGAGGTGCGGGAGCCTTCGGACCAGGGCGATGAAGACCGTCTGTGCGACATCCTCGGCATCCGCCTGATTCAGGCCGCATCCTCTGGCAACCGACCAGATCAGGCTGGCATGTCGATCACACAACCGCTTCCAGGCGCGTTGGCTGCCCTTGAGGGCGTCCTCGATGAGCTGGCTGTCATGGCTTTCGCTCGCTCGCACGCCGTGATTCTACCCACGATGGAAACGCAGTTCGAACGAAGACCTGCGTATTGCGCTCAGGGGCCGAATCCGAGTGCATGGGCGGCGATCAGGACCAGCGCGACATCCACGATGGCGTGGCTGATCCAGCCCGGAACCAGGCTCCGCCACCGTCGCAGGCAGATCGACCACAGGAGTCCTCCGACGAAGACCCCTCCGGAACCGAGGACGACGACCAGGGTGTCGAAGTACGCCGCGAGGACGATGACATGGTGCATCGTGAAGATCAGGGCGGAGAGGGGCAGTGCGAGGGCGAGCGGTGTTCGGAGTCGATCAAGGCTGGAATCGATGAACCAGCGGAACACGAACTCTTCCAGGAGGCTGTTGCCGACACACATCCATGCCGCGAACAGCCAGAATCGTACCGGGCCTCCAAGACCGCTTTCCTCGATCTTCTCGACCAGACGGGGAACGTCCGACCAGTTCGCGAGCCACCCGTACCAGAGCACGAGGATCCCCGCCCCGATCAGGATGCCCGAGACCAGACCGAAGAGCACCGGTCGCACACGCATGCCACGAAGGAGACCCTGTCGAGTGTCCGAGCGTCGGATGGTCTTCCATGCGACGATGGCGGGGATGCCGTAGAGAAGGCTCTTGCATGCGGCATAGATCAGACTGCCGACCAGCCCGGGCCAGAGCCACAGGGCGGATGCGGCGCCGATCGATGGTGCGATCGCCACCACGAGCAACATGAGCATGGTGCTGCCGTTGGTCCCGTGTCGCGGGTTGTGCGTGGCGCCTGTCATCATGGTTCCGGATTCAGGTGAACCAGTTCCTCGAGGGGCTCGTATCCGATCGACTTGTAGAGGGCGTCGGTGCCTTCATTCGCCGCATCGGTGAACAGGCAGGGAGCGATGTCGTCGTTGATCACCTCCAGGGTGATCGCTCGAACGATGGTCGCGGCGTGCCCCATTCTGCGGTATCGCTCCGGGACATAGACGAGTCCGATCCGGACCTGTCCGACGCTCGGTGTCATCCCACGCTGGGCGATGGCAAGCAGCGCCCCCTCCTGTTCGAGCATTCTGATGCCGCCTCGATCGATCGCCTCCTCGACGGCCTGATCGGTGTTGTCGGGTGCACCAAGTCCCGTTTCGACGCCGAATCGGTCAAGGAAACCGGCGAGTGCCTCCGAGTCCCCGGCACCGGGGGTGCGCAGCACGGGGCGCGGATCCTGTTGGAGACGATCCACGTGTTCCCTTGGAAAGCGGTAGAGGCGGAGTGGCATGTGTTCGACCAGGGGCCTGCCGCCGAGTGCGGCGTTTGCGCTTCGAGCATTGGCCTCGAGTTGGCGGGAGACGACCAGGCCGCCGTCACCTCCGATTGCGTTGAACATGGCCATGAGTTCGACCACGCTGGGGTCGGGTCGGTCATGACGGGCTGCAAGGAGGCGAGGGCCATCCCCTCCCCTGCTGCAGGCGGCGATCACTTCGTCGTTGCGTTCCAGGAGCGCATGCAGTTTCTCCTTGCCACCGGAGGAGAAGTTCGTCGGCAACGTCCAGCGTTCAGGGAGTCCCTGGTGGATCCCTTCGACCGCTGCATTGAGTTCATCGAGGCTGCAGCAATACGCCCTGAAATTGTCCGTGGAGCTCGATGGCTTCATTCAGATTCCATAGAGGGGACGGAGCTTGTTCTCGAGGTAGTCGACGAGTGGATCGGAGGAAAGAGGTCTTCCCGTCACCTTGAGGCAGAGTTCCGATGCCGAATAGCGGCGACCATGACGATGGATGTTCTCGCGGAGCCAGTCGAGGAGCGGTGCGAATTCCCCACGAGAGAACCCGTCCTCGAGTCCGGGGATCTGCTCGCATGCGGTGTTGAAGAACTGCGCGCAGTACAGGTTGCCGAGGGTGTAGGTCGGGAAGTAGCCCATGGCCCCCATCGACCAGTGCACGTCCTGCAGGCAACCGACACGATCTTCGGGGACATCGAGCCCGAGGTAGTCCTTGTACATCCTGTTCCATTCGCCCGGGATGTCGGCGACCGCAAGATCGCCTCCGATGATCGCGCGTTCGAGTTCGAACCGGATCATGATGTGCAGGTTGTAGGTGGCCTCGTCGGCTTCGACCCTGATGAAGCCGGGTCTGACGATGTTGGCGCCACCGTAGAAGTCCTCGAAGGAGAGGTGGGCAAGCGGTGCGCCGATCTTCTCCTTGGCGCGTGGTGCGCACCACTTCCAGAAGGCTTCACTCCGCCCGACCTGGTTCTCCCACATGCGGCTCTGGCTTTCATGGATGCCGAGGGAGATCGCCTCACCGAGCGGGAGTCCCACCATCGAGAATGGCAGGCCCTGTTCGTACAGCCCGTGGCCGGCTTCGTGCATCGTCGAACCCAGGGCGTCGTTGAACTCCGTCGGCTGGAACCTGGTCGTCAGCCGGACGTCGTTGCAGTGACTGCCGCCGCAGAAGGGATGGACCGAACGATCGAGGCGGCCTCTCTCGAAGTCGAAGCCGAATGCCGTCGCGATCTCGCGAACGAACGTGGACTGCGCGTCGATTTCGATGGTTGCTTCGTTGAAGGCGTTGCTCGGACCGTTCGAGGACGCCCCCAGTTCCTTGATCAGGTTGCTGAGTCGATCTCGCAGTGGTTCGAAGACGGCAGCAACCTCGCTGGCGCGCATCCCGGGCTCGTAGGTGTCGGCGAGCGCATCCCAACGCTCACCACCTTCGGGAATGCCGAGGCAGTCGGCCTTCCGGCGGGAGAGTTCGACCAGTTGCTCCAGGTGTGGCTTGAAAGCCTGGAAGTCGCTGTTCTTTCGTGCGTCAGCCCAGACATGCTGCGACACCGACGAGAGCTTCGCGAATTCCTCGACCAGATCCGCGGGAAGCCTGGTCGCCATCTCGTAGTCCCGACGGATCTCCCTGATCTGGGCATGCTCCGGCGAGTCCTCGGCGTGACCCTCGGCTTCCGCTTCATTGAGCAGTTCCTCGAGCCGCGGATCGGTGCGACGTTCATGGGAGAGGCGTGCCAGGAGCGCCATCTGCCTGCTGCGATACTCGAGGCCTCCGGAGGGCATCATCGTCTCCTGGTCCCAACTGAGGATCTCTGCGGTGGAACCGAGGAGGGAGCCCTCTTGATGGAGGTTCAGCAGGCGGTCGTAGGCCGTACCGGCAACGGTGGTGGTCATGGTCGGTGCTCCTTTGGCGTTGAAACGGCCATTCTACCATTCTGCTGGGTTCAGTCGTAGTGGGCTGGGCGGCCGCTGGAGGAAGAATTGCAACGACAACGCCCACCGCATGGGCGGTGGGCGTTGATCGAGTTCGGTTTGTCAGGGCCGATGTCAGTCGGCCTTGGGTGCTTCGGCGGGCTCGGCTTCGGTCTCGACGAGTGGAGTCAGGTAGGCGATGACCTGGAAGCGGCCTTCGTCGACCCGGTTCTTCGCGTAGTCGAGTGCGTTCCAGCCGGGGGTCCGTGAGTCGACTGCCTTGGGATCAAGGCCGTTCTCGACCAGGATCTTGACGATGTCGGCTGACCCGTATTCGGAGGCGATGTGCAAAGCACTGCCACCAAGCTTGGTCTTGATGCCGGTATCGGTTCCGCTCTCGAGGAGCAGGTTCACTGATTCGACCTTGCCACTTCGGGCTGCTCGCATCAGGACGGATTCCCCACCGAGGAGGTCCACGGCGTTCACGTCCGCGCCGGCAGCGATGAGGATCTTCATCGAGTCGGTCTTGCCGGTCTGGGCCGCCCACTGGAGCGGGGTCAGGCCGTTGATGTCGCGGACATCGACGTTGCCACCGGCCCCGACGACGATCGCCAGGGTCTCGGCGTTGCCGAGGCCTGCGGCCCAGAGGACGGAGTTGCCACCGACGAGGTCGCGCTGGTTCACGTCCGCGCCGGCTGCGATGAGCTTGTTGGTGAGGTCGACCTTGCCGCTTTCAGCAGCGTGCGAGAGTGCGGTCTTGCCTGCCTGGTCACCCTTGTTGACGTCGGCTCCGCCTTCGATCAGGAGATCGACGATCTCGGCGTTGCCGTTGCGCACTGCCCAGTGCAGGGCGGTCCGGCCACCGGCGCTGTCGGACTGGTTCGGGTCCTTGCCGTCGGCAAGCAGCAGCTTCACGCGATTGGCGTCGCCGGCGCGTGCCGCTCCGCTCAGGTCGTTGATGCTGGGGGTCTTGGTGACGGTGTCGTCAGTGGGAAGCTTCGGTGCATTGGCGCGCCTCTTGACGAGTGCGGTGACCTGGCTTGCCTTGGGGTGGTCGGTCTTGAAGGTGAGCTTCACGGGGCGGCCCGCCTCTTCCCAGGCGTTCCAGTCGAGGTGCATGACATGCTCGAGGCTGCTTTCGCTGCCGGCATCGAGGACGACTGCCGGTTCGATCGCGGTGACGACGAATGGCGTGCCGTCCGCAGCGGAGAGGACGATGTCCTCGCTCAGTTCATCACCTTCGACCTGTGCCGAGATGATGTCGGGGCTGATCGTGACGTAGGCAGCCACATCGCCTTCGACGCTCAGGATCTGCGAGGGGTGTCCCGCGATCTGGAAGGTCACTCGCTTCTTGAGCCTGATGCCCTGCTTGGGGCCGGGCTTCAGCGTGATGTCGACGTCGGCTGATTCACCCGGGGGGATCGGATCCTTGGGCCAGCCGAGGGTCGTGCAGCCACAACCGGGGATCGCCTTGGTGATCGTGACCGGTTCACTGCTGCTGTTCGTGATCGTGACGGTTCCCGTCTTGGCGATTCCGGCGGTCATTTCGCCGAGGTCAAGGGGATCCGGAGAGAAGGTGATCGGGTTCGCGGGTCGATTGGCGTCCCGGGTGCTGCTTGCGTTGCCATCCGCGGCACTGACGTTCGAGAGATCCGCGGGAATCGAGGCTCCCTTGTCGAGGGGTGTCTTCGACCTGGTCTCGCCGGCCGAGGCATCCGCGGTCGCGGTGTCCGGAGCCTTGAGGCTCTTCGTGTCACCGGCGTCCGAGGTCACGACCGTCGGGGTCGTGTCCCCATTGCTCGGATCGGCGGTCTGGTTGCCACTGCTGTTTCCATCACAGGATACGAGGGCCAGCACCAAGGCGGCTGAACCGACCGTGATGGAAGTCCTTGCTGCGCGTGATTTACGGATTGAACTCAGTCGGTTCATGATCATTTTCAGTAGCTCCAGAAATCGCCGGTTCGAATCTCGATCGGGTGTTGAATGGGGTGGATCAGTCTGGTCAGGAAGCCCGTCTCGGATTGGACAGGATACAAAGATCCCCCCTGCGGGGCCGGTCTGGGTACAACCATCAACGTCGATGGTCGCACATGGCATCGGGCTCTTACGCACAATTCTTCAGGCCGGATTGGCGGATTCCGGATCTTCATCCAAGTTATGTCCCCTCATCGGGCAAAAATGGGGGTCCGTGGCAGGTACACTCCCTGCATGAATCAGGAAACAGACGGTAATGAGCGATCTGAGGGTCAGGAACACCTCCTCAGGCCGCATCTCAGGCAGTTTCAACCACTTCCGGTGCAGTCGCCCGAAGGCAAGCAGCTGGTCCTCCTCAGGGATCCGCTGAATCTGGTTCCCAAGCCGTTGGTCATGGTCCCCGAGGCGCTGCGGGTGATGGCCCAGTTCCAGGGGCAGCGAACCGTGCATGAAATCGCGGAGCAGTTCTCCATTCCGCTCGAGAAGGTCGAGGAGCTGGTGTCCATCCTGGACGCACATGCCCTCCTCTGGGGACCGGTCTTCACCGAGAAGGAGCAGGAGCTCAAGGCGTCCATCGCGGCAAGCGGCCGGATGCCCCGAGGGGCCGCCTTCATGCTTGGTGAGGAGGAAGCGAAGGTTCGTGAGCAGCTTGAAGCCTGGTTGGCGGAGACCGAGGATCCGGAGTTGGAATCACCGCCCCTTGCCCTGGTCGTGCCGCACCTTGACTACCACCGGGGCTGGCCGCTCTATGCGGCAGGCTACAAGTGCCTCGAAGGCATGTCGGCTCCGGACCGGGTGGTCGTCCTCGGCACGAATCACTTCGGGATCGGAGATGGTTGCGTCGCCACGGAATGGTCATGGGAGAGTCCGCTTGGTGACGTTCGGGTCGATGAGGCCCTGGTCGAGGCGATGCGGAGTCGGCTCGGCAAGGGGTTCTATGCCGACCAGCTCGACCACATTCCCGAGCATTCCGTTCAGCTGCACCTTCCCTGGATCAAGCACGTGTTCGGAGACGTCCCCGTCTTCGGCGTGCTGGTGCCTGATCCGAATCTGCCCATGGTCGAGGATGATGGCCAGCGGACGGCCGGAACCGAGTTCATCTCCGCTCTTCGCGAGGCCCTGGCCGAACTCGGGGGCACCACCTTCTTCATCGCCTCGAGTGACCTCAGTCATGTCGGTCCCCAGTTCGGCGAACCGGCCGCCGTCGATGACGAACGCAAGGTCGAGGTCGAGAAGCACGACCGGGAGATGCTTGCGAAGTTCCTCGAGGGTGATGCCGGTGCGTTCACGGAAGCGATGAACTGGTCGAAGAACCCGACCCGCTGGTGTTCGGTCGGCAACATGTCGGCGCTGGTCGAGCTCATCGGTTCGGAGAACGAATTGGAACTGCTCGACTACCGGCAGGCCGTCCAGGAAAACGGTGCGGCACTCGTCTCCGCGGCTGCCTGCGTCGTGCTCTGATCGGCAGGTCACACCATGCTCGCCGTCGTCCAGAGAGTGAGTGAGGCGTCCGTCGAGGTCGAGGGCCACGGTGTGAGTGGTGCCATCGGGCGTGGATTCTGTGTCTTCCTCGGCGTGGTCAAGGGAGACACGGAGCAGGATGCGACCTGGATCGCCGGCAAGATCGCTCGCATGAGGATCTTCAACGACGAGGAAGGCCGCTTCAATCGTTCACTGCACGATGTCGAGGGCGCGATCCTTCTCGTGAGTCAGTTCACCCTCGCCGGCGACTGCTCACGGGGGAACCGACCCAGTTTCATCGATGCCGCCCCACCGGAGCTCGCCGAGGCGCTCTATGAATCGGTCGCGACCGCCCTGCGCGAAGCGCACGGGCTGAGCGTCGAGACCGGCATGTTCAGGACGTCGATGCGCGTGCACATCGAGAACGACGGCCCCGCGACGATCCTGCTGGATTCAAGCCGCGCCGGTTGAGCACGCAGCGGTGCGGATGAAAAAGAGAGCCTGGACAGCGGCAGCGACGCTGTGACAGGCTCATCGTGGGGGGCATGGGTTGAACGATGATCCGGCAAGAGGTCGGAGTCATCGTCCCCCGAGAATCCGCATCCCCCACCATCTGGGTTCCACGAAAATCCGGAATCGTTCGATTCTTCTCGTATCCCCTTGGATGACACGGCTCTGGAAGTGCGTCGGTCAGCCCTGCTCGGTGATCTTCTTCATCGCCGACTGGAGGTCGTTCCAGACCTGGGACCGGACTTCATGGGTGTAGTTCCTGAGCAGGTACGCGGGGTGGAACGTGGGCATGACGGGAACCACAAGTGAACCGACCTGGTACTGCCCCCAGATGCCACGGAGTCGCGTGATGCCCTTCTCGGTGGACAGGAGGAGCTTGGCGGCCGGACCGCCAAGGGTGACGATCACCTTCGGCTGGATGATCCCGACCTGTTCGGCGAGGTACGGGCTGCAGGAGGCGATCTCATGTTCGAGCGGTGTTCTGTTGTTGGGCGGTCGGCTCTTCAGCACGTTCGCGATGTAGACATCCTCCCGTTCGAATCCCATGGCCTTGATCATCTCGTCGAGCTTCTGGCCTGCAGGGCCCACGAAGGGACGGCCGGTCCGGTCCTCCTCGGCACCGGGGGCCTCACCGATGAACATCAGGTCTGCCGACGGGGCACCTTCGCCGAAGACGGTATTGGCATGGGTGTCCGAGGATGAACAGTGCTGGCATTCGGCGTCATGTCGTGCCTTCAGTGATGCCAGGCGTTCGGCAGGTGTCGTGCCATCGATGTCGCCGACGCCTGTGGTCGATGCTGCGATGACTCGAGGCGGTCCTCCACCGTCATTCGGCGTCGGCACCGGTTTCGGTTCGGGGGCCGGCGCACTTGTGCGGGTCCGTGGTGCAGGCACCGGCGTGGCGTCCATGGTTGCAGCGTGCCCCCCTTCCGACCCGGGTCGGGCCGGCGGCCGTGCCAGGATCTCGTCGATCCCGAGCATGCGGTCGATCTGGATCGCCTGGCGAGCTCGATCGGCGATGTCGGCACTTGTCTCCAGTTGATCGTTCACGGAGGGAATTCTACCGACTCGATGCTCGTTGATGGCCCATCGGCAGCCTCTCCACCGTCCATGTCCGGCGTCGTCCCCAGGGCGAGCATGCCCACTCCGAGCACGCCGACCACCGCACCGATGATCGCCCGCGTTGATGGGTTGCTGCCCTCGATCAGGCGGTTGAACGGGAGGATCGCGACCGGGGTGAGTGCGACGATGGTCGCGGTGACCCCCACTTCGATGAGCGCAGCCGAATACAGGAAGAAGAAGATCCCGAAGACCGGTCCGAGGATGGTCCCCACGCCAAGCGACCCGATGGCCAGCCAACGTGCCGGCCGTCGGGATGGATCGGGTTCCGGAGGGGTGCCGATCCGCCTGCCGGTGAGCCCTGCGAGGCAGGCCATGACCACGATCATCACTGCGCCGGCGATCATCCTGGCATCCTGCGCCACGAGGGGGTCGACACCGGTCCCCTGCCCGGCATCGCTCGTCGCCGGCAGCATGCCGAGCTTGGCGAGGACATTGCCTATCGAGACCGCGATGACCCCCGACAACGCAAGGGTGATGCCGAGTTTCGCATTGAAGAGCATTGATCCGCCCTCGACCTTTTCCTGCTTCGGGGCGTCGCCTTCGCTGATGACGGCACTCACTCCTGCGATCGTGATCACCATGCCGAGCCAGCCCAGCATGTGCAGCGGTTCTCCGAGGACGGGCCATGCAATGAGTGCGGTCGCGACCGGAGCGAGGTTGAGGATGAGGAGGGTCAGTCTCGGTCCGATTCGATTGAAGGCGGCGAAGATCAGTTGGTCGCCGATCGCCAGTCCCGCGATGCCGGAGAGTGCGAGCCAGAGGAGCCTGGTGTCCTCGGGGAACGGCATGAAGCTTCCGGAGAGTGCCTTCACCATCACGAGGATGAGCACCATGGCGAGCAGGCTCCGGGTGACGTTGACCGTGGTCGTTCCGTAGCGGCGTCCTGCGGTGGTGAAGGCCATGGAGGTGATGACCCAGCAGAGCATCGAGGCGAGTGCGGAGAGGATGCCCAGCGTGTGGTGCAGCCCGGGATCATCGGGTATCGGGATCAGTGTGACTTCGGCGAGGGTCGCCATGTGGTGCACCTGCGTGGCTGTCCTGTGAACAAGAAAACAGGCGAGCCGATGCTCGCCTGTTGTTCACGGTGATCAGGATCGGGTCCGGACATCATGGCATCAAGCCGTCCGGCTGTCGATCAATCCTCTTCCTCTTCCTTCTTGTCATCGTTGCTGTCGATCTGGAAGAGGCTCTGGGTCCTGAGGACCAGGCCGCAATCGGATCGAAGATGGTAGCCCTGAAGGTGGACTTCCAGGCGGTAGCGCTGGACGTCCAGGAGGGAGAGGTTCGGGCGACCCTGTTCGTCGGTCCAGACGGACATGATCGCATCGGATTCTCGTGCGTGCTCGAGCATCTCCTTGTAGGTGCTCATGTAGAGGTGGTCGGAGAGCGTTTCCGTCTGCATGCTGGTCATGTAGACCAGCCGCTTCGAGAAGCGCTCCTCGAAGTCCTTCTCGCCCGCGCAGGGCAGGGAGGAGACCAGGCCTCGCTCGGGCAGGGAGTCTGCCTGATCGATGACCACTTCACTGACGCAATGGCCGTCGATCTGGAACCGGGCGGCATGACCGCCACGGAAGATCCAGCCTTCGAAATCCATGCCTTCATTTGCAATGTGCTGACGGCCTTCGATCCCGAAGAACTCGGGGTGAAGGGCCTTTCGATACACGAGCATCGAATAGGACTGAAGCGTAGTCGTACGTGATTGGAGGGACATTGTGATTCCTTGGCCGAACATCCGTGGCCTCTATCCGCCTGGCTCCGCACATCTGGAGGCCTGACGTCCGCCGTAGCGGAATTCCTCTCGGTGACTTCCGTCCTGAACAGCCCTGTCTTCTCGACCGACCTGTTTCGAAGTCACCCTTGCTGGTACCTACCCGGCGCAGGTACACAAGCTCAGTCGGCCGTCCGTGGAGACCGACTCTAATTTGTTGGTGGAACCCGGTTCATGGTTCCGCCAGTACTACTCTGATCCTCAAGCCACCGTTGCGGGTCGTTCGTTCCTGGGTTGGTCTTCGAAGACTTTCGATCCATGCTGCTCTTGCAGCTGACCTTCCCAACGTCTCCAACTTCTGGCCTCTGTCCTTAAAGGGTATGGGCGGCTTGTGGTTTTTCCACCGGATCTTCGTCCGGTTGATCAAAGAGGGATTATCGCTGGTTCGCCCCTGAAGACAAGAGGAAAAGTCGAAATAGAAACCCCCGTTTTCGGCCGGGAAAGCCCGTTCTATCGGATATTGGAGCATCGGCACTGCATCAGCCGAGATCCTTGATGTGGGTGGAACCCCTTGAAGGCAGGCAGGATGCGGATGCCGGACTTGCAGGACAGAATTCAGCTGTACTTCGGCCAAAAAGGCCTTGGCTGTTGCCCTGTTTCACTGCAAAGAATTTTGGCTCCGGTCCTCCGCCACGGGACATCGACGGAACTGCTCGAACTGGGCCGGGTGCTCCTGGGCCAGCCCGCCCCCGAAGCGGCTCTGGCAGGTCTGGACGCGATCGATCGAGCCGAGCCCGGCCATCGGAGCAGGCCTGATGACGACCTCCCCACGATCGAACGACGGGCTCGTCTCTACGCCGGTTGCTTCGTCCGATCCCAGGTTCTTGGTGCAGCGTATGAAGGTGTCTCCGAGGCGTTGCGAGGCGATCTGTTGCTGGCATCGTTTGGTTCAGCGGCCCACGTCGAGCCTCGGTTGCTCCTCGACGAACTCGAGGGAGGCACGCCCTGGTCGGGTTTCGTCGGCAGGTTGCTGCTTGCGTTCACAACCGGAACATGTTCGGGATTCGAGTCCGGGCAGGATGTGCTCGAGCGGATCCTGATCAGCTCGCTGGACTCCTGGGAGAACCACCGACAGCCGGAGGTCCTGCTCGCGGCGGTGGTCATGGCGGCGAGGTCGCGTGATCGTTTCGCCAGGGAGCTGGCCGCACGGGAAGGTCCCGGCCTCTCGGCACTGAAACGAGCGGTTCGTGAATCCTCGGACCCCCTTGTTCGTTCGAACCTGGTGGCACTGGTCGGTGTTCGCGGATTGTCCGAAGCGGCGGTTGGCGCACTCGAACAGTTGAGACTCTCGCAGATCGACTCCGTGCTCGCCCAAGGAGGTCATCTCCTTCGCTCGCCCCGCCGACATCGCCGTCTCATCAGGTCGCGCATGCCAGCTCGAGTCTCGGGGCGTCTTGGCCAGAGGCGTCCACTCGAGGCGGGGGCTGCTCGAGCGGTGACACGACTCCTCTCCGGTAACGACGCGCATGGTGACCAGTACATGAACCGGTTGGTCGAGCTGGCCTCGCATCCCGATCCGCTTGCTGGCGTGCTCGCTTCGGCGCAGTTGCTCGATCGGCCTGCCGGACCGAGACGAGAGGCCGCCCTCGACTCGATTCGAACGCACTCCAACAATCCGCTTGCCGTCCGGCTTGCGTCACTTGGTGCGACGTCCGGTGATGCCGGACGCGCTTCCCGTTCGATCGAGGCCTTCGAGCGATCACTCGAAGCCCGGCCTGGCTGGTGGTGTGCATCCTGCGCGCTTGCCCATCTTGAATCCGATCCGAAACAGATCCTGTCGGTGTTGGAGAGGGTGCTTGAACACGGAAGCGATCGTGCCTTTGAGACGGCTCTCGAGGTGATTCACCGGCGGCGTCTCGTGCCCGACCTCGAGCGTGCACTGGTCGAACTGGTGCAGACCGACGACTCGAGACGCGCGCCTCCACTTCTCGCCCGGGTCATCCGTCTGCTTGCCATGGGCCCCACCGACCGCAGCGCTCGCGTGATCATCAGGTCTCTGGCAAGCCACCACGCCCTCCTCCAGGCGGCGGCTCTGGATGCGGCAACCGACCGGAAGGCCTCCCCCGCAGTCAGGGCCGGATGCAGCCTGGTCGATGTCGCACTCCTTGAGCGACTCTCTTCCTCACCGGAAGAGGCGGTTCGGCAGGGTGCGCTCAGGGCCTTGCGGGTTCGATCCGGCAGTCGCGCCAGAGACATGGTCCAGAGGTTGCTCGTCGCCACCACTCCGGAGCTCAGGTTGACCGCTCTTGATGCGATTCATTCCGGGGGCGATCCGGAGCTGAGGTCCTCGGTGCTTCGGCTCATGGAACGCGAGGATGTCCCGAACATCATCACTCGTGGCAGGTCGGTCCTTGCCTTCCTCGAGTCCCGGGCCCGCATTTCATCGCTGGTCACTCCATCGGAGGTCGAGGCATGATCCAGGGTCAGGGGTCCATGCTCGGTATCGGTCTGGTCATGCTCGGTCTGTTCGGGCTCTGGTTCGCGATCGGGAGCGTGACCCTTTCTCTTCCTGCGCACGGACGACGGGCACGCAGACGACTCGAGCGTGGTCTCGGGCTCGGGTTTCGAGACAGACGTCTGCTCCAGCGGCTGGCACGCTCACTCGGGGTGGCTGACCGGACCTCCCTCCTGATCGGTCGAGGCTGCTTCGAGGACGCGGTTCGCAGGATGGCACCTGGTGAACGGCTCATGCCCAGGATCGAGTCCCTCCGCAACGCGATCTTCGACATACCGATCGATGTTCGTTGCAGGTGAATGCACACGACGGCGGCCTCCATGATGGAGGCCGCCGTATGGTTGCGCATGGATGTAAGCCGAGTTCTGTCGCGGCGCGAACGCCGTGGCGATCATTTCTCTCGAGTCGCCGTTGCCGACGACCTCCGGAGCCGGCCGGGTTGCCCCGAAACGACTCCAAGCTTGCGACCCGCTCCAACCGCGGACCGCGGCCACGCCGGCAAGCCGACGAAGGAGCTGCTTGCAATTGCACGCGGTGGGGTTTGCCGTGCCTCGTCCGTCTCCGGAACGAGCGGTGCGCTCTTACCGCACCGTTTCACCCTTGCCGCCCGCCGAAGCGGGGTAGGCGGTCTGTTCTCTGTGGCACTTTCCCTGACTCGCAACCTGAGCCGGTGGGTGTTGCCCACCACCGTGTCCTGTCGTGCTCGGACTTTCCTCTCTCCGGCCGGGGCCGGAAAGCGATCGCCTTTCCACATCGGGAGTATACGCCCATGACCTGGCGGGAGCGCGGTCAGCTTTTCGATCAACTGACGTTAGACTCTCGTCATGGATTCAGCCCGCGCTCACGATTCCGAGAACCCCGGTGGCCGCACCGGATCAGACCCACCAGCCATCGCGCTCTGGGGGGCATCGCGGAGCCTCGGGTATCTGGAAGCCGCCGTCAGGCAGTCGGAGCTGCCGATCAGGGCCTGTGGCGGCCCCGATGAGACCGTCAGGCGGGCCATGGAATCGACCATCGGCGCACCGGTCTTCGATGACCCTCGTGTCGGGCCGATCGACAGTCATGCGGAATGCGTCTTTGCCGCCGATGCCCGGTTCGATCCGCTCCCCCACCTCAAGGCCGGTCGACTTGTCGGCATGATCGAACCTGCCGCGCCGGTCATGGTCGACCGCAACACGCCGGTGATGTTGGGCGAATTCATCCGGTCCCCGGGCTTCATGGCTGTCGAACAGATCCTCGAATCCTTCGGCCCGATCGCATCCGTCCACGTCACGAGTCAGTGCGGAAGCGGACAGGGCACCCTCTTCGCCCGGCTCTACGATGCGATGCGTGTGCTTGAACATCTCTGCGGTGGCGTCGAGATGGTCGATGCGATGCTGGTGGGTCCCAATGCGGCGCAGTCCAATGAACCGGCCCACGCGCATGTCGATGCCATTCCCGACGATCTCCCCGACCTGACCGGACACATTGGGGTCCTGGTTCGACATGCCCCTCGCGCGCTGGCCACGATTTCAGCGAGCGACCAGGGGTGCTGGCATCGTGCCGTCCACCTCAACGGGCCTGGTGGAACGTTGCAGGTCGACGAGGCCGGGGTTGCCTGGACGGACCCGTCCGGTGCACAGGTCGAGTCGCACGCCGGTCTCACCGGGTCGTTCGAACATGCCTGCAGCCAGCTTGGGTCGGAGTTCCGTGACCTGGTCAGCACGCCGAGAAGGCTTCCGGCCGCGGAGCTCAGCAAGGAAGCATATTCGGCCTGTGAAGCTGTCCGGCTCAGTTGCAGGACACGTGCCCCGGAATCCACCGACTTGATCAGGCACGTGCTCGACCGAACCTGACCCCGGATGAGAAAGGACCGTCCCCCTGCGGGGAACGGTCCTTGGTGATCTCTTGAATCGGTGCGAGCGTCGATCAGCCCTCGATCGAGGCGATCTTGACGCGGAGGTACGGCTGGCGATGGCCGAGCTTCCGTCGATAGCCCTTGCGTCGCTTGTACTTGAAGACGTGCAGCTTCTCGCCGCGGATCTCGTCGATCAGTTCGGCCTTGACCGATGCACCGTCGAGGTACGGGTGTCCCATGCGTGCAGCCTGGTCACCGTCCCCGATCGCAAGCACGCGATCGAACACGATCTGGTCCTTGTCGACACCTTCTCGCGGATCGATTTCGACGATGTCTCCTTCGGAGACCTTCAGCTGAGAACCACTGTCTTCGATGATCGCGTACACGGTCGGCTCCTCATGGGTCCAGACGACTCTGTCCCCGGACGCTTCCGCCGGGGGGGAATCGAGCAGGGTACCGGGGAATCCGGATCAGCTCAAGGCCAATTCACCCTCAGCTGGGCTGAAGGGCTCCCAGGGGCCATTCCTGGGCCAGCTTTTCAGCAGCCGATCGCCATGGCTGGCAGCCCTCGCAGTCACCACAGGGGGCCGCCCCCCCCTCTTCACACGGCCATGAAGCGCCCAGCGGGCCGTTCAGGTCGAGTGCAAGCTCGAGCACCTGGCATTCGTCGAGGTCGATGATCGGGGTCAGGATGCTGATCGGCTCCTGCCTGGTCGATAACGACCAGGCATGGCTCATGTGCCGGGCGAGCTCGAGTCCTTCGGCAACCGCCGTTGCGTCCGGACCGCAGCGGAGAGGCCAGATCACCACCCCACTTCCCTCGACCGCCTGGAGCGCGAGCCCGAGCTCCTGCGCCATCGGGGGCAGGTGGTTGTTGGGTGGCATGATCTCGAGATCCTGCTCCATGAGCTCCGCCTGGAGGCGGGCACTTCGTTCTCTCTGCCCTGCATTGGCGCCGTCGCGCTTCAGGTGAAGAAGGCGCAGTCGGGAGGTCGATTCCTGTTCAGCGATCAGGGTGCAGACCAGCGATTCGACGTCTCCTCGCGTCAGGAGGATCGACGTGTTCTTCTCGTCGTTTCGATCAGGATCACGCATCGGCATGCCTTTTCGGTCAGAGTCGTTGAAGTCCTCGAAGCCTCTTGAGCGCCTCTTCAAGAACCGTCAACGGCTTGCAGAAGGCGAAACGGACGTAGTCACGGGTTCCAAGCCCGTCGCGGGTGAAGATGCTGCAGGGAACGGCAGCGACCTTGACCGTCTCCAGAAGACGGTCGCAGAAGGCGATGTCGTTCTCGTCACCCAGCGGAGTGTAGTCGGTGAGTATGAAATAGGTGCCTTCCGGCTCGATCGGTTGCATGCCCACTTCACGCAGACCGTCGAGGAGGAATGACCGACGTGCCTGGTAGCTGTCGGTCAGGGTCTCGTCCCAGGCCTCTGCATGGTGGTTCAAGGCTCGTGCCGCAGCCTCCTGGAGTGGTTGGGGGATGGAGAAGACCAGGAACTGGTGTGCCGCCCGGATCGCCGCGGTGAGGTCCGGCGGTGCGCAGGCCCAGCCCACCTTCCAGCCCGTGCAGGAATAGGTCTTGCCCATGCTGGAGATGACGATGGTTCGATCCCTCATCCCGGGCAGGGTCGAGATCGAACGGTGTGGCGCGGTGAAGACCATGCGTTCATAGACCTCGTCGCTGACGCAGATGAGGTCGTGCTGCCTGCAGATGTCGGCGATGATCCCGAGCTCACCATCGTCAAGGATCCTGCCGGTGGGATTCCAGGGGGTGTTGACCAGGATCATCCGGGTTCGTGGCGTCAACGCCTTTTCGATGAGCTCCCGGGTGATCCTGAACTCCGGAGCGGCCGGTGCCAGACGGACCGACTTCGCACCCGCCATCGCGACGAGCGCAGGGTAGGCGTCGTAGGCGGGGTCGAAGAGGATGACCTCGTCATCCTGTTCGAGGGTGCCGAGGATCGAGGCGGCGAGTGCACCGGTTGCTCCCGAGGTGACGGTGATCTCGTCGCTCGCAGCCCATGTCCCCCTGCCACGCCCGGCCTGGTCATCCGCGATCGCCTGGCGCAGCGAATCGATGCCCGGCATCGGGGCGTATTGGTTGTGGCCGGCACGCAGCGAATCGATCGTCGCCTGGATGAGGTCTTCAGGCGGATCCTCGTCCGGGAAGCCCTGACCCAGATTCACGGCGCCGACGCTGTTCGCTCGCCTTGAGATCGTGGTGAAGATCGTCGTCCCGAAGGGCGTCAGGCGAGAACAGATCCTGCCGGTGCTGTCGTCCTGCTGGTTCATCGGGTTCTTGCCGCCATCCTTGTCGTTCGGGCGCTTCGTCCGGAGCGATCACCTCGATATTCTATCACAGGCGACACATGGCCCACTCGAACAGAGGGAGCGCAACGGCATGACCTCCGGACCAGAGAACAGAGAACCGAAGCTGCTGCATCGCGGCGTGCACCTTGATTTCCTCGCCACTTCGGGTTGGGAGTTCGTGCGCCGACGTTCCGGGACGGGAGTCGTCGGTGTGATCGCCTGCACCGAGGCCATGGAGGTGGTCCTCGTCGAGCAGTACCGGCGGCCGCTGGGGTGTCAGGTGATCGAACTCCCGGCGGGTCTGGTCGGTGACCAGGGAGCGGAGACGATCCTGGAGGCCGCGGCCCGGGAGCTTGAGGAGGAGACGGGATACCGGGCCGGCGTCCTCGACCTCCTCTGGTCTGGTCCGAGCAGCGCTGGGCTCACTGACGAGGTGCTGACGGTCGTGCGGGCTCGTGAACTGGTTCGGGTCGATGCCGGCGGAGGGGTGGATGATGAATGCATCGAGGTCCATCTGGTCCCACTCAAGGACCTGGATTGCTGGCTCGACCAGCGAGAAAGTGCGGGAGCACTCGTTGATTTGAAGGTACGCTTGGCACGACAGGCACTGGAGTGGACACCGTGACTCGACACCGCATTCATCGAACAGGCATCCTGCTCCTCGGCCTTGCCGTCGCCTGCTGCGTGGCCTCCGCCTGCAGCCAGCGGAAGGTGCATGTCAGGATGCGGGATGATGGCGGCCTGCCCCAGCGGACGTATTCCGACAGCGACCTCTCTTCCGGTGACATGGACCTCCTCAGTGAGACCTATGGCCACGCTCCGGAGCGTGACGAGGAGCGCGGCGGCGTGCGGTTCCATGCGACATTCGGTGAGGAGCTTCCCAACGAGCTTGATGGTGCGAACGGATGGAGTCGAATGTCGGGATTGCTCGGCGAGACCACCTTCTGGTACGAAGCGCCTGCCGATACGAGGAATGCCTGGCCACGACTGGTCAAGAGGGTCGAGTCAGGCATTCTCTGGCTGAGGATCCTCAAGCGCTGGGCCCAGAATCGCTATCGGGATGAGGCGACCAGGACCCTCGTCGACACGGTCTTCGAGGAGGAGTTCATCCCCGGCATCATCGACGGCTATCTGCGCTGGGTCGGTGCCGGTGCAATCCTCGAGGCCCAGCGGGTCGGCCTTCGGATCCGGCAGGATGATGATCTTGGGGCCGTCACCGATGACGAGATGTTCCGGCTTCAGGTGATCCTGCCGATCCTCATCTCGCTCGCAACCGATGGACCACTGGATTCCAGCGAACTGCATTCGGCATTCCTGCTCGGCATGGACGGCTCGGCTTCGCGGAGCGAACGGGATCGGGTCTGGAAGACGATCGGGCAGCCTGCCGTCCTGCGATTCCTGCAGAGGTTCGAGCCGGATCGAACGGACATCACCCTCGAGGAGATCCGTTCATGGGGGCTGTCCATCCTGCTCTACTCCGCGAACACCGGAAACTACAAGGATCTCATGCTGGAGTCCCCGGCGATCTCCGAGGATGAGAAGAAGTCGATCCGTGGTGGAGGGATCGTCCTGCCCCCGGCACCCTTCGGCGTCAAGTTCATCGGTAGGGCCACCCCGGTCGAGGCGACCCTGGAACTCGAACCCTCGCACGAGTCGTTCATGAACAACGGCATCAGCGTGCCGGAGGATGAGCGGGACGAGCCGCCGAGCGGTGCCGTTGCCGAGTTGCTCCGATTCAGGATGAACATCAGTCCGGAGGAGGAGGGGCCGCTCTTCGGCAGCCCCCCTGCCTACGCCCTCTGGTCGACACCCCAGCAGGCGCTCCAGACCAGGATCTTCGGGGAAGTCGCCCTCGAGGGCCTTGAGCTCGCCCTGGTCATCGTGTGGGAGAACCTGCTCTCGGAGACGGATGAGGAGGCCTGGCGCCTCGCCGTGGAGCAGGCGGCTCGAGAGGGCTCACCCACGCCGCTTGCCGGCTTCCTTGAGGGCAGGGCTCAAGATGCCCCGATCGCCCTCCAGAAGCTGGTCGGCAGCCCTCCTGATCGGTCCTAGCGGCCCCATTACCGGGAGTGTCCTCACGGCTCGATTCAGCTGGCCCGATGTTGGATGAACGGGCCCGATCTGCCGAAGAGATTGAACATGGAATTCCCTCCTTGAACCGTCCTTGGTGGGGTTCCTACGATGAACGGTTCCGGTCCGGACCGGCCTTCACATCCCCGGCGTCTGTGCGCCCGGAGGCAGCGTGAGAGGGCATGGTCCGGCCACCACCCTGGAGTTCACAGTCATGAAGAAGCGTCGCTCGATGATCTGCACTCTCGCCTTTGGGGCAGCCATTGCCGGGATCGGCCCCTGTCTCCACGCCCAGCCCGGGATGCAACGCGCCATCCAGGGGCCGAACGCCCCCGAGTTCCCCGACTTCTCGGATGTCTCGTCGGGGTACGTCGAGGTCCAGACGACCGATGATGGGGAGCGGCCGCTGTACCGCCTCTGGGTCAACAACAAGACCCAGGGAGTCCTGGCCGAGCTGCCTCGTGACTACGCGAAGAGGAACCTCTTCATCGGTTGGACGATCTCCGGTGGTCGTGACAATGCGGGCGTCCAGACCGGCGACCTCTACGCGAACTGGAAGCGTTTCGGCAAGAACATCGCCCTGATCGAACCGAATGTCCGTGTCAGGACGACCG